>NZ_BAAGVR010000017.1:0-360679 GCF_054780775.1 Larkinella ripae
ATGTATTAGGCCTGCCGCTAGCGTTCATCCTGAGCCAGGATCAAACTCTCCATTGTAAATGATTTGTACTTGTATTTACGCAGAAACCTTACTTCTTACTTACTTGGTCAAATTGTCAAAGAACGTGTTTTCCTCGCTTGGAAAACTGTGGCTGAACGCTTCCGTTCAGCCGTTTTATCTAATTGGGACTGCAAAGATAGGGGTTTGTTTTGCTTAGCGCAAGTGCTTTTTCAAAAAAACTTGACTTGGCGCAAGTTTCTTTTTTCAATGCAATTCTATCCTTGTTTTGATCAGTTTACACCCTATTCATTCGCCCGCCAGAAATGGGTACCGAAAGTCGGTGGGGGAAACCAGCGTTTCCTTTATGGTCCGCGCCGACACCCAGCGTAACAAATTCAGCGACGAACCGGCTTTATCATTCGTGCCCGATGCCCGCGCCCCGCCAAAGGGTTGTTGCCCTACTACAGCCCCCGTCGGTTTATCGTTGATGTAGAAGTTACCGGCCGCATTCGACAACTTTTTAGTCACCAACTCAATTGCGTAGCGGTTTTTGGCGAAAAAGGCACCCGTCAAGGCATAAGGTGAGGTCTGGTCGACCAACTCAATGGTTTGTTCAAAATTGTCGGCGTGATAAAGGTAAATTGTTAAAACCGGCCCGAATATCTCTTCACACATGGTGATGTAAAGCGGATTGGTAGCTACCAGCACCGTCGGCTCCACGAAAAAACCGGCAGTTTTATCGACATTGCCCCCCGCTATGATTTCGACAGCCGGATCATTTTTTGCATTCGTGATGTATTGACTGATTTTATCGAAGGCCTTTTCATCAATGACGGCGTTGACAAAATTTCCGAAATCCTCTACGCTGCCCATTTTGATGGCTTTCAGATCAGCCAGAACGTAGTCACGGACCTCTTTCCATAGCGATGACGGAATGTAGGCACGCGACGCTGCCGAGCATTTCTGTCCCTGGTACTCGAAAGCCCCGCGGACCAGTGCCGTGGCTACGGCTTTCGGATCAGCAGATTCGTGCACCAGTACAAAATCCTTGCCCCCGGTTTCGCCGACGATACGCGGATAGGATTTATACAAGTGGATATTTTCGCCAATTGTCTTCCAGATCTGCTGAAAAACCCCCGTGCTACCCGTAAAATGAATGCCCGCAAAATCAGGATGTTTGAAGATTACTTCACCCGCTAGGGGGCCGTCCACATAGATTAGGTTAATTACCCCATCGGGTAAACCGGCTTCTTTCAGCACTTCCATGATCACCTGTGCCGAATAAATCTGCTGGGTAGCCGGTTTCCAGACGACCGTGTTGCCCAGCAGGGCGGGTGCCGTTGGCAAATTACCGGCAATGGCCGTGAAGTTGAACGGAGTCAGCGCGAAAACGAATCCTTCCAGCGGGCGGTATTCCAGGCGGTTCCAGACACCAGCCGATGATTGGGGCTGCTGGCTGTAGATTTCCGTCGCATAATGAACATTAAACCGCAAAAAATCAATGAGTTCGCAGGCAGAATCAATCTCGGCCTGGTAGGCATTTTTGGATTGGCCCAGCATGGTGGCCGCGTTAATTTTGTAGCGGTATGGACCAGCCAGCAGTTCGGCGGCTTTCAAAAAAATGCTGGCGCGGTGTTCCCACGACAAACTGGCCCATTCTTCTTTGGCATTCAAAGCCGCCGTGATGGCCTGCTCAACGTGGGATTCGTCGCCTTCATGGTAATAACCCAGAATCTGGTGGCGGTTGTGCGGGGCAATAATTTCTTTCTTATCGTCCGTCCGCACCTCATCCGCACCGATGTACATCGGAATGTCCGCCGTTTTTGACGTCGCTTCGGCAAGGGCGGTTTTTAGTTTTGTGCGCTCGTCGGAACCGGGGCGGTATTCTTTCACCGGCTCATTTTGTGGAATCGGAACCTGAAAAAAGCCTACTGACATCTGTTTGTTGATTTTTGAACCTGCAAATTTAAATAATGGAAAGCAACCGATTTAGGTTCCCGGCCCCTTGTAACCTTGTTTTTACGCTTTGTTGAAATGTTTGTTCGCTTAACGGTTTGAGGTTTCGTAACTTGCGACAATTTTTCCGCTCTTGATTATGAAGTTTTACAGTACGAATAATTCTTCACTCCGGGTTTCGATGGAAGAAGCCCTGCTCCGAAGTCTACCGGCCGATCGGGGCCTCTATATGCCCGAAACAATCCCGTTTATGGGCGCTGAGTTTTTCAATTCCATTTCGGATGGAACCCTCGCCGATATCGGTTTTCAAATCAGCTCAACCCTTTTTAAAGATACCATTCCGGCCCACAAGCTGGAAGAAATCACCCACCACGCTTTTCCGTTCGATACGCCGGTTGTGCCACTGGGAGACGGAAGAACGCAGGTTCTGGAGTTATTTCACGGCCCCTCGCTTGCTTTTAAAGACGTGGGCGCCCGCTACATGGCGGCTATGATGGGCTTTTTTCTGGAGCGGTCAAACCGGGAAGTGCATATTCTGGTGGCCACTTCCGGCGATACGGGTGGAGCCGTTGCGATGGGTTTTCTGGGCGTTCCCGGAATCAAAGTGACCATCCTCTACCCCAGCGGTCGCGTCAGTGAGCTACAGGAAAAGCAGCTGACAACGTTGGGGCAGAACATTACAGCCGTGGAAGTTGACGGTTCTTTTGATGATTGTCAAGCGTTGGTAAAAGCTGCATTTACGGACAGTGAATTAAATCAACAGTTTAGCCTGGCATCGGCGAATTCGATCAATATTTTCCGCCTGATTCCCCAAAGTTTTTACTATGTCCGGGCCTATGGTCAGGTGAAACACCTTGAAAAACCGGTCGTTTTTTCCATCCCCAGTGGCAATTTCGGTAATTTAAGCGCTGGTGCACTGGCCTACAAAATGGGCTTACCGGTTCGGCAGTTCATCGCGTCAACCAACCTGAATCGGGTGGTGCCAACGTATCTCAATACCGGTTTGTATGCTCCTGAGCCATCGGTTGAAACCATTTCGAACGCCATGGATGTGGGCAGCCCCAGCAATTTTGTTCGTTTAACGCACTTGTTTGATGACAATTTTGACACTCTAAAGGAGGTTCTGTCGGGCTATTATTTTGACGATGAGCAGACCAGACAGGCGATGGCGGATGTTTATCAACAATTTGGCTACGTAATGTGTCCCCATACGGCTGTTGGTTACCTGGGATTGAAAAGTTATCAACACTCAAACCCCGATACGAGTGGAATAACCCTGGCCACCGCGCATCCGGCCAAGTTTAAGGAATTGGTTGAATCGGTTATCCACAAACCGGTGGAAATTCCCTCGGCTTTGGAAGAGCTACTGAACCGGCAAAAACAAAGCTTCCCCATGAAAGCCGACTTCGCCGAATTTAAAGAATTTCTTTTGCAAACCGCCTAAAACAAAAAACCGCCGGACCGGCGGTTTTTTGTTTAATTGATAATGTCTCCCCGTAAGGAGCGAAACCGTTTTCGGGCCTCGGCTCCAAAAATACTTCCCGGATATTTCTGCAAAAGCTGGTTGTAGAGTTCCATCGCTTTGGTTTTATCCTGTTTGTTTTCCTCGTAAGTTTTGGCCGTTAAGTAAAGAGCATCGTCGCCCAGTACATCTTCACCGTAGTTAGCCGAAATTTTCTCCAGGTCCTGCAACGCTTCATCAACTTTGCTCTGCTTGATCAGCGTATTCGCCCGCAGCCACAAAATGTTATCAGCCAGATTGTGGTCCTTGTACTTGGTATAGAGTTTGTTTAGCGCCAGAGCCGCTGAATCGACCTTATTCTGGAACAGCATCAGTTCGATGGCGGCATATTCTTTCATGGCGGTTTCTGTACTATCCAAACCGGTATTATCCATGATCAGCAAACTAAGCGAACCCGCGTCGTTGGCAATTTCCCGGCTGGTGGCCTGTTTCAAAATGTCCAGCACTTCTTTCGATAGCTCAAAATCGCCTTTGTAGTAATGCAAACGAGCATTTCGGAGTTTAGCTTCGTAGCCCAGCAGATCTTCTTTCTGTGATTTTTCAACCTGAGAATACAGCAGCGTCGCTTCCCAGGGTTCGCCTTTCAGCAGGTAGATATCCCCCATGTCCAGCTTGCAGCGATCAATAAACGTCTTTTCGTTTTTACTGATTTCGGTCGCCAGTTGCAGGATTGTTAAAGCGGTGTCTTTTTCATCCAGGTAAAATGCGTACAAATTCGCGGTGCTCCGGAGGGCTTCAAGCGTCCGGTTGTTCTTGCCTAATTCCTGAAACATCTTCTGATAGTCGGCAATCAGTTTCCGAATTTCCAGATTATCGACCGGATACGTGTTTTTCACCTGCTCTTCCCGGGCCTTGATGACCAGTCGGCGGGCAAAGGCGTAGAGCTGCCCCTGCGGGTATTCCTTCGCTACGTACTCAAACATGGCCGCTGCGTTCTTATAATCTTTATTCTGGAGTGCAACTGCTCCCAGATCATAAACGCGCACACCGGTCAATTTTAAGCGTTTGTCGAGGGCGCGTTCCTGAATGAATGCTTTGTAAAACTCTTTCTTCTGCGTCAGGTACCAAACGAGCATTTCGGTGTAAAACATTTCGTTCGGATTCTCCTGCACTTTCTTGTACAGGACGGTTTCGAGCATCTTCTGATCGGCATCTTTCAGATTGTCCTGTAAGATCGCCTGCACATTATCCCGGTTTCCCGGAATCAGTCCCCAGTGCAGCAACTCGTCCACCATCTTCTCTTTCTGTCCGACGGCGCCGTACAAGCGCGCCAGTTCGCCGGCGTATGCCAACGGTTCCCGACTTTGCTCCCGGCCTTTTTTCAGGACTTTGATCGACCAGGTTTGCTTGTTTTTTTCCGCAAAATCCTGCGCCAGTTCCGGCAGACCATTTACCGCACTGCCGGCCACGGCCATTGCCTTGTTAAAATAAACCTCTGCTTTAGCCGAATCACCCCGGCTCTCCTCCAGAATACCGGATTGCAGAAATACGTACGGATTTTTATCATCCGATTTGGTAAGCTTTCGAAGCACTTTTTCAGCATCGCCGATTTTGTTCAGCCTAACTGCGCTCTCTACATAGTGATTCACGACTTGTTTGCTGGCGCCCGTTTTCATCAATCGCTGATAAATTGTGTACGCTTTTTCAAACTCGCCTTTTTTAAAATATTCATCGGCCAGTTCCTGCCCTTCCTGAGCAAAGCCACTCGACAAGCCAACGATAAACAGCAGGATCAGGACACTGGCTATCTTCTTCATTCTTCTTTTTTTATTAATTAAATAATAAAAGGATTTAAAGGATTGGTGGCTGTGGATATGTGGACAAGTCGTTTATGCACAATTAATTTGTTGAAATGTGAATAACATAAATAAGTTATCCACAGCGTTCAAAAAATTATCCACATGTAAGTTACTGATTTTCAACGACTATTTTGTTTATCCACATTCAGGTTGTCTAAAACCGTGGGTAACTGATCACATTTCCACAAGATACAGTTTAAACATTTCCACGTGTTAATAGAGAAGGGAATAATTTGTGGAGAAGAGTAAAGTTATACACGGGTCTTTTTCAAAACATCACTTATCCACACTCCATTCGGCACTGTCCACAGCAAGTTTTAGACCTTTTCACATGTTGTCCACAGAGACTCCTAACTTTTCCACTTACTTTTCCACCGAATAGTTGTGTTTTTTTAATTTCACATTGACCTTTCAAAAGGCGTTGACATCTTCACTAATATCGAAGTTGGCCTTTATCGTGATGATGTTCTTGGTTCGGGTGTTGGTGTAAAAGTGGATGGGTTCGGGCAAGCGGTTTTCAAGGACGTTTCCACTATCCCAGCGGCCGTTGCCATTTTCATCAGTAATAACGCGGAGTCGGTAACGGCCTGGTTTAATGTTAACGAAACGATACGTGGGGTTGTTTATTTGTTTATCAACGAGCTTAAAATTTTCATCCAGTAGTTCAACGATGAACTGTTTAGCTGTGGTATTGACCGTTCCGGTTAACACTCCATACTTTTCAGGATCGCGAATGAAGTAGTTCAATTCGTTTCGGGCGGTCGAGTCGTTCAGCACACTGATAAAAGCCCCTTTTCCTAAACGAATGATCACATTATTTCGGGCAGTAGTTGGCTTTGTCAAAACAAACCGGGTCTGGTTATCTTCCCACCGATAATCCTGCGGACTCAATGCAATCCGGTTGGTGCTGTCGCTGAACACCTGTAAAGAATCCATCGTAATTTGTTTCATCGGTTTTGAAAACTGCAGCGTTACTTCTACGTTTCGATCGACGTCCCCATTGTCAGCGGGCTTAGCAGTCAGCGTTACCGGCTCGGACGTTTCACGGCGGGTGGGGGTCCGGAACTTGAATTTTTGGGTTAGGTCGGTTTTATTTTTTAACGAATCGGTGACCGAAATCTGAATCCGAACCGTGTCCGTAGTGGCTTTGGCATTGAAGAAAGTAAGTTCGGTTGGCGTTCGGAAGTAAGACGGAATACTGTCCTGCGGATTGGTGAAACGGACGCTGTAATTTTCAATACCCCGATCGAACACATATGTATATGTACTGACCTGTTGCTGGGTTCGGACCGATCGCGGTGGAGTGTTGTAAAATGAGAATAACTGAAACGCCAGCGTGTCATTGTCGGCCTTCAGATCGAGTTCGCCCGGTAAAAATGCAGCCTTTTCCGTATTCGGGTTCAGGATTAGATTTAGGTTTTTATCATCAAATGCAAATACTTTGTAGCGGCCATCTTTCACATTCTCCAGCAGAAAGATACCGGATGTATCGGTTCGCGTAAAATAATACGGTTTGGTTTTGGTGGGCGTTAACGTGTCATTTGGAATATAAAGTCCGACCATCGTGTTCAGCGTCGGCTGACCCGTTTGGATGTCGACTACCTTCCCTCCTACCCGCAGCGAATCGATCGTGCTGCCAGTACTGAAAACGAATTTGAGACTGAGCGCCGGATTATTTTCGGTGACGTCTTTCACCGCATCCGTGAAATTGAACGTGTAGGTTGTATTTTCTTTGAACGGTTTTTCAAAACTCAATCGCAGACTTGTGGGCTTTATTTTGGCTTTGAAAGGCGCTTCCGGTTCTGGCGTGATCAGAATTTTTTGGTTAGGATTCTCAACCCGGATGTATTCGTTGAAAAAAAGCTCGATGGCTTTGTCGTTGAAATTTTTCTGTTTGTTGATCGGTGTACTCTTCACCAGCACCGGCGCCAGGGTGTCTTTTTTCCCACCGATCGGAGCGGCATATTGCGAACAGGAATTTAGAAAAACAGCGATAATCGCGAACAGAACTAGTGCTTGTTTCATCAGTTGGCAATAAAAAGCCCTGAATAGCCAAACTATTCAGGGCGTGAGAATTCATTTATTAGCGGGCTTGAGCGATATAAATCAAGCTTGAAAAATTTCCTCCCTCCTGGTAAGCTGCCCAATTAGAACGAAGCCCGTTCCAAAAACTTTCAAAGTAAGCCGGTTTTCCATCCCGGTTTTTAGTGCTCAGCATATTCACGTAAAAGGCATCGAATATCATCGGTTTTTGATTAATCACGGAAAAACCGTATCGGTTCAGCAACGACTTCATTGTACCCGGTGAGAAATGATACAGGTGTCTGGGCACGTCGTAAGCTGCCCAGAATTGTTTGTAATGCTTCGCATCCCACGAATGGTAATTCGGCACGGCAACGATCAGGTACTTTTTCAGCCGACAATGCGCCCGGATCCATTCCAATGTTTCCGGCAGTGCGTGTACGTGTTCCAGAACGTGCCACATCGTAATGGCGTCGAATTGCAGGGTATTGTCGAGGTCGAAAATAGATTGGGCCAGTGGAATCTGCGTCCGTTCTGCTGCCTGCCGCCGGGTGTTCGCATCGGGTTCTGTACCGCTGATTTGCCAACCCGCCTGCTGACTTGCCGAAAGAAAATACCCCGAACCGCAGCCAATGTCAAGCAACTGTCCTTTCGGCGGAGACAGTTCAGTAATCATTTTTACTTTCTGCCGTACCGTAATGGTGCGGACCGTGTGGTATAACTGGCTGATGATTCCTTTGCGGGTATCGCTGTGCGAGATGTATTCATCCGATTCATAATACCGTCCGATCTCTTCTTCTACCGGTCGGGGATTGGTCACTTTGAAACCGCATTTCTCGCAACTCTGAATGCTGAAATCACTTTCTGAAACCAGGAAATCTTTGCAATACATCCAGTGTGAAAAGGACTGATTTCCGCAAACCGGGCATTCGACAAGGTGTTCAACCGCCATACTCACCGACCTAAATAAACCATCAAAATGGAAATATCTGACGCGCTCACCCCGCTGATTCGTGATGCCTGACCAATGGTTTGGGGACGAATTCGCTTCAATTTTTCGCGCCCTTCATACGATAAAGCCGTCAACCGATCGAAATCAAAATCGGGACGAATCACCAGATTTTCGAGCTTCTCCGTCCGTTCGACCATCAAGCGTTCCTTCTCCACATAGCTCTCATACTTGACGGAAATAACCGCTTCCTCTACGGTTTCCTGGTTATAAGCGCTTAAGTAATCCGCCACGTTTTCGCCCAGCAAATGCAGCTCTTTTCGGTTTATTTCCGGTCGTCTCAGCAAGGAGTACGGTGATGTTTTCTCCCGAATCTGAGCGCTGCCCAGGGAGTCGAGCAGGGTGTTGATGGTTTCCGGTTGCACCCGCATTTGTTTCATTTCATCCAGAATCGCCAGCACATTGGCTTGCTTCGTTTGCATCAGATCATACCGCTCCTGCGAAGCCAAACCGATCTTGAATCCCTTTTCGGTTAACCGCAAATCGGCATTATCCTGCCGCAGGATGGTTCGGTATTCGGCCCGGGACGTAAACATCCGGTAGGGTTCCTCGGTCCCTTTTGTAATCAGATCATCGATTAAAACACCGATGTATGCTTCGGACCGTTTCAGGGTAAACTCCCCTAATTCTTTTGCCCTGTTGTGCGCGTTGATCCCGGCCATCAAACCCTGACAGGCGGCTTCTTCGTAACCCGTCGTTCCGTTTATCTGGCCCGCAAAAAACAGCCCGTCGATCAACTGAGTTTCCAGCGTTTGCTTCAACTGCGTGGGTGGGAAGTAGTCATACTCCACGGCATAACCAGGGCGGAACATTTTGGCGTTTTCAAAACCCGGTATTTTCCGGAGCGCTTTGATCTGAACGTCTTCCGGTAGCGATGTGGAAAAACCGTTAACGTATACTTCCACCGTATCCCAGCCTTCCGGTTCTACAAAAATCTGGTGCCGGTCTTTATCGGCAAACCGGTTTATTTTATCCTCCACGGACGGGCAGTAGCGGGGGCCTAGTCCCTTAATCCGGCCCGTAAACATGGGTGATTTTTCAAAGCCGGTTTTCAGAATTTCATGCACATCCGGATTTGTGTACGTAATCCAGCAGTGTCGTTGCTTCGTCAAAGCCGGTGTGTTCAGGTAAGAAAATTTGCCGGGTTCTTCGTCACCGGGCTGCTCTTCCATCCGTGAATAGTTGAGGCTCCGGCCATCGACGCGGGGTGGAGTTCCGGTTTTCATGCGCCCCGCTTCAAATCCAAGCTGAATCAATTGTTCCGTTAAACCGGTCGCCGAACGTTCGGCGGTTCGTCCCCCACCAAACGTTTTCTCCCCAATGTAAATTTTGCCATTTAGGAATGTGCCGTTCGTCAACACGACTGACTCCGCCTGAATTTCCAGGCCCATGCTGGTTTTTACACCCGCTACTTTTTTATTCTTCACAATTACTTCCGTCACCATATCCTGCCAAAAATCAAGATTTGGTGTTTCTTCCATGATTTTACGCCACTCGGCTGCGAACATCATCCGATCACTTTGACACCGGGGACTCCACATGGCGGGACCTTTTGAGCGGTTCAGCATTCGGAATTGAATCATGGATTTGTCGCTGATGATTCCGGACTGGCCACCGAGTGCATCAATCTCCCGAACGATCTGTCCTTTTGCCACCCCACCCATCGCCGGATTGCATGACATTTGGGCAATCGTTTGCATGTTCATTGTGATCAGCAAGACGGATGAGCCCATCGTCGCTGCTGCTGTTGCAGCTTCACAACCGGCGTGACCAGCACCAACCACAATTACATCATACTTATCAAACATAGAATTTCAATTTTATCAAAGTTGGAAAAATGTTCCACGTGGAAACATTTTACAAGAATGCGGAAAAAAGAATACAAAAGTAGAAAATTAAAAAATGAAGAAGCGCTAACAATTGTTAAAATCAACACCGCAGCTAACGAAAAGATTCAAAATAAGAAAGGGGCCGAAGCCCCTTAACTTACTTTAACTTCTTAAGATAAGAATCAACCTCACGCTTATAAAATGGTGAAAAATCGGGCGGAACAGAACGGAGCAATTCGACCTGCTTTTGTTTGTCTTTCACCAATTGCTCATATTGGGGGGGCGGTTTTCGCATAACCGGTTTTGCTGATTCCGCTTTACGCTGCATATCTTCCTCCTGTTCTTTCATGGCTTTTTCGGATTCGAGCAAGCGAACCAATACATCTTGCTGGCGCTTAATTGTATTTTGATTAACCCGTTTATTCACCAGATCGGTTTCGGTTTCATCCATTTTATTCATGAGCTCGTTTAGCTCATTGCCCAGTTTCTTACCCAATTCCGTTCCTTTCTGCGCGTCCTGAAGCTCTTTTAGCATCTTCCGCATCATCGACTGTTCAGCGGCCAGACGGGAAAGTTCTTCCGACATACCCCGTCCGCCTTTTCCACCCTGGCCCTGGTTCTGGCCTTGCTTCATAAGCTGCTGCATCCGCTCATTCAATTGCTTCTGCATCTCCCCCATCGCCATGCTCTTACCTTTGCCTTTTTTCTTGCCTTTGCCGGAACCGGATGCAGACATTTGGCTCATTTGCTCCTGCATTTGTTTAAAGACATCGCTGAGCATAAGGGCCAAATTATTGATCGACGTCATCGCAAACTGCTGCTTCGATGTAGCAACATTTAATCGACGTTCCCGAATGTATTTGACGCTTTCATCCATGTAACCCTTCATGTTGTTCAACTCACGGGTTACAAAAGATTGGATTTGAAGAACCCGGTTAGCCAGGGCATACAGACTGTCCTCGATAATTTTAGCGTCATCCTGAAGTTTGAGCTGGTCCTGCGCGAGCTTTACAAACCGGGGGTCCTGCAACGAAACCGCTTTGAAATCCTTCATCACGCGCTCCTGATCGAACGAAAGCTGAATCAGATTTTCAAGAATGTCACGCAGATCATCCATGTTTTCCTGCGACTCTTCCATTTCCTGCGATTGCATTTGTTGCTGCAATTGCTGACCGAGTTGCTTCATTTGCTTGGCGGCATTCTTCTGCGATTTGGAAGCCTTGCTGTTCTGTTGCTGATCCAACTGCTTCTGACTTTCCTTTTGCTCGTTGCTGATTTCGTTCTGAAGATCCTGGTGCGTGTCCTGCTCCTGACTGTCTTTCATGTCCTGAGCCATCTTCTCGATCTCTTTCAGTTCTTCGCGCGTTTTTTCAAACTCTTTGTTAAGCTCATCCTGTTTTTTGCTCAACTCCGAGTTCTCCTCTTTTTTAGACGCATCGCTTTCGTTCTGCTTGGTGTCGGCATTTTCTTCTTTCTTCCCTTGTTGATTTTCGTCCTTTTTCGATTGGGCGTTCTCATCTTTCTTTGATTGAGCGCTATCCTTCTTCGATTGTGGATCGTCTTTTTTCGGTTGACCTTTCTCGTCTTTGGCTTGCGGAGTCTCTTTCTTTTCTGTCTCGCTGGCTAATTTCTCCTGCTTTTCAGCCTGCTTCTCGAGATCCTTGATGGTGTTTTCCATCTTCTGTTCCATCTGAAGTTGCTTGAAAAGCTCCAGCGCCCGCTCCAATTCTTTCTCCAGGTTTTTCTCTTTATTCTTCAACCGATCGAGCATATCGATCATTTTATCGTCCTGCTTCTGCTCCAGCAGCTTCTTCAATTCCTCATACAACTTCTGGGTTTCCGGGTCCATCAACTCATTCATGAGCTTTTGCAATTGCTCAAACTTCTGAAGGAGTTCTGGATTCTGCTGATTGAAACGCTGCTGCCGTTCGTTGTTGGTTTTGTTCTGTTCCTGCAATTCTTTCAATTCCTGCATCAATTCCTCTCGCTTCTTCAGCAAATCCTCCGCTTGTTTTTTATCCTGAAAATCGAGGTTTTTCTTGGTTTGAAGGCGGTTTTCGAGGGAATTCAGGTCCTTCTTAAGCTGCTGAGCTTTTGATAGCGTCTGACTAATCTGGTTCTCGGTCTTTTCAGACGAACGTTCAGCCTCTTCAGCGAGCTTGGATTGATCGGGAACGGCGAACTGGGCAAAGCTTGAACGGGCGGTTTTAAAACCGTTGATGACGTCGTTATCCCAAACCTGGACAAAATATTCCAGCCGGTCGCCCGGTTGCATTTTCAGACTGTCGAGTCCCCACTGGTAATAAAAGTTCTGGGTGGAGGTTGACCGGTTGAAGGGAATCGCCCGTGTCAACAATTTCTCCGGCGCATTCTGGCCCGCCCGGATCACCTTGTACATTACTTTCAGGTTTGAAAAACCGTAGTCGTCGGTGATCGTGCCACCCAGCATAACGTAATTATAGAAGGTGGTATCCTTGAAATTTTCAAGCGAAACCTGCGGAAACTTATCATTGACCACATTCAGCGTATACTGAATATTATCCCGGCTGGCGGCCACTTTATTCTTCAGCGAGACGGAATAGGTGGATGAGCGCTTGACCATGCGCGAGAACTCAAACGCATCCGACGATTGTTTTTCGGCAACCAGACCGCGCGGCTCTCCGGTAAACCTGACCAAAACCGAGTCGGTGTTGGCGGCCGAAAACCGCCAGGTCACCTGGGTTCCTTCCGGCACCAGCAGGTTTCCAACGTTGGAAAGTTGTTCGGACGGTTTGTTCAAATACGACGGATAGACCAGGCTGACGTCGAACGACAGCAAACCGGGTCGATCCAGAACAACCAGTTCGTAGCCGGGCGAGTTAAATCCAACTGCTTCAAACCGGAATGGAATGTCGCGTTGGACATTATCGAAAGTATACGTAAAAAGCCCTTTGCCATCGGTGTTCAACTTAAACCGGGTATTGTTCGAAACCAGGTAAACATCCTGCGGCAGCGCATTGCCTTTCAACTGCAGCTCCAGCGTATAATCTTCGTTCCGGAAAGCTTTGAGATCCTTGTTTCGCAACATGAACTGGAAAGGAGCTTCTTCCGCAAATTCCTGGTCGTAGCTGATGATCCGTTGCGAAGTAGTTGTCAGAAAAGCCGGATAAAGCAGCAGCAAACCGCCGATGATAAACGCCGGAATAACGGCATACTTCACAAACCGCCGGTTTTGATTGATCTGGATGGCGTCGGCAAACCGCACGATCAGTAATTGCTTCGACCGCTGGTTGATGCTGGCTTCCAGCAAATCGCTTTGGTGGCGACTCAGCGCGCGCAGTTGGAGCGTGTTCAGCAGCTTATCCCCTACCTCCGGAAAAAACCGCCCGATCTGCTGCGCGGCTTCTTCATTGCTCAACGATTTACCCAGGCCGTACAGGTGGACCAGCGGATTAACAACCCAGTAGTACAACGCGAGCAGCATCACCGTCAGCGATCCAAAAAACAACACGCTCCGGACGGGTGAGCTAAACCGGCCAAAAAACTCCGCCGTGTTCATCAGTAAATAAACCGACAACGAAAACGCAATGAAAAAAATGGCGCCCTTGGCAATCTGGTTTACGTAAAATTTCTTCCTGTATTCTTCAATACGCAGCAGCAGCGTTTGAGTGGATTCTTGCATCTGCATCGGTCTATACTTAAAAGGTTGACACGGGTCTGGTAATCACGGTTCTAAATCCTAAATCAAGATAAGCATTTGACCGTTAACTTCCTTCTGATAACGAAAAAGATCGTTACACAATTTTATCGGGTGGACCAGCTTGCATTGCCTCGGGCAAATCGAGGTAATCTTCGAAATATTTGATGACGTGGAGTTTCAAAAAATTCTCCTGTGACAACAGATCAATGTACGGCACTTTCTGCACTAGCTTCCAGTGCGGCCAGCCGTCCTGATCGGTGCCCTCCAGTTCGTAATAACCGGATAGGCTCAGCACCTTGCAGATGGCGATGTGCATCAAATCCTGTTTTTGCTCCTTGGTGAAAATCTGCGTTCCGTGTCCCAGCTCCTGCACACCAATCAGGAAAAGGACGCTATTCAAATCGGCGGGGCGCTTGCCAACGGCTTTTTCCAGATAAGAAAGTACCTGCTCCCACTCCTGTTCAATTTCCTGTGTAATCATCTCGTAAAAAAGATTAGCGAGTTTCTCAACTCATTTTTATGACTTTTTACGAACCCGTTCGTCACATATAATAAGACGAAAGAGGCACGCATCATTCGGTTCGTTGCATTAAAACGTTTTTGGCTAACTAAGTTCGTTAAAATGATCGGAAAACTAATCAAAAGCAGTTTTCAGGACCTGCTCAACCTGCTGTATCCCAATCCGTGTCTGCTCTGCCAGTGTACGTTGCAGAATCAGGAGGAATTGATCTGCACCACCTGCCGGCTGCGTTTACCGGAAACCGGTCAGCACCGGGGTGAAGCACTGGTGGCGGGCCAAAACCGGTTTGCCGGGAAAGTGCCGGTCGAGTTTGTGTATGCGTACCTGTATTTTACCAAGCGGGGAAAAACCCAGCGCCTGATTCACGCTTTAAAATACCGGGATCGCAAGGAAGTCGGGCATCTGCTGGGCCGCTGGTACGGGTATCAGCTTAAAACAGAAAGCCAGTTGCCGAAACAGATTGATCTGATTGTGGGCGTTCCGTTGCACCCGGCCAAACTGCGGCAACGGGGCTACAACCAGAGCGACTGGTTTGCGCAGGGACTGTCAGAAATGCTGGAAATACCGTGGAACGACCGCGCGTTGGTCCGTACCAAAGACACCATCAGTCAAACTGGCCAGGACCGGCTGGGGCGCTGGGAAAACGTCAACATGGTCTTTACCGTCGAGAAGCCCGATTTAGTGGCCGGTAAGCGCCTATTGCTGGTGGATGACGTTCTGACTACCGGAGCGACTTTGGAGGCTTGTACGGCGGCTTTACGGGCCGCAAACAGCCGCTCAGTCGGGATTATAACGATAGCGGCCACCCGATAGTCGGGTGGCCGCTGGTCAGAGCTCGAAAAGTCTGTGCTTATTTGTTCCGGCCTCCGGCGATCATCGCACAACGGAAACCAATTGAAGCGGTTGCCGAATCCTGCGCCATAAACCGGCGGGTTCCCGGAGCCAGCCAGTAGGCTACATCCGCCCACGAACCGCCTTTGTAAACCCGCAACTTATCGTTGATAATGGAGTTGCCATTTTTGGTATCGTAATTTTTCTCTTCATCCAGGTACCCATCCCGGCGCAGCGGGTTGAGGTCGTTCATGTCCTGATACGACAGCGGACGATAAACGTCATACACCCACTCGTTCACGTTTCCGGCCATGTTGTACAAACCGAAATCGTTCGGGGGATACGTGTAAATCTCGGCGGTGATGATTGCAGCATCGTTCGATTTACCGGCAATCCCGGCGTAGTCACCACGACCCCGTTTGAAGTTGGCCAGCATCTGGCCCTGTTTCCGGCCTTTCTTGGCGTTCCGGATGGACGAACCGTCCCACGGATAAATTCGCTGATTCGACTGGTTTTCGTCCAGGTACTGCGTGCCAATCATGGCTTTCGCTGCGTATTCCCACTCCGCTTCCGACGGCAGACGGTAGTTGGGCAGAATGTTGCCACTTTCCATCGCCCGGGTCGTTTGTGAGTTTTTAGCCACGGCCTGTTCGCCTTCAGCCGCCGGAGCCGCTTCCTCTTTTTTCTTCCGCTTCAGCGAGAAACCTTTTTTCTTGGACGTTGTGCTGCCGCCTTTCGACATGTTTGCGTTCACCGCGTCCGTCCGCCAGGTTGAATAATCGACGGCCTGTTCCCACGAAACCCCAACGACCGGATAATACCGGAAACCGGGAAACCGCAAATACTGCGTTACGTACGGATCATTGTACGACAGCGGGTTTTTCCAGACGTTCGTGTCGGGCAGAGCGCGGGTATAAATTTCTTCCGACGAATCGCGCTGAATGGCGTCGAGGTATTCGAGGTAGTGAATGTTGGCGATCTCGGTTTCGTCCATGTAGAACGACTGAATACTGACGGTCCGCTCCCGGTTGTCACGCGAGTTCATCACGTCTTCTTCCAGCGCGCCCATCGTGAAACGTCCGCCTTCGATGAACACCAGGTTCGGCCCGGCCGTTTGTCCTTTGTATTTAGCTACCTGAAATCCATTTTCTTTGTTGTAATCAATACCGGTGGCTGTACTGAGCTTACCCGGTTTCACGCTGGTCGGGTGCTTGGACTTACAGGCGCCTAGTACCGCGGCAAACGCCAGCAGGCAGACCATTGAACGTAACGGTTGTGTTCGATTCATTGCGATTTGGTAACTAATAGAAGTTCAAAATTACAGTATGTCAGGCAAACTTTCACGATTACAAACAGCCGGACTTCAATTTCTGGCTGTCACTCCACCATCTGGCTCAGCACATCGTCCATCTGATCGACTGTATTCACGTCGCGCTGCGTAAAAATCAGCTTTCCCTTATAGTCTTTTAATGAGCAGGTTGCCGAATGTTTCTTGACGTAATCAATTACTTTGCCAAACTGGCCGGAGTTAAAGAAAACGTCATTCCCAGAAGAAACGAAGGTACCCTTCATGATATTATTCTTTAACGTCAATTTTTCAAACTGCAAACGCTCTGCTTTCCAGCGCACCATGACCAGTTTGATCAGATTATCGAACTCTTCCGGCACCGGCCCGAACCGGTCGGTCATCGAGCGCTGAAAACTGTCCAGTTCCGGCTGGTTCTGAATGTTATCCAACTGGTTATACAACGACAAACGTTCGGAGATATTGGCTACGTATTTTTCCGGAATCAGCACCTGCAAATCCGTTTCGATCTGGGTATCCGGCAGCAGCGTTTTCAGGCTCTCTTCGTTCGGCATGAAGAGGTTTTTAAACTCGGTTTCTTTCAATTCCTGAACCGCTTCGTCCAGAATCTTGTGGTACATTTCAAAACCGAGGTCGTTGACAAAACCGCTCTGTTCGGCACCCAGCAGGTTGCCGGCGCCCCGGATGTCGAGGTCGCGCATGGCAATCTTGAAGCCTTCGCCCAGTTCGGAGAAATCCTCCAGCGTTTGCAGCCGCTTGCGCGCGTCGGAGGAAATAACCGAAACCGGGGGCGTCATCAGGTAACAAAAGGCTTTTTTGTTCGACCGCCCGACCCGCCCGCGCATCTGGTGCAGGTCCGACAAACCAAACATGTGCGCCTGGTTGATGATAATCGTATTGGCGTTCGGTATATCCAGCCCCGATTCAATGATGTTCGTGGACACCAGCACGTCCGATTCGCCTTCAATAAACCGGGTCATCACGCGCTCCAGCTTCTCTCCTTCCATCTGTCCGTGGGCCACCGACACCCGCGCGTCGGGAACGAGCCGCATGATCAGGTTGGCAATCGAATCGATATCGCTGATGCGGTTGTGGACAAAGAAGACCTGGCCACCCCGCCGAACTTCGTAACTCACCGCATCACGAATAACGGTTTCGCTGAAGGTATGCACTTCAGTCGTAACGGGCTGGCGGTTGGCGGGCGGTGTCGCAATCACCGAGAGGTCGCGGGCGCCCATGAGCGAAAAATGCAGCGTTCGGGGAATGGGCGTGGCCGTCAGCGTCAGCACATCCACATCGACGCGCATTTCCTTCAGCCGGTCTTTCGTCTTAACGCCGAATTTCTGTTCTTCGTCAATGACCAGCAGCCCTAAATCCTTGAATTTGATGTCTTTATTAACAATTCGGTGCGTACCGATCAGGATGCCGGTTTCGCCCGATGCCACCCGCTTCAGGGTTTCCTTGATCTGCGTGGCCGTCCGGAACCGGTTGATGTACTCAATTTTAACCGGAAAATCGGCCAGCCGTTCCCGGAAGGTGTTGTGGTGCTGCATGGCCAGAATGGTCGTCGGCACCAAAATCGCCACCTGCTTATTGTCCGTAACGGCTTTGAAAGCAGCCCGAATGGCTACTTCGGTTTTCCCAAAACCCACATCACCACACACCAGCCGGTCCATCGGGTGCGATTGCTCCATGTCGGCTTTGACGTCGGACGTTGCCTTGGCCTGATCCGGCGTATCTTCGTAAATAAACGAAGATTCCAGCTCGGCCTGCAGGAAGCTGTCCGGCGAAAACGCAAAACCGGGGGCCTGCCGCCGTTTGGCGTACAGCGAAATGAGTTCCTTCGCAATGTCCTTAACCTGCTTCTTAACGCGCGATTTCTTCAGGTCCCATTCCTGCGAACCCAGCTTGCTCATCACCGGTGGCGTACCTTCTTTGCCGGTGTATTTTGCAATCTTGTGCAAGCTGTGAATACTGACCAGCAGAATGTCGTTATCGCGGTAAATCAGTCGGATTGCTTCCTGTTCGCGACCGCCCACATCGACCTTTTCCAGACCGGCAAACCGCCCGATGCCGTGATCGACGTGCGTTACAAAATCGCCCGGTTGCAGCGTTTTGAGCTCGCGCAGCGTCAGCGCCTTCGATTTGGAAAATTTATCGCGAACCCGGTATTTGTAGTAGCGGTCAAAAATCTGGTGATCCGTGTAGCAAACCACCTTCGTCTGTTCGTCGATAAAGCCTTCCTTCAGCGAAATGTTCAGCGACTGGAATTTGAGAAACGGATCGAGTTCGTCAAAAATGGTTTTGAGCCGCTCCTGTTGTTTGTAGGATTCGGCCGCAATGATGTTGGTATAGGCTTTCGACTGATTTTCAGACAAGTTATCAACCAGCCGCTTGAAATCCTTGTTAAACGACGGCTGCGCTTTGGACGAATAGGTAAGTTTCGTCTCGGTCTTGAAATAAAACCGGCGACCAAACTCCACGGTCCGGAAGGTCTTGATCTGGTTCAACAAACCGCGCCGGGTTTCGAACAGGACATTGGGATCCGAGACGATCTGAATACCGCCTTTGCCACCCACCAGCCCCGCCAGACTTTGTTCGGCTTTTTCGAAGTTTTTCTCAATGATTTCGAGCGTCAGCTCCACGTCTTTGAACCAGAGCAGGGCGGTGTCGGCAAAAAACTCCAGAAACGGTTCCCGCGTTTCGTGAATCAGCTTGTTCTCGATGTTGGGAATGATGCTGATGTGGTCGACCGGATCGGTAGAAAGCTGGCTTTCGGGGTTGAACAGCCGAATGCTTTCGATTTCGTCGTCCCACAATTCGATCCGGTACGGAAATTCGCTGGCAAACGAAAAAACATCGATGATCCCCCCGCGAATGGAAAACTGCCCGGCTTCGTACACAAAGTCGGTTTTTTCAAAATCATAGCTGTTGAGCAGTTCGTTGATGAAATTGGCATCCAGTTTATCCCCGGGTTTGACCGACAAGGTATTCTCGCGCAACGACCGTTTGTTGATTACTTTCTCGAATAACGCTTCCGGATAGGTGACAACCAGAACCGGCTTGTTACCGCTGGAATTTAATTTATTCAGCACCTCCGCCCGCATCAACACATTCGCATTTTCGATCTCTTCGTATTGATACGGTTTTTTGTATGACATCGGAAAAAACAAGACTTCTTCGCCCAGCATATTTTGCAGGTCGTTGAAGAAATAAGAGGCTTCTTCGCGATCACTCAGCACAAACAGAGAGGTGGCCGGATGCAGGCGGTAAACAGACGCAGCCAGCACAGCATCCAGACTGCCGGTTAGGCCTTTCAATTGAATACGGGCGGGGTCAGCCGTGTGCGGCTGGCGGAATTGTTCACCAATGATTTTGATAAAACTATCTTCGGTGTAAAGCGTAATTAAATCGGCTACCTTCATAGAAACAATACATACCAAAAGCCGCAGGGAATAAAATCTCCATGCGGCAAACAGCATCAGACTAACGGTTTGTCAGCTAATTTTGTTAAAAAATTAAATGGGCCGGTCGTAGGCAAAATCCTCTTTATCCAGCAGCGCAACCAGCGCGTCGCCGGGCTGAAATAAAATCACAAACTGCCGGGCTGATACGCCTTCTTCCTCATCCACCCATTTCCAGTCTTCGGCGGCAACGTCCAGCGTATTCAGTACGTCGACTTTTTTGGCTTCGCTTTTTTCCTGCGACAAAAAAGCGTCCGTGTTGGTGATATAAACCGCAATCTTATCGTCATCGAGCCATTCCAGGTCATTCAGGGCTTCATCCAGCGACTCCAGATCAGGCCCCAGATCGTCCGGAAACCGGAGTTCGCGGGCAATTTGCGCATAAAACGCCTTGAAGGTCTGCGCCTGCTGGCCGTCGATTCGGGCCAGCCGAAAGTCAGCGTACGGTTTCAGCTCCGAATCCGACGGGATGAATCTAAAATTTGCCATGAATACCGGGAAAAGACGGGCAAAAGTAGTTAATTCAGCGAAAACAAGGGCATTCGTAACGAAACGATATTATTGAACATCAGCTCCGTAATGGTGGGGTCCATAAAATGAATCAGCGGAAATTCGGAGACGATTTCCATTACTTCAAATTCCGTCTGCGCCTTCACAACGCACCACAATTTCTGGCGGTCGAGCGACAACGCATACGTAAGCAGCTTGCCGTTTTCCATCAGCTCGTTCACCTTCAGGCGCTGGAGCGGTATTTTTACCGTAAATTCCTCGGTCATTTCGACCGGGAGATCAAATTCTACCATAAACTGGCTCATCGGGCGTGGTAGTTTTAGGTGTACAACTCTCGGATGGGTGCGCCGGACGTGGGCGAACCGTCAATCAACTGATTAACAATCTTTAGCTCATCTTCGTTGACCGAATGCGCAAAATTTGGGTATAATTTCATTTTCACCCCCGCGCCCATCGACCGGAATACTCCTTCGGACTCAATCACCCGTTCTTTCGGAATGTGCGGATCAATGTCGCTGCAACCCAGAAAAACCGGTGTTTCTTCCAGATCGCCTTCATACAGCCGGGGCGTTCCCGGCGGGCCGATCAAACCACCACTCAGGCCAAAAACCCCGCCGTAGGGCATCGCGTTGCGGACCACAAATTCCAGCGCCAGACAGGCTCCCTGCGAAAAACCAAGCCAGAAAATCTGGGGCATTTTAAAATTATAGTCGGACTGCAAACGCGCGCGCAGGCTGCTCAATACCTGCAGGGCCGACGACAGATTCGGTTCGTTCTGTTCCAGCGGACTCAGAAACGAATGCGGATACCACGAACCCTGGTGGGCCTGCGGGGCAATAAAAGCAAATTCCTGGTCGTCGATGTACTCCGCCAACGACAGAATGTCCTGTGCCGAGGCTCCCCGGCCGTGGACCATCACCATGACTTTTGACGCTTTTTCCAGCGGTTTTCCGGCAGTGAGAAAGTTGTTAGGATCGTGTATCATGGTTCTTTACGGTTAGTAAGGCCAGATTGCCGGTTTGCCGAAACCGCTTACACGGAAAGGACAAATCGGCAATCTAACGAAAAAAGCAAACTTACTTCACTTCAATTTTCGGTAAACCCGCTTCGATTTTAGCGCGCCGGGGTTCGTACCATTCCGGCAATTTAAGCGTTTTACCCAATTCGGCAACCGGCTCATCCACCGCAAATCCCGGCGGATTGGTAGCCACTTCAAACAAAATACCGCCCGGTTCGCGGAAATAAATGCTGTGAAAGTAGTTCCGGTCCTGAACCGGTGTCACCTGATAACCGGCTTCCAGCAGTTGGTGTTGCAAAACAAGCTGCGATTCGTCCGAGTCGGTCGAGAACGCAACGTGGTGGACCGAACCGTTCCCCTGATGGGCCCGCACGTCGTTCGGCGCGTGTTTCACATCCACGAAATTGCCGGAACCGCCTTTGCCGGCCTGAAACCGGAACAAACCGGCCTCCTCCGCTACCAACGTGTGACCGAGCGATTCGGTTATCAATTTTACCGTATCGTCCACGTTAAATTCGTTTAAGGTCACGGTATGAAAACCTTTGATGGCGTGCCCGGCCGGAATAAAACCGTTCGACCAGCCCGGCCGTTGGTCATTATCGTGAGCCACCAGTTCGATGCCCATGCCATCGAAATCCTCAAACCGCAGGTAGGTTTCGTTGAATCGCTGGTACGGTCCCGAAAAAGCGATGTTGAATTCGTGCAGCCGGTTGATCCAGAAACTCAGCGAAGCCGTCGGAACCGAAAAAGCCGTGTAGGTCAGTTGTCCCCCACCCTTCCGGCCGCGCGGAATGCCTTTGCCGTACGGAAAGAACGTCAGAATGCTGCCCGGTGATCCGGTTTCGTCGCCGTAGTATAGGTGGTATACATCCGGCGCATCAAAATTGATGGTTTTCTTGACCAGCCGTAAGCCCAGAATGTGCGTGTAAAAATCGACATTGCCTTGGGCGTCGCCGGCCAGAGCCGTTACGTGGTGTAATCCATTGACGAGCGTTTCCATAATTGGGAGTGTTTTGAGGTAATATGTCAAATTCTTTTAAATGTATCGACATTTAATGTATATACATTTAAATTTATGCCAAAGTTCATCAACACGCAATATTTTTGGAGAATGCTTTTTTGTGCCCTTTAGGCGCTTACCTTTGCATCGCTAATCTTACATAAGGGGTGCCTTAATACAACGGGCTGAGATTATACCCATTGAACCTGCACCGGGTAATGCCGGCGAAGGGAACGTGCCATACGGACTGGCGGACTTTAGTTCGTACGTCCGTAGCAACTGTAAATCACCAAAATAATAATGGATAGGCTGGCCCCTTGCCTGTCGTGAACATTTCGTATCGCATGAAAAATGTTACGATTGGAAGGCGCGCCATGGAGCGGTTGTTCGTTAGATTCCACGGACTGACGGCGGTTTTTTTGCTGGTCAGCCTGCCCACTTGGGCGCAATTTTCCATTTCCGGAACCGTCAATGATGCCGACGGCGGGGTGTTGCCCGGCGCAGCCATTTCCGTAGAAGGCACCTACAAAGGCACCTTTGCCGACGCCGATGGTGCGTTTCGGTTAACCAATCTAAAACCGGGTTCTACGCAACTCCGGATTTCTCTGTTGGGGTATGAGCCGGTTTTGCAAACCGTTGATCTAAAGCAAAATGAGCGGATCAGCGTGGCGTTAACGAAAACCGTTGTCGTTGTGGATGAGGTGGTGGTGAGTGCCACCCGGGCCAATCAGAAGTCGGCGGTTGCCTACACGAACGTTTCGGCGCGGGAACTTACCAAACAGAATCTGGGGCAGGACATTCCGCTGCTGCTCAACTTCACGCCCTCGCTGGTGACGACCTCCGACGCGGGCGCGGGGGTTGGCTACACCGGTTTTCGGATTCGGGGTTCGGATGCTACGCGGATTAACGTGACCGTCAACGGGATTCCGTACAACGACGCCGAATCGCAGGGCACCTTCTGGGTCAATATGCCCGATATTGCCTCGTCGGTGAGCAGCATCCAGATTCAGCGGGGCGTTGGAACGTCTACGAACGGCGCGGGCGCTTTCGGGGCTTCGGTCAATGTGCAAACCAATCGTTTTGAGAAAAATCCGTACGGCGAAGCGGACGTCTCCGGCGGCTCGTTCAATACGCTGAAAACCACGGTAAAAGCCGGTTCCGGTTTATTGAATAATCACTTTGTGGTTGATGCCCGGCTTTCCCGAATCGTGTCTGACGGGTACATCGACCGGGCCTCGTCGAATCTGAAATCATTTTATGTGTCGGGCGGCTGGTACGGCAAAAAAAGCTTCGTGCGGCTGAATGTTTTTTCGGGCACGGAGAAAACCTACCAGGCCTGGGACGGCGTGCCGGAAAACTTGCTGAAAACCAACCGAACGTACAACGCTTATACCTACGATAATGAGGTGGACAATTACCAACAGGATCATTACCAGTTGATTAGCTCCCACGAACTAAGCCGCAACTGGCGCCTGAACGCTTCCCTGCATTACACCCAGGGTCGGGGCTATTACGAGCAATTCCGGGCGGGCGAGGACCTGTCCGATTACGGTTTGCCGCCGGTCGTGATCCGGGATTCCACCATCAATCAAACCGATCTGATTCGGCGTCGCTGGCTGGATAATGACTTTTACGGGGCGGTTTTTTCGCTGGATTACAATAGTTTCGGCAAGCTGACGGCCCACATCGGCGGGGGCTGGAACCAGTACACCGGCAAGCATTACGGCGAAATCATCTGGGCGCGATTTGCCAGTACGGGCAACATCCGGCACCGGTATTACGACAACGACGCCACCAAAACCGACTTTAATCTGTACGGTAAAGCCTATTACCAGCTCACATCCAGGTTGAATGCCTACGTCGATTTGCAGGTCAGGACCGTCGGGTATTCATTTTTAGGCTACGACAACCAGCTTCGAAACGTGCAACAGGACGATAACCTGAGCTTTTTTAATCCCAAAGCCGGGATCACCTACGCCCTGAACGACCGCAGCAGTGTGTACGCTTCGTTCGGCGTCGGACACCGCGAGCCGAATCGCAACGATTATACGCAATCGACGCCCGCCAGTCGCCCGAAAGCCGAACGACTGAACGACTGGGAAGCGGGTTACAAAATGCAAACCCAGCGGCTGGCTTTTTCGGCCAATCTGTATTACATGAAGTACAAAAACGAGCTGATTCTGACCGGCCAGATCAACGATGTGGGGGCGCAAAACCGGGTGAATGTAGCAAACAGTTACCGCGCCGGAATTGAGCTGGAAGCCGGAACCGCGCTGACGAAAAATCTGCGCTGGAATGTAAACGCGACCTTTAGTCAGAATAAAGTAAAAGCCTTCACGGAATTTCTGGATAATTACGATACCGGCCAGCAGCAACTCAACCAGTATACCGACACCGACATTGCCTTCGCGCCGAACACCATTGTCGGCTCCCAATTGCTGTTTACGCCCGCAAAAGGGCTGGAAATTGGCTGGCTGTCGAAGTTTGTCGGAAAGCAGTATCTGGACAACACCGCAGATGAAGCCCGCAAACTGGATGCTTATTTCGTCAATGACCTGCGGTTTATTTATACCGTGAAGCCCAAAGGGATGAATGAAATCGCGTTTTCGCTGCTGCTGAACAACGTGCTGGGGGAATTGTACGAGTCGAACGGTTACACCTACAGTTATATTTCGGAAAGTCAGACCGTGACGGCGAATTTCTATTATCCGCAGGCCGGACGGAATTTTTTGGCGGGGGTCAGAGTACGTTTCTGAACTTGGATTACGCGGATTAAAGGACTAACTATGATATAAAAGTAGATCTTAGGTAATGCTTCAATCCGCGTAATCCAAGTTCAGGACGGTTACCCAATCGCCTGTTCCAGATCCTGGATCAGGTCCTCAACGTCCTCAATCCCAACGCTCAGGCGAATCAGCGTGTCGTTTAAGCCGTTCTTTTCGCGTTCTTCTTTCGGAATGCTGGCGTGGGTCATTGAAGCCGGGTGCGTGCAGAGCGACTCCACACCGCCCAGCGATTCGCCCAGCGAAAACACCCGGAAACTTTCCATCACCCGCACGGCTTCCGGCAGCGAATCGCCCCGGAGTTCGAACGACACCATGCCGCCAAAACCGCGCATTTGCCGCTTCGCCAGTTCGTGCTGCGGGTGGTTTTCCAGGCCCGGATAGTTGACCTGACCGACTTTCGGGTGCTGGCTCAGATACTGAGCGACTTTCAGGGCATTTTCCCCGTGCCGCTGCATCCGGATGTGTAACGTTTTGATGCCGCGCAGGACCAGAAAACAATCCTGCGGCCCCGGAACTGCCCCGCAGGCATTCTGGATAAATTCCAGCCGCCTGGTGATCTCATCGTCGTTCAGCACAATTGCGCCCATAACCGTGTCGGAATGGCCGCCGAGGTATTTGGTCACCGAGTGCATCACCAGATCGGCGCCCAGGTCCAGCGGGTTTTGCAGGTAGGGCGACGCAAACGTGTTATCGACCACCAGCAGCGTATTTTTCGCTTTCGTGATCGCGGCAATGGCGGCAATATCAACGATGCGCAGCAACGGATTGGTCGGTGTTTCAATCCACACCATCTTCGTCGCGGGCGTGATGGCGGTTTCCAGCGCCGACGGATCTTCCAGACCGATAAACTTGAATTTCAGGCCGTATTCCTGAAAAACCCGCACCATGATCCGGTACGTGCCGCCGTACAGATCGTTGCTGGCAATGATCTCATCGCCCGGTTTAAACAGCTTCAGAATGGCGTCGGTAGCGGCCAGACCGGACGCGTAGCAAATACCGTGTCTGCCGTTTTCGAGCGCGGCCAGGTTGTTTTGCAGCACCGTGCGGGTTGGATTTTGCGTCCGGGCGTATTCGTAGCCCTTGTGTTTTCCCGGCGACTCCTGCACGTAAGTCGACGTCTGGTAGATCGGCGTCATGATGGCGCCCGTCGTGGGGTCCGGTTCAATGCCGGCGTGGATGGCTTTGGTTGCGAATTTCATACCCGAAAGTAACACGGTTTTGTAAATGGTACCAGTCATTGACGCGAAATGCCGTAAGTTTGGCGTGTGAAAAAAGTACAGCTTAAAGCGTTGTCGGGTCCGGCGCTGGCGGGATTGGTGTTGTCGGTGGTCCCGCTCCTGTTCAGTTCGGCGCTGACGTACCTGACGGTTTCCTACGAGCCGGTTATTGCGCAGTTCAACGGCTGGGAATGGCTGGGCTTGACGGCGGTTTGCTGCCTTACGTCGGCTTTTGCCCTGACCCCGCCGACTTTCCTGGCCCTGATTTTTGGCTATTTTCTGGGCTGGAATTCGCTGCTGCCGCTGTTTGCGCTCAACATGATTTGTATTCTGATGGTCAATCGCATGGTCAGCTGGGTCGATCAGGACCGGTTTGTCCGGTTTATCGAGGAAAACCAGAAAGCCAGAAAAGTGCTGGAACAGATTCGGGAGCAGGAATTAAAAGTGATTTTCTTCACGAAACTGTCGCCGGTTTTGCCATTTGCCGTTACGAATCTGGTGTTCGCGCTGTCGGGCGCCAGGCTGCGGAATATTCTGCTGGGCGGTTTTCTGGGCATGATTCCGCGGACGCTCATTGCGGTCTGGACGGCCGGACAGGCCCGGGAAATCCGGACGCTGGTCGAAAATCCAAACGCCGGCAACTGGACCCAAATTTCGATTGGCGTTTTGCTGCTGGCGTCCGTCGTTGGCCTGTATGCGGTTTTGAACCGAACGCTGAACCGCTAAAGCAGCTTTGTTACCTTCTCGATCAACCGGTTGTGGCCGGTTTTCAAAACCGTCAATTCGTACGAATGCAACCGGCGGGTCAAAGGGGTCAGGAACGAAACCGGCAGGATTTGGTCATGATACCCAACGAAAAACCGGATGCGCATCGGCTGCTGGTTGAACAGGGTGCCAAGTGCCTGGTAATTAAAGTGTAACTTCCTGAAATAAACCCAGGAATTGTAAACCGACTCGCGTTGTTCGGGCGTGGAAAGCGTGTTTTTCGCAAATTTTAACGCGCTGCGGTTAATGAATCCGACGGACAGAAAGAAGTGGCCCAGGCGGTGGAGAAGGGGCATGTGTTTCAGTAAATACCGGAAAATCCGTCGGCCAAAACCGGTGCTGGTGGCCATGCGGTACCAGGGGCTGACCGTAATCCCGTCGGGGGCCAGTAAAATAAGCTCGTCGATTTGGGAAGCAAAAGCTTCGGCCGTCGCCAGCGCAAACCGTCCGCCCATGCTGAAACCCAATACGGCAAACCGATTAATCCGATGCTGGTCCAAAAATGCCTGAATCAGGTCCCGGTACGCCGGTTTCGTCAGCACGTCGTCGGCAACCTCAGGTGGATTGGCGCCGTGAAAAAACAGATCGAAGGCATACAGAGCGTACCGGCCTTCGAGCGCCCGCGCCAACGGTTCGAAGGCCCGGTGATCCTGACCAATACCGTGAAACGCCAATAAAGGAACGGGGCCGTCTGACAATTTAAAAACCGGGCGCATAGCCAAACATACGACAAACGCACGAAACCGTCACCTTCATGTTCGATTCGATCAGCCGCTGGCTTGAGCAGGCTTCTATTTATCCGGGCGAGGAAGAGATCGGGTTATACACCCGAACGGCGCATTTGCTGCGCCTATCCAAAGGGACTTCGCTGGTTCGGCAGGGCCTGCACTCGGGCCGGATTTTCTTTATGAACGAAGGTATTTTGCGGGTTTTCACACAGCATCAGGACGCCGAAACAACGCTCGGTTTTGTGATCGCACCCGCTTTCGTTTCGGCCATTCCGGCACTTTGGGAAAATCGACCGGCTACATTCAGCGTTCAGACCGTAGGCGGGGCCGAGGTCTTGTATTGGGAAGCGACCGAACTGGCGGCCATTCGGAAAAACAATCCGTCGGCCGGCAACATCGAGCGGCAGGCGATTCAGGAGCTGATGCGGGAGAAAGAAAAGCGCGAAATGAGCCTGCTGACCCAAACCCCCGAAGAGCGGTATTTGCAGTTAATGGCCGAAAAACCGCAGCTTATTCAGCAGGTTCCGCAGAAATACCTGGCTTCGTACCTGGGCATTCAGCCCGAAAGTCTGAGCCGCCTTCGTAAAAAATTGAGTACAAAAACTTAACTAACGTCAATTTACAGGTTTTGAAAACAGCTTATTTTTGCTGAAAAATAAACAGCAAAAATAATGGTAAATTTAACGTCAATTCAGAATGCTATTTATCTGGAAGACAATACTTTGATTGAAGTTTCTATTCCTGTTGTTTTTGAAAAACTGCGGCACTTGGATCACTACTATAGGCAGCTGGCGGTTGGCCATCAGACCTTTGAAATTACGAACGGGAGCCGGTTAGAAGAAGGCAGTAGCATTCACTGCGAAGAAACGGCCGGCAATCAGCAGGTAATCCACCGGTATAAAGTAGAGCGACTGGTTTCTAATCAGTCGCTCTACTACGTGTCAAAACCATCGGTTTCGTATATCAACGGAAACAAACACCGGCCGTTCAAAAGCAACACCCACGTCCAGTATACGCTCGCTGCCGTTTCCGCCAATCAGACGGCGTTGACAACAACCGTTATTATCCAGTTTCCGAGCAGTTTTGCCAAATTACTGGCAATCCTGAGCGGCACCCGGAAGCTCTGGCAAGCCCACGTGGTGGAAGAAACCACGGGTTTGAAACGGGTGATCGAATCGCTGGTCGTATCGGAACGCCTTACTCCTGCATCAGCAGATACGCCTTGATAAATTCGTCGAGGTTGCCGTTCAAAACCGCATCGGTGTTGGACGTCTGGTAACCCGTGCGGTGGTCTTTCACCCGGCGGTCGTCGAGGACGTAACTCCGGATTTGCGAACCCCACTCGATTTTCTTCTTGCTGGCTTCCACTTCCGCGCGGGCCGCGTTGCGTTTTTCCACTTCGATCTGGTACAGTTTCGACTTCAAAAGCCGCATCGCCACTTCCTTGTTTTGCAACTGGCTCCGCTCCTGCTGACACTCGATGATCAGACCCGACGGTCTGTGGCGCAATCGCACGGCGGTTTCAACCTTGTTGACGTTCTGGCCACCAGCACCACCCGAGCGGAACGTATCCCATTCGATATCCGCCGGATTGACTTCAATCTCAATCGAATCGTCGATCAGCGGATACGCGTAAACGGAAGCAAACGAAGTGTGCCGCCGGGCGTTGGCATCGAAGGGCGAAACCCGCACCAGCCGGTGAACCCCGTTTTCGGACTTCAAAAAACCGTAAGCCAGCGGACCGTCCACTTCCAGCGTGGCCGATTTGATGCCTGCGCCGTCGCCGGGTTGGTAATCCACCTGTTTGACTTTATAGCCGTGTTTCTCGGACCACATCAGGTACATGCGGTAGAGCATATCGGCCCAGTCCTGG
Organism: Larkinella ripae; assembly: GCF_054780775.1. Taxonomy (NCBI): domain Bacteria; kingdom Pseudomonadati; phylum Bacteroidota; class Cytophagia; order Cytophagales; family Spirosomataceae; genus Larkinella; species Larkinella ripae. The sequence goes on from NZ_BAAGVR010000017.1 coordinate 29,835, forward strand.
CTTTCGGTTCCACCCGCGCCAGAGTTAATTTCCAAAACCGCACTGAGCTGATCTTCCTCGTTGCTGAGCATTTTCTTCAGCTCCAGATCGTCCAGGGCGGCTTTTACTTTTTCGCCTTCCACGTCAATTTCTTCCTCCGAAACATCGCCGGCTTCGTAAAATTCAAACAGCGTTTCCAGGTCACTCAGGAGCGTATCGACGTGCTCATAACCGCTCGTCCAGCCTTTGAGGGCGCGGACCTGCTTCATGGTTTTTTCGGCCCCTTCCGCGTCCTGCCAGAACTCGGGTTGGGTGGTCCGGTCTTCTAAATCAGCGAGTTGTTCTTTTTTGCTATCGTAGTCAAAGATACCCCCTCAGGGCCTCTACTCTGGCCCTCACGTCCTTTAATTGGTCGGTCGTCATAATGCGTGAAACAATGATTAATTTGAAAAATGAATCCGCAAAGATACGGTTTTACGAACGGCTATCCGAATGCAACCCCAAAGCGGATGAATTCGTCCACCCGCCCGGTACCTGTAAAACCGGGTACACGTCCTTTTGTTGGGCACCGGCAATCCGTTCCATTCGTCACCCTTTCGGCGTACCGGCTTCGGACCGGCGGTTTTCGGACCAGGAGTAACATGATTTCGACCAGCTTCTCCCAAAAACCGTGTTGTCGTCCTGCGACCTGCGTGTAGAAGGGTGATGCGGTTTTGGTCCCGGACGAAAACCGGCACGAAAGCGATTCCCGGAAACCAGCCTGCCCGTTGGAATGAACTAGGTAAATCAACTTTTCAGCCTAACTTTGCGTTCCCTCTGAGAGTGCATTCGGGGGCACCCGTGCGGTTAATTCTTCCTATTCATTAACATTCCTTACATATGGCATCACAATATGATGTAATTGTTCTCGGCAGCGGCCCCGGTGGCTACGTTGCCGCCATTCGTGCATCGCAGCTGGGTCTCAAAACGGCCGTTGTCGAACGCGAAAGTCTGGGCGGAATCTGTCTGAACTGGGGCTGTATTCCCACCAAAGCCTTGTTGAAAAGTGCGCAGGTATTTGAATACATTAAACATTCGGAAAACTACGGAATTACCATCAGCGGTGACGCAAAGGCCGACTTTGGTGCGGTGATCAAGCGCAGCCGGGGCGTGGCCGACTCCATGAGCAAAGGGGTGACGTTTCTGATGAAAAAAAATAAGATTGATGTGCTGCTCGGCAACGGCAAAGTAAAACCGGGTAAGAAAATTGACGTAACGGATAAAGACGGTAAAACCACCGAATACGAAGCAAAACACGTAATCATTGCCACGGGTGGCCGCGCCCGCGCCCTGCCCGCCGTTCCCATCGACGGTCAGCGCGTGATCGAATACCGGAAAGCCATGTCGCTGGAAAAACAGCCCGAATCCCTGCTCGTCATTGGTTCCGGCGCCATCGGCGTTGAATTTGCGTACGTCTACGCGGCTATGGGCACCAAAGTAACGATCGTCGAGTTTCTGCCGCGCATCGTGCCGGTCGAAGATGAGGAAATTTCGAAAGAACTGGCCAAGCATTACAAAAAGCTGGGCGTCGACATCTACACCAGTTCGGAAGTAACAAAAGTCGATACGAGCGGTAAACTGAGCAAAGTGTACGTCAAAACGCCGGAGGGCGAAAAGACGTTCGACGTGGAAGTGGTGCTGTCGGCCGCGGGTGTGGTGGCCAACATCGAGAACATCGGACTGGAAGAAACCGGCATCAAAACCGACCGTGGTAAAATCACGACCGACGACTATTACCGGACCAGCGTGGAAGGCTATTACGCCATCGGCGACTGCACGAAAGGCCAGGCGCTGGCGCACGTAGCCTCCGCCGAAGCCATTATCTGCGTGGAAAAAATCGCCGGACTGGACCACGTCGAACCGCTGAACTACAACAACATTCCCGGCTGTACGTATTGCACGCCCGAAATTGCCTCAGTGGGGTACACGGAAGCGGCCGCCAAGGAAGCCGGGTACGACATTCTGGTGGGAAAATTCCCACTCTCGGCGTCGGGAAAAGCCAAAGCCGCCGGTGCGCCGGAAGGCTTTGTGAAGGTGATTTTCGACAAAAAATACGGCGAGTGGCTCGGTGCGCACTTCATCGGGTATAACGTGACCGAAATCGTGGCCGAAGTGGTGGCCGCCCGCCGGCTGGAAACCACGGGACACGAAATCCTGAAAGCCGTTCACCCCCACCCGACCATTTCGGAATCCATCAAGGATGCCACGGAAGCGGCTTACGGCGAAGCCATTCACCTCTAGGCAACCCGGTTTTGAAATACCGGAACCCCGCAGAAGCCCCGCTTCTGCGGGGTTCTTTTTTTACGATTCAATCCGCAAAATGAACAGTTGGGAATCTGAAAATTCCGTTTGCTGACAAGTCCTCTTTCGGCCCGCGCTCCGGCGCTTACCTTTGTCGTACGGTTTTTGAAACCGGCAATGCCTGACAACAAATACATAACTAAACACCATGAAAAAACCAGTACTGACCTGGTTGGCGGTCACGTTCTGCCTGGCGGCCAATGCCCAGGACCTGATGACCGGCCCACTGGCCGGCGTCTCCACGCAACTGCAACCCGTTAAAACCGGCAATGCCCAATTCGTTCAGAAACTGGAAGCGTCGCAGCCTACCTACCGGGCCACGTTCTCCGTCACTAAAACCAGCGACAAAGGCAAAGGCGACGAAAATACGTACTTCCTGAATTTGTCGGATCTGGATGTGGCGACCGTGACGTACAAAGTTGAAAGGGACGTCATCTCGGTCATTGCCGATACCAAACAGCACCGAAAATTTATCCGCTACAGCGAAAACGGCGAACTCAAGAGCCTGACCGATCGGGTTAAGCTCTACGCCGATAATCCGGACCTTGCCAAGGCCCTGGTCGAGTCGCTGAAAAAAGCGATTCAGGCGGCCGAAAAAGCCTATAAACCGACCCGGACGCCGGAAACGCTGGACGATTTGCGCCAGTGGCTGAAAACCAACATCGGCAGCGAAGCCATCGGCTCCGACAAGTACGAACAGGCGCTGACGTTCGATTTTGATAACCCCCTGCGGGCGGTTTTCCGGCGCAGCGAAGTGGGTGCGAAAGGTTCGGCGTCTTCCGAAACGTTCTCGTTCAACCTTGGCGATCTGGGGCTGGAAGGCTTGCAGGTCGAAACCAGGGGCAAGCGGTTTGAACTGTCGCTGGTGGTTCAGCAGAAGCAGAAACTGATGGGGTATGCGAAGGACGGTAAACTGGACAATGTCGTTCAGACGTTCGAGATCATCAGCGGTGACGCCGACCGGATTCGGGACGTGGCCGCAGCCTGGCGCAAACTGATTCCGCTGGCTGTCAAGCAACTGGAAGCCCGCAAGCCGGTTTTTGCCAGCATGGCGAGTGCCCAGAAATACCTGGAATCGAGTTTACAGGCTGCCAAAACCAACGACCGCACGATTGAGCAAACCCTGAAACCGGACTGCATCTGCACCTACACCCGGCGCGAAACCTACAATAAGAACAACACCGAGGAGGTCTACGAATTCAACCTGGCCGATCTGGCCGAGAAAGGCGCCAAACTGGGCGTCGATAAAGAACTGTACGCCATCGACCTGAAAACCCGCGACAACCGCAAGTTCATCGGATACACGAAAAATGGCGTTCGGCAGAATTACGTATCCGGCATCGAATTAGCCGCCGACAATCTGGAGAATGTCCGGTATATGTCACCAGCCTTTGAAAAAGCCGTTCAGTTGTGCGCGCAATCCCGCAAAAGCCCGGTGCCGACCGGCAGTCAGCAGGCCCGGCTGGAGTGGATCAAAGAGCAATTACCGAAGGATCTGGGCGAAAAAGAACCGACGAATTACACGCTGTCGGCCGAAAATGGCACCTGCGATCTGAAACTGACGGTGACGCAGGGCGGCCGGAAAGCAGCGGAACTGGTGTACGATCTGGCGCTGAAAGACTTCAATGCCGACGCAACCAATTTTGATGTCGACGGCAAGAACGTCTACGTGAGTCTGGTCACGAAAGGAAAAGAAAAACTGGTGAAGACCTACAAAGACGGAAAGCCTTCCGACTATGTCCACACGGTAAAAATCCAGCTTGGCGATATTGAAAAAGGCCGCTACGTGGCCGAAGCCTTCAAGCAGTTGATTCGCAACTGCATCTCGAATTAAGTTTAGTTAGGTTAATGGTTGGAACCCGCAGTGCTCCCGATAGCGCTGCGGGTTTTTGAGGTTCCGGAAAACCGCCCGCTTTAGACCCGGTGGCCGGCATGAAACAGACTGTACAGAAAAACAAGTCCGAAACCGACCGTCAGCATGACGTGGAAAACCAGCATGTTGTACTGGTGAAAATGAAATCCCAGCCCGATTCCGAACAGGAAATAAAGCATAAAAACACCTTCCAGCATGGTCAGCCAGTTGATGCCGGGGTTGAGGTCAAGGTGCAGGTATTTGTTCGTGCGCCAAGTGTCGCCACCCGCTTTCACATTGAATTTGGGGGTGCGGATAAAAGGCGTTTTCCGGCCGATGAAGCCTTCCACGACGGCGATGGTATTGTGGAGCGACAGGCCCATCATCAGCGACGAATACATCGGGAAATAATACAGGCCCAGTTGTTCGAGCTTGCCCCGTCGTTCCAGCCAGAACGGGATGCCGTAAAAGAAAATCAGAATCAGTAAGTTAAGTTGAAAAAAACCGAGTAGTAGAAAAACCGACTGGTATTCCGGATGCCGGATTCGGATGTATAAAACCGGTACGCTCAGCAGACCCAGCAGAAAAACCAGAATAAACGTGGAACTGCTGAGCAGGTGAAAAAAGGCGTGCAGCTTAATTCTGAACGGTATTTGCGGAGCGCCGATCACCTTGACCATCAGCTTGCGGGCGCACTCGGCGGCTCCTTTCATCCAGCGGTATTGCTGCGATTTGAGCGCATTCATGGCCACCGGCAGTTCGGCCGGGGAGCCAATGTCCTCGCGATAAACAAACTGCCAGCCTTTCAACTGGGCGCGGTAGCTCAGGTCCAGATCTTCCGTCAGGGTGTCGTGGCTCCAGCTACCGGCGTCGAGAATGGCGGTTTTTCGCCAGACCCCCGCCGTGCCGTTGAAGTTCATGAAATAACCGTCGGCATTGCGCCCGCCTTGTTCAATGAAGAAATGGGCGTTAAGACCAAAGGCCTGCAACTGCGTCAAAACGGAATAATCTTCGTTCAGGTGCGTCCAGCGGGTCTGGACAATGCCGACTTTCGGGTTTTCAAAATGGGGGATGGTTTTAAGCAAAAAATCCGGTTCCGGCACAAAATCGGCGTCAAAAATGGCGATGAACTCCCCTTTGGCGCGTTCCAGCCCGTAGCTCAGGGCGCCCGCTTTGAACCCGCTCCGTTCCGGCCGGCGGATGTGCTGAATGTCAATGCCGATCTGCTGGTAATGCGCTACTTTCTCCGCAATGATGCCCACGGTTTCGTCCGTCGAGTCGTCCAGCACCTGAATCTCGAATTTGGCCCCCGGGTAATTTAATTGCGCCACCGCGTCAATCAGGCGGGCCGCTACGTACAGTTCATTGTAAATCGGCAGCTGCACGGTAACAGACGGAACCGACTCGGCCTGCGTCGCCGGATACTGCCGAAACGATACCCGTTTTCGTTTGGAACGCAGGTAACTGATAATTAAGCTGAGCTGTCCGCAATTGTATGAAAATAACAGTAACAAAACCAAGCCATATAATGCTAATATGAACGCTTCCATTTTCCCCTCTCACAGTGGATGACCGTCGAAAAAACTGCCGGAATCGTTTTTTGTTTGCCGTTGAAAAATATCTTTATCACATGAAACTCTCCTTCATTGGTGCCGGGAATCTGGCCTGGCACCTGGCAATGGCCTTCGAAAATGCCGGGCATTTTATCTGTGAGGTATACAGCCGCGAGGCCAAACACGCCCGCCAACTGATTTCAATGTTGTACGACGCCCGCCTGAGTACCGATCTGAACTTTGCCGAAAGTGAAGCGGAACTGTTCGTGCTCGCCATTCCCGATGATGCCCTGGAAACGGTCGTTTCGGAGCTAGTCCTGCCCGAAAACGCGGTTTTAGTCCACACCTCGGGCAGTAAATCGCTGGAAATGTTGCACCGGCTGGTGACGATCTACAGCGATGTACCGGTGCAGACCGGCGTTTTTTACCCGCTTCAAACGTTCAGCAAAGGCACCAATCCGCTTAGTTTCGACACCATTCCGCTCTGCATCGAAGCCAGCGAGCCCGAAACGGAAGCCCGGCTGGTGACGCTGGCGCAGGAGCTCAGCCAGATTGTGTACCTGATCAACTCCCACGAACGAAAAGTGCTGCATCTGGCTGCGGTTTTTGCCTGTAATTTCACCAATTACCTGCTCGGCATCGCCAAAGACCTGACCGATTCCGAAAATCTGGAGTTTGATTTATTGCGCCCTCTGATTGAAGAAACGTTTCAGAAAGCCCTCGATGCCGGCCATCCGGCGCAGGTGCAAACCGGTCCGGCCCGGCGCGGAGATGGGAGCACGCTGGGCCTGCATCGGGCCTATTTATCGGACAAGCCGGCCTGGCTGCAACTGTACCGAATGCTGTCCGACGGCATTCAGCACCGGGCGGAAAGCGCTTAATTCGCCGGTCGGCCCAGGCGCGTCTCCAGGCGGTTTTTGGTGGCAATCACGGCGGCCTGTTCCAGCGCCCGCCAGGTGCCGTACAAGCTTTTGATCAGGTGATAGCAGCTTTTTTCCGGGCTGGCCTTCAGGGTTGAAACGGGTTGCCCCTTCCGGTCGAGAACGCCGAACCATTCCTTGTTTCCTTTATCCGGGAAATGGTGCCAGGTGTAATCGTGCGTTTTCCAAAACCACTTCAGGCAGTCGTTTTGGCGGGTGTGAATGTATCCTTTCGAAAAAACCGCCAGCGCTTCGGCGTGCACCCACCAAAGTTTCCGGTCCCATTCGCTGTAGATACTGGGCCGTGCTTTCAGGTCGGCATACTGAAAAAAACCGCCCAGCGGTTCATCCCAGCAAATGTCGGCCAGGTGCAGGGCCATCTGAACGGCCTGTTGAGCCAGCCGGCGGTTGCCCGTCAGCTCGGCGGCTTCCAACAGGTAAGCAGCGGTTTCAAAACCGTAGCCGCCGTGCAACCGCCGGCCGGCCGGACTGTCGCAAAACGAACCGCCGGGCAACACATTCTCCCGCAAAACCGCAATTCGTTTGTCAAAAAACTCGTTCTGAATTTCGCCCAAAACTGCTTCGTACGCCTGTTTGTAGACGTCGGGGTCCAGCAGCGAGCGGGTTTCGAGCAAGGCCTTCAGCAGCAGCATCGGTTCGCCAAGGTGTTTCAGGGGCCGGAAACCGCCCAGATCCGCTTCCCATTGGTCGCGTTGCTGCTGACGATGGGCCAGGATGGCACCGATGGTTTGCCGGGCAATAACCGCCCATTCGGTCTCCTGCGTGGCCTGGTAAAACTGGGCAAACGCCATCGCGGCTGCGCAGTCGGGGGCAATGGTGGCCGCCGGAGCCACGGGGCGGCCCCGGCGGTCGACCACACCCAGCCAACGGTTTTCGTGTCGACCGGTTTTGAGCAGAAAGTCAACGCCGTGCCGGGCCAGCTCCAGCCACAACGGAATGGCATCGACCTGATTGAACAGAAAGGAAAAAGCCCAGATTTGCTGCGCCTGAAGTTGAAGAACCTTGTCGGTATCGAACGCATCGCCCTGGTCGGTCAGGGCATTGTAATAGCCGCCACAAACCATATCGCGGCTGTGTTGGGTCCAAAAAGGGATGATTGTTCGGAAAAGGCTTTCCTGGTACTGGGCCGCCAGTTTACTGAAATCCATCGAAATTTTCTGCATGCGTTGGCACGCCCGAAACTATAAGAAAATCGCAGGAAATGGAAATTAAACCGACTGAACGCGTATTTTCGTGGCTCAACCCCTTCCGCATGACGGCTTTACAGGAACGATTCAAACGAATAACCACCTTCATTTTCGACGTTGACGGCGTGATGACCGACGGCAGTGTCAACGCCCTGGAGTCGGGTGAACAATTCCGGACCTTTAACATCCGCGACGGATACGCCATCGAGCGGGCCGTTCATGCCGGATACCGGGTGGCGGTTTTGTCGGCCGGCAATCAGGCTGGCGTTCGCAAGCGGCTGGAGTTTCTGAAAATCAAGGATATTTTTATGGGCGGCCCCGTTGAGCAGAAGATTTATGCGTACTTCAACTTCCTGAACCGCGACCGGATCAACGAAGCCGAGGTGTTGTACATGGGCGACGACATTCCGGACTTACAGGTGCTGTCCCGCCCGGCCCTGCTCAGCACCTGCCCCGCCGATGCTGCCGACGAAATTAAAGCCGTCTGCGACTACATCTCACCCGTTGCGGGTGGTCGCGGGGCCGTCCGCGACGTGATCGAGCAGGTGATGAAAGCGCAAAACAAATGGCTGTCGTGGATGACGAACGACGATCCGTTTGCCGTGCAAAGTGAAAAGTAAATCGCTTTGAAAACCGCCCAAAGCTGGCCGGTCTGGCGACCAGTCGTCTGTCACCAGTTTTCGATCAGTTCATTAAATTCTTCCAGCAGAAACAACGTCCGTTTACCCGGTTTTCCGTCACCCACCGTCAGGTCGCCCACCTGGACGATGGGCAGCACTTTTTTCGTTGAACTGGTTGTGAAAGCTTCGTCGGCATCGTACAGATCGGAAACCAGCACCGGCCGCTCTTCCACCTGAAAATCGTTCTGCGCCAGGTGCAAAACCGTCCGGCGCGTGATGCCGTGCAGAATGTGGCGGTTGGGCGTAATCAGCCGGTCGCCTTTGAAAAGAAAGAAGTTACTACGGCTCAGTTCGCTGATTTCGCCGTTTTTCTGGTACAACACATCCGACGCCCGCGCCGAGCGAATGGCCTGCGCCAGCAGAATCACCCGCTTGTAGTCCGTACTTTTCACTTCGGCCATTTCCCGAACGTACTCGTCCAGAATCACCTTGATGCCTTCTTCAAACTGAACAGGCGGTACGGGGTGTATTTCTTCGGCCATGATCAGCAGGTTCGGCGCAACGACACTGATGCTGTCCGGGCTGTAGCCGCCCGTCATCACAAAACGGATGGCAACGTCCGGAAAACCGCTTTTTTCGACCAGTTCCATCACCACCCGGTGCGCTTCCTCTTTCTGGAGGGGCACGGGCAGATGCATTTTAGCCGCCGAGTTGGCAAACCGCTCCCAGTACCAATCCCACTGAAAAGGACGACCGTTGTAGGTGCGGAAATAATCGAAAAGTCCGAAACCGCGCAGGAAGCCAAGGTCCGTGATGCCGAACGAAATCTGCTCAACCGGGAGAATTGCGCCGTTGAAATAACCGTAATAAGCCATACCGATGCGTACGTAGTCGAAAAACAAAGATAGAAGGAATGGCTTTACCGAGTTGGCAAACCGCTTAAAATCCATCGTCAGGACTTACGGAGTGCTTAAATCGAACGGAAGGATTCAATGGCGCTGGAAAGTTTAACGAACTTACGGAATTAAGTAGTTGTTTCGCGGACGGGGCCGCCCGGCGGTTAAGCGGAGAAAGGAGGTTCGCAGCGGCTCCGCCTACCCTGCGGAATAATTAAAGAGCATCGTGAGTAAAACTGAATTTGACGCCCTGGTCGTGGGTTCCGGCCCGAACGGACTGGCGGCCGCCATCACGTTGCAGCAAGCCGGGTTATCGGTGTTGGTGCTAGAAGGAAAACCGACCATCGGCGGGGGCCTGCGGTCGGCCGAACTGACGTTGCCCGGTTTTATGCACGATACCTGTTCCGCCATTCACCCGATGGCCGCCGGTTCGCCGTTTTTTCGGACCTTACCGCTCGAAGCGCACGGCCTGGAATACATTCAGCCGCCGGTGGCAGCCGCGCATCCGTTCGACGACGGCACGGCGGCTTTGCTGACCCGCTCGGTGGACGAAACCGCCCGTTCGCTGGGCGCGGATGAAGGGGCCTACCTCCGGTTTTTCAAACCCCTGATCGATCAGTGGCCCCGCATCGATGGCGATGTGCTGGGACCGCTCACGTTTCCGAAACACCCGCTTGATTTCGCTGCTTTCGGCCTCAAGGCTCTCCCCCCGTCGACCTGGCTGGCGCACTGGTTTAAAACCAAACAGGCCAGAGGGCTCTGGGCCGGAATGGCCGCGCATTCGATCCAGCCCTTATCCAATCTAACCACTTCGGCCATTGCGACGGTGTTGATGACGGCGGCTCATCTGCGCGGCTGGCCGCTGACCAAAGGCGGTTCGCAGCAGATGGCCCAGGCGCTGGCTTCGTATTTTGTTTCGCTGGGCGGTAAAATCGAAACAAACGTTTACGTCTCGAACCTGGCCCAATTGCCGTCGGCCAAAGCGGTTTTGTTCGACGTGACGCCCCGGCAACTCCTGCAAATTGCCGGACACCGGTTTTCGTCGCTCTACCGCTGGCAGTTGAATCGCTACCGCTACGGCATGGGCGTGTTCAAAGTGGATTGGGCGCTCGACGGGCCGATCCCGTTTACGGCCGAGGGGTGCCGCCGGGCCGGAACGGTTCACATTGGCAACACGCTGGAGGAAATCGCCGGGTCGGAGCGGCAGGCGGCCCAAGGACAGCACCCCGAAAAACCGTACGTCCTGGTGGCGCAGCAGAGCCAGTTTGACGAAACGCGGGCTCCGGCCGGCAAGCAAACCGCCTGGGCCTACTGCCACGTTCCCAACGGCTCGACGGTGGACCGAACCGACGCCATTGAGCGGCAGATTGAGCGGTTTGCACCCGGTTTTCGCGACCGGATTCTGGCGCGGCACACCATGAATACCCTTCAGGTTCAGGAACACAACCCCAACTACATCGGGGGCGACATCAACGGCGGCATTATCGACCTGGGCCAGCTTTTTACCCGGCCGGCGCTCCGCTGGTCGCCCTACCGGACCTCGGCTAAAGGGCTTTACATCTGCTCCTCTTCTACCCCACCCGGGGGCGGGGTCCACGGCATGTGCGGTTTTCACGCGGCCCGGCGGGCCTTGAAGGATCTGTTTACCGCTTCCTAAAACCTACCTACCGTTCAATAGGCCGTTCGGGCTGGTGTTCATTGAAATTGTCCATTATTGTGTCGGTAAAATTAAATCTAACCAGACCAATAGCCATGCCAAACGAACATGAAAAACCGGTACCGTTCAAAGAAATTGAACGGCACTTCAAGCCGCGTAAAGCTCTGAAAGACAGTCTGATCCAGATCGAACGGCGCTTCCACATTACCGCGGAAAAAGAACCCAAAGTCACCACCCGACTCGAGCGCGTCGACCGGGGTGATAACGGAGACCATTGGGAAATCGTCGTCGAAATTGACGGCGTCCGGACCGAAACCCGCGCGCTGCCATCGGCCCTGAAAGGAGAAGCCGTTAAGGTAGAGCGTCGTAAAATCAGCGAGGACCAGTTGGCAAAACAACTGACCAGCTTTATTCCGGACCACCTCGGTTTTAACCCCACGCCGGTGGATTTGCAAAAGAGCATCAAAACCATTCGGGAGGTGACGGGTGAACGGCGGGTGGCCACCACCATTTTCGGCTCCGATAACCGCCGGGCTTTTCGGGATACGACCTATCCCTGGTCGACCGTCGGCCTGGTGGAAACCAATCGCGGCAGTGGTTCGGGGGTAATGATTGGCCCGCGTCACCTGCTCACGGTCAGCCACGTAATCGACTGGACCGCCCCGGCGGGTTTTGCCGCCGACTGGGTGCGGTTTACGCCCTCCTACTACGATGGCGGTACGCCGTTTGGCGAAGCGTACGGCAGCCACATTTACTGGTACGTCAAGGAAGACGGCGACGGTTTTATCTCCGGCAACGAAGGCAATTTTGACTATGTGGTGGTGGTGCTGGATCGCCGGTTGGGCGACACCACCGGCTGGATGGGCGCCCGGGGCTACAACGATGACTGGGACAACCTGGCCGTCTGGTCGCACATGGGCTACCCCGGCGACCTCAATAACGGGCAGCGCCCGACCTGGCAGGGCGGTTTTCGGGTGGATGGCACCGACGCCGATGCGCAAGCCATTCTGCACCAGGCCGATGTGTTCCCGGGTCAGTCGGGCGGACCGGTTTTCGGATTCTGGGAGGGCGATGTAGGCCCGCGCGCCATTGCCGTCCAATCCTGGCAAAACAGCACGAACAACGGCGCCAGCGGCAGCATGGACATGCGGGATCTGGTGGCCAAAGCCCGCAGCGAATTTACCTGATCGGAAACGGTTCGTTTTGAGCGGTTGCGGTTTCTGTTTGCAACCGCTCAAAACGATTAATCAATCCTTCAGGTCTGCTTTTCTGGGCGGCTTTCCTTATCTTGCTTGTTTAATTGCAACCGGATATGAAAACCGCCCTGACCTTAAACGTACTGTTTCTCAGTTTTTCCCTTTCGTTCGCTCAGGACAAAACGGGCATTCTACCGGATGCGCAAACGGCGGCCCAATCGGTCAAACCGGAAGCCATTAAGGCCCACATGCGGTTTCTGGCCGACGATGCGATGGAAGGCCGGAAACCGGGTACGCGGGGCTACCGGCTGGCGGCCAATTACGTGATTGCGCAGTTCGAAGCGCTGGGTCTGCAACCGGCGGGCGAGGAAAAAACGTACCTGCAAAAAGTGCCGCTGCGCCAGTGGCGGGTTCACGAAGAAGGCAGCTCACTGACGTTCATCAGTAAAAAAGGGCAGGAAAAACCGCTGACACTCGGCAAAAATTACACCCTGAGTCCGGTTTACGGCGACGAAAAAAGTGAGACAACGGCCCCGGTTGTTTTTGTCGGTTTTGGCGTTACGGCCCCCGATCTGAACTACGACGATTACAAAAATGTGGATGTGAAAGGCAAAATTGTGGCTTATTTCAACGGAGCTCCGGCGGCTTTTCCGTCCAACCAGCGCGCCTACCACAATTCGGCCAAACTCGAAAACGCGGCTGCCCACGGCGCCGTGGGCGTCCTGTCGTTTAGCCTGCCCACCGACGTCCGGAACCGCATGGAGGCATCCTCGGCGCGGGCGCGGCAGGGCACGTACCGCTGGCTCAATAAAAACGGCCAACCGCAGCGGGTTTTTCCGAAACTGAAAGGCGTGGCGGCACTGGGCGATTCGACCGCCCGGACGGTTTTTGCCGAATCCGGTCATGCGCTGGCCGACGTGCTGGCGGCCGCCAACAAGAGCGTGGCCCAGGCGTTTCCGCTTAATTTTTCGGCCCGGATCAAAACCGAAACCCGCTCCGGGGGCGACATTGCCGGGTATAACGTCGTGGGCGTTTTGCCGGGAACCGACCCGGTTTTGAAAGACGAATACGTCGTCTACGTTTCGCACCTCGATCACCTCGGCATTGGCCGGCCCGTCAAGGGCGATTCCATTTTCAACGGCGCGCACGACAACGCGTCGGGGGTGGCCATCAACCTGGAAGCGGCCCGGCTGTTTGCGGCCTTGCCCACCAGACCCAAGCGGTCCATTTTGTTCGTGGCCGTCACGGCGGAGGAGATGGGTCTGCTGGGGTCCGATTATTTTGCCAGCAACCCGACGGTTCCGAAAGAAAAGCTGGTGGCTAATCTGTGTCTGGATATGCCGTTTTTCTTCCATTCGCTGGTGGACATTGTGCCGTATGGCTCCGAGCATTCGAGCATGGCGAAGGAAGTCAATACGGTGGCGAAGTATTTGGGGGTCAAGGTGGCGAAAGATCCCATTCCGGAACAGGTGGTGTTTATGCGCAGTGACCATTTTAGCTTTGTGCGGCACGGCATTCCGGCTATTTACATCAAAAGCGGCACCGAAACCGGCAATCCGCAACTCGACGGCCTGAAGCTGAACCTCGACTGGCGGGCGACCATTTACCACTCTCCGCAGGACGACATCAACCAGCCGTTTGATTTCAACGCAGCCGCCAAACACGCCCAGCTTCAGTTTCTGATTGGCTACCTGACGGCCCAGAATCCGCAGCGTCCGACCTGGAATCCCGGCGATTTTTTTGGAAACAAGTTCGGCGCCAAACCGGCGGGCAAAGCGCCGGCCGACAGCGGAAAGTAAGATTTTGGGCTAGGTCGTCCGTTCCAGGTGGAGAATCGGGAACGGTTTTCCGCTGGAATCGAGTTCCGACCGGCCGACGACCTGAAAACCCAGGTGGCGGTAAAAACCGACGGCCTGCCCGTTGGCTTCTTCACGTCGACTCTGGTGGCTTTTAGTTGCCGAATAGCGTAATCGATCAGAATTTTGCCAAGTCCTTTCCCCATCGCGTCCGGATGGATAAACAACATCTCGATTTTATGATCGGCCGTTCCCAGAAAACCGCTTAATTTTCCGGCTTCATCCCGCAGGCCAACCAGCGCAACAGCGTTCAGGTATTCGTTCAGAATCAGCGGTTTAAAGAACTGAATATCTTCTTCCGTCAGGAAGTGGTGCGTGGGCCGCACCGACGCTTCCCAAACTTCCACGACTTCGGGGTGATCGGCCAGGGTGAGTGGGGTGATTAATAGGTTCATTAACAAAGATCAGGTATTAATTCTAACCCAACCGAAATCACTTACGATGCGTAATCTTTGCGGTTTTTTGTTACTCGTTTGGTTTCTTTTTGCTGGCGTAACTTCTTCTGGTCCAGAATATATTCACTGATTTTTTGGTGTTCTTCCGAAGTCAGATCGCGACCATCAACCACAAAATCTACCTCCTTCGGTTCTTTAACGAGTCCCATATGTTCACGATTTGAAGTATCGATTGATTAGTTTTAAAGCTTCAGGCGTATCAATGACCATCGTATTCCCAAAGAGTACCTTTGCGCCCAGCGTTTGCTGGTAGTGTTTTTTTTAGGTTGTTTTGGCAATGAAGGAAATAAAGCCCTGATAGCCTGCTTCAATGGAAATTTTGCAGGCAAAAGCAACCAGATTGCCGGGAATGCCTACAGATCCTTTTTCTTTTCCTCTCTTAAACTTCGCACTTTCGATTCGGTGCATAAAGAAATGATCTTTTTTGTCTTCTATACTCAATAACCCCTGAATGACTGTTGGATTATTGATCGTAGTGAGCTTATAAACCTGTTTCTCTGCATCCTTTAATTCCTGCTTCCAGGTAAACTGCCAATCTTTCCTTTTGATTTGTTTTCCGTCCTCTTCGAACAGCCGGCTAACTACGGTGTCAAAAACTTCGCCAGTAATGGCATTCTCAATCGAGTTAGTCAGTTTATCAATCTCAATAATCAAAGGAGTTGGCCGCTTAACGAACATAGTGAAAGATACGAAAAAGTGGGGTAAAATTTGAATCGTTTTTAATGCCGACGCCTACCGATGCTGACCAATAATTTTAAGTACGCTTCCCGCGAAATTCCTCAACAATCATTCCTTCCGATCATGCATCGCCAGAGAGACAACTCATCCTTTTAACTTTTTTCAGATTTTTTTAAAACCAACTAAGGTGATTCTGGCGAAAAGTTGTCTTTATCAGTACAGCATTGACTTTTAAAGGGATAATTTAGGTTTAAGCCAAGACTATGCACGCTCGCCCACAAATCGAATTCCCAGGTCAGCCACTGCCCATCAGTCCGCAACAGGCCGGTCAATCCGAACCGGACAACGAGGACCCAACCGGAAAACCGGCTCGCAACGATACGGAATTGTTTATCCGGCGGACGTTTGAAGAAAGCCCGCAGAAGGGCTGCGAACTGCTGTTCCGGCGCTACCACCAGGCGCTGTGCAGCCATGCCGTGCGGTATGTCTACTCGAAAGAAACCGCCGAAGACCTGGTCAGCGATGTGTTCTGCAAGTTCTGGAAGACCCGGGCCTACGCCAGCATTACCACCTCCTACCGCTTTTACCTCTTCCGAAGCGTCCGGAACGAAGCCTATAATTACCTCCGGCTGGAATTCCAGAAACTGGACGGCATCGAAACCGCCGAGGTGCGGGAGGGGGCGCTGAGCCAGCGGCCCGATCAGGTGCTGCAATTTGAAGAGGTCGCCCACAAAGTCGAAGACCTGGTGGAGTCGCTGCCCCCCCAATGCCGCAAAGTGTTTCTGATGAGCCGGTTTGAAGGAAAAAAATACGGGGACATTGCGACCGAACTGGGGCTGTCCATCAAAACCGTCGAAGTCCACATCGTCAAGGCCCTGAGCATTGTCCGGAAGGGGCTGAAAGACCACTGGCTGCTGCTCCTGTCCGTGCTTGGGCAGTCGTTTTTCCCCTGACGCGGCCGTTGAAGAACCGACGCTACGGGCGGTTCAACCGGTGCGATCCTGCTTCAAAATGAGTCTTACCTGGATGATGAAATATGGAATCTGAAGTTAACAAGAATCTGGTTTTTAGCTACTTTGCCCGAACCGCTTCCCCGCTCCAGCGCGAATTGATTGCGCAGTGGCTGCGGGCGGAAAAAAACGAAGAGCAGTTTTACGAATGGCTGGAAGAATGGGAAAATAGCCATCCGCAATACATCGCCCCGACGGACACGGCCCACCGGCACTACACGGTTTTTCTGGCCCGAAACCCGCAGGCCACCGACGAACCGGAGCCGGATTCCGCCGAACTCAGCCCAGACCACTGGAACCGGAAACAATGGCTGGTGGCAGCCTCGCTGCTGTTTCTGCTCGGACTCGCCGGCCTGGTTTTTCAGAAACCGCTGCTGTATTCCACCTTCGAAACCGGTTTTGGCGAAACCCGTTCCCTGCAGCTAGCCGATGGCAGCCGGGTGATTCTGAACGCCAATTCAAGCCTTCAGGTGCCCCGCTGGGGCTTTGGCCACCGAACCCGCGAGGTGCTGCTGGCCGGTGAAGCCAGCTTCTCGGTCCGGCATACGCCCGACCATCAGAAATTTGTGGTCAAAACGAAAAAGAACTTCGAGGTCATCGTGCTGGGCACGGAGTTTACGGTTTTTGCCCGAAAACGCGGGGCCCGGGTGGCGCTCAACAAGGGTCAGGTACGGTTTCAGTACGGCAAGGGAACCGATTACAAACAGCTGACCATGAAACCAGGCGAACAGGTGACGCTTGATCCCGAAAACCGCATTGCCCTGAAAAAAGTCCGGCCGCACCACCTCCACCCAACCTGGAACGAAAAGCGCTTTGTGTTCGACGAGACCCCGCTGCAGGAGGTTGCCTACCTGCTTGAAGAAAACTACGGGTTGCAGGTCAGCATCAGGGATTCGGCGCTTGCAAGCCGGGTGCTGATGGGCTCGTTCCGGGCCGACAACGTCGATCAATTACTCCAATCCATTTCCGAACTGCTGGATATTAACGTCGTCCGGCAGGGCAAACGGGTTCAGTTAACCAGCCAATAACCATCTCACCCATATCCCTTTCCCTTACTTCTATGACCAACTCCATCCGGAAAGTCTCCCAAGCGGGGCTTTTGCTTGCCTTCCTGTTGCTGCATCTTCAGTCGGGCTGGGCGCAGGCTGATTTGCTGGCCAGCAACCTGCAACAACGAAACCGAAAACCTTTCAACGGAGCCGCTCGTCAGCTCAAGGATGTTCTGTCGGAACTCAAATCGCGGTACCGGGTCGATATTCTGTTTGAACTGCGGGCGGTGGAAGGCGTTGCGGTAGCCGCCGAAACCATCAAACCGGACGCCAGTCTGGAGAAGAATCTGACGACCCTTCTGCGGCCCTTGGGGTTTCGCTACAAGAAAGTAAACCGCAGCTCGTATCTGGTGATCAGCGATCGAAAAACCCGCAAAACCCCGGAACTCGATGCGTCGGTTGACCTGCTGGAGCCGGTTTTGCAAAATTCGGCCCTGCTGGTCGACAAACTCCCGGAAATTGCCAGTCCGGCCCCCTTGCCGACCGAAACCGTTGCGGTCGACCGCGCCATCAGCGGAACCGTCCGTAGCGAAACCGGCGAAGTGCTGCCCGGCGTTAGCGTGGTCGTCAAAAACACCACGCGCGGTACCTCAACCGACGGCGAAGGAAACTATAAACTCAACGTGCCGGACGGACCCGCTACGCTGGTTTTTTCCTTTGTCGGTTATCTCAACCAGGAAATTGCCCTCGGAAACCGCAGTACGGTGGATGTGCAACTGGCCCCCGATCAGAAAACGCTGAACGAAGTGGTCGTGGTGGGGTATGGAGTGCAACGCAAATCGGATCTGACGGGCGCCGTCGGAACCGTGAAGGCGGAAGCCCTGCAGGAACGTCCGGCGGCTTCGCTGAATCAGGGCCTGGCGGGCCGCATCACGGGCGTGAACGTATCGGTCAACTCCGGTCGGCCGGGCGGCCGGGCCAACATCCGGATTCGGGGCAATACGTCGGTCAGCGTCGCCAACAACCCGCTGTACGTCATCGACGGCGTAATTCTGAACGCCAGCGGCCTGACCAACGGCAGTACGCCCATCGATTACATCAATCCGAACGACATTGCGAGCATCGAAGTCCTGAAAGATGCGTCGGCCACGGCGATTTACGGCGCGCGGGGAGCCAACGGCGTTATTCTGGTGACGACCAAACGCGGGAGTCAGACCGGTGGCCGGGTGACCTACGATACGGATTTCAGCATCGGCGTGTTGCCCAAAAAACTGGAACTGCTGAACTCGAAGGAGTTTTTACAGGTCGAGGACATTGCGTACGTCAACGCCCAGAAATACGATCCGGTCGGCTGGGCCGGGGGCAAATACAAAGATCCCAAAACCAAACGCACCAATCCGCTGCTGTTCGATGCCAGCGGCAATCCGCTGTATAATACCGACTGGCAGGATGAAGCCTTTCAGCGGGCGTTTACGCAAAACCACCAGCTCTCGTTTGCGGGCGGCAACGGCAAAGACAGCTACGGCGTGTACCTCGGCTACCGGAACGAAAACGGTCTGGTAAAAGAATCGTGGCTGAAGCGGTATGCCGGCCGGTTTGTCTTCGACAGTCAGATCAAAAACTGGCTGAAAGTGGGCGGTAGCCTGAGCTACAACGACCAGAACGAGAACCAGATCGACCCGCTGGGCGGGGGCGGCATCATCGCCATGCGGCAGGTGCTGGAAGCCCTGCCGATCATTCCGGTCAAGTACCCGGACGGACGCTGGGGCGGCAACGAAGATTATCCGGGCATGGAAGGGGGCGGCAACCCGATCAACATCCTGAAAGAACGGCTGAATTACATCAAAACCCAGACGATGCTGGGTAACGTGTACGCCAACATCAACCTGGCCAAAGGACTGGAACTGCGCACCACCGTCGGAACCAACGTCATTAACCAGCGCATTGATCTCTACAGCGGCCGGACGCTGAATTACATTTCCCGGAACCAGGGCGGTGTTGCCAGCGTGACCAGCGAACGGCACAATTCGTGGCAGTTTGAAAATTACCTGACCTACAACCGGCAAGTCAAAAACATCCATTCGTTTACGGGCCTGCTCGGCTTATCGTGGCAGCACGTCGACCGGTTTACGGCAGCGGCCAACACCCAGACGTTCCAGGACGACTACTTTCAGTTCAACAACCTGGGCGCCGGTTCCAATCCGCAGGCCCCCAGCTCGTCGGCCGTGGCCTACGGGCTGAATTCGTATTTCGGCCGGATTAATTATGGGTTGAAAGACAAGTACTTACTGACGCTGACGGGCCGGATCGACGGTTCTTCCAAGTTCGGTTCTGAAAACCGCTACGCCTTTTTCCCGTCGGCCGCGCTGGCCTGGCGCCTTACGGAAGAGGATTTCATGAAAGGGGTTCCGGCGATATCCAACTTTAAACTTCGGACCAGCTACGGCGTTACCGGGAACTCCGAAATCACGGCCTATCAGGCGCTGGCGGGGATGAGTAACTATTCGGTCATTTTTGGCGGGGCGCGCGCCATCGGGATCGGAACGGGTCGCCTGGCGAACCCCGATCTGCGCTGGGAGAAAACCCACCAGATCGACGCCGGGCTGGAACTGGGCCTGTTCCAGAACCGGTTTTCGATTGAAGTCGATCTGTACCGAAAACTGACGACCGATATGCTCCTGAGTGCGCCCGTACCCTACAGCAGCGGCTACGAGACGGTTTCCAAGAACGTCGGCAGCATGGAAAACAAAGGGATTGAATTCGCCCTGAACAGCGTCAACGTCAATGCCGGTGACTTTTCCTGGAATACGACCTTCAATGTTTCGTTCAATAAAAACAAGGTCATTGCACTCACGGGCGGTTCCGACATTTTCATCGGTTCGACGGTGGTGCGCGAGGGCGAACCGGTAGGTTCGTTTTTCGGCTTCGTTCACCAGGGCACCTGGAGCACGTCGGAAGAATCGGAAGCGGCCAAATACCTGAAAAAACCGGGTGACGTGAAATACCAGGATGTGAATCAGGACGGGATCATCAACAACAACGACCGGGTGATTATCGGGAAGGGGATTCCCGATGCGTTCGGAACGTTCCTGAACACGTTCAAGTACAAAAATTTCGACCTGACCGTTGATCTGCAATTCATGACCGGCAACGACGTGCTGTACCGCAGCGAACACTCCGCCGAAGACCGCACCGGCATTGCCAACAGCTTCAAAACCGTGTTGAATGCCTGGACGCCCGAAAACCAGAATACGCCCCTGGCCCAGTTACGCCCGGTTTCGGCCGGTTACAACACCAACGAGGATACGCACCGCGTCAAAGACGGTTCGTTTCTGCGGGGCCGTAACCTGCTGCTGGCGTACACGTTTCCGTCGCGAACGGTCGATAAGCTGAAACTGAATCGCTTGCGGGCCTACGCGTCGGTGCAGAACTTCTTCCTGAGCACGAAATACCCCGGCTACGATCCGGAAGTTTCGACCACCGGAAATGCCTTCGATCAGGGGGTTGCGCTGTACGATTACCCGAAACCCCGCGTCTTCATGGTCGGTCTGAACATTGGTCTTTAATCCTTCAAAATGCCTTCTACGATGAAACTGAAAATAAAAACCGCCGGTCAATGGATGCTCTTCTCCGTGCTGCTGCTGAGCGGAGCCGGATGTTCGGATTTCCTGGACGAAACCGACCCCTCCAACTTCACGGTTGAAAGCTATTTTACCAAACCCGAACACGCCACCAGCGCCGTCAATTCCATTTATGACGCCTTGAAAACGACGACCGGGGGCGGTTTTAACGGCGCTCCCTGGATGATGCTGGAGTTTGCCACGGGTCTGGCCAATACCGAGCTGGGACAGGCCGTCAACAGCATTTTTGTGCGAAACCTGAACAATACGTCGGACAACGAATACGGGCGGGTTTACTGGGCGAGCAGCTACAAAGGCATTGGGAACGCCAATCTGGCCATCGCCAACATTCCCAACATTGCGATGGACGAAACGGCCAAAAAGAAAGCCCTCGGCGAAGCCCGGTTTTTGCGGGCTCTGTATTACTACAACCTGGTGCGGATTTTTGGAAAAGTGCCCCTGGTGACCGATCCGGTTGGGTTAACGTCGGAAAGACTCGTGCCCGAAGCCGCTGCCGAGGACGCCATCTACACCCAGATTGTCGCCGATCTGGTCGAAGCGGAAGCATCCGGGTTGCCCTACCTAGACAAAGCCGGTCGGGTGTCGATGGGCGCGGTAAAGTCGCTGCTGGCGGGGGTGTACCTGACGATGGCGGGCTATCCGCTGCAAAAAGGCGCGGAGTATTACAAAAAAGCCGCCGACAAGGCCAATGAGGTGATCACGTCCAACCAGTATAGCCTGTTTGCGTCGTACGACGACCTGCACGATCCAACCAAAAAGAATACCGGCGAAAACATCTTTATGGTGCAGTTTGCCGCCAACATTCAACCGTCGGGCTGGCAGACGTCCATTATTCCGTACAACCAAGGGATTTCGGCCTATTCCGACGAAACGGGGGCTATTTTCGCCAACAAGGAATTTGTGGAATCGTACGCCAAAGGCGACAAACGGGCCGAAGAAAAGCAGTTTTATTACCGCTCCTACACCTTGAGCGACAACCGGTCCCGCACCGTCGATCTGGGCGGTTATTACATCTTCAAGCATTTCGACACGGCCGCGCACCTGACCACCACCAGCAGCGACCTCAACTGGCCCCTGATCCGGTTTGCCGAAGTCTTGCTGACGTTTGCCGAAGCGCAGAACGAAGTGGGCGGCCCCACGGCGGATGCCTACGAAGCCGTCAACAAAATCCGTCGGCGGGCTAACCTGCCCAACCTCAGCGGTTTGACCAAGGAACAGATGCGGGAAGCCGTCTGGCGGGAACGCTGGTACGAACTGAGCTTCGAAAACATCACCTGGTTTGACATGGCCCGGCTGCGAAAAGCCTACAACGTAAGCACGAAAGGCTTTGAAAATTACGTTGGTCATACGTTCTCCTACGGCCCGGTGCTGAAAGAACGGGAGCTGCTGTTTCCGATTCCGACGGCCGAGATCCGCAACAACAACAAGCTGGTGCAAAATCCGGGGTACTGAGGCTGCCCGTCCGTTTTCAGTTTCCGGTTTTAGGAACAACCCGGCTTTCAAAACCAAAAACCGGAAACTGAAAAGCTACTTACAACCACTTTTATGGGTATATTCGGCAACGATTCGACTTATCATCAAGAGTTTCCCCGAAACCCCAACCCGTGCTATTCATGAAAAACAAACGCAGAGCTTTTTTGCAACAGACGTCCGGCTTGCTGGGGCTTACCGGTTTGCTGAGTCTGGCCGAAAACGAAGCCCTCGCCAACCGCCTGAAATCCCTTTCCGCCAAAGCCGATAAACCGTACATCGTTTTTGTCACGGGCGACCACGAATACAGCGGAGAGCTGACCCTGCCGCTCGTTGCCGCCGAACTGGAGAAAAATTACGGCCTGCGAACCCGGGTGCTCAAAGCGTCGCCGGACCAGAATGCCGAAAAAAATATTCCCGGTCTGGAAGCACTTCGGGAAGCCGATCTGGCGGTTTTTTTTCTGCGGTGGCGTCAATTGCCCCCTGATCAATTGCAATACATTGACGAATACCTCAAATCGGGCAAACCGGTGATGGGCTTTCGGACCTCCACTCACGCGTTTAATTTCCCGAAAGGCGATGCTTCTGAGGCCTGGAATGCCTTTGGCGAACGCGCCTTTGGCTCTCCTCCCGGTTGGGGGAAGGCCGGGCATACGCATTATGGACACGAAAGTACGACCGATGTTACCGTGATTCCGGAAGTGGCCAGACACCCTATTCTAACGGGCGTCGCGCCGTCGTTTCATGCCGCTTCGTGGCTCTACCGGGTCCGTCCGGAGTATCCCCCGAAGGATGCCACCCTGCTGCTGATGGGAAAATCGGTCAATCCTGACAAGCCGGCTATCGAGAACCCGGTGGCCTGGACCTGGACGAACCAAGCCGGCGCGAAGGTTTTTTTTACTACGCTGGGACACCCCGAAGATTTTCGGGACGAAAACCTTCAGCGTCTGACCATCAATGCCATCCATTGGTTGCTGGGTAAGCCTGTTCCGAAACGATTGAAAAGCAAACTCGCCATTAATGTGCCTTACCGGGGCATCGTAAAATCGTAAAAAACCGGGCTGGATTCCCCAAATAAACCGGGTCTCTGTCCGACTGCGTGACCCAACTCACCTAGCTAAACCCGCTTACCCATCATGACTAAATCCAGTATATTCAGCCTCGTCGGCTTAATGGGCGTGGTTGGATTGGCCTTTATCGCATTCACGGCTTTCCAGGCTGGCCCGCCGACCCTGAAACTACAGAAAGGGTCACGCATCGTTCTGCTCGGCAACAACCTGGGGTCGCGCATGATGAATTACGATAATTTTGAAACCGAACTGCACGTCCGGTATCCTGAAAACGCGCTCTACATCCGGAACATGTGCGACGGCGGGGATACACCCGGTTTTCGGCCCCACGCCAGCCGGAACTCACCCTGGGCCTTTCCCGGCGCCGAAAAGTTCCAGACCGAATACGCCAATCCGTCCCAGAGCGAGGGCCATTTTGAAACCCCCGATCAGTGGCTCACCCGGCTGAAAGCTGACGTAATTGTGGCGTTTTTCGGCTACAACGAATCGTTTCAGGGACCGGAAAAGCTGGAAAATTACAAAGCCGAGCTGGAAGCGTTCATCAAGTGGACCGCAAGCCAGAAATACAACGGCACCGCAGCCCCGCAGCTGGCCCTCGTCTCCCCCATTGCCTTCGAGGATCTGTCGGCCAAGTTTGACCTGCCGAACGGCAAAAAGGAGAATGAAAATCTGGCGCTGTACACCAAAGCCATGAAGGAAGTGGCCGACCGGAACAACGTGCTTTTTGTCGATGCCTTCACGCCTTCGCAGCAGTGGTACGCCAACACCAAAGAGGATTTGACGATCGACGGTTCGCAACTGAACGAAGAGGGCTACAAAAAACTGGGGTTGTTGCTGGTCGATCAGCTTTTCGGAAAAACCGCCCCCAGGGCGGAAGCCAACCGGAAGCTGGTGCACGATGCCGTAACGGAAAAAAACTGGATGTGGCACAACGACTTCAAGATCCCGAACGGGGTGCACGTCTACGGTCGGCGCTACAACCCGTTTGGTCCGGACAACTACCCTGCCGAAATCCAGAAAATCCGGGAAATGACCGACGTCCGGGATCAGGCGGTTTGGCTGGCGGCTTCGAAAGGACAAAAAACGGATCTGGCGGTTGCGGACAAAAAGACGTCTCCCCTGCCGCCCGTCAAAACCAATTTTAATCCGGAGAAAAACGGCAGCCTGACCTACCTCTACGGCCAGGAAGCGCTCGCGAAGCTGAAAGTGCCGCAGGGCTACAAAATCGAGTTATTTGCCTCCGAAGAGGAATTTCCGGATCTGGCGAAACCCATGCAGATGTCGTTCGACAACAAAGGACGGCTTTGGGTGGCCTGTATGCCGAGCTATCCGCACTACAAACCGGGGGACACGAAACCGAACGATAAAATCATCATTCTGGAAGACACCAACGGCGACAACAAGGCCGACAAGCAGACGGTTTTTGCCGACAAGCTGCACCTGCCACTCGGGTTTGAAATTGCCAAAGAAGGCGTTTACGTGTCGCAGGGCATCAACCTGAAACTGTTTACGGACACCAACGGCGACGACAAAGCCGACAAAGTGGAGATTCTGCTGAGCGGTTTTGACGACCACGACACCCACCACAACAGCCACGCTTTCTGCGTTGACCCGTCGGGCGCGATTTACTCGGGCGAAGGCGTTTTTCTGCATACCAACGTCGAGACGTCGTACGGACCGGTGCGGGCCACCAACGGCGGTTTTTACCGCTACGCCCCGCAACTCAAAAAACTGGAGCGGACGGCCCAGCTTTCCATCCCGAATCCGTGGGGAATTGCCTTCGATGACTGGGGCCAGCCCTTTTTTGCCGAAACCTCCAGTCCGGATGTACGCTGGATGATGCCCGGTTCGGTCTTGCCGCGCTACGGTCAGGCCACGCACAAATCCGTCCAGTTGATCGAGGAAGCGCACCGCGTCCGCCCGACTTCCGGGCTTGAATTCGTGTCGAGCCGGCATTTCCCCGACGAATTGCAGGGCGATTTGCTGATCAACAACACCATCGGTTTTCTGGGAACGAAAGAACACGCGCTGGTGGACGACGGAACCGGCTACAAGAGCAAGCACCGGATGGATCTGGTCGTGAGCGAAGACCGGAATTTCCGGCCCGTTGACATGGAGTTTGCGCCCGACGGTTCGCTGTACCTGATCGACTGGCATAACATTCTGATCGGCCACATGCAGCACAACGCCCGCGACCCGCTGCGCGACCATTCGCACGGCCGGGTGTACCGGATTACGTACCCGTCGCGCCCGCTGGTGAAACCGGCCAAAGTGGACGGCGCCAGCATCGACGAACTGCTGGATAACCTGAAACTACCGGAATACCGCACCCGCTACCGCACCAAGCGCGAACTGCGCGGTCGGGACGCCAACCAGGTGTTAACGAAACTGACGGCCTGGGTAAACAAACTCGACAAAAACGACCCGCGTTACGAGCACCACGTTCTGGAAGCCCTGTGGGTGAGCTGGGGCCTGAACAAAGTTGATCCGAAACTGCTCCGGCAAATGCTGGCCGCCAAGGATTACCACGCCCGGGCGGCTGCCGTTCAGGTGGTGCGCTACACCGGTCATCAGGTAAAGGAGCAGGCCGATTTACTGATGCAGGCCGTGAAGGACGACAACAGCCGGGTTCGGCTGGATGCCATCGTGGCCGCTTCCTGGATCGGGCCGGAAAAAGGCTTGCCCATTCTGGCCGAAGCCGCTAAAAAACCGCTGGACGACTGGATGGTACACGCCCACGCCACCGCCGTCGCCCACCTGAAAGGCGAAAATGTGAAACCAATCAAGGAGAAAGTGGTTTCGTCGGGCCTGAAAGGGGCTGAACTGGCCCTTTTCAATCAGGGTAAAGAAATTTACGGCAAAGAAGGCTATTGCATCACCTGCCACCAGGCCGACGGAAAAGGGCTGGCCGCTTCCGGTTTTCCGCCCCTGAACGGCACCAACTGGGTCAATGGCAACGAGGAGCGGTTGATCAAAATAGCCCTTAACGGGCTGCTGGGACCGATCGAAGTGGCCGGCAAGAATTACCCCGGTCAGGTGCCGATGACGCCCTTTGCCGGGTTGCTGAAAGACGACGAAATCGCGGCTGTGCTGACCTACGTGCGAAATTCGTTCGGCAATCAGGCGTCGGTTATTTCGCCGGATCAGGTGAAGAAAGTCCGGGCGGCCACGGCCGGCAAAAAAGACTTCTATTCGCCCGATCAGTTGCTGAAAGCGCATCCGATGGAAAAATAACTCAACGCTGTTGACGCTGGATAACCCCGGGTGCAACCCGGGGCTGCCCCGTAACCGGATCCTCGACCGCCGTCGGGGCTACATCAGAATGTCGTTAATGGCCTGCACGCGCTTGGGCAGGTCGGTTTCGGCCAGCATGTCGCGCAGGTCAATTTCGATGTTGCGGCAAATGGCCGTCATCGGTACGTCGTTGATGCTGTTCTCAAACGGATTTTCGCTCGTGTCACCCACAATTTCCATCGTGTTGAAAATCCAGGCAATGATCGTGTAAAACGGGATGGTGAGCCAGATGTGCCAACTGCCCACTTTCGCCATTTCGGTCAATAAACCGTAGGGCAGCACAAAAATGAACAGCCAGGTGAACACGTAGCTGAAAAACGCGTACTGACGCGGGAACGGAAAGGTTTTGATCCGCTCACAGGCCCCCTGCTGGTTGTAAAACTCGACGAGCATCCGCTCCAGGTCGACATGGTGGAAATCGCTGAGAAAACCGCCTTCGTATAACGCCCGGAGCTGGGCGGACTGCTGGCGCATCAGAAACGTGGCCGGGTTCGGGTGTTGAATGATCTTCTCAATTTCATGAAGTGGCAAAAACCGGCTTAGTTCCTGATCCAGGCTACACTGCCGGAAAGCCGCAATCCGCTCAATGACGTCGTGCGCCGGATTATGGTGCAGTTCCCAGACCGGTTTTTGCCGGAGCTGAACCCGCAGGGCCGTAATGTAAGCCAGATGGCGGTAGATCAGGTCTTTGTGAATTTGCTTTAAGTCGTCGTCGGCCAAGTCCTTACCGTTCCGGTTTGTCGTGATGTAATCCAGCACCATGATGCCCCAGGAGCGGCTGGCGTTGGTGATGCTGCCCCAGATTCGGCGGGCTTCCCAAAGCCGGTCGTAGGACGAGTTGTTTTTAAAACCGACGTAAAACGCCACCGCCGTTCCGATGGTGGCGACGGGCACGAATGGAATGGCCAGAAACTTCCAGTCCATTAGTTCGTAGAGGAAACAGATAAAAATAGAGTAGCACAAAAACAGGAGAATGGCCCGCCAGGTAAACGGAAAGATGATGGTCAATGGAACGCGCTTGGTCGTAAACATACGGTCAGAAGTCGGTTGGATAGAGTGGACAAGTTACGTAAACATCCGATTGAATGCATTGAAACCGTTGATTCCGGCGCGAAGTTGCCGTTACTTTACTGATCATACGTAAAAAAACTCTCATGGTAGATCAGATCATCGACGCGCGGGCGGCTTCGCTGGGCAACGGTTTTCACGTCCGGCGGATTCTGCCGTACCGGCTGCGACGCATGCTGGGGCCGTTTATTTTTATGGATCACGGTGGTCCGGTAACCTTCGCGCCCGACCAGATTCCGGACATGGACGTTTTGCCCCACCCGCACATTGGCCTGTCAACGGTCAGTTACCTGTTCGACGGGCAGGTGACGCACCGCGACAGCCTGGGCGTGCAACAGGTGATCCGGCCCGGGGAGGTCAACTGGATGACGGCCGGGCGCGGTATCGCCCATTCCGAGCGGTTTGAAGACCCGGCCACGCTGGCGGGCGGTTCGCTGGAAATGATCCAGACCTGGGTGGCCCTGCCCGCATCCGCCGAAGAAAGTGTCCCGACTTTTGAAAACTACCAGCCGCACGAACTGCCCGTTTTCACGGACAAAGGCGTCTGGCTGCGCCTGATTGCCGGTGATGCCTTCGGCCTGAACAACCACGTCAAAACCCATTCGCCCCTGTTTTACGCCCACGTCGTGCTGCAGGCCGGTACGCACTTTGGCCTGCCTGTGGGGTATCCCGAGCGGGGGGCTTACGTCGCCAAAGGCAGCGTGGAGGTAAGCGGCCGGGCGTACGGTGTCGGGCAGTTGCTGGTGTTTACACCCGGTATTGATCCGGTCATCGTGGCCCGCGAAACCAGCACGCTCATGCTGCTGGGGGGTGAACCGCTGGGCGAGCGGTTTATCTGGTGGAACTTCGTCTCCTCGCGTCGCGAACGGATCGAGCAGGCCAAAGCCGACTGGCAAGCGGGGCGGATTGCCTTGCCGCCCAACGACAACCAGGAATTCGTTCCCCTGCCCGAAGACCACTCCCGCCCCGCCGGATCGCCCCCACCCCAGGCTTTTTCCTGAACCATCCGGGAATTTTTGGGTTATTTTTTAATTCTCCGACTGTTTCCGGTCCGGTGGACAAACGCCAAAATCTATGGCTTTTATCCAAGAATCAAGCGCGAAAGTTGGACTGAACATGGTTTTTACAAACTCCGTCCTCTTTTTTGAATTCTTAAATTGTGATTAAACGAATATTTTTCATTGTTTGTGTGTTATTAAGCGGTACAAAAATTGGTTTTTTTCAGTAAATTTGCTGTTCAGTACCTGTTAATACCCGCCAAGAATTTCTGCAATTAAGTCTTTGAGCACCCGGTTTTGGGGTGATTTAAGTAGTAATTTACTCAATGTAAGTCGCACCGCCGAAGCGGTAGATTCTTGAATGAACGTATTATTGATTATTGCAACAACGTTACTGGCTTACTTGCTGGGTTCCATTCCAACCGCTGTTTGGTATGGCGAAGGCTTCTTTGGACTTGATATTCGCAAATACGGGAGCGGAAACGCCGGGGCTACCAACACGTTTCGGGTGTTGGGCAAGCGAGCCGGTACGATTGTCATGCTGATCGACGTCCTGAAGGGCTATACCGCCACGATTTTATCGTCCCTGCTTTGGTATTTTGACGTGATCGGCACGCACGAAATCCTGACGTTCAAGCTGGTTTTCGGACTGGTTGCCGTCATTGGTCACTGCTTCCCGATCTGGGCCGATTTTAAAGGCGGTAAGGGCGTTGCGTCGCTGCTGGGTATGGTTCTGGCCATTCACCCCGAAGTGGCTGCGGTTTGCATCGCCATCTTTCTGGTGGTGGTCATTGCTTCCCAATACGTGTCGCTGGGCTCGATGATGGCGGCACTGGCTTTCCCGGTTTTGCTGTTGTTGCAGGCTTTTGGGCAGAAAGAACACCCGCTGCTGATTGTTTTCGGCGTTGTTGTTTTCCTGTTCGTGGTGCTGACCCACCAGAAAAACATCACCCGCCTGCTGAACGGCGAAGAAAACCGGACGCAGTTGATCAAATTCCGGAAGAAAGACGACGAGGAATAAGTTTCAGGATATACCGATTTGCAGGACGCCCCGAAGTGATTAACTTCGGGGCGTTGTTTTTTGGGATGTTTCCTTCGTCAACCCGACGAAAAACCGGTAGAGCCATGTTATCAACTTATTTTGCGGACCATAAAGAACGGTTTCTGAACGAACTGTTCGAGTTGCTGCGGATTCCGTCCGTGAGCGCCGATTCAAAATTCAAACCGGATATGCGCCGGGCCGCCGAGTTTGTGCGGGACAAGCTGGCGGCTGCCGGTCTCGACCAGGCCGAAGTCTGCGAAACCGCGGGGCACCCGGTGGTTTACGCCGAAAAATTGATCGACGACACGCTGCCGACGGTGTTGGTGTACGGTCACTACGATGTGCAGCCCGCTGATCCGTACGAACTCTGGAACACCCCGCCTTTCGAACCCACCATCCGCAACGAACGGATTTACGCCCGCGGTTCCTGCGACGACAAAGGGCAGTTTTACATGCACGTCAAGGCGCTGGAAGGCATGCTGGCGACCGACGGTTTGCCCTGCAACGTGAAGGTGATGATCGAGGGCGAAGAAGAAACCGGCTCGGAACATTTAGGCAAGTTTGTGACCGAGAACCGCGAAAAGCTGAAGTGCGACGTCATTCTGATTTCGGACACGAGCATCATTGCCAACGATGTGCCGTCGATTGAAACCGGTTTGCGGGGCCTTTCCTACGTGGAAGTTCAGGTGGTTGGTCCCAATCGCGACCTGCATTCGGGCGTATATGGCGGGGCAGTCCACAACCCGCTCAATGTGTTGTGCCAGCTCATCGCTTCGCTGCACGACGACCAGGGCCGCATTACAATACCCGGTTTTTACGACCAGGTAGACGACCTGAGCGCCGACGAACGGGCCGCGCTGGCCGAAGCGCCTTTTGATGAGGCCGAATACAAGCGGGATTTGGGGCTTCAGGCGGTTTTTGGGGAAGAAGGCTACTCCAGCCCCGAACGGGCTTCCATCCGGCCCACGCTGGACGTAAACGGCATCTGGGGCGGTTACACCGGCGAAGGAGCCAAAACCGTATTACCGAGCAAGGCCCAGGCAAAAATCAGCATGCGGCTGGTGCCGAATCAGGACCCGGATGCGATCACGGAACTGTTCACAGAACACTTCAAAGCCATTGCCCCGCCGACGGTCACGGTGACCGTAACACCCCACCACGGCGGGCAGCCCTACGTGACCCCCACGGATTCGGTGGAGTTTGAAGCCGCCCGGCGGGCTTTCCGCGAAGCCTGGGGGAAGGAAGCCATTCCGACCCGGGGCGGGGGCAGCATTCCCATTGTGGCGTTGTTTGAAAAGGAACTGGGCGTCAAATCGATTCTGATGGGCTTCGGCCTGGACATCGACGCGCTGCACTCGCCGAACGAAAGCTACGGGTTGTTCAATTTCTACAAGGGAATCGAAACCATTCCGTATTTCTACAAACACTACGCCGAACTGAAACAGACGGTGATCGACGCCTGAACCTAGCATACCATCTGATTTACCACCTGAATAAATGACGGTAGAAGACCTGGTCCGGCTAAGTGGTGATTCAATTTTAACGGCTTGGCAGTATGTAGCGGACCAACTTATACTGACGCTTGAGTTGAGCGAAACTGATGCTGCCGTGTCGATTGCGATCCGGTCGAAGTGGTTAGCTGTTGATGTGCCTAACCACCCCAGTGGTGATGCATTTCGAACTTGTTATGTTGAAATAGCTGAACTTAAAGAGTCGCTTGCTGAAACAAACGGGTTTTATGTGCCAGCAAAAGAGTTTGGTTTATTTATGCAGGAGAAAAGAAAGAACTTAAACTTGGCCTATGGTTTAAAAGCCGACGAGTACAGGTATATTTTCTCACTTGTTACTACCAGCCGTCTGGTTTCGTGTGTCTTGTCCGACTTGACACAGATTACGGTTTTAGCCTAACATAATGCCAATTGTAAAATAGTAAAATGATTGATTCTGCCAGAGAGTTTATTCGTCTTAGAAGCAGTGAGCTTATCGAAGAATATACCAGGGCTGCTCATGAAGAGGCATCGCTGCAAACGTGGAAAGAGGTGATCGAGCTCTACCCCCATTACACAACATGGGTGATTCACAATAAAACCGTACCGCTGGAGATTCTCGAAGAATTAGTCTCTGATCCGAATCCAGATGTCAGAAGGGCAGTAGCCAGAAAACGGAAGCTCAATGCGTCTATCATTGAAATTCTGGCTAATGATCCGGATGAAGAAGTCCGTTACGCACTTGCCTGCAACACCAGGATGAGTATGGAAAACATCGCGTTGATTAATCGGGACGATTCGGATTGGTTGAAGCAGAAAATTGGTGAACTAATTGCTCGAAAGGAGAATAGACTAACATAGGATCACTTTACAAAAAAGAAGATACACTAATGCTTACTCTTAACTATGATAGTATCCTTCCTTTTAAGATATGCTGATGTGTCTTCAAGCACAAGGCTAATCGTTGATTCGTCGATTAGTTGAATGGTGTCTACCAGATCATATCGTTCGTAATTAGCTATGACACTATCCCTGCCACCTATAGATCGCCTAAGTTGTATGTATTCTTGAGAAGTAGCATTCGATGGGACATAGAAGCATTTATAGCATACTTCATCATACTGAGTACATACAGTTGCTAGTTTTTCAAATTCAGGCTCATCAAAAATTTGTACGTTATATCTAAAAAATGAAACCAGCATTAACATGAACACAATGAATCCTAGCACACCGACAAAAAGAGCAATAGTTCTTTTTCGCATTAAGTAATATTTTATTTTTTCTAATGTACCATCGCTAACCATTCAGAAGCAGAAACTTGAAATATTTTCTTTACATAAAATTAGTTACAAAACTCCTGTATAGGAAGTACACTTTATAAATGCCCTCCCTATTAGTACTTAATTGAGAAAACCGGAGGTTTTTGTTGCCCAATGAAGCCATTCTTTCTTTCTTTTTGGTTGCTCCTGCTTGCCCTCGATGCTTGGGCGCAGGAGGTTCCGGACACGCTGGTGATCCGCCAGTCCGTGCCCGTTTCAGTGACGTATCCGCGCCGGGAGTTTCTGCCCAAAGGCCACCTTTTTGACCCCATTCTGCTCGACCCCATCGAAGCGCAAACCAGCGTCAGCGTGCTGCCCGGTTACTGGATGGAAGGCAAAAAGTACAACGGAACCATCGTACCGTTCACCTTTGGGCTCCAGAAACCCATTTTTCGCTGGTATAAATCGGCCGAACGCAGCAGTGAACTGGCGTTCGATGTGGCGTCGTTCACGCAATTTGAAGTGTACCACGATCCCGTTCAGAACAAACAGCGCCGTCAGTTGATGAACACCGACTACCGGCTCGGCATCCTGTACAACGTAAAAATCCGGGAGCACAGCTGGCGGTTTCGGCTTTATCACCTCTCGTCCCACCTCGGCGACGATTACCTGTTTCGCAATCAGATCAATTATTACCTGCCCAACCCGGTTAACTACGAACTGGTCGATGTGGTGTATAACCACGAACGCAACGGTTTGCGGAAATACGTGGGCGTCGGCATTGGCCTGCGAAAACCGGAAGAGCGAAAACGCCTGAGTGCCGAAGCCGGTTTTTTTTACCGGAAACCGTCGCCCGCTTTTGCCCGGCTGGCGGGTGGGCTGGATCTGAAAATCTGGCAGCAAACCGATTTCCGACCCGGTATCAAAGCCGGTATTGGGCTGGAACTGGGCCGGACGACCAATAACCTGACGCTCCTGCTGGAAACCTACACCGGTTTTCGCCCCTACAGCGTCTACGAAAGTCAGAAAACCCGCTGGTGGGGCCTTGGCCTGTATTTCAACCCGATTTGAGTATACGGTTTATGGTTTACAGTTTTCGGTTTACGGTTTTCGCCGGACCGACGTTTCGGTGCGGTTCACCGCCGGGGCTGACGTATTCCGGTTGCTGATCGTGAACAAATAGTTCAGAAATCATGTGTCAGTTGCTGTAGTGACGGCCTGGCGAAAACCGTATGCCGAAACGTCGGCCCAGCGAAAACCGAAAACCGTAAACCGTATACCGAAAACCGCATCCCGATGATCAAAGTCCGGCATCTGACCAAGCGCTACCCCAATCATACGGCCGTCGATGCCATCTCGTTTACGGTGCAGGAGCGGGAAACGCTGGTGTTGCTGGGAACGAGCGGCTCCGGCAAAACGACGACCCTGAAGATGATCAACCGGCTGATCGAGCCAACGTCCGGAACGGTTGAAATCAACGGCGTGGACACGCAACGGCTGGTTCCGCACGAATTAAGCCGCAGCATCGGGTATGTCGTGCAGGAAACGGGGCTTTTTCCGCATTATACGGTCGGCGAGAACATCGCCCTGGTGCCCCGCCTGCTGAACTGGGACCCAAACCGCATCCAGAACCGGACGCGCGAACTGCTGGCGATGCTGCGGTTGTCCGAGAAACAGCTAACGGAGTATCCCGATCAGTTGAGCGGGGGGCAGCGGCAGCGCGTGGGGCTGGCCCGGGCGCTGGCGGCTCAGCCGCCGATTCTGCTCATGGATGAACCGCTGGGTGCCCTCGATCCGATTACCCGGTCCGAAATCCGGCGGGAGTTCCGGAATCTGGCCGAACTGCGCCAGAAAACCGTCATTCTGGTCACGCACGACATCCGGGAAGCGCTCGAACTGGGCGACCGCATCGGCCTCATGGACCACGGGAAGATACAGCAAATTGGTACGCCCAAAGAATTGCTGCTTAAACCGGCCAACGCCTTTGTGCGCCGGTTTTTTGGGGATCAATGGCTGGCGTTTCAACTCGAACTGCTGACGTTGCGGGATTTGGTGCCGTACATTCTGCCCGAAGTACCCGAACCGGCAGCCCTGGAATTGCAACCGGAAACGCGGCTGGCGGATGCCCTCAGGCAACTGGCGCAAACGGATTCGGGCGCCCTGGCGGTTGGGGATTGGTACCTCCGGATTCGGTCGGCTGCGATTTGGTCGGCCTTACAGCAACTCGCTTCGTAATCATGCCGGAATTCTTTGATTTTGTGATTCAGCAGGGCGACAAACTGATCGAGCAAACCCTGACGCACATTGGCCTGACGTTCCTGTCGCTTTGCCTGGCCTTGCTGATCGGTCTGCCAACGGGTATTCTGATTGCGTATCGTCCGAAAATCGCGGCCGTTGTGCTGGCCGTGGTGGGTGTTCTGCAAACCATTCCGAGCATTGCACTGCTGGGTTTTTTAATCCCGGTTTTGGGCATTGGTGCTGGTCCGGCCCTTGTCGCCTTGTTTTTGTACGCCCTGTTGCCGATTGTCCGGAACACGTATGTGGGGATTCGGGAAGTGAGTCCGGCCCTGAAAGAAACCGCCCGCGGCATGGGCATGACCCCTCGCCAAGTGCTGACCCGGCTGGAACTGCCGCTGGCTTTGCCGGTTATTTTTGCCGGGATTCGCACCGCGACGGTCATCAACGTCGGGGTTGCTACGCTGGCGGCTTACATCGCGGCTGGCGGGCTGGGCGAGTTTATTTTCGGCGGTATTGCGCTGAACAACACAAACATGGTGCTGGCGGGCGCTATTCCGGCGGCTTTGCTGGCTATTCTGTTCGACTTTTTACTCGCCCGGCTCCAGCACCTGCGCGGTCTTCGTTTACGCCGGGTGGCCACGGTTTTTCTGGTGACGGCTCCCTTTCTGTCGGCCTTCTACTGGCTGCCGGGCGGTCGCCAGGCAGCGTTAACCGCCGGATTTGCGCACGAGTTTTACGGTCGGGCCGATGGGTATCCGGGCCTGGTGCGGGCATACGGTTTGCGGCTGACGCCCCGGCTGATTGATCAGAATCTGATGTACGAAGCGGTTTTTCGGAAGCAGGTCGATATCATCAGCGGTTACTCGACCGACGGGCGAATCCGGGCGTTCGGGTTGCGGGTGTTGACCGATGATAAGAACGCTTTTCCGCCTTACGAAGCCGCGCTGGTGGTTCGGCAGGCGGTTTTAGACCACTACCCCGACCTGGCAGCAACCCTGCATCTGTTGAACGGACGGCTTTCGGACGCAATGATGACGGAGCTGAATTACCGGGCCGATTTCCGGCACGAATCGCCCGAAGCGGTGGCCCGGCGGTTTTTAACGGAACAGCACTTGCTGCGGCCGGTGACCGGTGAAAAACGACAGGGCCGAATCGTGATCGGCACCAAAATCTTTACAGAACAATACATTCTGGCCGAAATTCTGCGCCAGTTGCTCGAGAACCGGACGTCGTTGCAGGTGGTTACCAAAACCGGGTTGGGGGGCACCAAGATCTGCTTCGACGCGCTGACGGCCGGGCAGATCGATTTGTATCCGGAGTACACCGGAACGGGTTTGCTGGTGATTCTGCAACCGCCCGCGCCGGTGGCGGATTCGTTGAAAGCCCGGCCCAAAACCGTGTATCCGTTTGTCAGCCGGGAATTTCAAAACCGGTATCAACTGGCCTGGTTGCCACCGCTGGGGTTCAATAACACCTACGCCCTGATGATGCGCCAACAGCAGGCCGGGCAGCTGGGCATTCGCTCCATTTCGGATTTGGCCCGCTACCTACAACCGGACTAGGGCCTAAAAACCGACGAAATCGGTGGCTTTCTGAATCCGGTAGGATTTCAGCCACTGTTTCAGCACCGTCAGATTGGTCAGGGATTTCAGCTCATTTTTGAGTTGGCTGAGGCTCCGTTTCAACTCCTGAATATCGGTTTTCTGGCGGTCTTCAAGGCTGATGGGCGATGTAATCAGGTGCATTGGTGTGCCGCTCAGGACCGAAAGCTGCGATTTCAGGCCATAAAGCTGTTCATCCAGTTCCTGCGTCTGCTGCTTCAGAATTTTGTTATAATACGCCAGCTGTTCTTCGGCCAGCGTTTCGAGGTGGTGCTGATCAATCCGGTTAAATTCCAGTTGCAGCCGCAGCAGCGCCAGCAGATCACTTTTCTCGTACGCTTCTATAATACGGTGCATAATTTCGGTTTTGCGCTGTTTTTCGGTTTCGTCCGTTTCCCGGTCCGGGTGGAATGCTTTGACCAGATCCACGTAAACCGTCCGAACCGCCCTGGTAACGCGCCCTTCTTCGGCCCGCTTTTTGACCTCCCGCTCCAGCTGCTTCGGGGTTTTGGAGGGCGGAGTTTCGTGTTGCTGGTCCTGACGGGCAAAGGTGGCTTGCTGCGCTGCCCGTTTCTGGCGCAACTGTTCCTGAAGTTTTTCCAGCGAGCTAACATCCGCGCCGGGCTCAAATTCAACCCCAAACAAAGCGCCGTAAAGTTGCCGCATGGCCTCCGATTTCAGCGCATCGGGTTCGGGACTGGCCGCGTCAAAACCGGCGGGGTCATACTTGTCGTAGATGTCTTTCAGCTCATCCAGTCCGTGTTCTGAAATGAGGTTAAACGTGAGGTTAAGAATCAGATCGGCCAGTTTTTTGCGTTCGTTGGCTTTAAAAATTCCGGATTCGTACGCCCGGTCGAAGAGCCGCACGAGCTGGGCGCGTTGCCGGTGGTTCTCCGTTTGCAGGGGAATGAGCTCCGTCCGGATGCGGTGCTGAAACCGCGCGGTAGCCTCCTTATAGTCAATGACTTCTTTTTCCAGCGTTTCAATTCGGCGCGTCAGGCGGTTAAATTCTTTCTGGGGTTTGGTCAGGGCGTTCGGGTCCTTCGCATTTCCAATTCGGATAAGCTGCTGAGGTGACGTTTTCATAGGGGTGGGTAAAAAACTGCTGGAAATTATCAGACGACACTTTACAAAAGTGCACCTAATTTCTGATAAAATAAGCGACGTTTCCGAGCGCTTCAGTAGGCAAAAAACCGGATAAAATCCTGGTCAGCACCAAGATTCTGAATAAAGGATTGCCGCACCTTTGTGGGGTAAACAAACAACTTATGAACATGCAAACGCAAAAAAATCAGTATCGGATTGCTCAGGGGTTTATTCTTTTTTCAGCGCTGGCGTTGTTGTCGGTGAGTGTCATGGCGTTTGCCGATCCGCAGTCGGTTATGGATCTGGTCCACGTTCAGTTGACCAACACGGATGCGTTCAGTTCGATTCGGGGCGTATACGGCGGTGTCGGCTTCACCATCTTCATCAGCCTGCTGTATTTGATGGTAAAAGACGTCAGCAAAGGCCTGGCTTTTCTAAGCTTATTGTGGGGTTCCTACGCCCTGTCGCGCGCCATCACCATCTTCGTCGAGGGCGCTTTGGGCGATTTTGGCCGGCAGTGGATCGTCACCGAATCCGTGCTTTTCGGTATTGCGCTCGTCCTCTGGTGGACCCATTCCGCCAAAACCGTACCGGTTGCTTCGCTCCAGCCCAGTTGAACGGAATCGAAATTCCTTTTCAACTAAACAATTAGTTGTTTTGCCCTGTTTTTACCATCTTAGGGTCGCTTTCCGGCAGCACGAGCCCGCGTTTAGGTCAAAAATGCGGGCTTTCACCCGGGCGAAGCAACGGATTCGATGGCCAAAAAAGCGGTAATCTATTTTCTAGTTTGCGTCAATCTGCTGGTTTCCAGTGGTTTGTGCGCTCAATCGTTGCAGGGCGTGGTGCTCAGCGTGGATAACGGCGAGCCGCTGCCGTCGGCCAACGTATTTCTGGCCAACACCACCAAGGGAACGACAACCGACGCAAAAGGGCGGTTTCGGCTGGGCGGTTTACCAGCGGGGCGGTTCGACCTAGTGGTTTCGTATGTCGGTTTCGAGACGCTGGTTTT
This sequence comes from Larkinella ripae, assembly GCF_054780775.1. Classification (NCBI taxonomy): domain Bacteria; kingdom Pseudomonadati; phylum Bacteroidota; class Cytophagia; order Cytophagales; family Spirosomataceae; genus Larkinella; species Larkinella ripae. The sequence goes on from NZ_BAAGVR010000017.1 coordinate 68,307, forward strand.
TCAGATTCATACCGATAGCCTGAAATTCTACCGGATTGGCCTCCAGCCAGCCGCGAACCAGCTGGCGGAGGTCAGCGTGAAAGCGCAGCGGGGACCCGACTGGGAAACCAATCTGGCTTTTTTTCGGCAGAACTTCATCGGCCAGAGCACCAACGCGGCCCAGTGTAAACTACTGAATCCGGACGTGCTCTGGTTTGACGACAACCGGGCCGAGCAGCGCTTGACGGCGGGTGCCCGCGAACCGCTTCTGATCGAAAACCGGGCGTTGGGCTACCGGCTTAAATACCAGCTTGAATCGTTTGTGTTCGACTCGCGGCAAAAAGCCATTACGTACCTGGGGTATCCAGTTCTGGAGGATTTAAAACCGCGGAATGCCCGGCAACAAAAGCGCTGGCTTGCCAACCGCCGGAAAGCCTATCTGGGTTCAACCATGCATTTTATGCGATCCGTCTACGGGCGAACGCTGCCGGAAAGCGGTTTTTTAGTTCAGCAACTGGTGGAAAAATCGGATACCGTCCGAACGCAACCCAAAACCGTCCGGTACCTGATTCGGGATACGTTGCGGCACGAACGCATTCTGGATTCCTCCGTGCCGGGCCAAACCCGCCTGCAATTCGGGGATTTGCTTCAGGTTACGTATTTGCGCGAACCGGAAGAGCCGGGTTACCTGGAAATGCTGCGCCCTTTCGGAGCTCCACCCAAAGCCAGCGGAGCGCAAACGAGCGTGCTTCACCTGCTGGACCCGTTCGTTGAGATTGAAGCCAATGGCAACTACTACGAACCGCTGGGGATTCTGGTAGAAGGCTATTGGAGCTGGGAAAAAATTGCGGAATTGCTGCCGCTGGATTACGAATTATCCCCCTGAATCCGTTACTCAGACCGCTACCACGGCTTTTTCTTTGGATTTCACGACGTTCCACTCGTGGATGGGTTGCAGCCGGTGTTTCATTAAAGCGATGATTTCCTGTTCGTTCTCAAACGTTCCGTTGATGTTAACCACGCGCTGGGCCAGCCGGTCGTAGCGCTTTTTCATCAGCAGAAAAAAGATCTGTCCGAAATCAAGGCCATCGAAAATGAGGGCTTTGTTGGCCGCGTACTGGTCGAGGGTTTTGACGAAAAACTGGGGGTGTTCGCTCCAGTGCATGGCCGGCCGGCAGTGGTGGCTGATGTGGTAGCCATCGTTCCAGCACAGGTGGTTATACCGGACGTTGATGCAGGTAATGCTGTTTTTATAGGCGTTGGCCGGATCGCTGCCGTCCACAAAGGCGTGTTGCGTCCAGTTGCCGACCATGCTGATGATCCGGGTAAACCAGAACGGAATCAGAAACACGATAATCGTGGCCGGAGCGTTGATCAAAAGCAGCGCGAAACACATCGCCACAAAAATAATTTCTCCGCTTATGGCTTTGAGCGCCATTTTTTGCCGGTTTTTCCGCCAGAGATACCCGATCATGGTAGCGACACCCGTAACCAGAAAGGTGCCTAAATAATGCAAAAACCCTTTTACGCTGTCGCGCTGGTAGGGCATGGTCGTGCTCAGATCTTCGGGCAGGTTGTTTTCGGGATGGTGCATACCGATGTGGTGCCCCACGTAGGTTTCGGGCGACATCCCGAAGAACATCCCGATCACCGTCGGCATGTAATAATTCAGCCACCGGTATTCCCGTTTGAACAGCGGGCGGTGGGCCGAACAATGGCCCATTAAACCGTAAGGACCTTTATAAATGAAATACGTCACCAGGTAAGCACCGGCCACGAGCCACCAGACCCAGCCGGAAACCGCCGGAATATAAAGCAAAATACCGAGTGGCAGCAGCGTCAGCGAAATGCGAAGGATCAGATAAAGGAATGGCAAATCCCGGGAATCCCGGATGAATCGCAGTAAAAAATGATCAAGGGAAGTGGTAGGTTGAGCAACGGAAGAAGGGTCTTGAATAGCCGCAAGTACTCGCATCAGCAGGTGGGTTAAGAGTTTTGTTAGGTAAGATAGTTATTTTACCACAGAATCAAGCCACCAGCGAATGATTATACTGTCAACCCCGTTTTCCGTCGTCGTTTGAAATCTTTTTCTTTTCGCGGTCCTGACCCGCATTCATTTTTCCGAATCGCCAGTTAACTGACAAACGAATGTTCCGGATAACGTTGTAATTCGTGCCATCCGAGATAAAGGTGGCCGTCCGCAATTGGGTTTCAATGGTATTATAACGACGGAAGGGGTTCTCGAAATTGGCCGTAACCGTAACTTTTTGTTTTTTAAACTCTTTCCGGGCCGAAAAACCGTAGTAGTAAAAGCCCGACGACTGACCTTGCAATTGAATCCGGCGGGAATTGTAGGAACCGTTGGCCTGGAGGCTGAAATTGTCGGGAAGCTGGAGCGACGAATTCAGGTTGAAGCGATAACTCCAGTTTTCATTGTTGATTTGCAGAGCGGTGCTGTTCAGGATGTTGTAATTCAGCCCGAACGAGCCGCTGATGTTCCACTGCTTCACCGGGCGTGCCGAGCCGAATAACTCAAGACCGTAGGTGGAATTCTGCGCAATGTTGCGGTAGGTGCTGCTCGAAATGCCGCTCGTATCGACGGTCGTGATGCGTTCGATGGCGTTGTTGGTTTGCCGCCCGAAAACCATCGCGTTGACCGACGTACCGTTTTTGGTAAAGGTGCTGTACGAAAACTCCACCGAATGCGCCAGTTCAGGATCGAGGTACGGATTGCCGGACTGAATGTTTTTCGGATCAGAATAATTGACGTACGGGTTCAGGAAAAAGATCGACGGCCGCTGAATCCGCTGGCTGTAGTTGAGCTTCAGGCGTCGCTCCTCGCCCGTACCGAACCGTTTTGAAAGGGTGATGTTGGGCAGAAAGTTCTGGTAGCGGTCGTTAAACTTCGTGCTGGTCGAAATAAAATTGGCGTTGATGCTGGTCAGCTCCATCCGACCCCCCAGACTAAAACCCCAGCGGTTGCTGGTCCGCATCCGAAACGATGCATACGACGACCAGACCCACTGCTGGTAATCGAACCGATTCGCCCGACCCGGATCTTCCCGGAAATCCAGCGACCCATCGGGCGCGTTTTCCAGCCGGTAATCACTGCCTACATCGCGCAGAATGGCCTTGGTTCCGACTTCCAGCATGCGCCGTTTCACGGTCGAAAACGGGTACGTGAAGTCGGTTTGGAGCGTAAATTCGTTTTGCTGATTGTCGTTGGTGTTGCGCTCGCGGTAGTCGATCACTTCGCTTTCGGGCAACGGAAACTGCCGGAGCGAATAGTTGCTGTGGTTGTTGTTCCGGTTATACTGCGCCAGAAACGTGTATTCCTGCTCCTTGCTGCGTTTGAACGTTTTGGTATAATTGAAATTGACGTCCATGTTCCGGTTGCGGTTCTGGGTATGATTATACCGCCGAAACGCCTGCGGATCGTCGGACGTCACTTTGGTATCCCGCGTGGAATTCGTATTCCGGCCCTCTCCACCAAAGCTGGCGTCGATTCCGATGCGGTTCAGGGTATCCAAGTCGTAATCGACGCTGAACGAGCCAAAACCGGAGCGGCCTTTGTTTTTGTACGCGTTGATCTGCTCGATGGTGCTGATCACCCGGCCGTCCAGCAGGTTTTGCCGCACCGACTCCGAACCGCCGTAATAATTGTTGGTGTTGCCGCCCCCGTAGGCCGTAATGCTCAGTTTATCGCGCTTGAAATTGAAATTACCGCCCAAGTTGTTCCGCCGGCTGCCGATTGAGGCATTCAGACCGCCCGTCAGACCCTGCAACTGGTTTTTCGTGATGATGTTGATGACGCCGGCGGTTCCTTCCGCGTCGTATTTCGCCGACGGCGCCGTCACGACTTCCACTGATTTGATCAATTCCGCCGGAATCATCTGCAGGGCCTCGCTGATGCTGCGGGCCATGATGCTCGACGGTTTATTGTTGATCAGCACTTTAATGCTCGTGCTGCCTTTGAGCGTTACGGTTCCATCCGGATCAACCGTCAGCAACGGCACCTTTTTCAGCACATCGACCGCCGTACCACCGGTATTGGTCAGGTCTTTGTCCGCGTTGTAAACCAGCCGGTCGTCTTTGTCTTCCACCAGCGGTTTTTCGGCCGTCACCACCACCTCGTTCAGCGTCCGCGAGTCGGTTTGCATCTGCACGACGCCCAGCAGGACTTCTTTCCCGTCGGCCCCAACGTTGACATTATTGATAGTTTTGTTTTCGTAGCCGATAAAACTGACGACAATCCGGTACGTGCCTTCGTCAACTCCGCTGATGAGAAACTTCCCGGACTCGCTGGTTGTGGTTCCACCAATGATTTTTTCGGTTTTGGGATTCAGCAAAGCAACCGTGGCAAATTCGACGGGTTTGTTTTGCGCGGCATCCATAATTACCCCCGTAATTTTGGCTTTCAGGCTGGCTTTGATGGTGGTCTGAATACCGGGCACGGGTGGCAGAGCCGCCGGATTTTGCGCCTGAACGAAACCAGCGAGACAAAAAAACAGCGGAAGTAGGATTTTTTTCATTCTTCGGACAACGAATTCGGCCAGCACAAACGGGATTGATAAGCAGACAAGACAACTAATCCACTAATTTACTGTCAATTTTATAAAGTATAGGCTAAAGTTAGTTACTGGAACTTATATTAATAAGATAGTCAACGTGTTGGATTTTTTATACAGGAACGGATGGGAAACCTGCGCGGCAGCATTACCGTAAACCGGCGGGGAATTTCACCGGCCCAACCAAGCGCTGGCGGACAACCACTGCTGAATGCGGCCAAACCATTCGTCGAAAGCGGGCGTTTTCGGATAGCCGTGCTGGCCTTTGGTGTACAGATGCAAATCCGCCGGAACGCCGTTTTGCTGGAGGGCTTCGTAAAAAATCAGGCTGTTTTTGACCGACACCACCGTATCGTCACCGGCGTGGGTCAGGAACGTGGGCGGGGTGGTCTTATCTACCTGTAATTCATTGGAGTACAAGGTGATCTGTTCCGGTTTTGGCGAAGCACCCAGCAAATTCTTCCGGCTGCCGGTGTGCCCGATTTCGTCCCGGAAGCTAATGACCGGGTAAATCAAAATCATGAAATCAGGCCGGACGCTACCGGCTTCGGTCGCTTCGATCACCGGTTTCTGGAAATGCGTGCCGGCCGTTGCCGCCAGATGGCCGCCCGCCGAAAAACCCATGATCCCGATCCGTTTCGGATCAACGCCCCATTCCGCGGCCCGTTGTCGCACGGTTTTGATCGCCTGCTGGGCATCCTGCAAGGGCCCGATGGACGGATCGACCATCGTTTTTTCGTTCGGCAGCCGGTATTTCAGGACAAAGGCCGTGACCCCCAGTTTGTTGAAGGCTTCGGCCACATCGTACCCTTCGCGTTTCATGACCAGCACGCCGTACCCCCCGCCGGGGCAGATGATGACGGCGGTTCCGTTCGCTTTCTCTTTCGGGGCCGGAAAAATGGTCAGCGTGGGTTGAATGACATTCGAAACCACCTGATCGGACCGTTTCACTTCCTTGACCTCCGACGGTTTGGCGTTGGGAACGGAACCGGAATACAGCGGGATTTCAGTCTGCGCGAGCGTCGTAAGGGCTAAAAAGGTGTAAAAACCGCTCAGGAGAACTTTTTGGATCATTTTAGTGATGATAAGGCGTTAGGAACTGTCAAAAATAGACAGGAATCCGGAAACCGTTGCCCTGGAGAATCATTAAATCGCGCTGTAACGTACTGAGATTCAAGATGCGTGTTCTTTCGTTGAATTATTTCGTAATTTCGTTGGTTATCAGATACATTATTTCACGTACTCATGATTGAAAGACCCCTGACCGACTGGTTGCCGCTAACGAAACAAGAAGTTGAGAAACGCGGCTGGGATGAAGTGGACATTGTGCTGGTGTCAGGAGATGCTTACGTTGACCATCCGGCTTTTGGGACCGCCGTGATTGGCCGGATTATGGAGAGTGAAGGATTTCGCGTGGCCATCATCGCCCAGCCCAACTGGAAAGATGATCTGCGGGATTTCAAGAAATTCGGGCGGCCCAAATACTTCTTTGGTGTCACGGCGGGCTGCATGGATTCGATGGTGAACCACTACACGGCCAATAAACGGCTGCGCTCCAACGACTCGTATACGCCCGGCGGAGAAGCCGGTTTTCGGCCCGACTACGCCACGATTGTTTACACCCAGATTCTGAAAAAACTTTATCCCGACGTACCGGTTTTATTGGGCGGTATTGAGGCTTCGTTGCGCCGGGTGACCCATTACGACTACTGGCAGGACCGGCTGATGCCGTCTATTCTGGTGGATTCCGGGGCTGATATGCTGGTGTACGGGATGGGCGAACAGCCCTTGCGTGAAATTCTGAAACTGGCGCGGCAGGGCGTGCCGTTTTCGTCGATGCGGAACATCAATCAGGTGTCTTTTCTGCACGATAACAGCGCCGAACTGCGCGACTATAACAACTGGAATACCGTGGCCTTGTCGAGCCACGAAGAGTGTCTGACCGATAAAATCAAGTACGCGGCTAATTTCAAAGTTGTCGAAGTCGAGTCGAATAAATGGCAGGCCAACCGCATCACGCAGAACGTGGGTGATCAGGTGCTGGTGATCAATCCACCGTTCAAAACGATGGAAGAAGCCGAAATTGACAAGTCCTTCGATCTGCCGTATACCCGCCTGCCGCACCCGAAATACAAAAAACGGGGTCCGATTCCGGCGTACGACATGATCAAATTCTCGGTCAACATGCACCGGGGCTGTTTCGGCGGGTGCAGTTTCTGCACAATCTCGGCCCATCAGGGGAAATTCATCGCGTCGCGCAGCGAAAAGTCGGTTTTGAAGGAAGTCGACGAGATCACGAAACACCCGGAATTCAAAGGGTACATTTCGGATCTGGGCGGACCGTCGGCCAATATGTACCAGATGAAGGGCAAGGATGAGTCGATCTGCGCCCGGTGCCAGAGCCCGAGCTGCATTCACCCGGTGATCTGCTCGAACCTCGATACCTCGCACAAACCGCTGACGGAGATTTACCGGAAAGTCGATGCCAATCCAAAAATCAAAAAAGCGTTTGTCGGCTCGGGCGTTCGGTACGATCTGCTGGTCGATGATTTTAACAAGAATAACCAGGACGGCAACCACGACGAATACATGGAGCAGCTCGTTACGCGCCACGTTTCGGGTCGGTTGAAGGTGGCCCCCGAACACACCTCGGACGATACGCTGCGGGTGATGCGGAAACCGTCGTTCAAATACTTTAAGCTGTTTAAGCAGAAATACGACCGGATTCAGGAGAAGTATAACCTCAAACAGCCCCTGATTCCCTACTTCATTTCTTCGCACCCCGGTTGTGAAGAGCAGGACATGGCCAATCTGGCCGCCGAAACCAAGGATCTCGGTTTTCAGCTGGAGCAGGTGCAGGATTTTACGCCCACACCCATGACCGTGGCCGAAGTGATCTACTACTCCGGCGTCCATCCGTATACGCTCAAACCGGTCAAAACCGCCAAAACCCGGGAGGAGAAGCAGGCCCAAAACCGGTATTTTTTCTGGTATAAACCCGAATACAAAGACTGGATTCGGAACCGCCTGACCAAACTCAACCGCCCGGACCTGATTGAGCGGCTGCTAGGTTCGAAAAAGGAAAAAACCGCCAAACCGGCCTTTTCAAAAAACTTTTCGGGCAAGAAAAAACGGTAAGGGCGGGATGGCCATTCACCAAATCACATTCACTAGATTGCCATAGTACTTAAACTTGTCATCAATTGAAATAAGGTCAAAGCCTTCCGTATAAGCAGTAGCAATCAGTAGCCGGTCGAATGGATCACGGTGTTCACCTATCAGCGGCACGATCTGTTACGCATCCAGGTAAGCGGGTGAGATGGGGACTAACTGAATAGCTAGCCGGTTCATTTCCCGAATAATTTCGGTGGATGTCCGCTGTGTTTCCAGTTTGCCAATTTTGGTTTTAATCGCAATTTCAAACAACGAAACCGTACTGACGTACACTTCATTGGCCGTATTTTGGATCAACTGATGCGCTTTAGACGATAGTTGAGGATCATTTTCAAGGACCCATAGCAAAGCGTGTGTATCCAGTAAAAACCGCATTACCTGTATTCCTTTAAATCATCCAGTGGATCATTGAAATCTGAAGCCAGTTTAAAACTCCCTTTCATGGTTCCAAAAGGACGTTCTGTAAGCGGAGTTGGTTCAGTGTTTTCTTCTTCCAGAAAGGTTACAATAACCTTTTGTTTTTTCTGCGATTTCGGAATTTCCTCCAAAATGACGCGCCCATTCTCATAAATGCCGGTTACTGAGGTCAGCATGGTACTTTTCGTTTGTTCAACTAATTTACGAATCACTTCCTAATAAATCAGTAAACACGATAACTTACTGCCACACCTCCGTCGGGAACGGTTTTTCTAGCAGATACTGATAGATAAACCGGGCGGTTTCGGCCTGGGCGTGTTTGCCTTTGCCGGTAGTCCCAAAACCGTGCCGGGCCCCCGGATAGACCATGAACTCGAAGTGTTTGTTTAGATTCTCCAGTTTATCAACGAGCTGGATCGAGTTCTGCAGGTGCACGTTGTCGTCCATCGTGCCGTGAACAATCCGCAGCGTGCCTTTCAACTTATCGGCATACGTCAGCACCGAACTTTCTTTGTAACCGGCGGGGTTTTCGGCGGGCGTGTCCATAAACCGTTCCGTGTATTCACTGTCGTACAAGGACCAGTCCATGACACCGAAGTTGGCAATGCCGTGCGTAAACACATCCGCGCCCCGCGTCAGGGCCAGCGCCGTAACGTAACCGCCGTAACTGCCACCCGTAATCGCCACTTTTTTCGGATCGACCAGACCCTTATTAATCAACCAGTTGACCGCCGTGCTGTAATCTTCGATTTCCCACTTGCCCAGGTTGCGGTGCATGAAATTCTGCCCGGTTTTGCCAAAATGGCCCGACGCCCGGTGGTCGATGGCCACTTGCAGCAGCCCCTCCTGGGCGTACCATTGCGCTGTGGGCGCGTAGGCCCAGCGGTCGTAGACCGACCCGGCGTTGGGTCCGCCGTAGATGCTGATCAAAACCGGGTACCGCTTCTTCGGATCGAAATTCGTGGGGTATTTGATCGTCATCGGCAATTGAAAACCGTCCGATGTCGGCACCCGCACCAATTCCGTTCGGGCGACACTGAACTGGTCAAAATCGGCGCCTTTCGTATCGGCAATCTCCCGAAGGAGCTTACCGGTTTTGTCGAGCAGGGCCATTTTGGGCGGTGTCTGAAGATTGGAATACGTCGTGATAAAATAACTGCCGTCGGGCGAAGCCTGCACTTGATGGGTATATTCACCGAAGGTCAGCCGTTGCAGTCCTTTTCCGTCCAGTTTTACCTTGTACAGATCGATTCGGGCCGAATTTTCCCGGCGGGCCGTGAAATACACCAGACCGTTTTTAGCGTCGAGGTGCGAGACGCCCGTCACCGTGTACTTCCCGCTCGTGATTGGATTTTTGAGCTTCCCGTCCAGCGTGTGCAAATACAAATGCATCCAGCCCGACTCGTCGCTTTGCCGGATAAAATGCTTGCCATCGGCCAGAAAATGAACCGTCGTCAGCCAGTCCACCCAGGTTTTCTGGTTCTCGCTGACCAGTTCGGTTTTGGTACCCGTCGCCGGGCTGACCGCAAACAGCGTCAGCTGGTCCTGCGCCCGGTTTTTCACCTGCATCCAGAGGGTTTTTGAGTCCGGCGTCCAGAAGGGCGTGCCGAAATAATGGTCGGCGCTGGGGTCGTAATCAGCCCATACGGTTTTTCCGGTGGCCACTTCCACAAGGCCCATTTTCACCAGCGGGTTCGGATCACCCGGTTTTGGATACCGCTGACTTTCCAGATAACCGTGCTGACCCGTTGCGCCGGCAATCGCAAAAACCGGCACCTTCGCTTCGTCAAACCGCATGAAAGCGAGGTATTTGCTGTCCGGCGACCACCAGAACGCCTTGTGCTGCGTACTGCGGCCCAGCACTTCCTCCCAGTAAAGCCAGGCGGCATAGCCGTTGTAAACCGTTTCGGAACCGTCCGTGGTCAGTTGTTTTTCCTGCTTATCCGTCAGGCTTTTGAGGTATAAATTTTTGCTGTCGCGCGTAAAGGCCAGCCATTTACCATCGGGGGAAGCGGTAGGATTCTGTCCGCCTTGCCCCGTAAGAGCCGATAAGGGTGGATGAATGGTCCACCCGCCCGGAGCTTTATAATCGCTTTCCTGCCCGGTTTTCGCATCGGCGGAGTACACGTTTCCATCTCTGACCAGCAGATAATGCGAATCATCGGCCCAGCCGCGCACGGTCGGGGCGGCTTGCAGAACGTTTGTTTTTTCGTTTTTGAATAACTGAGCCGCCGTGAAGGCTTGTTTTTGCGCGTATGATAGACCAATCGGCCACAGAAAGAGCAGCAAAAGCTTGAATCGCATGAGGCAATGAATCGTTTAGGTTGATGAACGACCCGGTTTTCGTCCAGGTTAGCAAAAATTACGTTTTTCGGCCGTAAAAACCAACCGGGCGGTTGCAATCCACTCCGAAACGGGTTTGTTCGGCAGTTCCGGAAACAGAAAACGGCGCTCTCGCGCCGTTATTCTTATAAAAACCGGGATTGTTTGCGGTTACTTGGAGGTGGCCATCACCATCCGGATGTTCAGTTTAGCGCCGGTTTGCAGCACATCGACCAGATCCTGAACGGCGAGGGTTTTGTCCACCCGCACTACGATGGTAGGCTCGGCCACGTCTTTCATGACGGTTTTCAGCTCCATTTCCAGGTTCTCGGCCGAGATCGGGTTTTTATCGATGAAAAACCGCTTTTCGCTATCAACCGACAGCGTGACCTGTTTTTTGCTCAACTGCTGCGAGGAAGCGGCTTTCGGAAGCATCAGTTTAATGACGTTCGGATTCGCCACCGTCGAAATGATCAGGAAGAACAACAGCAGGAAGAACATGATGTCGTTCAGCGAAGAGGTGGCTACCTCGGCGGCAAACTTATGTTTTCTTCGGAATTTCATTTTTCAGCGTTTAACGCTTAACGTCTAAAATTGAAGGATTAAGTTTTTACACGTTAAACCTCGAACCCCAAACCTTAAACGAATTTTATCGTACCCGCGCGGCTTCGGTCGGTTTTTGCAGCACTTCCATGAACTCAAACGAGTTGATTTCCAGCTTCAGCGTGAATTTCTCGATAAACATGTTCAGCAGGTGATACCCGGTATAGGCGATAACTCCGACGATCAGACCGGCGCCGGACGTGATCATTTTCTCGTACAGACCCCCGGCGATGATCCCGACGCTGATGTTGTCGGACAGCGAGATGTCGTAGAAAATCCGGATAATTCCCGAAATGGTTCCGATGAAACCCAGCATCGGGGCAATACCGGCAATGATTCCGAGGTAGCCCAGGTTCCGTTCCAGCCGCGACAGTTCGATCTGGCCGACGGTTTCCAGCGTTCCTTCAATGTCCTTGATCGGGGAACCGATGCGGCCGATGGCTTTCTCAAAAATTCGGCCGATGGAACTCCGTTGGTTTTTGCAGAATGATTCGGCGGATTTGATGTTTCCCTGCAACACCATGTCTTTCACGTTGTCGATGAAATTATCGTCGACGCGGGTGTTGCTCCGGATGAACAGCCACCGTTCGATAATCATGTACAGGGCCAGGAAAAACAAAATGGAGATGGGAATCATGACCCAGCCCCCTTTGGCAACCAGATCGAACAATTGCATACTTTGGGCTGGAGCTGCGGCTGCCGTAGAATCGATGGCTGGACCACCCGCCGTTGGAACTTGTAATAGAATCATGTGCGCTATGAATCAGATAAATCGGTTTACTGGTTGCAATGCCGGACCAACACGGAAGTCTTCGTTGTCAACGCCCTTCCGGCCGGATTTATTGTAAGGAATGAATGGTCAAATATAACGAAACTATCAGTAGAATGATCGGAAAAGTTACTGATCAGACTTTAATCAGAATCTTTCCGTGCCGGCCGGACTGCTGGCTGTGTTCAACGGCCTTTTTAATTTCAGACAGGGGATAGGCCGCTTCGACGGGCACCTGAATCTGCCCGCTGACCAGCAGCGTGATTACGTTGCGGGCCACGTTCTGGCGGGTCTGGCTATCGACCCGGCGCATCCAGTCGGTGAGCCAGAATCCTTTGATTGTCAGCTCCCGGAAAATCATCAAACCGACGTTGAAAGACGGATTTTGCAAACTTAAAACGCCGTACAGAATCATCGTACCGCCTTTCGACAGGCATTTCAGCGCGTCGGAGGCCGTTGTGCCGCCCACGGCTTCCAAGACACAGGCCACGCCTTTGCCCTCCGTGAGGGCTTTTACCCGCGTCGTCAGTTTTTCTTTTTCCGTATTGATCACGGCGGTCAGGCCGAGGGCTTTCAGCTCATCGTCGAGATCATTATGCCGGACCGTTCCGATGGTCTGAATCCCTTTCAGCTTGCACAATTGAATCACCAGTTTGCTGAACGACGATCCGGCGGCTGTCAACAGCACCCACTGACCCGCCTGCAAGCCGGTTTCTTCCAGCATCGCGTAAGCCGAGAACGGGTTGACGAACAACTGGGCGGCCACGTCGTCGGACAGCGTATTGGGCACCGGAATCAGACTGCGCTGGTTGGCCAGAACGTATTCCGACCAGGCGCCGATGGCCGTAAAACTCACCCGGATGCCGGTTCGCATGGCCACGCCCTCGCCCACGGCATCGACCAGGCCGACGCCCTCAAAACCGGCCCCGGAAGGCAATTCGGGCTGGATTCCGTACAGGTTCTGCACATACATCAGATCCGAAGGATTGAGCGGGCTGGCAATCACTTTAATCCGGACTTCGCCCGGTCCCGGTTCGGGCAACGGAGCCTCGACGACCCGGAGAACCTCGGTTGGATGACCGATGGCTGAGAAGCTGACGGTTTGCATGGACAAAAGGAGCGGTGAAGCTGCGAAATACCAAATAGTTCGACAAAAGTGCAAGGCCAACCGCAGTTACGGGTGGGAAAGTAGGTCTGAACGAACAAACTTTCTATTTTTGCGGCTCAATCCGTGAGGGTTTTCTCACTTGACGAACCACTTCCATCCAGCCGTATGAGTGAATTCTGGGCTTATCTCCAATTGGGCTTTTCGCACATTACCGATCCGGGCGGGTACGATCACATTTTGTTTGTTGTGGCCCTGTGTGCTGTCTATCATCTCAGCCAATGGAAACAAGTCCTGATTCTGGTGACGGCTTTTACGCTGGGGCACTCCCTGACGCTGGCCCTGGCGACCCTGCAACTCGTCAACTACAGCACGGATTTGATTGAGCTGCTGATTCCGGTGACGATTCTGATTACGGCTTTTACCAACTTTTTCTACCAGGTGCCCAAAAGCCGGTTTAATGAAAAACCCAAACAGTCGTCGGGGCGCTATGTGCTGGCGCTGGTGTTCGGGCTGATTCACGGCCTGGGCTTTTCCAATTACCTGCGGAGCCTGCTGGGGCAGCAATCCAACATTGTCAAACCGCTGTTTGCGTTTAACCTCGGACTGGAGTTCGGCCAGATTTTCATCGTATTTGGCATTCTGACCCTTGCCCTTGTCCTCGTCGAAATCCTGAAAGTGCGTCGCCACGACTGGAACCTGATCATTTCCGGAATTGTGGCTGGCATGGCGCTGTCGCTGATCATCGGCAATGCGTATCTCGCCCAGCTATTTTAAGGGTGGCAATACCAGCCATTTTCACAGGCCGACCGGGCAGAAAATACGATAGCCGGTTTTCGAAAAACCGGCTATCGTCAACTCAATAAGTCAAAGTCGCTGTATGCCGACTTAAGCCAGTTTTTTATACTTGATCCGCTTGGGCGTTGCCTCGCTGCCGAGCCGTTTTTTGCGGTTTTCTTCGTATTCCGAGAAGTTTCCTTCGAACCAGTAGACCTGCGAATCGCCTTCGAACGCCAGGATGTGGGTGGCCACGCGGTCGAGGAACCAGCGGTCGTGGGAAATGACCACGGCGCAACCGGCAAAATTCTCCAGACCTTCTTCCAGCGCCCGCAGGGTATTCACGTCCAGGTCGTTGGTGGGCTCATCGAGCAGCAGCAGATTGGCCCCTTCTTTCAGCATCATCGCCAGGTGGACCCGGTTTCGTTCTCCGCCGGAGAGGTTGGCAATTTTCTTTTCCTGATCGGAACCCGTAAAGTTAAACCGGCTGACATAGGCCCGGGCATTCGCCTGTTTGCCGCCCAGCATGATCCATTCATTGCCGCCGGAAATGGTCTGAAAAACCGTCTTGTCGCTATCCAGTCCGTCGTGTTCCTGATCGACGTAGGCCCATTTCACGGTTTCGCCCACATCGAAGGTGCCATTTTGTGGTGTTTCCTTGCCCGTAATGAGTTTGAACAAGGTTGTTTTACCGGCCCCGTTCGGACCGATGATGCCGACAATACCGCCCTGCGGCAATTGAAAATTCAGGTGTTCGAACAGCAGCCGGTCGCCGAAGGCTTTGGCAACGTCGTGGGCCTCAATAACTTTGGAGCCGAGCCGCGGACCCGCCGGAATAAAAATCTCCAGTTTATCTTCTTTCTGGCGATTGTCTTCGTTCAGCAACTTTTCGTAAGCGCCCAAACGGGCTTTCGACTTAGCCTGCCGGGCTTTGGGCGCCATCCGAACCCATTCCAGCTCGCGCTGCAGGGTTTTCTGGCGCTTCGATTCCTGCTTTTCTTCTTTGGCCAGGCGGGTTTGTTTCTGGTCGAGCCACGACGAATAATTGCCTTTCCAGGGAATGCCCTCGCCCCGGTCGAGTTCCAGAATCCAGCCCGCTACGTTGTCCAGAAAATACCGGTCGTGCGTAACGGCAATGACGGTTCCGGCGTATTGGCGCAAATGTTCTTCCAGCCACAAAACCGACTCGGCATCGAGGTGGTTGGTGGGTTCGTCGAGCAGCAAAACATCCGGTTGTTGTAGCAACAGGCGGCAGAGGGCCACCCGCCGTTTTTCACCACCCGATAAGGTCGCAATTGGGGTATCCGAGGGCGGACAGCGGAGCGCGTCCATGGCTTTTTCGAGCCGGTTGTCCAGCTCCCAGGCGTTGAGGTGGTCGAGTTTCTCCTGCACCTCGCCCTGTCTGGCAATCAGTTTGTCGAAGTCGGCGTCGGGGTCGCCAAAGGCTTCGTTGATCCGATCAAATTCTTTCAACAGATCGACAGTTTCCTGAACGCCCTCTTCCACGACTTCCTTTACGGTTTTGTTTGGATCGAGCTGCGGTTCCTGTTCCAGCATGCCGACCGAATAGCCCGGCGAGAACACGACTTCGCCCTGAAAATTCTTGTCGAGCCCCGCAATGATGCGCAAAAGCGTCGATTTCCCGGAGCCGTTCAAGCCTAAAACACCGATTTTTGCACCGTAAAAAAAGGAAAGGTAGATATTCTTTAGGATTTGTCGGTTCGGCGGAATAATTTTACTGACACCCGCCATGGAGAATATAATGGTTTCCTGACTCATGTTTGGTTACTTTTATAGTTGGCAAATATCAACAATTAAACCCATAGCTCAGTCTTAAAGAGTAAAATAATGGAACAAGCTCAATTGGTAGACGAATACGGTTACGTCAAAGACGGAAAGGTATTTTTGTCGAGCTACCTCAGCTATCCGGACCGACAAATCGGTGAAGTGAAACGCACAGAACAGGAAGCGCTCGATTATTTTAAGAACCGGTTTACAATTGCCGAAAACAAAGTAAACCAGTTGGAGCAGGAGGTGCAGGAGGCCCAGAACAAAGGGTCGTACCTGACGAAACTCGTTCAATTGCGGAAAAAGCTGCTTAGTTTCGATGCCATCGGCCATTTTATTCCGTTGCTGAATCGGCTCGACGAACAGGAAGAGGTGCTGGTGGAACTGATCCGGACCAACCAGCTTAAAAATCTGGAAATCAAACACGCGTTGCTGGCCGAAGCCGAAGCGGTGGCCGACAGCGTTGAGTGGAAGGAAACCGCCGAGAAACTTCAGGAAATCAAACTGAAGTGGATTAAAACCGGCCCGGTTGACAAGGAACTGGACGAAACCATTGAAAGCCGTTTCAGCGAAACACTGGACGGTTTTTTTCAGCGCCGGCGCGAATTCTTCAACGAACAGAATAAAGTTATTCAGGAACGCATCGATCGCTACGATGCGCTCATTGCCCAGGCCGAACGGGCCGTGCGGTCGATTTATGAAGCCGACCGCAGCCGACCGTTCAAGCGGGACAATCTGGAGGGCGAAGCACTCGAACGGGCCAATATCGCCGAAGAGCGCTACATGAAGGTCCTGACGGAAGCCTACCACCTGATTCGGAATCTGAACAACGAATGGAAAGAGGTGGGCGAAGTGCCGATCAAGAAGTCCGGAAAAATCCTGAAGAAATACCGCCGGGCCACCAAAACCGTATTTGACCGGTATAACCTGGCGCGCGGTATCCAACCCAAAGTGCGGATCGACCCGCGGGTGGAGCAGCAGATGAAAATGGCCGACGAAGCCGAAAAACTGGCGAAACAGTCCGACATTCCAGCCGCTGCCGACCGGGCCAAACAGCTGCTCAACCAGTGGAAGGAAATCAAGATTCCGTTCAAGTTGGTGGACAAGACGGTTTCCGAACGGTTCCGCTCTGCCTGCGACAAGATTTTTGAGTTGAACTACCTCGAACGGGTGATTACCCGTAAATACCCGGCTTTTGAACTGAAAAGCCGCTCGGAGCAGCTGCGGACGAAGGTTCGGGAGTTGGAGTATCTGGTTCGGCGCGAGAAAAGCGATCTGGCGATGGCCATGAGTGGCATGGATACGCTGGGCCGTCCGGGGAACGAGGATGCTGACAAAATGATGATGAGCAAGGTGAATACCCAGAAACGCAAAATCGCCATGAAAGAACAGATACTGACGGAGTTCAACAAAGAACTGAATCAATATTAATTAGAGGAAAAAAGGAGAAGGGAGGAAAGGACGAGCGGGTAAACCCCTTTTCCTTTCCTCCCTTCTCCTTTTTTCCTTCTTCCCCTTCTTCCTTTCCTCCTCCCTATGGTTTTCTGCGCTTCAGGGCCAGATCGTGGGCGGTATCGTAGTAGGAGCGGAGGTTGGTCCAGTCAAACACTTCGGCGATATTCTCGACGCGGTTGCGCTGGGTAATCCGGTCGCGTTGCGAAAGGCGGACAAACCGGAACAGGATATTCGCCAGTTGGTCGGCCGCTTCGTTAAAGGTTTGCGTTTTTCGGTTGACCACGTAAATGCCCCGGTTTTCGTAATCCCGCATAATCTGCATGATGAAATCGCCAAAACCGGATAAATCGCTGGTAACCGTCGGAATGCCCCGCACCACGCATTCGAGTGGCGTATAGCCCCAGGGTTCGTAGTAGCTCGGAAACACGCCGAGGTGGCAGCCCCGCACAAACTGACCGTAATCCAGCCCAAACAGCGGGCTGGTGGACGAAATGAAATCCGGGTGGTAAACGACTTTGACCCGATCGTGGGCGTTGTTGACCAGTTGAATCTGCCGGATAAACCGCACCATGTCGTCCTCCTGCACCAGATCGTGGGTCACAAACGGCGGCAGCTGGTTCGTTTTGAAACTCTGGATGGTGCGCCGGAGCCGGAGCCGCCAGTACTCATCGACAAACTGATTGAGGTCGGGCAGGTTGATGTCTTCGCCGGAGGCTGCGTTCAGAAAAAGCTTGTTGCCGAGCTGATTCTCAATCGCTTTACAGGTTTCCTGAATTTCATCCAGCAAGGCGCGGCTGTGCAGTACGTCGGGATTGACCGAGCGGAACGGCTGTTTGGTAATCATGAACATAACGACCGTCATGTCCATATTGGCTTCGCGCATCTTCCAGTTCAGGCGCGCGAGGGCCTCGAGCGTCAGGTCGTAGCCTTTGTTGCTGAACTCAAACCGCCCCGACGTAAAAAAGTAAAGCGTCTTCTCCAGATCAAACGAATAGCTCTGGAAAAAGTGGCCCATAATGAACTCGTGAATCCGTTCCTTGTACTTGACGTGCAGGTTCTGAAATTCGTGGACGGCCGTAAACCGCATGATGTTCAGACCGTTGGGCAGAATCAGGTCGGGAATGCGGCCCAGAAAAACCTCGCACTCGCGGGAGGTGACATCGCTGACCGTGGTGAAAACGTGGCATTGCTGCGCCGACAGGCGTTCAATCGTTGCCTGCGCTTCAATGTTGTAGTGTTTGGCTTCGCGTTGCCAGTCGAAGAAGGGGAGCTTTCCGTAAAAACCGGATTCGTTCTGCGCCAGATAGCGCCCCAGCATGGTGGCGTGGGTGGTAAAAACCGTGGCCACTTTGACGTTGTCTTTGCGCAGATCCGGCAAACCGCTGCTGGCCATCCATTCGTGAAAATGCACCGTCGTATCGACGTGACGCGCACTTTCGGTGGCCAGTTCGGTCAGGAAAATCCGCACCAGTTCGCCAAAACCGACCACCTGATTCACCAGCTCTTCCACCCCCAGCGTGGAAATGCCGTGGCGTTCCCAGAGGTTGAATTTGACCTGTTCGATGGCCGGCCCCAGGCTCTGAATGCCAAAAAGCACCACCCGGGGCTTCCCCGTAATGAGCCAGTAGCCATACTGAACATCCAGCCCCCGCGAGCGCATACTCAGCACCACACGGCTGATCTCGGTCCCATCGTCCTGCGTGATGGGCTCAAATTCGACGGCCGCCCTTTGCGGGAAGTACGGACCCAGCAGGATGTAATCATTATCCCATTTTTCGACCATCGACGGCACTTTCGACCGAATCACCGTATAAATACCGCCTACCTGGTTACAAACTTCCCAGGCCACTTCAATAAGCAATTTTCGCTTAGATGCAGAGAGCAACGATTCCAATGCCATACAATTTGTTAGGGTGGCTAACCGGCCTTTCCCGCTGATCGGAGTGACCGAAAAAACCGGCCGGGCGATAAGGGTACTCGGTAAAAATCCTTAAGGCCTATTCAACCGGGAAAGGCGATTAGCGCGGTGATTTTACTACATTTACCTATAACTTTCAAATTATCAATTCGTTCATGTCCACCGAAACTCGTCATATTCTCTTGATGGACGGCCCCGACAGCACGGGCCTTATTCACCGCGTTACCGGTGTGCTGGCCCAGCATAACCTGAACATCCTGCGCAACAATGAATACGTTAGTCCCGACCGGCAATTCTTTATGCGTACGGAGTTCGAAGGTAATTATGACAGTACGGTTTTGTCTGATAAATTACGCCAGACCCTACCCACCAGCATTAATCTCCGTATTAATCCTAAAAAAAAGAAAAAAAGTATTGTTTTTGTTACAAAAGAGCACCATTGTTTAGCGGAATTGCTGATTCGGTACGCTTTTAACGAACTCGATGCGGATATTCTGGCCGTTGTCAGCAACTACAATACGCTTCAGGATCTGGTCAGCAAGTTCGGTATTCCATTCCATTATATCACGCACGAACACAAAACCCGTGAAGAACACGAAGCCGCGATCCTGCGGATCGTGGCGATTTACGAGCCGGAATACATCGTTCTGGCCAAGTACATGCGCGTGCTGACCCCGGAATTTGTGACCCATTTTCCGAATCGGATCGTGAATATTCACCACTCGTTTTTACCCGCATTTATGGGCGCCAGCCCCTACCGCCAGGCCTACGACCGGGGGGTTAAAATCATCGGCGCTACGGCCCATTTTGTCAACAACGACTTGGACGAAGGACCCATTATCGCCCAGGATATCAAGGAGGTAGACCACCGGTACACGGCGGCTGCCATGGCGACCGAAGGCAAGGACGTCGAAAAAATCGTGCTGTCGCAGGCACTCAAACTGGTCTTCAACGACCGCGTTTTTATCCACCAGAACCGTACGATCATTTTATGAGGTCGAACAGTGTACCGGTGATCGGTGTTTAGTTAAAACCGGATTTGCGGTCGGTTTCGGTTACTCAACGATCGGTTTGTAAAAGCAATGGCGAGGTTTGCTCACTGGATAAAAATAGGCGTGGCCGCAGCAGGTGTAATGCTGCTGGTAGGCCTGGTTATTCCGTTTTTGCTGGCCACCGTTTACAAAGAAAAAGTCATTCAGTCCATTCGTGACGAGTTTGCCCGGCATTCGGAGCAGCGGCTGGCCGATTTTGGCGTCGATTTCTCGATCCTGAGCCATTTTCCGCACCTCTCGGTTCAACTTCACGATGTGTCGATTCACGATAATCAGGGACAAAAACCGATGGAGATCATCGGCATCGATCAGGCCCATTTGGTCATTGGCACCACCGACCTGTTCCGGGATGACCGGACGGTCCGAAAAATTATTCTGAAAGGCGTTCGGTATCATCAATGGGTGGATTCGACCGGCGAAAAAACCGGGTTTGTCTGGAAAGCCGAAAACCGCTCCGACACCAGCCACCAGCATTCGGTCGCCATTCCGGAAATCCGGGTGGAAGACGCGACGGTACTGGTGGAAAACGGCTACAAAAAAAATGCGTTTTCGATGCGCATCCGGAAAGCCGACCTGCGCGGTCAGCTCGTGCAATCGACGCTGCAACTCGAAGGCTCACTCGACGGCGCGATTGAGTACATCAAAAACCGCAGCCTGACCTTGTTCCGGTCGCAGCCTTTTACGGCGGATGTCCACTATGCCTACAACCAGTTGACCAAAACCGGAACGTTCAGCCGAAGCCAGCTGCGGGTGAATGGGTTGCCCGTCAGTTTAACGGGTAGCCACCGGAAACTTCCCGAAAAGCAAGGCACCGACATGAACATCGGCCTGAGCGGCTCACAACCGGCGCACGAATTTCTGACGGCCCTGTTGCCCGATTCGCTCAAGCGGTACGCCGGGGATTCGGCCCTGAAGGGAACGGTGGCTTTTCAGTTTCGGATGCAGGGCCTGAGCGGACCAACTACCCGCGCACACAGCCACGTCGATTTTCAGCTGCTGGCCCGGAATTACCACTGGCCCAAAACGCCGGTTGTTCTGGAAACCGTGCGCGTAAAAGGCAACTGGAACAACGGCGAACGTAATTCCCGCGAAACGACGGTTTTGACGCTTGATCAATTCCGCGTTCTGTCGGGCAAGGATACGCTGGATGTGAACGGCAAGCTGACCAACCTGATTTCACCGGTGGTCGACGCCACGGTTCGGGGTAATCTGTCGCTTTTGCAACTGGCGCAGTTTATGAACTGGCCGGGCGACTCCCTGTACGAGGGCACGGCGGCCATTAACCTGGCGGTGCGGAGCCCGCTGCTTTTTTCCAATGTGACCGCACCTGCGCCCGTTGAGCCCTACTGGAACGGCACCCTTCGGATCAAAAATGGTTGTCTGAATTTTCCGAAACCCTCGGGCCGGTGTACGGCGCTCCAGGCCGACATTCACTTCCTTCCGGAACACAACAGGCTGCGGATTCGGGAGGTTGTGGGGAAACTGGAAGGGAAGGCGTTCAGCGTGAATGGCGAAGTAACCAACCTGCTCCGGTATGTGCTGGGGGGAGATAAGAACACATATCCGGTTCGGACCCAACTGGCGGCTCACTGGCAGGAAATGGATTTTTCAAAACCGGTGGCGCCGAAGGCCCGGCCGGCGCTTCCCGAAAAAAAACCGACCTCCACCGATAGCCTGCTGGCCGGGCTGCTGTTCGGAACCGAGTATACCGCCGAAATCCGGATCGACCGCATCCGGCTGCCGTCGCGCGAAGATCTGAGCGATATGTCGTTTGTGGTGCATAAAAAAGGCGAACGGGTGCAGGTGCCCCGGCTGGTTTGCCGGACCACGCTGGGCGGAACCATTGCTGGTTTGGGTCATTTTCAGCTCAATCAGGACGGCATTCAGGAGCCGTTCGCGGCTTTGCAACTGTCGTACGACCGGCTGAATTTGCAGCGGCTGGTGGGTCTGCTGGCCGGCCTGAACAGCATGCAGGCGACCTACAAGAGTCCGGCGGCACCGAAAGGCAAAACCGCCCTGAGCGATTACCGGTTCGACGTGGAAGTGAAAGCCCGAAAACTGGACTACCAAACCCTGAAAGGAGACGATTTTGGCTTAAAAACCGTCATCAAAGACGAAACCGCCCAACTGGAACGACTCACGATGAATGCCTTTGGCGGGCGGCTGGGCTCACGGGGCCTCATGAAGCTGGGCGATCCGAACGGGTTTCCGGTTACGCTGAATGTGACGCTCCAGAAAATGGATTTGCATCAGCTTTTCCGCGCGGCTGAAGAAATGAAAATCGACGTTCTGCGCAGCGACAACATCCGGGGGAATGTGGATTGCTCGATGATGTTGCGCACCGAACTGAACAATGATTTTTTGCCGGATATCAACCGGATAACCGCCTACACCAAAGCCGCGATTCGGAACATGGAACTAATTGAGGTCCAGCCGATTCAGCAGGCCCTGCGGTTTTTGCCGAAAACCAAAACAAGCCACATTTACTTCGAGGACGTGGACGCCCAGTTTTTGCTGCACCAGAACCGGATTCTGATGCCCGATCTGAATTTAACCAGCAATCTTTCGTATCTTCATCTCAACGGCGATTATACGCTCAACAAGAAGGCGGCTTTTCTGGTTGAAATCAGCCTGACCGACCTGCTGTTCGGCAACAACAAACGCCGGATCCGGCAAATTCAGGAAGCCGATTCGACCCGCATGAACAAAGGGCTGAAAAACCACCTGCTGTTGCACCGCGACCTGGGCAAATACCGGATGAAAATGTTCGGTCGGCGGGATTTTGAAGCCCACAAACAATCCCTTCGTTACGAATGGCAAAACGAATTGAGCAGACACAAAATTGACACCACTTTTGTGCGATGAAGCAACGTTCGCTGGCTGGTCACCCGCCTAGCGGTGGCAGCAAACCGGCTTTTTACGTAGTTTGTCCGGGCTTCCGGTTTTTGATCGGGGTAACGTTGCTGTGGACGGTTTCGGTGGCCGAGGCCCAGAACCGGGTAAGGCGCGAAGTCGATACGGCCTACGTCCGGACGTTTCCCCGACAGTTGACCGGGCGGACCTATCTTTCCCAAAAGTATACCTCCTTTTTTTTATCGACCCCACTGCCTTCGACGCCCTCGCTGCATTACCGGCCCAATTCGTCGCTGGATTTGGGCGTTGGAGCCACGTTCAAAGCGCTGACGCTGAACCTGGCCTATGGGCTTTCGTTTCTGGATAATCGGGCGCTGAAAGGCCGAACCAACGACATCGATCTGCAAACCCACGTCTACATGCGGAAATGGGTGCTCGACGGGTTCGGGCAGTTTTACCGGGGCTATTACCTGACACCCCGGGGCACGGCGGCTCCCGATCTGGATCAGTTTTACCTGCGCCCCGATTTGCGCATCCGGCTGGTGGGGGGCTCCGTCCGGCGGGTGTTTAATTTCCGGCGGTTTTCGTTTCGGGCGGCTCTGGTGCAGAACGAGTGGCAACGGCGCTCGGCGGGCACCTGGCTGATCGGTTTTCAGCTGTATTACGGCATTGTGCGGGGCGACAGCGCGCTGGTTCCCGGCGTTTTGCGGGCCGATTTTCCGACCGAAACCGTGCAGCGGATGCGGCTGGTAAAACTGGGGCCGGGCGCGGGCTATGCCTACACTTACGTCTTTCGGGAACACTGGTTTGCCACGGGCTCGCTGACGGCCAATCTGAATGCGACCTTCAGCAAAGAGTCATTCGGAACCGGAAACCTAACCTACGGCAACGTCCGCCCGGATTTGTTGTTTCGGGTGGTGGCGGGCTACAACAGCAATCGGTGGTGCGTCACGCTCGGCTGGGTCAACGGCTCGGTGTCGGTCACGAGTCCCATTTACCAGTATACCCTTCATACCGGGAATTACCGGTTAACGGTTGCCCGGCGCTTCAAAACCGCAGCGCGTTTGCAGAAGATCGTACCGGATAACATTAAAATCTCGCTGTAAGCGCCCAAAACATAAATCTGTCCGGAAGCCGTTTCCGGGCAGGAATATGTTCTCTAAATCGTTATCTTTCGAGCCGAAATAATCCTACAGCATTTCTTTCCTGTTTATTGGTTGCCGTTATGCAAAAATTACAGACTCTCGATTACGTTGTTTTCTTTATTTATTTCATCATCGTAGCGGGGTACGGCTACTGGATTTATCAACGAAAAAAGACGCAGGAAACCTCCTCAACCGATTTCTTCCTGGCCGAAGGTTCGCTGACCTGGTGGGCCATCGGGGCCTCCCTGATCGCGTCCAACATCTCGGCCGAGCAGTTCATTGGCGCATCCGGCGACGGTTTTGCGATGGGGCTGGCCATTGCCACCTACGAGTGGATGGCGGCCGCAACGCTGATTGTGGTAGCGGTTTTCTTTATGCCGATCTACCTCAAAAACCGGATCTTCACGATGCCGCAGTTTCTGACCAAGCGGTACAACAACACCGTCGCGATGATTATGGCCATTTTCTGGCTGTTTCTCTACATTCTGGTCAATCTGACTTCCATTCTGTTTCTGGGCGCGCTGGCGGTTTCCACCATTTCGGGGCTCAACTTCACGCTTTGCATGATCGGGCTGGCGGTTTTTGCGGTGATCATCACGCTCGGCGGGATGAAGGTAATCGGCTATACCGACGTCATCCAAGTATTCTTTCTGATTCTGGGCGGCTTGGCCACCACTTATCTGGCCATCAATCTGGTTTCGGCGGAAAATGCCACCACCGGAATTCTGAACGGTTTTAATAAAATGCTGACGCAATCGGAAGACCATTTTCACATGATTTTCCCGAAAGGCCACCCGCATTATGCCTCCCTGCCGGGTTTGACGGTGCTGATCGGCGGCATGTGGATTGTCAACCTGAACTACTGGGGTTGTAATCAGTACATTACGCAACGGGCGCTGGGGGCGGATCTGAAAACCGCCCGCGAGGGAATCCTGTTTGCGGCTTTCCTGAAACTGCTGATGCCGATCATCGTGGTATTGCCCGGTATTGCGGCTTACACGCTGTATCAGAACGGCTTGTTTCAACAGGAAATGCTCGATGCCACGGGGGAAGTCAATAAAGACCACGCCTACCCGGTTTTGCTGAACCTCCTGCCATCGGGGCTGAAAGGACTTTCGTTTGCCGCTCTGACGGCTGCGGTGGTGGCGTCATTGGCCGGAAAAGCCAACTCGATTTCCACCATTTTTACCCTCGATATTTTCAAAAAATACATTGCACCGAACGCCAGTGAGCAGAGACTGGTGCGCGTGGGCCGCGTAACGATCTGGGTCTCGATGCTGATGGCTATTTTCATATCGCCGTTCATGGGCATCGACAAAAAAGGCGGTTTTCAGTTCATTCAGGAAATGACCGGTCTGGTATCGCCGGGCGTTTTTGCGGCCTTTATCATGGGCTTTTTCTGGAAAAAGACCAATTCGAGCGGGGCTCTGTTCGCCATTGTGGGCGGTTTTTTACTGTCGCTGTTCTTTAAATACGTTCTGCCCGGCATGGTGGATCTGGCGTTTCTGGCGCCCCTGGGTTTTGCGGTTCCCAATCCGGACGGAGTTTACACCATTCCGTTCCTCGACACGATGGGCTTTGTCTTCCTGATCTGCGTGGCCGTCATGATTGTGCTGGGCTTGCAAAAACCGAGTGACAAAGGGCTTGACATTGACAGCAGCATGTTCAAAACGTCGTCGGGCTTTGCCATCGGAGCCGCCGTTGTTTTGGCGGTTATCACGTTCCTTTACGCGTATTTCTGGTAGAAAAGTCAAGTTATATCGCGGAGTTGAGCCGAGTAAAAAAGAGTTAAGCGGAGTTTTCTCTGCGTAGCTCTGATAATCTCCGCTTAACTCTGCGAAACAACCCTTATTTAACCGCTTCAACCACCGCCCGGACGACGGCGCTGCTGGTGCTCAGCCACTCAAATTCGCTTAGGGCCACCGACGCCATCGGCACATCCGGGTTGCGAAACTGCATGCCACTGTCCATGACCTGCTTGCCCGTCAGGTGGAGCGCGTGAACGCCCGCCGAAGCCAATCTGGCGGCATTGCCGGCGGTTACACCGGCTCCGGCCATAATTTCGATTCGATCCCCGGCCTGTTCGGCCAGTTTTTTCAAGAGTGGCAGACCGGTTTCGGCGCTGGCCTGCTGGCCCGAGGTCAGAATGCGTTTCGCCCCCGTCCGAATCACGGCTTCGAGCGCTTCCAGCGGGTCGCGCGTCACATCGAAAGCGCGGTGGAAAGTAACCGGCAGCGGATGCGCCAGGTGAACGAATTCGGCCGTTCTGGCTTCATCGACCGTACCATCCGGATGCAGGAAACCCAGCACCACCCCGTCGGCACCGGCCTGTTTGGCGGCTTCGAGGTCCCGGCGCATTACGGCCAACTCCGTTTCATTGTAAAGAAAATCACCACCCCGGGGCCGGATCATCACATAAAGGGCAATTTTTAATTCCTGACGCGCCAGTTCGATCAAACCGTAACTGGGGGTCGTCCCGCCCTCCGCTGCGCCACCGCATAACTCGATTCGGGTGGCTCCGTGCTCCTGCGCAATCCGGCAGGACTCCAACGAAAAGGCACAAATTTCAACGTCCATTGCTTACTAAAGTTGGGGGAATAGAAGAAGTTAGGAAAAGAATACAAACATTTTTATTCGGGACGCGGTTATTTGGCCTAAATGCCCCTCCAAACGTTTCTGAAAGATTTTTCCGGGAAATGTATAGGATATTCATATTTTTTTACTTTTGCACAATTTACGACAATCAGTTGTCATATTATTAGCAGAACGCTTATGTATTGGACACTCGAACTGGCATCCTATCTGGAAGATGCCCCCTGGCCGGCTACCAAAGATGAGTTGATCGATTATTCGATCCGCTCAGGTGCTCCCTTAGAAGTAGTCGAAAACCTGCAGGAATTGGAGGACGACGGTCAGCCCTACGAGAGTATCGAGGAAATATGGCCTGATTACCCCACCAAGGACGACTTCTTTTTCAACGAAGACGAGTATTAGCCGGAAGCTTCCGGCTAGGTGACCCATAAAGATACAGCCCCGCGGTTGTGCTTTATGGGTTTTGGCGTTTCAGTGCCGCGTCGTTACGATTTCTGGTACTTTTTGGGGGCATACAGAAAGCCAAACGCTTCGGCCCCCTGCCGCTTATGTACCCGGTGGTGGATGTAATGCGCCCGGATGATGCGATTCAGATAGCGGTTGCGGGTCGTGAACCGGATTTTGATCCGCCGGTGAACGATGACATCGTGAAAAACAAAATAGAAAATACCGTACAAGGACACGCCGATTCCGATGGGGGCCAGAAACCAGAGCGAATCCACCTCAAAACCGGTTACCACCATACCGACGGCCACTCCGCTGAACACCACGCTGAACCAGTCATTCCGCTCCAGAAAACCGGGGTGGTGGTTGTGGTGCGAATGATGCCAGTGCCACATAAAACCGTGCATAATGTACTTGTGCGTCCACCAGGCGACTCCCTCCATTCCCACAAACGTAAGCAGGACGATTGCAACGTTTACCAGCATTTTTTCGTTATAAGATCAGGTACAGACAAAAGGTAAACCACTAACTCACTTAAATAGTTAATAGTGAGAATAACCGACGAAATTAGTCTATTTCCCGGTAAAATAGTTGCCGAAACCTTTGGTTCGTATTGGTGAAAACGACTATATTTAAAAGCAAGGGAGGGCTGGCAACCTTTCTGAAACCTACATAGCCGACTGACGGATGGACTACAGGGCGCTCAAGGAACTGGTTCGACAGGGTGAAGGAACGCATCTCGAATTCAAATTAAAGTCCAATCACCCCGAACGGATTATTCGCGAAATTGTGGCCTTTGCCAACACGGAGGGTGGGAAGTTGCTGATCGGCATCGGCGACGACAAAAGCATCCAGGGCCTCAAACACGTCGACGAAGACGAATACCTGCTGGAACGCGCCATCGGGCGGTATTGCACCCCCACCATTGACTACTCCATGGAGCGGGTTTCGCTGGCCAACGAACGGGAAGTGTTGGTCATCACCGTTCCGGAAAGCGACCGAAAACCGCACTACGTCGACGACCCCATCAACGAGATTCGGCGGGCCTACATTCGGGTCGAGGACAAGGCCGTTCAGGCCAGCAAAGAAGTCCGGGAGATTCTGAAAGGCGAAGCCGCTGAACGCAACATTCGCTTTACGTACGGCGAAAAAGAGCAGGCGCTGATGCAGCATCTGGATCGAAATCAGAGCATTACCGTCGATTCTTTTGCCAACATTGCCAACATTCCCCGCAAAATGGCCTCCCGGACCCTGGTGCTGCTCGTGCTGGCGAACGTCCTGCAGGTGCATCCCAGCGAAATCAGCGACCGGTTTACCACCCGGCCGAGCTGATTAAACAAAACCGTTTTAAAATAGCGAATATTGAACATCAAATAACGAATATTGAATGAGGTTGTGATCCGTTTGCTATGCGTTATTCAAGATTCATTATCCGATATTTTTAGTAATCTTCCCACTGATCAACCCACCGCCATCGGGTAACTAATCCGATGTTTTCCACTACCTTTGTATATTGTGACCAACGGTACCTCTTCGCTGCAATAGAGACTGTGTCTGGCGCGTTTGAACAAAAGAACCCGATTGGGTGGTCACAACGATTCGATTCATTTTAGCATGAATGAGCAGATGCACGATCTGGTAAAACCAAATTGGCGGGTATGGCTGGTTGCCG
Source organism: Larkinella ripae (assembly GCF_054780775.1). Lineage (NCBI taxonomy): Bacteria > Pseudomonadati > Bacteroidota > Cytophagia > Cytophagales > Spirosomataceae > Larkinella > Larkinella ripae. The sequence continues at coordinate 96,940 of NZ_BAAGVR010000017.1, forward strand.
GCATCGGTTGCCTGATGGTGTGGATGAATACACCCGCTGAAGCCCAGCGCAAAAGCAAGGAACAGAAGCCAACGGAAGGCGTCCGGGGGGTGGAGGAATCCTTGTTTACGGAAGGCATGAAGTTCATGATGATGGACGAACCGGCGAAAGCCGTTGCTCAGTTCCAGAAAGTGATTCAGCTGCATCCCGAAAATCCCGCAGCCCATTATGCCGCAGCCACGGCTCTGCTGAAGCAGAACAAAGCCGACGAAGCGCTCTCGTTTGCCCAGAAAGCCGTTCAATTAGACAAAGGCATCAATAAATACTATGTTCTGCAACTGGCCGAACTCTTTGTGAAGCAGAAGCGGTATTCCGATGCGGAGAATCTGTACGAAGAACTGATCAAGAAAAGCCCGGACAACATCGAATACGGGGTTGAGCTGGCGGCTATCTACCTCTTCGATGAAAAACCGGACAAGGCGCTCGACATGTACGACAAAGTCGAGAAGGCCACGGGGATGAATGAAGAAATCATCCGGCAGAAACAACGGATTTACCTAAAGCAGAATAAAGTCGAAAAGGCGGTTCAGGAAGCTGAAAAACTGGTGGCGTACGAACCGGGAGAAACGGACTACCTCCTGGAAGGGGCCGAACTGCTCATTGCGAACGACCGCAATGATCAGGCGGTGGACTGGCTTCAGCGGGCGCTGAAAGTAAACACGGATTTGCCGCAGGCCCACGTCATGCTGGCCGATCTGTACCGGAAACAGGGCAATCTGGAAAAATGCAGCCAGGAACTGGACAAGGTATTTGCCAACCCGAATCTGGAAGCCGACATCAAAGCGCGGATTTTGTCGAGCTACATCGAAATGGTGGGCAAAGATGAAAAAGCCAGACAAAGCGCTCTAAAACTGGCGAAGGAACTCGCCGTGGCCCATCCCAAAGACGCGCGCTCCCAGGCGATCTACGCCGATTTGCTGCACCAGCAGGGGAAAAAGGCCGAAGCCCGGGACTACTACGTCAAAGCCGCCCGGCAGGATAAGGCAACGTACGAAATCTGGGGCGCTATTCTGCAACTCGACGGCGAACTGAATCAGATGGACAGCATGCTGGTTCATTCCGAGCAGGCACTCGAGTTGTTTCCCAACCAGGGGGTGATCTGGGCCTTCAACGGTTCGGCAAACTACTTCAAAAAGCGCTACAAAGAAGCAATCGAAGCGTACGAAGAAAGCCGGCGGCTCTCGGCAACCAACGCCGAACTGATGAAAAGCGTTACGGCTCAGTTGGGCGACGTTTATAACGGCATGGGCGATCATCAGAAATCAGATCAAGCCTATGAAGAAGTGCTGAAAGCCGATCCTGATAACGACCATGTGCTGAATAACTACAGCTATTTTTTGTCCCTCCGGAAAGAAAAACTGCCGCTGGCCCTGCAAATGTCGGAGCGGCTGGTCGAAAAAAACCAAACCAACGCGACTTACCTGGATACCCACGCCTGGGTGCTGTACGTCATGAAAGACTACGCCAAAGCCCGGACTTATCTGGAAAAAGCGATCCAGACCGACAAGAACGTGAGCGGCACCATCATCGAACATTACGGCGATGTGCTGTACCAGCTTGGCGAACTCGACAAGGCCGTTGAACAATGGAAAAAAGCAAAACAGAAAGGCGAAACGACCGAACGGTTGGATAAGAAAATTGCAACCGGAAAAATTTATGAGTAAATACCTTCTTGGATTGGTGGGCGTCATCCTCCTGATTACGTCAGACGGATGTCGCCGGCGAAACATGTTCCGGAATGCCCCCCCTTCTCCATCCGCCGATACGGTTTCCATCAGTCCCACTACCCGTACTGACACCGCGGCTGCCGCAACGGCCCTGCCTTCCGTCGATCCGAATGCCAATGTTGATCAGGTTGATTTTGACTACCTCACGGCTAAATCGAAGGTATCTTTCAAAAGCAAGGAACAGGATATCAACAACGCCAACGTTAACCTGCGCATTGACAAGGACAGCCTGATCTGGCTGTCGGTTTCGGGCGTGGGCGTTGAAGTGGCGCGGGCGCTGATTACGGCCGATTCGGTCGTGATCATGGATCGCATTCACCGGGAATATTCGGTGTATGATTATGCGTCGTTAAGCCAGCGGTTTAATTTCAATCTCACTTTTGGGTTGATTCAATCCCTGCTGATTGGGAATCTGCCGTTGCCGCAGGAGCCCGCCCAGCGGGTTAAAAATGAAAAGGATTTTCTGCTGTTGCGGCAACACGAAGGCAAGGTGCTGGTTGACAATTACATTGGGGAGCAAAACCGGAAGCTGAAAAAACTCCTGGTGGTGGAACAACCTACCAAAAACTCGCTTTCGCTTGATTACGAGGATTTTACGGTTTTGAATAATTTTCTGTTTCCATACACCAGTCTGGTTACCGTCGACTATAAATCCAAAAATGACGGCCAACCTTACCAGACCGTCTTGCGAATTCGGCACAATAAAGTAGAGCTTACCGATAAAAATCCGGGCTTTCCGTTCAGTATTCCGCCGAAATACCAACGGAGACCGTAACCGCCCCGGTTTGGCAAAATGCATATGAAGTATAGAGTAGTTTGGGCTATTAATTGGCGGGTATGGATCGTTATGCTAACCTTTGGCTGGCTGGCGGGTGGGAGCCTGATGGCCCAGCAACGAAGCCGTCAGCAGCTGGAGAAAGAGAAAAAACAGAATATTGAGAAAGTCTCGCAGATTCGGACGATTCTGAAAAAGACATCGTCGCAGAAACAGGCTACGCTGGGTCAGTTGAAGGCGCTCAACCAGGAGATTGCCGTCCAGTCCAAACAAATCAACCTGCTGACGGAAGATGTTAAACTGATGACGAGCGAAATCCGGGAGTTGCGCCGAACCTCCGGTCAGCTGCAGAACGATCTGGAAAAACTCAAAAAAGAATACGGCGAAATGATTTATGCGGCCGATAAACGGCGCCAGCAGGTCAATCCGCTCGGTTTTTTGTTTTCCGCCGAAAGCTTCAATCAACTGGTGGCCCGCTATAAATACCTTCAGCAGTATTCCGAAGCGCGCAAGGGCCAGGTGCGGCAAATTGAAAAAGTGCGGCAGGAGATGCTCACCAAGCAGCAGGCTGTCGAGCAGAAAAAGAAACAGCAGCAGGGAACGCTGGCGGTTCAGGTCAACGAATCGAAACGGCTGGAAGGGCTGAAAGACGAAAAAAACCGGGTGGCGCAGGAACTGGGTGAGAAAGAACAGGATTTGCGCAACGAACTGGCCGAAAGCCGCAAAGCGGTAAACCGGCTGGAGTCGGCGATCACCGAAATGATTCGCCGGGAGATCCGGGAACGGCAGGAGCGGGAGCGGCTGGCCCGACTGGCGCGTGAAAGAGCCGAGCGGGAGCGGATTGCCCGGGAACGGGCCGCGGCCGCAGCGGCTGCCAAAGCGGCAAAAGAAGCTGCGGCAGAACCGGGTGCCGAAAAACCGGCCGACGTCGCCGAGGCCAAACCCACGGAAGCGGCTCCGGAAGCACCGGAGCGGACGGCCCGCAAAATCGACGAGCGCCGGAATTCGCTGCTCAATGAAGAAGAAACCGCACTAGCATCGTCCTTTGCAGCCTCGCGCAACCGGCTGCCCTGGCCGGTTTCCCGGGGATTCATCTCGGATCATTACGGGGTAAAACCGCACCCGGTTTTGAAAGGCGTTATGCAGGATAACCCCGGAATTGACATCCAGACCAACCCCGGCGAAGTGGTGCGGGCGGTTTATGACGGCATTGTCCAGTACACGACTTACGTAACCGGGATGCACAACATCGTTGCGGTTCAGCACGGTGATTATTATACCGTGTACGCCAAACTGAAAAGCGTATCGGTGCAGGTTGGCCAGCGCCTGAAAGCCCGCGATGTGATTGGGGTGGTGGCAACGGACAAGGACGGGGTGGCGGAAGTACAGTTCCAGGTCTGGAAAAGCACCAATCGAATGAATCCCGAATCCTGGCTGATTGACCGTTGATTTCCGGGCGAATCCAAAACCGACTCCGGTTTACAGAATCATTTTGCTACTATCTTGGTTTTCTGCATACTAATTAGCCGTAGATTGCCTGCTGATTCTGCTCACGATTGCCTAAACGGTTTATAGAACGAATGTCTGTTCACAACCCCGACATCAAACGGATTACGACCCACGTTATTCAGGAACTGAAAACCAAAGGGGAAAAAATTTCGGCGCTGACCGCCTATGACTATTCAATGGGTCGTTTGGTCGATGCTGCCGGTGCAGAAATCATTCTGGTGGGCGACTCGGCCTCGAACGTGATGGCGGGTCACGAAACCACCCTGCCCATTACGCTGGATCAGATGATTTACCACGCGGCTTCGGTCGTACGGGCGGTCAAGCGGGCGCTGGTGGTGGTCGATTTGCCGTTTGGCTCCTACCAGGGCAATTCGACCGAAGCACTGCGGTCGGCCATCCGGATCATGAAAGAATCGGGGGCGCATTCCGTGAAAATGGAAGGCGGTCTGGAAGTAAGAGAGTCGATTATTCGCGTTCTGAGCGCGGGCGTACCAGTGATGGGCCACCTGGGGTTAACTCCGCAGTCGATTTATAAATTCGGTACGTACGCCGTTCGGGCCAAGGAAGAAACGGAAGCCCAGAAGTTGCTGGAGGATGCTAAAATGCTGGAAACCATCGGTTGCTTTGCCGTTGTTCTGGAAAAAATTCCGGCCGCTTTGACGCAGCAGGTCTCGCAGAGTCTGACGATTCCGACCATTGGCATTGGTGCCGGGCCGGATGCCGACGGCCAGATTCTGGTGCTGCACGATCTATTGGGCATTAATAAAGAGTTTAAACCGCGTTTTCTGCGTCGGTACGCCGATCTGCACGGCGTTATTACGGAAGCCATCGGACATTACGTCGATGATGTGAAAAACCGGGAGTTTCCGAGTAAGGAGGAAGCCTATTAAGATCGCGATCGCTCGTTTTGAAAGCGCAAAAAGATGAATCTGCATTCATCCTGTCATTATGAAACAGAAGTATGTTGTTGTGTATGAAGACAATCACCTGATTGTGGTCAATAAAGAACCGGGGGTGCTGGTGCAGGCCGACAAAACGAAGGACGTGCCGCTGCTGGATCTGATCAAAAATTACATCAAGAAGAAATACGAAAAACCGGGTGAGGTTTTCCTGGGAACGGTTCACCGGCTCGACCGGCCCGTCAGTGGTTTGGTGGTGTTTGCCCGGACCTCAAAGGCGCTGGAACGGATGAACGAAGTTTTCCGGAAGCGGCAGGTTCAGAAGACTTACTGGGCGGTCGTCGCGCGAAAACCGCGTGAGGAAAAGGGCCGGCTGACGCATTTTCTGCTGAAAGATGAAGCGACCAATACGGTGAAAGCGTATGAAGGGGAGGTGCCGGGTTCGCAGAAGGCCGAATTAACGTACCGGCTGCTCGGCAAGATCAATGATCATTATTTACTGGAGGTGAACCCGATTACCGGCCGCCCGCATCAGATTCGGGTGCAGCTGGCCAGCATAGGCTGTCCGATCCGGGGTGACATCAAATATGGTTACCCCCGACCAAATCAGGACAGTAGTATCAATTTACATGCCAGACGGCTTTATTTCATTCATCCCATCAAAAAAGAACCCCTGATCTGCAAAGCCGGGGTGCCTAATAATCCATTTTGGGAGGAGTTCCTGACGCTTGATCCGGAGGATTACAAGGATAAAAACCTGGATTTTATCTACTGAGTTACGGTGGCCCGTGGCTGTGCGACCGTAGATTAATCCTACTTTAAGCTGGAATGGAACGCGGCTTTCCGGACGAAAAACCGGGTCGTCAAATCGGGAAAATAGTTGTTCGGCAATTCACTCAATGGTGGGCGTTACGTCCGACCAGAACTGGTTGATGACACGTTCCGCCATCTGGATGGCTCCCTGCACAGCGCCAAAGATCATACAAAGCGGTAAGATAATCGGGAAGAAAACGACCCAGTGCAAAATCATGTTCAGATTGACCTTCTTCATCTCGGTATTTGGGTAAAATTGTGCCACTTTTCAATGCCTACAAATTCGTAAAACCTTTTGTCATTTGCACGAAATCAACAAAAAATAATCGAATTTTTTCTAATTATATTCAAAACGAGTCTTGAATTATTTCTATAACAACGAATCCGAAAAAAAGATTTATAAAAATAGCGAAGCTCTTTCGGCTGCTTTTTCTTATGTCATAGAAAAGTAGTAATTTGTTCTTCTGTTAAGACCTCGGATTATTAGATAAATACAAAATGTTGAATATTATTCAACTGCTTCCCGATTCCATCGCCAATCAGATCGCGGCTGGTGAAGTGGTGCAACGGCCAGCATCAGTGGTCAAGGAATTGCTGGAAAATTCAGTGGATGCTAAAGCAAAAACCGTACAAATTATTATCCGTGAGGCTGGTAAATCCTTAATTCAACTTATAGATGATGGCATTGGCATGTCCGAAACCGATGCCCGAATGAGTTTTGAACGCCATGCAACCTCGAAAATCCGCTCATCGGACGATTTATTCCGCATCCGGACGATGGGGTTTCGGGGTGAAGCCCTGGCGTCCATTGCCGCCGTTGCCCAGGTGGAATTGCGAACCCGCCGGTCGGATGCCGGGGACGAACTGGGAACGCTGATCCGCATGGAAGGATCGGAGCTGAAAACCCAGGAGTCGGTTTCGTGTTTGCCGGGAACCAATATTCTCGTTAAAAATTTATTCTTCAATGTCCCGGCCCGGCGTAATTTTCTAAAGACGAATTCCGTCGAAATGCGGCATATTCTGGACGAATTTCAGCGCGTTGCGCTGGCCCATCCGGAGGTTGCCTTTTCGATTTACCACAATGATTCGGAGGTGTATAACCTGCAGGCCGGGAAGCTGAGCCGCCGGATTGTTGATTTGTTTGGAAAACAATACCGGGAACAACTGGCTTTCTGCGAGGAAGAAACGCCGTATGTAAACGTACGCGGGTACATTGGCAAGCCCGAATTTGCCCGCAAAACGCGCGGGGAGCAGTTTTTTTTCGTCAACTCGCGCTTCGTTAAACACAATTACCTGCACCATGCCGTGGTGGGCGCGTACGAAGGAACGATTCAGGACGGTTGCCACCCGTTTTATGTGCTGTTTATTGAAATCGACCCGTCGCACATCGATATCAACATTCACCCCACAAAAACCGAAATCAAGTTCGACGACGAACGTTCGGTTTACGCTATCGTCATGGCCGCCGTCCGGAAAGCCGTCGGCGTGTATAACCTGACGCCTTCGCTCGATTTTGACTCGAATGTTAATTTTCTGCCGGTGACTCCGGCCCCCCGGCGTTCGGCCGACTTAAAACCGGATGCTGAACCTTCGGAAACGAAAAACCGGTCGGCTCCGCGCCCAATGTCGCCCGCCTGGTCCAGTGAACCCGCCGAGCAAAAAACCGGATCGGGGTTTGACTTTCCGCGCAAGTCAGCCGCCAACTGGCAGGCCCTGTTTGATGGCCTTGAAACACCGGAATCGCCTACCGAAGCGGCTCCGCTTTTTGAAACCGGTGAGTTGGGCGACAAACAGCCGGAAACCGGGGCCGTAACAGTCGAAAGCCGGGCCAATCAGCTAAAAACCGTACCGCTCACGTCCGAAGCGATTACCGCCGTTATTCAGGGCTTCAACCGGTATTTGCTGACGGCGGTTCAGGCCGGTGTGCTGGTGATCGATCAGCGCCGGGCGTATGAGCGGATTTTGTACGACCAGTACCAGGCTGCGCTGACCAAACGGAACGGCGTTTCGCAACAACTGCTGTTTCCAAAAACCGTATCGGTGATGCCGGTCGATTATAACCTGGCGCTGGAATTACGCGATGATTTGACCAGCCTGGGGTTTCTTTTTGACGAAATCGGGCAGAATGCCTTTCTCATCCGCGGGGTGCCCGCTCTCTCGGTGGGCGAGAACGAGGAAGAACTTTTTGCCAACCTCCTGGCCCAGCTCCGCGAGGATACCGGGCGGCTCAAACTCGAACGCGCCGAGGTGCTGGCCCGGTCGCTGGCCCGGCGGTCGGCGGTCCGGCAATCGAAACAACTGGCCGAGCCGGAGCAGCGGGCGTTGGTCGAACAATTAATTGCATCGTCAAACCCGACCTATACGCCCAACGGCGAACTGATTACGACGGTCTTGACGTTGGATAAATTAGCAGGATTATTTCGGTCCTGATATCGTTATTATGCCAGAAAACGTTACAACTTTATGATGCTTACGCCGGTTGTCAGGACGCTCCTGCTTGTTAATGTCGGTCTGTTTCTTGTCAAAATGTCGGGAATCGACCTGATCAGAATGTTTGGATTATACTCTGTTCTGTCGCCGGCTTTTGCCCCCCACCAGTTTGTATCCTACATGTTCCTGCATGCGGATTTCGGACACATATTTAGCAACATGCTGGGCTTGTTTTTCTTTGGCCCGATGCTTGAACGGGTTTGGGGAAGCAAACGATTTACCATTTTTTATTTTATTACCGGTATTGGCGCCGGTTTATTATTTTCGGGTATAAACTATTTTGAAGCCAGCCAGTTACGAGATAAGGTAGTGGCCTTTCAAAGCAACCCCAGCCCGACGACGCTGGAGCTCTTTTTGTCGGATGAAGGCCTTTTAAGTCAGGGTGATAATTTTTTGCGGGTTTTTGAAGAGAATCCCACGGATCCCTCGTATGTACGGGGGTCCGTACAACTGGTCAATCAGTATTACGAACAGCAATTAGCCATTCCGATGGTAGGCGCGTCGGGAGCCATTTTTGGAATATTGATGGCATTTGGATTATTATTCCCAAATACCGAACTTTTCCTGTTATTTCCGCCCATTCCCATCAAAGCCAAGTATTTGGTGGCGTTTTACGGCGCGTATGAACTATATTCCGGTATTTACCGGGCACAGTCCGACAACGTGGCCCATTTTGCGCATATTGGCGGTATGCTGTTTGCTTTTATTTTGGTAAAATATTGGGGGAAGCAACGAAATAATTTTTATTGAGTGATGAGTGGACTGTTAGATGACTTCCGGAGCGAATTCAACAAGCCCAACAACACGTTGGTGCAGTTAATTCTTGTTAATACCATTGTCTTTTTGCTGCTTTTGATTCTGAAAGTCATCCTGACGCTGGCGGAAATGTCAGCCGTCTATACCCTGATTGTCGATCAATTGCGGTTACCGGCTGCGCTGGGTACCTTCATCACGAAGCCCTGGACCATGATTACGTACTTCTTTACGCACGAAGACGTTTTTCATATCCTGTTCAACATGCTTTTTCTGTACTGGTTCGGGCGTCTGATCGACGAATACCTGGGAAACCGGCGGCTGGTGGCCTTGTACATGCTGGGTGGTCTGGCCGGTGGTCTGGCCTACATGGCGATTTATAATCTGTTGCCGTACTTTCACGCGCAGGTGAGCGAATCCCGGATGTGGGGCGCTTCGGCGGCTGCCTTTTCCGTCGCGGTCGGCGCTTCAACGCTGCTGCCCAATTATACCTTCCATCTGCTGTTTTTAGGTCCTGTACGGATCAAATACATTGCTTTCTTCTACATTGTTCTGTCGCTGGCGCGGTCGATCGGCCCGAATGCCGGGGGCGAACTCTCCCACCTGGGTGGTGCGTTAGTCGGTTTTCTGTTCATTAAAATGCTGCAAAGCGGCACGGATCTGGGCCAGCCTATTTACTGGGTCATGGACGGCTGGCAGAGCTTGTTTCGGAAAAAACCGCCTGTCAAGGTATCCTACCGGCAGCGGAGCAGTGCCAACATGAGCGCCGGTTCTTTCGCGGCTCCTTCGTCTCCGTCGGCGGTTGCCATGCCGGATCAGGACGAGATCGACGCCATTCTGGATAAGATTTCCCGTTCGGGGTACGAAAGCCTGACACGCGAAGAAAAACAGAAACTATTTAGAGCCAGCCAGCGTGGCTGACAAATGAATTGTATTTTTCTTGCGAAGGTTTTTATTCGCTTTCGGTAGGGAGGAGAAGAAGTTGTCTGAGAATTTTGTAAAAAGCACGCTAAACTTCTGTTTGGACGTGCTTTTTAAGCCTACGGCAAGACCGGCTATTCATTTGCCGAGAATTACCAAATGGCCTAAACGATTACTATTTTTTTTGTACTTTTGCCCGGTACTCTTTTCATAACTGCTTCCTGTGAAACAGTTTGTTAACACAGGATGTTTATGAAAAACAATTTATACAACCACCCGCTATGTTGATCACACCCGGCAAGCTGCTCGCCAGGATTGACACTCCAGACGATCTTCGGAATCTGGACCAAACGCAACTCCCCCAAGTCTGTGCTGAACTCCGTCAATTTATTGTCGATAATGTCTCGGTTTACGGAGGCCATTTTGGCGCCAGTTTGGGTGTAGTCGAACTGACGGTTGCCCTTCACTATGTTTTCAATACGCCGGATGATCAATTGGTCTGGGACGTTGGACACCAAGCCTATGGCCACAAAATCCTGACCGGCCGGCGGGAAGAATTTCACACCAACCGGTTTTACAAGGGACTGTCCGGTTTTCCAAAACGCAAGGAAAGTCCGTATGATTCCTTTGGCGTTGGTCACTCATCCACCTCGATTTCGGCGGCTTTGGGTATGGCGGTAGCTTCGCAACTGCAAAACAATCCGAAGCGGCATCACATTGCCGTGATCGGCGACGGCGCCATGACGGCCGGCCTGGCCTTTGAAGGCATGAACCACGCCGGATCGACGGAAGCGGATTTGCTGATCATTCTGAACGACAACTGCATGTCCATCGACCCCAACGTGGGGGCGTTGCGCGAATACCTGACCGATATTACCACCTCGCCGACTTACAACAAAGTAAAGGACGAAGTCTGGAACCTGTTGGGCAAGATGAGCAATTTCGGCAAAAGCGCGCAGGACATTGTTTCCAAAATTGAAACCGGGCTGAAGGCATCGCTCCTGAAACAAAGCAATCTGTTCGAATCATTGCACCTGCGGTATTTTGGCCCGATCGACGGCCACGATATCGATCATCTGGTTAGTGTAATGAACGACCTGAAGGACATTCCCGGTCCGAAATTGCTGCACTGCCTCACGGTGAAAGGCAAAGGATACGGCCCCGCCGAAAAAGACCAGACCAAGTGGCACGCACCCGGTTTGTTTGACAAGGTGACCGGCGAGATCAAGAAGAAAGTATACGACAGTCCGCAACCGCCCAAGTACCAGGATGTGTTTGGTCATACGCTGGTTGAACTGGCTGAAGTAAACGAAAAAATTGTGGGCGTAACGCCCGCCATGCCCTCGGGCTCCTCGATGAACATCATGATGAAGGCCATTCCCGACCGGGCTTTTGACGTAGGAATTGCCGAACAGCACGCTGTAACGTTCTCGGCGGGGATGGCGACGCAGGGGCAGGTGGTTTTTTGCAACATCTACTCCACCTTCATGCAACGCGCCTACGATCAGGTTATTCATGACGTGTGCATTCAGGAATTACCGGTTGTGTTCTGCCTCGACCGGTCCGGTTTTGCCGGCGCCGACGGCCCCACGCACCACGGCGCCTACGACCTGTCGTTTATGCGCTGCGTCCCGAACATGATCGTGTCGAGCCCGATGAATGAGCAGGAATTGCGCAACCTGATGTTTACGGCGCAATCGGATACCATTCAGCAGGGGAAACAGGCCTTTACGATCCGGTATCCCCGGGGCGAGGGCGTGATGCCCAACTGGAAAACGCCACTGGAAGAAATCGAAGTGGGGAAAGGCCGTAAAATCCGGGACGGGAAAGAGGTGGCCATTCTGACGATTGGGCCCATCGGAAACTACGGGGTGACGGCCTGCGAACTGCTCGAAAAAGAAATGATTCAGCCGGCGCACTACGACATGCGCTTTGTAAAACCGCTCGACGAAACGATGCTGCACGAAATCTTCCGGCGCTATGATAAAGTGCTCACGGTGGAAGACGGCTGCCTGATGGGCGGTTTTGGCAGTGCGGTGCTGGAATTTATGACCGATCATGGGTACATGGCCCGGGTCAAGCGTCTGGGTATTCCGGATGCCATAATCGAACACGGCGAACAAATCGATCTGCACCGGGAATGCGGTTTCGACCCGCAGGGAATTGCCCAGGCGGTTCGGGAGCTGATTTATACGGAGCGGGCCGTAACCGCCTGATTTTAGGCCATCAAAAGAGCGCGGTCGAGTCATTTGGATCGGGGAGAGCGGGCGCTGAGCCAACGCATCGCTCCGGGCATCCATGACCGGACCGCGTTTCTTCATTTCACACGGTAAAACATGCAGGTATATAAATTCGGCGGAGCGTCGGTGAAAGACGCGCAGGGTATTCGTAATGTGGCCGAAATCATTCGACAGCACCCAAACCGACTGGTAGTGGTGGTTTCGGCGATGGGTGACATTACCGACGCGCTGGAGCAACTGACGTGGGCGTATCTGCGCCGACAGGCCGACACGTCTCTGATCTGGCAGCGCATTCGGGCTTATCACGAACAGGCAGTCAGTGAATTAACGGAACCGGAGTCGCCGGTTTTTTCGCCGGTTTTTGAGCTTTTTGCCGACATGGAATCCATTCTGAACCAGGAACCGGGAGCGCATGCCGACCAGATCTACGATCAACTCGTTTCATATGGGGAGTTGCTGGCCACCCGGCTGGTCAATGCTTACCTGAATCAGACCGGACTGGATTCGTTCTGGGTTGATGCCCGGCGGTTGGTCCGGACGGACGATAGTTACCGGGAAGGAAAAGTCGATTGGGACCAAACCTGCGAATACATTACGGATTCGCTGGCCGAACTGCTGGAAAATAATATCGTCATTACCCAGGGATTTATTGGCAGCACCGGCGAAGGTCAAACGACTACGCTGGGCCGTGACGGCTCCGATTATACGGCCGCCATCTTTGCCCATTGCCTGAAAGCCGAAAGCGTGACGATCTGGAAGGATGTGCCGGGGGTTTTGAATGCCGACCCGAAGTGGTTCGATGAAACCGTCAAGATTGACCAGTTGACCTATCAGGATGCCATTGAATTAGCCTATTACGGAGCCAAGGTGATCCATCCGAAAACCATCAAGCCGTTGCAGAACCGGCAGATTCCGTTGCACGTGCGTTCGTTTTTGCAACCCCAGAACCCCGGAACCGTGATCGGGACTTCCCGGCAAAGTCTGCCCGTTCCTTCCTTTATTTTCAAGAACGATCAGACGCTGATTTCCTTTCACTCCAAGGACTTTTCGTTTATCGCCGAAGAGAATCTGAGCAAAATCTTCGGCCAGTTTGCGGAGCAGGGCGTCAAGATTAACCTGATGCAAAATACCGCCATCAGCTTTTCAGTGGTGGTCGATTATCGCACCGAGCGGCTCAGTCGCCTGCTGACGGGTTTGCAGGAAGACTTCCAGATCAACTACAACGACGGCCTGGAACTGGTTACGATCCGGCATTATGATGAGGAAACCATCAACCGGGTGCTGGTCAATAAAACGCTGCTGGTCGAGCAGAAAAGCCGGTATACCGTCCAACTGGTGGTGAAAGATCTCGGCTGACGTACTGTAGGTAGGTCAGAATTTCGGACAGGAAAGCTGTTTGCGGGCGTTGCGGTTTTTGGGTTTGCCCGGAGGCCAGTTATCGAAGGTATACGACAGCGAAATTTCGTGTGCTCCTCCACTGCCGGGGCCGAGGGACGAAATGGTGGCGTCGTAACTGTAGCCGATCGAAAACGCATCCTGACGAAAACCGACCAGCGCAATCAGGGATTCGCGGTTGGTCACGTTGGGCGCATATTTTTTCAAGGGTAAACCCCGGTACCAAAGCCCCACCACCATCGGCGAATAGGTCATGTAAACCCCCAGGTCCAACTGATCGTATTTGCCCTGAAACCGGTAGTTGACGGCGGGCGAAATCGTTTTTTCACGATCCCATTCGTCGCCCAGCCCCGTAAAACCGGCAAACGGAATTCGCAAACCGGCGTGGACGCTTCCTTTCAGCGGCAGCCGGCTTTCGTCGCTCAGCACAAAAACGCCCTGATTCGGGCGGCTCAGGTGGTGAGCTGCCACCCCAATCCAGTACCAGTCGGAATACAGCAAACCGCCCGTTGAAAAGTCCAGGTACGAAATTTTGGGCGTACCCTGCGAAACCACCGGATCCGTGGTGGGATTGCCGGTAAAACCGCCATTGTTGTATTGATCGCCGAACGTGAGGCCAAACCAGTTGATGGAACGGTTGACGTACGAACCCTGCACGCCCAGACGCACGAACGTCTGCTCGGCCAGTTGAATCTGGTAGGAATATTGCAGGCCAATATCGGTGGAACGAATGCGGCCCTGGCCCTGGTTGTCGTTCTGAATCATCAGGCCCACTCCGCTGTTGTAGCGCTCGAAAAAGTGGTCGACACTGACCATCGATGTGACGTAGTTCGTTACGGCGGGCCACTGGTTGCGGTAGTTAACCATCACACGCGGTGCCAGCGCCGAACCCGCAAAGGCCGGATTCAGGTACATGGGAGCCGCGTAGAACTGCGAAAATTGCGGGTCCTGCGCCCAGGCTGTTCCAACCATCAGCAACCCCAGGAGCAGAAATACGTAACGTTTTAACATAGCTGTATCTTTAGTGCAAACAACCTGCCAAAATGGTTGTGGCAAAACACTAATAACATAAACGTTTTTTTGGTGTAAAATTGCACTTGACGAGTCAGATAAAGGTAGCTGACAATGCTGAAATCTATGAACGGTAACCTATAAAATTTTTATAGCCGCCATTTCGTTTACAATTTGCCCGGTTTTGCACCGATAAAAGCAACGGAACGCAACAAAACCGGGTCAGACGAGGTACTAGATTATTATTAGCAGCGAATGACAACCTATACAGGAATGGTACGACGGCTGGGGTGGATGCTTCTGTGTTGGGGGCTGTTTATCGGCATGGCCCGGGCGCAAACCGCCGGACCGTCGGGAATTAAAGTAAGCGGCAAACTTTGCATTCCGGATCCGACGTGCGATACCGGCGTTATGTTTGAAGACACGGTTCCGAATGTGCGGTCCCGCGTCTGGAATTTTGGCGATCCCGGTTCGGGGTCCGATACGTCTTCGGTCGCCAAACCCAAGCACTCTTACAATAATCCCGGCACTTACACGGTTACGCTAACCCGAACGTTGCAGGACGGTACGGTTTTACCCGCCACTAGTAAACAAATAACCATCGGTCTTCCGCCGACCCAGTTTCAGAACTGGCGGACGGATACGATGTTGTGTAACGGGCAAAAAATTACGCTCAATCCGTATCCAAACGGTGCTCCGGCGGGTGCCAGCTTTCTCTGGTATCCGAAAGGCGACACCACGCAGACCATCCAGGTCGATAGCGCGGGCTGTTACTCCGTCGAAGTCTGGATTGGAACGCAGGCCGACAAGCAGAAGGTTTGTTCGGTGGAGGACAAAATCAACGTGCAGGTCTGCGGGCAGCGGCCTCAGCAGCAAGGCGTTAAGTGGTATTTTGGCAACAACGCCGGCGTCGATTTTTCGGGCGGAAGTCCCACGGCCCTGGACGACGGGAAACTGAATACCATCGAAGGTTCTTCGTCCATTTCCAACACCAAAGGCCAGTTGTTGTTCTACACCGGCGGGATCAATATTTACGACAAAAACGGCAACCTGATGAAACCGCTCAACCCGGCGGATACGGCGCAGTTGCAGGGCAGTGAAAATTCGACGCAGTCGGCGCTGATTGTGCCGCAGCCCACCTGCCGGGGTTGCGAATACCTCTATAAGGTATACACGACTTCCGAAATCAACGGCCAGAAAATCCTCAGCGTCAGCACGGTCGATATGCGGTATAACCAGGGAACCGGGGCCATTGTCGAAAAAAATACGCTGGTTGACACGCTGGTGACCGAGCGGCTGGCGTCGGTTCGGAACGACCGCGATACCACCTACTGGGTGATTTCTCACGATTACGGTAACAACAAGTTTCAGATTTACCACGTCACGAAAGGCGGGGTTGAAGGGCCGGAAGAATACGCGCTCGGGATGCCCCACGACACCACGACGAAAGGGGAGGGGTACATGAAAATCGGTCCGGCGGATACGACCGGCAACGGAAACCGCCCGGTCGCAGTGGTGGTGCCCGGTCCGCCAACCAACTACGTAGAAGTCTTTACGTTCAATGATTCGACCGGCGTGATGTCCGGAGGAACCCAGATTGACATTGGCCCCGCCCCGCCGAAAGCCTACGGGGTCGAGTTTTCACCGGATGGCTCCAAGCTTTACGTGACTTTGCAGGGCGACACCGCCAATGCGTCCCAGATTCTGATTTATGACCTGACCAATCCGGACAGGGAGGCCATAGAAGCGTCCAGGACGGTTTTGGACAGTACCAAAACGCGGGAGTACGGGGCCTTACAGGTGGGCTCCGATGGCCGGATTTACGTCGCAATCAAAGACGGCACCAGCCTGGGCGTGATCGAGAATCCAAACGATGAACTGCTGGCACCGGCTACGTTTGACCCCAATGGCGTCAACCTGAACGGCCCGACGAGCCAGTTGGGCTTACCCAACATGGTCGCCAATTTCAACGAACCGTCCAGCTCACCCGGTTTTTCGTATGCCGACACCTGCGCCGGTTCGCCCACGCAGTTTACGGCCACGCCCATGTGTCCGCCCTTGAAAGATAATTATACCTGGAACTGGGGCGACAGCAGCGCGCCGTTTAGCTCGACAGCGACCCAGGCTACGCACACGTACAACGAGCCCGGCACGTATTCGGTCAGTTTGCACATTGTCACCCTACGTTCGGATGGCAGTGTTTGTAAGGATACGACCATTACGCAGGATGTAACCATTGTCCGGACGCCTGATCCCATTAATTTACCCGCCCGAATCGATACCTGCGCCAACACTGTTACGCTCGACGCCAAGGTGGAAGCCAGTCTTTACTTATGGATCCGAAACGGGCGCTTGATACGAGGGTACAACGAGCGAACGTTGACCGTGACAACCCCGGGCCGGCCGGGGTACAATGGGATTCCTCCCGGGCAATTCGTTGTCATTGCGGCTAACGGCGGTTGTTTTCAGACTGACACCATCAACGTTTCCTTGCGGACGCCACCCAACTTCACGCTTGGTCCGGATACCACCCTATGCCTGAATGGTTCGCTAACGCTGACCGCTCGCGGAAACGCCTGGGAAAGTTTCCAGTGGAGCAATGGGGCGACAACCCGCGAAACCACGATTACGCAGGCCGGGCAGTACTCGGTTATTGTCAAGGACCTGAATGGGTGTGCAAATACCGATACGGTAGCCGTCATTGCGTTGCCGAAACCGTCTATTACGGCGTTTATGACACCCCCCACCGGCTGTACCACCGCCGATGGCAGCATTCGGCTGAGCGTTGGGTCGGCTACGGTTCGGCGCTACGAATGGAGTCTGGGTGGCCAGTCGGTCGGCGACACCAGTGCCCTGCTGCAAGGCATTCGGGATGGTGAATATACGGTTCGGATCATCAGCGATAACGCCTGTACCGTCGATACAACGCTTACGCTGCGTTCCAACAACAGCATCGAGGTTCAGGCTACTCCGCAGACGGCGTTGTGTACGGTGCCGCAAAGCGGTTCCATCCGACTGACGGTGGTGCGGGGACGTCCGACGGAGTTTATCTGGCGGGATACCGCCGGAACCATCGTGGGCAATGGCTCGGGCCTGACCGGGATCAACGGCGGAGTTTACAGCCTTGAAGCGCGCGATGCTGGGGGGTGTCTGGATACCTTGAGCAACATTCGGGTGCCGGTCGATACCACCGGTTTTGTTTCGCTGGGGCCGGATCGCGGCAAATGCATTGGCGACACGATTGTGCTGTCTTCTCTGGTGCAGACTCCCGGCGATATCTACCAGTGGAATACCGGTCAGAACACGCCCTCCATCAATGCCACCACGGCCGGGCCCTACCGGCTGACGGTTCGCAATCCGATTTCGGGTTGCCAGGGTTCGGATGAGGTCGTGGTGAGCTTCAACCCAAAACCGGTCGTGGAAGCCGGTCTCCCGCTGGAAGTGTGCGCCAATGCGCCGGTTGTGACGCTGAGTGGCGCGACACCCTTAGGCGGTTTCTGGACGGGGCGGGGCGTCGATAGCACCGGGCGGTTTACTCCGGCGGACAGCCTGGCCGGGATCAATCCCATCGTCCTGACCTATTCGGCCTCGCAGGGCGGTTGCATTGCTTCCGACCGCAAGATTGTGTTTGTCCAGGTTCCGCCAACGGTTAGCCTGGGACCGGACACGACCCTGTGTCCGAGACCGGATCTCCGGCTGGAAGTGATAGCGTCGCCAGGGGCGACCATCCAGTGGTCGACGGGGGCCACCACGCCATCCATTAACCCCACGGTTTCGGGGACGTATTCGGTTGTCGCGACCTCCGGGGCCTGTACGGTGACCGATGAGGTGAAACTGACCTTCCTGCCCCTGCCGAATTTCAGCCTGACCAAAGAAGTGCCGTTGTGCGTCGGCGATAACGGAAAGGCGGTTTTGCAGGTGTCGGGCGGCAGTGATCTCACGTACTTCTGGCCTCATTCGGGCGATTCGACCCCCCGGATTACGGTTTTGGAAATCGGACGCTATGCCATTCGCGTAACCGGAGCCAACGGCTGTGCCGCCCTAGATACGGCCGTCGTCGTGGATAAATGCGAACCGCGGGTCGTGATTCCCGATGCGTTCACGCCCAACGGCGATGGCAACAACGACCTGCTGGATGTGTTCACTTCGTACGTAACCGATTTCGAGTTGCGAATCTTCAACCGCTGGGGTGAAGTGATCTTCGTGTCGAATGATCCTGAACAAAAATGGGACGGAAAATACCGCGGGCAGGCGTATCCGTCGATGGTCTATCCGTACATTGTCAACTTCAAAAGCTTCTATTATCCGGACCGGCCCAACGTGGTAAAACGCGGTTCGATTCTGTTGGTGCGATAGCGGTAATGTGCCCGGAATTTCGTATATTTGAATGAAATCAGCACTCTTGTAAGTGGCTGAAAATCAGATTTGTTTTTTGTTGTAAACAGCAAATGCTTTCATTCAAAGAACCATGCGGAAAGATATTCTGAAAGGTACCAATGAGGGGATGACGGCG
Source organism: Larkinella ripae (assembly GCF_054780775.1). Taxonomy (NCBI): domain Bacteria; kingdom Pseudomonadati; phylum Bacteroidota; class Cytophagia; order Cytophagales; family Spirosomataceae; genus Larkinella; species Larkinella ripae. The sequence goes on from NZ_BAAGVR010000017.1 coordinate 116,025, forward strand.
ACCGAGAAGGAGATCGAACGCGCGCTCCGGCCGCTGTCGTTTGAAGACTTTACGGGACAGGCCAAAGTACTGGAAAACCTGCGGGTTTTTGTGCAGGCTGCGCTCCAGCGCGGAGAGGCCCTGGACCACGTCCTGCTTCACGGCCCTCCGGGTTTGGGAAAAACCACCCTCTCGCACATCATTGCCAATGAGTTGAATGCCAACATCAAAATGACCTCGGGGCCGGTGCTCGACAAACCAAGCGATCTGGCCGGTTTGCTAACCAACCTGCAGGAAAAAGATGTGTTGTTCATCGACGAAATCCACCGGCTCAATCCGGTGGTCGAAGAATACCTGTATTCGGCGATGGAAGATTACAAAATCGACATCATGCTCGATTCGGGACCCAATGCGCGGACGGTTCAGATTAAGCTGAATCCCTTTACCCTCATCGGTGCGACCACCCGGGCCGGTTTGCTGACGTCACCGTTGCGGGCCCGGTTTGGAATCAATTCCCGGCTGGAGTATTACGATGCGGAATTGCTGACCTCCATTGTCAAACGGTCGTCGGCCATTCTGGCAACGCCTATCGAAGATGACGGGGCCTACGAGATTGCCCGCCGGAGCCGCGGAACCCCGCGGATTGCCAACAACCTGCTCCGTCGGACGCGCGACTTCGCGCAGGTGAAAGGCAAGGGCATCATCACGGTTGATATTGCCGAAGTGGCGCTTCGGGCGCTTGATGTGGATCAGAATGGGCTGGATGAGATGGATAACCGGATTCTGACGACGATCATTGATAAATTCAAAGGCGGTCCGGTCGGTCTGTCGACGATCGCAACCGCCTGTGGCGACGAAGCCGAAACGATTGAGGAAGTTTACGAACCGTTCCTGATTCAGGAAGGCTATCTGAAACGTACGTCGCGCGGGCGGGAGGCCACGGAAAAAGCGTACCGACACCTGGGTGTTGTGCCCGTGTATCGGGATGGGGAGTTGTTCTCCTAGAAAACAAAAAAGGAAGCCGCCGGCTTCCTTTTTTGTTAGGCCATGATTTTGCTGCGGTAGATGCAGTCGATGATTTCGGCGATGGAGCCGTCTACCAGAAAATAATAGATGTTCTTGCCACTTCTGCGAATTTCGAGGATTCCCTTGTCGCGCATGTTAATCAGGTGGTGGGAGATCAGAGACTGCTCGGCGTTGAGATTCTTATAAATGGTTGATACATTCAGTTCTTTCTGCTCATTCAGCATCTGAATGATTTTGATTCGCAGCGGATGAGCGACGGCCTTTAATACATAGGCTGCCCGCTCAATCTTTTTCTCATCGGTCGTTAGCGTGTCTTTCGTCATGATTCTTTGTGCGTTTTAGAGATTGTAAAGTAACTGAAATTTAACTATTTATATAGATTCTCCAAAAAAATACGGGCGCTGAAGTTGATATGTTAATGTATTTAAATCAAACGGTAACAAACGCCCTTATTTGAGCCTGTTTCGGCCCCTTAGCCGGCCAAAAAACCGCCCTCACTTCCGCCCTTTCCAGCCGATCAGGAATACCCCGAACAGCACCAGCAAAGTACCCCCAAACTGAGAAAATGAAATGGTTTCATCCAGAAAGGTGGTGGCCAGCACGATGGTAAAAATCGGACCAATGCTGGCCACAATCGACGCGTTACCGGAGCCGATGCGCTTGATTCCTTCCGCGATCATGAAGGTGGGAATCACGGTTACCAAAACCGCCATCACCAAGGCCAGCCAGTAAACCGGCGCCGGGTAATGAAACAGGTTCAGTCCGTTGACGAGCGCGCAATGCAACACGGTTACGGCCGTCGCGGTGATCATGGCGTAACAGGTATACCGCTGCGCGCCAACCCGGGCAATCATGCTGTCGCTGCCCACCAGATAAACCGCGTAAACTAGGCCGCTCAAAACGACCCAGAACGCGCCCAGAAAAACGTCTTTCTGCTGGCCCGAATTGATATTGGGGACAAACGCAACGACAATTCCGGCGTAGGTGAGCAGCAGGGCCAAGATTTGCAATCGGTTGACTTTCCGGCCGTAGAGGATCATTCCGAGTAGCAGCACAAACGTGGGATAAACAAACAGTAAAATCCGTTCCAGACTCGCCGTGATGTACACCAGTCCCAGAAAATTTAGAAAACTGGCGATGTAGTAGCCGGTAATGCCCAGCATACCGAGTTTCAGCCAGTTGGTGGCCGAAAGCCCGGCGGGCGGGAGTCGCCGTGTCAGGTAGAACGCAATGGCAACGTAAAACGGGAGGGCAAAAACCATTCGCAGGGTCAGCAGCGAGATGGTATCGATCCGGTACTGGTAGGCCAGTTTGATTAAAACCCCTTTGAGAGCAAAACAAAACGCTGCCAGAAAAACCAGCAGCGCTCCAATCCAGTATCGTATCCGGTTTGATGTCGTTGGGACCGTCCCCATTATTTTTGTCTGAAAAATAGCGTAATCGGCGCCCCTTCAAAGCTAAAATGTTCACGAAGTTTATTCTCCAGATACCGGCTATACGGTTCTTTGATGTATTGCGGCAAGTTGCTGAAGAACACGAACGTGGGCGAGGGCGTTGGCAACTGAATCATGTACTTGATTTTGATCATCTTTCCCTTCGTGGCGGGTGGCGGATAGGCCGTAATTTCCGGCTGCATGGCATCATTCAGCTTTGAAGTCGGAATTTTCATGCTCTTATTCCCGTACACTTCCATTGCCTTTTCCATTACCTGAAAAATCCGCTGCTTTTCCAGCACCGAAGCAAAAACAACCGGCAGGTAATCAATCGGCGCCATGCGCTGAACGATCTCCTTTTTCCACACATCGGCGGTTTTGGTATCCTTTTCGATGGCATCCCATTTGTTTACCATCAGAACGACGCCCTTTTTGGCCCGCACCGCCTGTCCGATAATGTTCATGTCCTGCGCTTCCAGACCCCGCGTGGCGTCCAGCATCACAATGACCACATCCGACTCTTCGAGCGCCTTCAGGGAGCGCATAACCGAGTAGAACTCAATGTTGTCTTTCACGCGCGCTTTGCGCCGAATACCGGCGGTGTCGGTCAGAATAAAATCTTTGCCGAAAGCCTTGTAGCGCGTATCAATGGCATCGCGCGTGGTTCCGGCAATGTCGGTTACAATGCTGCGTTCTTCGCCAATCAGCACATTCAGAAACGATGATTTTCCAACGTTCGGACGGCCCAGAATGGCGATCCTTGGAATACCGGCATTTGGATCTTCGACACCCGAAGAAGGGAAATGCTTCACAACTTCGTCCAGCAGATCACCGGTTCCTGTACCCGTGATGGACGAAATCGGAAACGGATCGCCCAGACCCAGCGCGTAAAATTCGCCAACCAGATTCTGGCGCATGACGGTTTCGGATTTGTTGGCCACCACAAAAACCGGTTTTTTCGACCGGCGCAGCACATCAGCGAAGTCCTTGTCCAGATCGGTCAAACCGGCCATGGCGTCCACCATAAACAAAACCACCGATGCTTCGTCGATGGCAATCTGCACCTGTTCGCGGATCGACTCTTCAAAAACGTCATCGGAACCGACCACGTAACCGCCGGTGTCGATCACCGTAAAGTATTTCTCGGTCCAGTCGGCATAGCCGTAATGCCGGTCGCGCGTTACGCCCGGCTGGTTATCCATAATGGCCTGGCGCTGCTCTACCAACCGGTTAAACAGCGTCGATTTCCCGACATTCGGGCGGCCCACAATTGCTACAATATTTGCCATAATTTAAAAAAGAGGAGGGGAAACAAAGGAGGGAGGGAGAAGAAGAAAGCTCTTTTCGTCCGCTTCGCCCTGTACCGTTATTCCTCATATCCAAACCGTTTCAACGCACGTTCTTTGCTGCGCCAGTCGGGTTCAACTTTTACATATTGTTCAAGGAACACCTTTTTACCGAAGAAGCGTTCCAGTTCTTCGCGGGCCATGATACCCGTTTTTTTAATCATTTTACCACCTTCGCCCAGCAGAATCGCCCGTTGGGTGGCCCGTTCCACCAGAATTTCGGACTGGACGACAATGATGTCTTCTTTTTCCTTAAAACCGGTAATCACCACTTCGCAACTGTAAGGAACCTCTTTTTTGTAATTCAGGAAGATTTTCTCACGAATAATTTCAGAGGCAAAAAACCGCTCGGGCCGGTCGGTCAACTCATCCTTCGGGAAATAGGGTGGGTGCACCGGTAAGCGGTTTACAATGGCTTCAAACAGCGGGCCGATGTTTTGCGCATTGAGTGCCGAAATCGGGAGGATCGATTCAGCCTTGAAATTCTCCTGCCAATACTGAATTTTCTCAGCGATTTGCTCCGGAGTTGCCAGATCAATTTTATTGATCAGCAGCAAAACCGGGGTCTGGGTCTTCTGCAAGCGTTCGATCACGTCATCTTCGTCGTGTTTTTCGAAAATGTCGGTCACAAACAAAATTACATCGGCATCTTCGAGCGAACCGCGCACGAAGCTCATCATGGATTCGTGCAGGCGGTATTGCGGTTTGATGATGCCAGGGGTATCCGAATAGACCAGTTGAAACTCCTGCCCGTTGTGCACGCCGTTCAGGATGCCCATGATGCGGTGGCGGGTGGTTTGCGCTTTGGAGGTGATAATCGACAACCGCTCGCCCACCAGTTGGTTCATCAGCGTCGATTTGCCCACATTGGGTTTGCCGACAATACTGACATAACCGGCTTTATGGTCCGGGGCATACGTTTCAGTAGAACTATTCATGGACTTGATAACCAACGGGTACAGAAAAAAACTCCCCTCCGGGCTATAAATTTTAGCGGGAGGGGTTAAATTTTTTGCAAAGGTAATTGTTTTTTATCAAATAGCTCGTACCTTTGCAGTCCAAACATCGCGGGATGGAGCAGTTGGTAGCTCGTTGGGCTCATAACCCAAAGGTCGCTGGTTCGAGTCCAGCTCCCGCTACTCCGAAAGACAGGCCACACAATTGTGTGGTCTTTTTCGTTTTCAGCCGTCGCTTGTTCCTGATTTGAACGTAATTTGCCTCACGAACCAAATCAGGAATACGGTTTTTTTGCCGCGCCAATCCAGATCACCGAAAACCGGGTCTCCTGATCGCCCGAACACCCCCGCTGCATCGTAGGTCGGCCAGGAGAACAAACTGACCAAGCACTGGGTCTTCAGCGGGGTGCATTCCGGCGAATTTTCGGAATACCGGCCACCGGCAAATCCGTAACCCTACAAGGCTCCACCATCGTCCGGATGGAAAACGGCCTCATTATGGAAGAACAGGATTTCTTCGACAACCTCGACTTGCTGACTCAACGGGGCGTCTACTGATTCGGACCAGCCCGAAAACAAAACGAATCGAATTGACAAAAATCGCCCATCAGGGCTGCTCAAAACCGCCGGATCATAAGATGATCCGGCGGTTTTTGCTTTGCGTCCCTGCCAAAATCCCGCTTCTTTCAATTTATTTATTTACTGTACAGACTCAAATTTGGAAGCACCTGTTCTGGTGCGCTATCTTCACTGCTTGTTTAATGCAAATCGGAAACACCTAAACGGCCTCTTCAGTAGACCTAAACACCTGCATTGCGTATGATTTTGATTGTTGATGACAGGCCGGAAAATATCCTCCCCTTAAAAAAAATACTTGAACTACACGGTTTTAAGGTCGACACGGCCGACTCGGGCGAGGAAGCCCTGAAAAAAGTCCTGAAAGCCAATTACGCGGTGATCATTCTGGATGTGCAAATGCCCGGCATGGACGGTTTTGAGGTCGCCAATGCCATTGCCGGTTTTAGTAAGGCCAAAGACACGTCCATCATGTTTCTGTCGGCGGTCAATACCGAAAAGAAATTCATTACCCAGGGCTATACCTCGGGCGGGGTCGATTACCTGGCGAAGCCCGTAGACCCGGATATTCTGGTGTTGAAAGTAAAGAACCTGCACCGGCTGTATCGGCAGCAGCAGGAATTGCGGGAAGCGCAAACGTCGCTGCAACAGGAGGTTGAGGTGCGGAAACGGGCCCAGGAGGAGATCGCGGGCCGGATGCAGGAGCTGCGGGCGGTTCTGGCTTCACTGCCCCAGATGGCTTTTGCCATCAAGCCCGACGGCCAGATCGAATACGTCAATGAGTACTGGTTTCAGTATTCGGCCGATCCAACGGCTTTTCCGCAGTTCCACCCCGACGACGACATTTACAACGAATGGACGATTTATTTTGAAAACGCCATTGAGTTTACGCGCGAAGTTCGGCTGAAAAAACTGGATACGGGCGAATACCGCTACCACCTCCTGCGCATCATCCCCATCCGGCAGCAGGAGGCAACCGTGCGTTGGGTCGGAACGTTTACGGATATCCATCCCCAGAAAATGGCCGCGGAACTGCTGGAACACGAGGTGGAACTACGGACCAAGGAACTGCTGGTAAAAAATGTCGAACTTGAACGAAGTAATCACGAACTTCAGCAGTTTACCTGGGTTGTTTCCCACGATTTAAAGGAACCGCTCCGGAAAATACAGATTTTGAATGACCTGATTAAAGAGAAATATTTGGCGACGAATCCGGAAGCGGTTTCGTACCTCGAACGGTCCATCAATTCGTCGGCCCGCATGTCGAGTCTGATCAACGATTTGCTTGCGTACTCGCAGCTGGCCACGCCGGCTTTATTCGAGTTGACGGATCTGAACCGGATTGTCAAAGAAATTCTGTCGGATTTTGACGAATTGATCAGTAAAAAAGGAGCGACCATCACCGTGGAGCCTTTACCGGAGATCGACACCATACCGGGCCGGATTCGGCAGGTGTTTCAGAACCTGGTCAGTAACGCGTTGAAGTTTTCTAAAAAAGAAACCGCCCCGGTTATTACCATTACGGCCGAGTTGGTTAAAGAAAAAGCCGTCAACAGTGAACCGGCGCCCGACGGGCCGTATTGCCGGATCATCGTGCGCGATAACGGCATCGGATTTGACGAAAAGTTTATCGACCGGATTTTTGTTATTTTTCAGCGACTGGCGAGCCAGACCAGCTACGAAGGCACCGGTATCGGTCTGGCAATTGCCAAAAAGAACATGGACAAACACAACGGAATTATTTCTGCCAGAAGCCGGGTGGGGGAAGGAAGCGAGTTTATTCTGATTCTTCCGGTTCGGCAGGGAAATGACGGGGAAGAGACTAAAAATTAAGCGATTTTAAAAGCGAAACCATGCCGCATTCGACTTCTAATTCCGTTATACGACAGCTACAGATTGTTTTTTCTTTTTCCGTTTTATTGCTGCTCGTCAGCCTGATCGCTTCGTTTTACAGCACGCAGAAACTGATCGAAAATTCGCAGCTGGTTAATCACACGAATCAGATCCTGATTGAGTCCGAGAATATCATCTCGTACGTGAAAGACGCCGAAACCGGGCAACGCGGTTTTCTGGTTACGCTCGATCCGCTTTTTCTGCAGCCTTACAACGGCAGTTACGAAAAGGTTACGAATAGCTATAATATTGTTCGGCAATTAACGGTGGATAATCCGGTACAGCAAAAAAATCTGGCCGAGACCAAGACGCTTTATGAGGCCAAATTCACCCAGATGCAGCGCGTGATCGACCTGGTGAAGCGGAGCAAATTTTTTCTACGGGATACCGTCGAGCGGCACCGGGAAATGACGCGCGGCAGAAAGGTCATGGATGATCTCCGGATTGTAATCAATCAGATTAAGAAGGATGAAAACGAGCTGTTGGCGACTCGTCTTGAGCAGCAGCAGATTTACATTACGTACACGCCGTATCTGCTCGTGGTGGCGGCTATTATCTCGGTGATCATCACGGGGAGCGCCTACATGCGAATCAAAAAAGACCTGGACGACCGGATTGCCAAACAGAAAGAAGCCGAGGCAAAATACCGGGAAACCGCCGAACGGATCACGGTTATGGAAGACCAGACGTCGGATATTGCCGAGGGCAACTACGCCATCCGAAGTCAGGATAATCAGGACGATGAACTGGGGCGCATTGCGAAGGCGTTGAACACCATGGCGGAGTCGCTGGAAACGACGTTTACGGATTTAAACAGCCGGAACTGGCTGCAAACCGGAACCGTTCAATTGAATGAAGCCCTGCGGGATGAGCGGGATTTAAACCAGCTCGCCAACAACCTGATTGCTACGCTTACCCGGTATTTGGATGCGCCCATCGGCACGGTTTACATCATTGATAATGACGCCAGTTTTAAGCTGGCCGGAAGCTACGCGGCCCACCATTCGCCCGCTACGGTTAAGATCGGTGAAGGCCTGGTGGGCGAAGTGATCAGAAACAAAAAACCGCTGGTGGTTCACGATTTACCTGCTGATTACCTCAAGGTCAATTCGTCGCTCGGCAGCACCCCGCCGACCGCGCTGATCATTGTACCGCTGGTGTACGCCCGGGTGTGCATCGGCGCCATTGAAATTGGTTTGTTGCGCAAACCCGAATCGCTGGAGATCCGGTTTTTAGAGGATAATCTGGAAAGCATCGCCATCGGCATCAACGCGGCTCTGGACTACGTGAAACTGCAGAATTTCCTGGAAGAAACGCAGGCCCAGTCCGAGGAATTGCAGGCGCAGCACAACGAACTGGAAAACGTCAATGCCGAGCTGGAAGCGCAGTCGCTGAAACTACAGGCTTCGGAGGAGGAACTGCGGGTGCAACAGGAGGAATTGCAGCAAACCAATGCCGAACTCGAAGAACGCAGCTTTTTGCTGGAAGAAAAAAACAACGAAATTCAGCGCAAGGCCGAAGAACTGGAGCTGAGCACCCGCTACAAATCCGAGTTTCTGGCCAATATGTCGCACGAACTGCGCACTCCGCTCAATTCGATCCTGCTGCTGAGTCGCCTGCTGGCCGAAAACAACGAGGAAAATCTGTCGGAGGATCAGATCGATTATGCGAAAGTCATTCAGTCGTCCGGAAACGGCTTGCTGGGTCTGATTGACGAAATTCTGGATCTTTCCAAAATTGAGGCTGGGCAGATGAAGCTGGAATACCTGAATGTTTCGCTGCCCGAAATAACCGATGAACTCCAGGCATTGTTTGCTCCGCTGGCGAAAGAAAAAGGCCTGAAATTCGAAATCGTTATCGACAAGAATGTGCCCGCGGTTATTGAGACGGACCGGATGCGCCTGGGCCAGATCTTGAAAAACCTGATCTCAAATGCCCTTAAATTTACCTCAAAAGGCGGTATTACGCTGGCGGTCAAGCGGACTCCCCGGACGGACTCCACGCTGAGCTTTAGCGTCAAGGATACCGGTATCGGCATTCCGCCGGAAAAGCAGCAGCTCATTTTTGAGGCTTTTCAACAGGCCGACGGTTCCACCAAACGGAAATACGGAGGTACCGGGCTGGGCCTTTCCATCAGCCGCGAACTGGCAAAATTGCTGGGGGGTGAAATTGTCCTTTCCAGCACCGTGAACGAAGGCAGCGAGTTTACGATTCACCTGCCCATCAATGGTTTACCGGCCGATCACAGCCTGAACCAGACGACGCAGTATGTGAGCCGTAACCCGGAACCGGTGGTGAGCAACGAACCCGCCCCGGCGAATAAATACATCAGCACGACCATTCCGGAAAGCGTACCCGACGACCGCAAGTCGATTACGGACCGCGATAAAGTCATCCTGATCATTGAAGACGACACGAACTTTGCCAAATCCCTGCTGGATTACTCCCGCAAGAAAGGCTACAAGGGCGTGGTGGCGGTGCGGGGGGACGAAGGGCTGAAACTGGCCGGAATCTACAAACCGCTCGGCATTTTGCTGGACATCCAGTTGCCGATCATGAGCGGCTGGCAGGTGATGGACGCGCTAAAAGCCGATCCGCAAACCCGCCACATTCCGGTGCACATCATGTCGTCGCACAAGCTGAAAAATGAAAGTTTGCTGAAAGGCGCCGTTGATTTTGTCGATAAACCGGTGGCATTTGAGCAGATGCAGGAGATTTTTGAAAAGATTGAGTACGTCCTGAACCGCACGACGAAAAAAGTCCTGATTATCGAAGACAACCCGAAGCACGCCAAAGCACTGGCGTATTTTCTGGAGTCCTTCAACATTCATTCCGAGCTGAAAAGTAATGTATCGGAAGGCGTCGATGCGCTGCAAAAAGAAGAAATCGACTGCGTGATTCTGGACATGGGAATCCCCGATACGAAGGCGTATGAAACGCTGGAAGAAGCCAAAAAAAACCCGGGTCTGGAAAACCTGCCGATCATCATTTTTACCGGCAAAAGCCTTTCACTGGCCGAAGAATTAAAAATCAAGAAATACGCCGACTCCATCATTCTGAAAACCGCCCATTCGTACCAGCGGATGCTGGACGAAGTGTCTCTTTTCCTGCATTTGGTCGATGAAAATAAAAAGTCCGGCAAAAAGGGCGAAGACTTTAAAAAACTGGGTGCTTTGAGCCAGGTGCTGGCCAATAAAACCGTGTTGATTGCCGACGATGATGTTCGGAATATTTTCTCGCTTTCCAAGGCGCTGGAGAATTATAAAATGAACGTGATTACGGCCCTGGATGGCAAAGAAGCGTATCAGAAACTTCAGGAAAACCCGGGGATTGACCTTGTGCTGCTGGATATGATGATGCCGCAAATGGATGGATACGAAACCGCTCAGAAAATCCGGGAAAATTACCAGTGGAAAAACCTGCCGGTGATTGCCGTGACGGCCAAAGCCATGACCGGCGACCGGGAAAAGTGCATTCAGGCGGGCGCTTCCGATTACATTACCAAGCCGGTCGATATCGATCAGCTTATGTCTTTGTTGCGGGTTTGGCTTTATGAACGTTCCTGATCCGATTGCTCCCGTGTACCTTAATTCCCAAGCAGCCATGCCTAAAAAAAGGATCCTGATTATTGATGATGACGCGCGCAACATCTTCGCCCTGAGCGCTACGTTGAAAGCAAAAGCATTCGAGTGCCTGTCGTGCACCACGGCCCAGGATGCGCTGGAGCTGTTGCAGACGGACGAGGTCGTCGATGCGGTTCTGATTGACATGATGATGCCGGAGATGGACGGGTATGAAGCCATCCCGCGGATAAAAAACATCGCAAAACGCGCTAAAACCCCTATTTTTTCGGTAACCGCCCAGGCTATGGTCGGCGATCGGGAAAAATGCCTGCAGGCCGGGGCGACGGATTACATCTCGAAACCGGTTGATGTGGATCGGCTGCTGCAACTTCTGTCGCGTATTTAAAGGAGGAATGATGATTGAAGATGACGAAGTTGATCTGATCGTGAATGATCTGTTTGAGGTGTACGGCTATGACTTCACGAACTACGCCCGGGCCTCGTTGAAAAGGCGGATCAACCGGCTGTTTATCCTGGATAAGTTTCCGAGTTTTGCCGAATTCAGATACCGGATCAAATCGGACGTTACGTACCTGAAAGAAGTGATTGAAGGACTGACCGTTACCGTGACGGAAATGTTTCGCGATCCGGTATTTTACAAGTCGCTGCGCACGGACGTTATTCCCACGCTTTCGGCCAAACCGTTTATCCGGGTCTGGCACGCGGGCTGTTCAACCGGCGAGGAAGTTTTTTCGATGGCGATCCTGTTGAAAGAAGCGAACTTATTGCAAAAATCCCTGCTCTACGCAACGGATTTAAACCCGGAAGTGCTTGAAAAAGCCCGGAAGGGGATTTTCCCGCTGGCGCAGATGAAACTGTACTCCGAAAATTACATTGAATCGGGCGGAAAACAGGATTTTTCGGCTTATTATACTGCCCAGTATGGCCAGGTTAAATTTGACGAAAAGCTGGCGGATAAAATGATCTTTTCAACCCATAATCTGGTTTCTGACCGGTCTTTTAATGAATTTGACCTGGTTTTGTGCCGGAATGTGTTAATTTATTTCGACAAAGAGTTGCAGGAAAAAACCCTGAGTTTATTCGATGAAAGCATTGGTAAGCTGGGCTATCTGGCGCTGGGCGCCAAAGAAACCCTGAACTTTTCGACCATCAAACCGAAGTACAGACAGTTGAGCAAAGAAAAAATATGGCGGAAATCAAGCTGAAAAAGGGCTATAAAGCGGTGATCATCGGCGGTTCGGCGGGCAGCATTGAAGTGTTGCTGCAACTGCTTCCGGCTTTGCCTTCTGCTCTGTCGTTCGCCCTGATCATCGTACTCCACCGTAAAAATTCGGTTGATTCGTCGCTGGCGAATTTATTGTCCCTTAAAACCGCCCTTCCGATCAAAGAAGTGGAGGACAAGGACCCCGTCTTGACGGGCACGATTTATCTGGCGCCCCCCGATTACCACCTTCTGATTGAAAAAGAGGAGGTTTTTTCGCTGGATGATTCCGAAAAAGTCAATTACAGCCGCCCTTCGCTCGATGTGACCTTCGAATCGGCCGCCGATGTATACGGTCCGGAACTGGTCGGCGTTTTGCTGTCGGGCGCCAATTCCGACGGCACGGCGGGTCTGAATGCGGTTAAGAAAGCGGGCGGGATCATTGTGGCCCAGCAACCCGAAAGTGCGCAATCCGGTTTTATGCCTCAGCAGGCCATTCTGCACACCCCCATCGACCGCGTGCTCGATGTGGAGGAGCTCAGCGCCTTCCTCCGTTCGCTGAACGCGGTTTCGTAGCGTCACCGGTTTTTATTGTTCCTCCACAGTGCCCGCGCCCAGTTCCTGAAACAGCGTCTGCCAGTATTGGGTGACGGCCGGGTTGTTTTCTTTTACCGATGCTTCCGGGGCAAACGGCAGAATCATGGCAATATCCGGGCTGCCAATCGTGTAGCGCCTGAGTTGTTCGACATCGGCTTTGGCCCAGGTTTCGGCCTGTGCGTTGTCTTTCGGCGGGGTTTTATGAAAATCCCGGCGGCCGGCGCTGTACACGCTCTCCACCATGTCGCTGAGGTAATACACTTTCACCGTGGCCCCGGTTTCGTTGGCTTTGGCGATGACGGGCAAACTGGCCCAGATGTCGGTTTCTTTGCCGGATGAGGACGGATTCGGCAGCGCCAGTTGTTGCAGAACACGCTGCCGGATCGCGGTTTTTTCGCGGCCCAGCGACAGGTCGAAACTGGTCTGGGCGGCTTCGCGGTCGGTGGCGTTGGCGCTGCTGATGTCTTCCATTTCTGAGCGGGTCGATACCGACAGCGCCCGGGCCTTCGACGTATTTTCGTGGATGAAGTACACCTCCAGTTTATCGCCTTTGTTCTTGATGTTCTGCTCGATAATCTCGTTGATGGCGGTCTGGTATTTTTGCGCCACAAACGCTTTGTTGGCGTTGACGCTGACGGATTTATCCAGGAAGATCAGCGTGTAAAGGGGGCTGGTTTTCGACGTAGTCGCATTGGTTTCTTTCCCGCTATCGGAGGAGCAGGCGACGAGGGTCAGCAGCAGAACGCAGCTCAAAAGTACGGTTTTCATAAGTGCTCAGCAGTCCTTGAATTCCCGGTTTTGCCAACGTCAATTCGTCGGAGATCGGGTCCTTCTAAAACGGCTCGTACGGCGAGTTGTTTGGTACGGCCGTTCTGATTCCCTCGAATTTGCGTTTTCTTTTCCGGAATGACCCGGCGCCCGGCTTTGGTTGTTTGTGACCAAAACCGGGTTCCGGACAATCAAATGTACCAACTTTGTTGGTATCTTGCTTAATCTGCTGATAACAAACCCCTCACGCCCGGTATGCACTCGATTTCCACCCGTCGGTTTACGCTCGTCCTGCTTTTGGTGGCGCTTTCGGTCCGCCTGCTGGCCCAGACCACTGACGCGCCCGCCCGCAGGGAAGGCGACGGCCCGCACAAGCGACTCCTCATCCGGGGCGTTACGCTCATCAACAGCACCGGTGCGCCCCCGGTTGGTCCCATCGACATTGTGGTGGAGAAAAACCGCATCACGCAGATTCGGCAGGTCGGTTATCCCGGCGTTCCGATTGACGAAAAACACCGCCCGCAGGCCAACCCCGGCGACAAAGTCCTGAATTGCGACGGCATGTATCTGATGCCCGGTTTTGTCGATATGCACGGTCACATCGGCGGCAAAGCGCAGGGCACACCCGCCGAATACGTGTTTAAACTCTGGCTGGCCCACGGCATCACCACCATTCGCGACCCCTCGGCGGGCAACGGCCTCGACTGGGTGCTGGACCACCGCGCCAAAAGCGAGCGCAACGAAATTACGGCCCCGCGCATCAAGGCGTACACATCGTTCGGGCAGGGCGCGAAAGAAACCATCTCAACGCCGGAACAGGCCCGCGCCTGGGTGCGCGAAAATGCCAGAAAAGGCGCCGACGGCATCAAGTTTTTCGGGGCCGAACCGGAGGTGTTCAAAGCCGCTCTGGATGAAAACAAAAAACTCGGTCTGCGGTCGGCCTGTCACCATGCCCAACTGGAGGTGGCCCGGATGAATGTGCTGGCGACGGCCAAAGCCGGTCTGACAACGATGGAACACTGGTACGGGTTGCCCGAAGCCTTGTTTGAAGACAAGACGATTCAGGCGTACCCGGCGGATTATAACTACAACAACGAGCAAAACCGGTTCGAGGAAGCGGGCAAACTCTGGCTGCAGGCCGCCAAACCGGGCACGGAGAAGTGGAACCGGGTGATGGACGAACTGATTGCGATGGACTTCACGATCGACCCGACGTTTAACATTTACGAAGCCAACCGCGAGCTGATGCTGGCGCGCCGGGCCGAGTGGCACGACGACTATACTTTGCCCGCGCTCTGGCGGTTTTACGGACCCAGCCGGATTTCGCACGGTTCGTACTGGCACAACTGGGGGACCGAGCAGGAGGTGACCTGGAAGCGGAACTACCAGCTCTGGATGGCGTTTATCAACGAATACAAAAACCGGGGTGGCCGCGTCACGGCGGGCTCGGATTCGGGCTTTATTTACCAGTTATACGGTTTTGCCTACATCCGCGAACTGGAACTCCTGCGCGAAGCCGGTTTTCATCCGCTGGAAGTGATTCGGGCCGCCACCCTGAAAGGGGCCGAAGCCCTCGGCATGGCCGGGCAGATTGGCTCGGTGGAAGTCGGTAAACTGGCGGATTTTGTGATCACGGAAGAAAATCCGCTGGCCAACCTGAAGGTGCTGTACGGCACGGGCGCCATTCACCTGAACGAAAAAAACGAAGTGACGCGCGTTGGCGGGGTGAAATACACCGTAAAAGACGGGGTTGTCTACGACGCCAGGCAACTGCTGGCCGATGTTCGCAAAATCGTTACCGAAGCCAAACAGAAAGAAAACTTTGAAATCACGCAACCGGGCGTTGCGCCAAAACCGGCTAAACTTTCGGGCGGAAATTAACGCCGAATTGTCCTGAACGGGGATTCCTCTGCGGAATCCCCGTTCAGGACAATTCGGTTCATACCTACGGTTTGTTACTGTCCACCACCAGCTTATTCTCCCGGTTCACCACTTCCCAGGCCGTGTAAAACACCAGCTGCGCTGATTTTTCGGCCAGCTTGAAATTAATCTTTTCCACGTCATCGCCGGGGCGGTGGTAGTCGGCGTGCAGGCCGTTGAAGTAGAAAATAATGGGGATTTTGTGCTTGGCGAAGTTATAATGATCGGAGCGGTAATAAATCCGTTGCGGATCGTTGGGATCGTTGTATTTGTAATCCAGCTCCATCATCGTGTATTTCCGGTTGGCGTCCTCGCTGATCTGGTGCAGTTCCGACGACAGTTTGTCGGAGCCAATCACGTAAATAAAGTTGTCGGATTTGCCCTCGTGCAGGTCGTCCACGCGGCCCACCATGTCGATGTTCAGGTTGCAGACGGTTTTGTTCAGGGGTAAAACCGGGTCGATGTCCGCGTAATATTCCGAGCCCAGCAGCCCTTTTTCTTCGCCCGAAACCGTCAGGAACAACATGCTCCGGCGCGGACCGTGGCCCTCGGCTTTGGCTTTGGCGAAGGCCTGCGCAATTTCAATCACCGACACCGTGCCCGAGCCGTCGTCGTTGGCCCCGTTGTTCACCTGTCCATCGGCGCTGATGCCAATGTGATCGTAGTGGGCCGAAACCACCACCACTTCCTCTTTTTTGTCGGTTCCTTCCAGAAAACCCAGCACGTTGCTGCTCTCCAGAATTTCGTCTTTGCGCTCGGCTTTCAGGTTGATTTTTCCTTTCACTACCCCCGAGTTGGCTTTGCCGGTTTTATGGATTCTGGCCACCGCAGCCAGTAATTTAGCCGGTGTGGTGTTCAGCAGATCCGCGCCCATTTCCTGCGTAATCAGAAACGTGCCGACGGCTCCGATTTTCTCCATCGACGGTTTCAGGCTCATCCGGTTAAACCGTCCCATAAGCGCAGTGCGCTGGGCCACCAGCCGGCGGTAGGCTTCCGGCGATTCGGCGGAGATGATAAACACCTGCTCGGCCCCTTTGTCTTTGGCAATCAGGGCCTTTTTACGAACGCTTTCTTCGTTGCTCCAGTCCGACGGTTTGGCCGAGTTGGAAATGACGTACGTTCCGTTTGCTTTTTTGGGTTCGCCTTCCAGAATGACCACGGCCTTGCCCTGCACATTCAGTTTCGCGTAATCGTTGTACTGATCCGTCAGAATCCCGTAACCCGCAAAAACCGTCTCCGTGGCGGTTTCCTGCATCACGGCAAACAAACCGTTGACGATGAAATCTTTCGGATAGGTGTAGGTTTTGTCGCCGGCTTTGACGTAAAAATCCCCCCAGGTTTTTTGGTAGAGCTTAAACGGCTGAAAATAGCCCGTCTTGCCGTCTTCCGTTTTCACGATGGGCTGGAGATTTTCGGCGGCAAACTGCTTGGCAATGTAATCGGCGGCTTTCCGCTGCCCGGCTTTTCCGGTTTCGCGTCCTTCCATATCGTCGGCCGCCAGCACGCGGAGGTGTTTTTCAAGGTCGCCAGCCTGAATCGTGCTGGCGTAGTCGGTGGCGGTTTGGGCCGTTGCCAACTGGCAGCACAACACGAAACCGGCACTGTACTTCAAATACGACATAAGAATGTTGTGAAGAGATAACAAACAAAAAGCAGGACCCAACCGACCCTGCCTGTGCAAATATAAAACGAAATTGCGGGTAAATTTAGTACGGCGGTTTTTGCTCCGGTGACCGTTTGAGAAGGGATGCCACTCCGGCCACTCAGACCCGGTTTTTCGGGGGTTCGGTTGGGGTTTTGGTTAACAAAAACGGAACAATTAAAAAGCTAAAGCTGCTCAGCACCAAATTGATTGCGAATCCCACCGCGTGCAGAAAGGTGGCGATGGCGGCCCCCTCAGCCGCGGCAAAACCGTAGAGCCCCAGCACCCGGCTGACCAGAAAATGGTAGGTGCCGATGCCGCCCTGCGTGGGAACGGCCAGCCCGCCCAGCGAACTGACCGCCAGAATGGTGAGCGCGGCCGTGGGGGGCAACGACCGCGTGCTGTCCAGGGTCATCAGCAGCCAGTAAGTACTCAGCCAGGAAATGAGTTGATTGAACACCGTTAGGAGTACAAACAAATAGGGTTTGGGCAATTGCCGAATGGCGAAAAAACCCTGCCAAAGGCCCTCAATCGTGTTAAACAGACGGGCCAGCAACGGGTGTTTCCGAAAGTCCGAACAACGCAGGAGTTGCCAGCCCCAGCGACCCAGCAAAAGAAAAATAAGGGCTGCACCGGCAAGCAACGCCCAGCCCGTTGCGGTTGGCAGGTTCAGCGACAGACCGGCGAGGTAAGCCTGCATGCGGGGAAGCTCCACCACGAACGTCAGGAGCAGCACCAGCGCGAGCATGAACAGATCGATTACGCGCTCGGCCACGACGGAGCCAACGCCCTGCGAAAACGGAACCTGATCGGTGCGCTGCAAGGTCGCGCAGCGGGTCAGCTCGCCCGAACCCGGAACGATCATGCTGGCAATCACGCCCGCCATCGTCGCGACGGTCGCCCGAAAAACCGTCGGGAAATACCCCAGGGCCAGCAGCGGCTGCTGCCAGCGTTTGCCCCGCACCAGATACACCAAAACCGTCAGCACCCCCACCAGCGCAATCCAGCCGTAGTGCGCCTGCCGGAATTGCCGCCCGAGATCGACGAACGAAATGTCCTTGAGCGCATAAATCAGCAGGGCAATCGCCAGGGCGAGCGGAAGGGCGCGTTTAAGCAGTGGTTTCATTCAGTTGGTACGAATCGGCCGTAAGTTAGGCAAAACAATCTGATAATTTGTGGCACATAATTTGACCCGAATTGGGCGTCCTGCTACCTTTAAAGGTACATTGCCGAACGCGCACCGGCATGGGTTACCGCTTATCTCGTATGTCCAAATCCAATAAGAAAAAGACGGTTTCTGCTCCGGCCAAACCCCGGATCGAGGCACCAGCCGCTGACGTTTTCAAACCGGTTTCGGCGGTTCGTCACAAGGCCGAAACCCCGCTGGCCGACCGGAACCCGCAGCCCGCTGGCTTTGAACTGATTCGCTTCGATAGCCGCCTGAAATGGTTTCTGGGCATCTGTCTCGGTCTGTTTTTAGTGTTTACGGTGGCCAAAATCCATTTTTCGTCGATTCCCATCTGGAACCAGATCATTCCGGACGGGTCGGACCAGCGACGCGGCCTTATCTCGGGCACGCCCAAGCAGATCCGGATGGACGAGTGGGCGATTCTGGCGCCCTTCATGCTGTCGCAGGCGCACCAGGATTACCCGCTGGAAAACCCGGCCATCGGGGGCGAAAAAGTCGCGCTGGTGGGTTATTTCCCGATCAAGCACTTTGTCTCGGTTTTTCGTCCCGATTATTGGGGTTTCTACGCCTTTGGTCCCGAAATCGGCTTTGCCTGGCGCTGGAATTTTATCATCTTTTTTAGCCTGATTGCCGTTACGCTCACCTTCCTGGTACTGACCCGCAACAACTTCTGGCTGTCGGTGATCGGGGCTTTCTGGCTTATTTTTTCGCCCGGTCTGGCCTGGTGGTCGTTCTTTTTCCTGACCAGTATTTTCGCCGGAAGCCTGCTGCTTACGTCTTCCATCTACATTTTTTATGCCCAAAAGGTAAAGACGATTCTGGCGTGGGGGGCGGTTTTTCTCTGGTCGTTCGGGGCCTACGCGCTGACCCTGTATCCGCCCTATCAGGTGCCGATGGGCTACCTGCTGGTTTTTCTGCTGATCGGTTTTGTCTGGCGGGATTTCAACAAGGACTTCCTGTTCGCCAGAATACCGTATAAGCTGGGCGCGTTTGCGGTGGCGTTTGCCCTTCTGGGGGCGGTTTTTTACCTCTATTACCTCGATGCCAAGTCCACCATCGACGTGATGTCGAATACGGTGTATCCCGGGAAACGGAGCGAAACCGGCGGCACCGGTTTTATTGCCAACTGGTTTTCAGAGTATTACGCGGGCTGGCTGCTCACCGACCAGAAGTTTCCGAAGCACTGGCTGAATATCTGCGAATTGTCGCACTTCATCACGTTTACACCCGCCATACTTGCTTGTACAGTAGTCTATTTTCTGTATACACGGAAATTGGATCCGCTTTTGCTGATCATTCTGGCGTATGTGCTGGTGTTGCTGGTCTGGATGGAAGTGGGTTTTCCGGCTTTTCTGGCCAAAGCGACCTTGCTGGATGTAAGCCCGACGCGCCGGACGCAGATTCCGTTCGGAATCGCCAATGTCGTGCTGGCGGTTTTGTACCTGGATTACCTCCGGAAGCACACGATCCGGATCGGGATGGCCCTGTCGGTGGCCCTGACGGCTGGCGTGGTGCTGTTCATGGTTTACGCGGCCTGGCTCAATATCTCGACCTCGCAGGGCTTTTACAAAGCGCATCAGTTGTTTGCCCCGACGGTTTTTTTCATGGCCCTGAACTTTCTGCTGTTACCGGTTACGAATTTTCGGTACAAAGAGCTGGTCATTGGCGTCGCGCTCGTTTTATTTACGTTGCCGAACCTGAAAATCAATCCGGTCGCGAAGGGGCTGGCGCCCATTACGGAGCATACGCTGTACAAGAAAGTGCGCGAACTGCACCTGAAAGAACCGGCCGCCCGCTGGGTCGTACTGGGCAATCAGTACATTACTTACCTGGTGACGGCCACCGGCGTTAACCAGTTGAGCGGGGTTAAAAACCAGCCCGATTTTAAAACGATGCGGGTGCTGGACCCGACCGCCAAACAGGATTCGGCGTATAACCGATACGCCCATGCCGTTTACAACACCTATATTGACGGCAAAGACAGTACGGTGATTCAAAGCAGTTTTGAAGACGGTTATTTTGTCGGCATCGACCCCTGCTCGCCGAAACTGAAGAAGCTCAACGTGAAGTATTTCATCTTCGACCGAACTCCGCAGGCTGTGGAAATCCGGTGTATGAAACTGGTGGAGAAATTAGGCAGTATTGAAATCTACCGCAGCAATGAGTGAAAGCGTGTTTGTGCTGATTCCCTCGTATAACGAAGGAAAAGTGATCCGCCAGACGATCCGTTCGCTGGAAGGCGGGCCGTATACAATCGTGGTCATCGACGATGCTTCGACGGATGCGACGGCCAATACGGTGCGCGATCTGCCGGTGTATTACCTGCGCCACGAAATCAATCTGGGGCAGGGAGCCGCTTTGCAGACCGGAATGGACTTTGCCCGGCTGCACGATGCCGACATTGTGGTGCATTTCGACGCCGACGGGCAGCACAATCCGGCCGATATTCCCCGGTTTATTGAAGAATTGCGTTCGCAAAAAGTTGATATTGTCCTGGGTTCCCGGTTTTTGCGGGAAGACGACCTAAAAGCCGTGCCCCGGTTTCGGCGGTGGTTGCTGCGGCTGGCCCGGCTCGCCAATGGCCTGCTGACCGGCCTCTGGCTGACCGACGCCCACAACGGGTTTCGGGTGATGAACTGGCGCGCCCTGAAGGCCATTCAGTTGAAAGAAAACCGCATGGCCCACGCCACCGAAATTCTGATGCAGATTCGCCGGAACCGGCTTCGCTACGTCGAAAAACCGACGCACATTTCGTACACGGCTTATTCGCAGGAAAAAGGCCAGCGGTGGTCGGGTGCCATCAACATTCTGATTGACGTTTTTATCAATAAATACTTCCGCTGATGCCGTTTACGCTGACCCCCATTCAGTTACTGCTCACCGTTCTGCTCGTCATCGTTGGCGTTGCTTCGCTGAGCCTGTTGCGCAACCGCCTGCTGTACCGGCTGTTTTTTCTGGGTATTATCGCGGTCGGGATTCTCTTTGTCGCCGTGCCGACCATTCCGTACTACCTGGCGATGCAGCTGGGCGTCGGGCGGGGGGTCGATCTGGTGTTCTACCTGCTTTTCACCGGTTTTTTGCTCATGGGCGTGGTTTTGTACCGGCGGCTGTTGCAACACGACCTGATCATCACCCAACTGGTTCGGCAAAACGCCATTCGAAATGCTACCGAAGGCACCCGCCGGAAAAATAAACCGGGACGCTCAGAATAACGTCCACGGCTCCGGCACAATCGCGGTTGAGAATGCGGCCGGCGAAGCAAACCACTGCCGGGGCGCAATGACGGTTCGCCCGGCCGACGGATTCAGCCAGGCGCCCCACCAGCTAAACGAACTGTTGGCGATGATGGCGTGCGGGCACAAACTCATCAGGTAAAGGTCCTGCCAGCTATCGACTCCGCTGTTGCCCTCCACGTAGGTAACGGTTTCCAAAACCGGCCCCAGCGTTGCTTTCACCCACGCCATATCGTCTGAAAAAGCAAAGAAATGGGCGTTCCCGAACCGCTCCCGAATGTGGGCAATAGCGTTCTGATAATACGTTTCGCCGGCAAAACCGTGTAGCTGACGGGCGTTCGGATTGGTGACGTAATCGCCCCTCCGGACGTGAATAAAAACCGGGGTCCGGGTCCGGTCGATGGCTTCAGCGTACCGGTGGCTGGTGACGGATAGCGGTTTTTGAAAATAAAGTTTTTCGCGCAGCACCGGCACCACCGGCCGGAACCAGGCTTCGGATTGCCAGTAGCCCCAGCAAAAAACAACGGGCGCTGAGCGGGATACGGTTTTTAACAAGGATTCGGTCGCCGGATTTTCCCGCAAAAAAAGGCTGCCCCCACGACCCGAAACGGCGGTCAGCAACCCGCTTATCGTTTCGAGCGACGACGCCCGCTGCACATCCAGGCCGAAAACGCCCAGCTCATACGGCCGTAAGGTGTAGTTCCGGACTCGCGCCAGCAGCCGGTTTTCCAGAACCAACGTGCTCAGTTTGAGGTTCGTCTGAAGCTCGTGGGCCAGCCGCAAACCGAACGCATACTGAAACAACTGATTCCCCAGACCGCCCATCAACGACGAAATCACCATATTTAGCCCCGGTTTGATTTGCGTTCGGCGAAGTAATTGACGGCCACGAAAATTTCCAGCAATTCGGAATATTCGTCGATCCGCCGAAGGCCGTTGCCGACGATGCGGTACAGAATAAAGTCGTTGTGCAGCAACTTCCAGAAATCGCGGAAAAACGTGCGGGAGTCGATGTTGGTGCCGCCAAATTCAAACTGGATAAACCGGATGCGGTGTTCGTGTAAAAACCGGGTGGCGCCTTCCAGTACCGAAAATTCGTGGCCTTCCACGTCGATTTTCAGCAGGTCGATCTGGCTGATTGACTGCTCGTTACAAAATTCATCGACGGTACTGAAAGTTGCCACTTCCATCGGCTCAAACGGGATGTTGAGGTGTTGCAAGTCGCGCGAATAGACCGACATCATGCCCGACTGTTCGGCATCGGCGTACAATGATAGTTGACCGGCTTTCGAACTCAGGCCAAACGGATGGTTAAAAACCGTGGGCGCCACCACGTTTTCGGTCAGCGTCTGATACGTCCGGCGCGAAGGTTCAAAGCAGTGAATGGTGGCCCGGTTGCCGAACGTTTTCAAAAGTAGTTGGGCGTAACTGCCCACATTTGCCCCCACGTCGAAGACGACAACGGGCTGCGTTTGGCGGTCGGTTTTTCGGGCAACATAGTGAATAACAAACGGTTCTCCACTGTCTTCCGTGTACGAGCCGCCCCCGTAATTCATGGCGTAGAGCGTGAACAGATACAGCTTTTCGTAAAACGGCTGCAGCCAGTTGACCCGGATGGGGGCCAGGAGCCACTTCAAAAATCGTGTCATAGTTTGGTCATCTCGAAGATTCCGCAGCCGTATGAACAGCCGAAATTAGTCCGAACGGCATCCGATCGCCAGTCGGCGTTGGCAAAGAACTGCTCGGTATCGTCAATGTAGCTGAAAGATTCGATTCGGTAGCGAGGTGTAAAAATCCGGAGCAGATAGGACACATCGAACACCCGGTGCGCATTGTAAATGATGCCCTGCGGGCCAATGGGCGTCGAGAAATAGAAGGTCCCGCCCGGTTTCAGGATTTCATAAATGGTGTCCAGCGCTTTCAGATGGCCGTTTACGTCGACCGGATCGCCGTAGCGCCCCAAACCAAAATGCTCGATGGCGTGGAGCGACGAAATGGAATCCGTGGACGCTTTCAGGTCGGGCGGCAACGCCATCAGGTCGGCCTGCCGAAAACTCACGTTGGGAATCGGGCGGTTCAGCGGGCGAATATCCAGAATTTCGATGGGCCGGAAAGCCGCCACGTGGGCCACAAAACCGTCGATCCGGGAGCCAACGTCGAGGTGCTTGACGGGCCGGTTTTGGAAAATGCGCTGGGCAATATGGAGGTCCTGCAGGAAATAATGCTTGATCAGGTGGCCGCTTTCGGCGTAGCGATCCGTCAGGGCCGGAAAGAACCCCCGAATCGGAAATTCCGACTGGCCATTCAGTTGCCCTTTCAGCGTGAAGTAATCCCCAACAAAGTCCGGGACGGCTTTCATGCCGTTCCAGACCACCTCCGAACCGAGTTTCAAGATACGACCAATCATAACTACATCAGGCGTTTAGAAGCTGCCGGGCTTGATTCATCACCCGAATTAAAAAAGATTCCGGAAACGTATTGATTGCCAGCGTGATTAATTTGATTTTCAGCCGGTGCCGGCGCGTGGTCCGGTAGGCAAATTCCCGCACGAACGTTTCCTTGATTTCCAGGTTGCTCCGCCATTTCGCCCGCAGGTTCGTGAAAACCGTGTTGGTATCGTGAATGCGATACGCCGTCAGGTATTCGGGCAAGTTATGCATTTTATACCCCTGATTCAATTGCACAAACAAGCTATAGTAATCGTTAAAATGCGGAAATCGGATCTGGTACAAATCATGGTGCTGGAAGTTGTTCCGGTATAAAACCGACGGGTTCGCAATCGGAAACCGCAGGTAAAATTCGTCATAAATGGCCTGGTGCCCAACCGGGTATTGGCGAAAACCCGTCGTTCGGCCCCGTTCATCAACCAAGGTCAGCCAGCTTCCGACCAGAAAAACCGCCGGATTGGCCTGCAAAAAAGCGACCTGTTTGGCCAGCCGTTCGGGATGGGCCATGTCGTCGGCATCCAGTTTGGCCAGAAATTCGCCCCGGGCGTGGCGGCTCGCGACATTGGTGGCCACTTCGCCCCCGTAGCCCAGCGGAGCCGGTTCGTACAGCGGTTTCACCCGGCTGTCGCGCCGGGCAAAAGCCTCGATAATTGATCGGCTGCCATCGGTTGAGCCATTATCCAGCACGAGCACTTCCAGGTTGCGATGCGTCTGATTCAGAACGCTTTCCAGAGCCGCCGATAGAAACCGCTCACCGTTGTAAACCGGCATAATCACGGAAACCAGAGGCATTGATGTCGTCATGGATGCAAGGCGGGCCGGATTTCAGTCGGGACGGTACGCTGCCCGAAACCGCGCTGACAAATGTAATTGTTCTGCCGTTGTTTTGTGATTAAACTTCCAATCACCCCAATCCCGGCTTCCCGTTGTCGTGATCAAAACCCGTGCCATGCGCGTTAAACTGCCTTCGCCAAGCCGGGTCAAAAAAGCGTTTGCCAGTAATTCGGGTCCTGGGCAAGGCGCAAAACCGGTGTGGGCTGCCGTGCGTTTGTCACGATTTTTGCACTATCCACACAATCAATACGAATGCTTTCAGAATTGACTAAATCCAAGAACTTAATCGAGCCGGTTTTGATTTTACGGTTAGTGAAAAAGTCTTTACTGGTTGAAAATAAAGTTATTTTTGCGCTCGTTACCTTTAAGAAGGGTTTTGAATACAACCTGAAATTTGAATTTTTTTAAGAATGAATTTTACTGTTTTTCATCTGCCTTCCCCCCGGCTTTCCACGCGCAGCATTCGCCGGATTGCCGTCGGGGCGTTATTTTTTCTGCAGGGCCTGTCGTTTGCCAGTTGGGCTTCGCGGATTCCGAGCATCCAGCAGACGCTGGGGCTGTCGGATGCCGAACTGGGGGGCGTTTTGCTGGCGTTGCCCGCCGGGCTGATGCTTTCGCTGCCGATTGCGGGCTGGCTAACCACCAAAATCGGGAGCCGCAAAGTGGCTACCTTGGCGGTGGGGCTATACGCGCTGACGCTGCTCAGTTTGGGACTGGCCCAAAGCATTCCGCAACTGATGGGCTGTCTGTTCGTGTTCGGGCTGGTGGGCAACATGGCCAATATTTCGATCAACACCCAGGCGGTGGGCGTCGAAGCCCTCTACAAACGCCCGGTAATGGCGTCGTTTCACGGGTTGTGGAGTCTGGCCGGTTTTGCCGGGGCCATGCTGGGCGCGTTGATGATCGGCGCGGGCATCGTGCCGTACCAGCATTTTGCGGCCGTTCTGTTCTTTGCCCTGGCGGCTCTCGCCATTGCGTCCCGGTATATTTTGCCGGAAGATGCGGGCACCCGTGCCGATCAGCCCCTTTTCGCCAAGCCCGACAAAGCCCTGCTGATCCTGGGCATCATTGCGTTCTGCGCCATGATCTGCGAAGGCGCGATGTTCGACTGGAGCGGTATTTATTTTAAAAAGGTGGTGCTGGCCGACAAGGCGATGGTCGGCGCGGGCTACACGGCGTTCATGAGTACGATGGCGCTGGGCCGGTTTATTGCCGACTGGTTTGCCACCCGCTACGGCTTGAAACGGACATTGCAACTGAGCGGTGTGCTGATTGCCTCCGGTTTGCTGACCTCGGTGACGCTGCCGTACCTGAGCACCGCCATTCTTGGTTTCTTCCTGGTGGGTTTCGGCGTTTCGTCGGTGGTGCCCCTGGTGTATAGTGCCGCCGGAAAATCGACGGTTTTGTCGCCGGGCGTCGCCTTGGCGGCCGTTTCGACCATCGGTTTTCTGGGCTTCCTGATTGGCCCGCCCCTGATCGGTTTTGTTGCGGGGGCCACCAGCCTGCGGATTTCGTTCACCATCATTGCCGGCATGGGTCTGTGCGTGGCGCTGATGGCGGGAAAAGTGAAGGGCGAGTAAGATAAGCCCGGCAAACCGGAAACGGCGCCGTAAAAAAAGGTGAAAAGAAAGACATTGGCGGTTCTTTCTTTTCACATTTTTTTTAGCCGGAAAATTACTTCGTCAGCGTCAGCAGCTTCTCCGGTTCGTCGGTCGTGATGAAATCGGCTTTGCGTTCCAGGAGCCAGTTCATCATTTCCGGGTCGTTGACCGTCCAGACGTTGACGGTGAGTTTCTTCTGGTGCGCGTCCTGAATCCAGCTTTCATTCTTTTTCATGATGCTGTGGTGGTAGTCCAGTCCGTATAAACCGTCGGCCGCCAGCAGTTCGGGCGCTTTGTCACCCAGCAGATACGCCACATTGGCCGAGGGGTCCAGTTCCTTTACTTTCTTGCAAACGTCGTAATCGAAGCTGATGTAATCCACCAGTTTCCGGCCTTTCTGGGCTTTCACGACCTGCACGCACCTGGTCGCCAGCGCCAGCGAATGGTCTTTGCTGACTTTCGACGCTTTGATTTCCAGAACCAGGCGGGTTTTCTTCTGCTTCAGCCCCTCTTTCAGGTAGCTTTCCAGCGTGGGCAGCGATTCGCCGTTGCTGAGTTTCAGGGCGTTGATCTGAGCGGCCGGGGCGGTTTCCAGATTCACGCCCTGCAGGTCGTGGTCGTGATTGACCACCAGGGCCGAATCGGCGGTCATGTGTACGTCGAACTCACTGCCGTAGCAACCGAGTTTGATCGCCTGTTGCAGCGCGGCAATCGAGTTTTGCGGAGCGCCGGTATTTTTCCAGGCTCCCCGGTGGGCGATCACTTTGGTTTGGGCCATGCCGGATACCGTTAAGCAGGTGCTGAATGCCAGAACTGAAAAGAAACGAGAAAAAGCTGTTTTCATAAGGTAGCAGATTGAACCGTAAAGGTAACAGGAGCCGCAATACGAGTCAGATCGTGACCCGGTTTTTGGCTATACTTTACAATAAGATAATACGATCAATTCAATTTAAAACGTGTACATTCGGGTCATTTTATTCACCCTCAACCCCTTCTAAATATGTACGCACGCGTTATCCAGGTTCCGCTGAAGCCCGGCGCAACGGACGAAGCAACGGCTTATTTCCGCGATTCGGTAAGCCCGGCTTTCAACCAATTGGACGGTTTTAAAAACAGCCGTTTCCTGACCAATTCAGAGACCAATAAATGCCTGATGGTAACCCTTTGGGAATCGGAAGAAGCCCGGCAAAACGCCGAAACCAACGGTTTTCTGCAAGGCGTTTTGCAGGGAATGAAAGAGTATTTTGCCGGACCGCCAACGATCGACTATTACGAAGTAAAGGTTCAGGTGGTTTAAGGGGAAGGAGATTGTTGCGCGGAGAAGAATAGAGTTCAGCAGAGTTTTTAAGGTTTCTCCGCGTAACTCTGTTCTTCTCCGCGAAACGACTTTTCTCACTTTCCTAATTCGTTCACCAGCACATCCAGCAGTTTATCTTCCTTCAGGTCCAGCGTATATTCCCAGAACATGGCGCCCGCCAGTCCTTTGGATTTTACGTAATTGATCTTGTGCACCATTGACTCCTTATCGGCGTAGGAAATGAACGTCCGGTTTTCCGGATTCCACAGGTAAGGTGCTTTGGCTTTTTCGTCCCAATACCGCGTGTAGCCGTTTTTGTTGATGTAGTTAGCCACCAGATCGTCATAATTCGGGCTCATGTGCTTGCCCGCCGACGGCTGAAACAGTCCTTTGTTCACCGGATTCACGTTGGTCCAGCCGCGTCCGTAAAACGGCAATCCCAGCACAATTTTCCGGGCCGGAACCCCGGCTTTGATGTGCCCGTTCACGGCATCGTCGGAACTGTTGCGGGAGCGGTCGCTCAAAGCGGATTGGTACAGCGGACTGTGGTGTCCGGTTTTTTTGTCGTTGCCGTGGTAGAGGTCATACGTCATGATGTTGACGTAATCGAGGTATTTCTGGGCGTTGCCGAGTTCGGTGTGGTTCACAAAAGCCGTGTCGCCCCCGGTGGCGGCCGTCAGCAGATAATGCCGCGAAGCCGGTCGGTTGTCTTTTTTGCCCTGCGCGTCCAGCTGTTCGCGTAACTCCTTCAGCAACAACGTAAAGTTCTGCTTGTCAACCGGTCGAAAAATGTTGTTTTCGCCAATCTGGTCCGGGTATTCCCAGTCAATATCGACGCCGTCGAGTTGGTGTTTTTTCATAAACGAAACCGCACTGTTGGCAAATTTCTTCCGGGCCGCATCCGTCAGCGACGCATCCGAAAAATACCGGCAACCGCCCCAGCCGCCAATCGAAATCAGGATTTGCAGGTCTTTGTTTGCGGTTTTCAGGGTGTTCAGGGTCGCCAGATTAACCGAATCCCGGGCCCGAATCGGCGCCAGCTCACCGTTTTCGGCGGGTACGGCAAAGGCGTAATTGATGTGGGTTAATTTCTGAACCTCAATGTCGTTTTTGGTCCAGCCGCCCCCGCCTACGTAGCCAATCAAGACGTATTTTTTCGGTTTGGCCTGCGCCGAAACGGTCCGGGGACAAAGGACAAACGAGCCTAAAAGCGTCAGCAGCAGGAAAATGTGAATTCGTTTCATCAGAAGGTTAGTCGAAAGTGTATGGTAAACTGTAAAATTAACAGCCGGGAAGAAAGGCACAAGCGGCCCGGCTAGCGGTTTTCAACGTAGCCCAAGCCCTGGTGGAGGCAGTTCACCAGCTGTTGGGTCAATGTGCCGTCCGGATCGAGTTTCGGGTTGAAGATGGTAATGGACAAGCCGGTCGCGCCCGGTGCCTGCACAAAATGGCGCAGCACAGCGGCCGCTTCCGCAAACGACAAACCGCCCGGAATCCGGTAGTCCACGGCGGGCATGATTTCGTCGGCCAGCACATCCACGTCGAAATGAATCCAGTAACCGTCCAGGTGCTGGGCCGTTAAAGCGGCCGTCGCCTGCGTCAAAACCGCCTGAATACCGGTTTTTCGAATCAGAGCCAGATCAAAGCAGTGGATGGCCGACTCCTCAATGCGCTGGCTGCCTGCCCGCTCGGCTTCGTCCGCATCGCGCCGGGCGAGTTGAACGACGTGTTCTTCGCGCACGTACGGTTTTTGGTTCTGAAGGTTGGTCAGTTGTTCGGGGCCGTGGCCGGTCACCAGCGCCAGATCCATCGAAGCCGCTTCGCCGGTGGGTTCGGCTTCGGGCTGGTAAAAATCCGCGTGGGCGTCGATGTGCGCCAATCCAAACGTGCCCCGTTGCTTCAGGGCCAGCAGACAGCCGAGCAAAATACTGCAATCTCCGCCGAGCACCACCGGAAACCGCGACCTCTTTAGAGTCTGTTGCACGGTTTCTGCCAGCCGGGCGGAATACGCGGCCAGCGCATCGGTGTTCAGCACCTCGTGGTTCGACCGGCGCTGGTCCGAAAAAGCGGTTACATCGATGGGCACCGAAAGCGCGGGTGCGGTTTCCTTTAAAAAACCGTATTGCCGGAGGGCATAGGGCAGCAGTTCGACGCCGGACGGTTTCAGACCCAGAATGCAAGGCGCTTCGATGCGTTGATAGACGGTTTTCATGCGGTGCTGCCGGCGTTCAGATAAGCCCCAAAAAGAAAGCCAGACGACCTAAGTCACCTGGCTTCTGGTTTCACTCGAATTGTAAGGATAGTTCACGTTTCCGTCAATATCCTTACTCGAGCGAACTATGTATATAAAACTCAGTTCGGCGGAAATTGTTGTGGGATTTGAAAAATATTCAGCAAAATTTTTCAAATTTTTTCGCGCTGCCCTTCCTCGGCGAAAGCGACGGGTGCGTAGAGTAGGAAGTAAGTGTACACTTCTGGAAAAATGGTTACAATATGGTAACATTGCATTCCCCTTACCCAACGCTTTCATGGATTTGTTTTTTGAGTACGATGTCGATCGGCTTCGTCGCTACGCCGGGCTGGCCGAGAATGCCGGAAAAATAAGCATCGAATCGTATTCCAGTCACCTGCTGCTTTCGTTTACGGACGTCGGCTATTTTAATTACTGCGTCTGCCACGAACCCGATTCTCTGGCGGCTGTTGTCGAACAGGCCCGTTTATTTTACGCCGACCGGCAACAGGATCACCACAAACTGCTTCTGGATGAAGCGCAGGCCGACGCGCAGCAGGACCGGTTTTTAACGGAACAGGGATACACGTTGAAAGAACGGCTGATGGCGGTGCATGATCCGGCGCTTGCGTACCGGCCGCAGCCGGAGCGGGCTGATCTGCGGCTGGAATCCGTTTCCGAACCAACACTGCCGGCCTTTACGGAGGATTATCTAGCCGCTTTCGAATCCGAACGGAAAAACACCGCGCCGGTGATTGCCAACTTCAGGCAGTTGCTGGCCAGTCCGAATATCGCCCTGTTTCGGGTTACTGACCAGAAAAAACCGGTAGGCATTGCGGTTTTATACGGTTTTGAGCAGCATTTCTTTCTGGCCGGGGGCGCTATTCTGCCCGAATTCCGCAACCAGGGTTACCATACCACCGCCCTGATCACCCGTCTGAACTGGTCGAATCAGCAAAAGGCCCGGAGCATTATTTCGTGGGCGTACGAAGGCGGGGCGAGTTACCGAAATATGTTGAGAGTGGGGTTGGTTCCCTACAAAAGGTACCGGGTCTATGAACGATGAATTTCGGCTGCGCTGGACGGAAATCGGGCAGCGTTACGGCGCTAAAGACGCGATCTGGACCGAAAACCGGGTCATTACGTACGCGGATCTGTTTCGGCGGGCGAATCAATACGCGGTTTTTCTGGTCGATCAGGGCATCCGGCAGACCTGCGTTCCGGTTTTGCTGGACGAGCCGGTGGACCATCTGGCGGCTTTGCTCGGAGTTTTGCTGTCCGGAAATTACTACCATTCCGTCAACCGGCACACGCTGGATTCGCCGGATGAGCTGGTGCGTTCGGTGGACTGTGGGTGCCTGATCAGTGAATCGCCCGTGGTGCTGCCGAATCATCCGGCCCTGATCACCCTGATTCCCGAAACGCTCCGGTCGGTCGGGTGGAGTGCCGAAAGGCAGCCAACCATTCAGCCCGGTGATCCCTTTTGCCTCTTCACCACGTCGGGCAGCACCGGGCGGCCGAAGCAGGTGATTCATTCGCACCAGAGCGTGCTCGCGGACACATTTCGGCAAATTACCGACAACGAAATTGGCCCGCAGGACCGGATCGACCTTTTGTTTTCGCTTGAATTCAGCGCGTCGCTGGCCTGCATTTTTCCGGCTTTGCTCACGGGAGCCACGCTGGTGTTTCACGATCTGAAAACGGCGGGTGTGCTGTCGCTGCCGGTTTTCTGGCAGCACCAGCGAATCACGTTCAGCAGCCTGTCAGTCAGCACGTTCCGGACCTTGCTGAAAACCGACGCGGATTTTAAGACCCGGACCGACCTGCGTATGCTTTCCATCGGCGCCGAACCGGTGCGGCCCGACGATGTAACCGGTTTTCAAAACCGCTTTTCGGAAAAAACCGTCTTGCAGGTGGCGTATGCCACCACGGAAACCCGCACGATTTCGGAACAGAAAATCCGGACCGACACGCCCGTGTCGGAGTCTCTTTTTTCTGTTGGAAAACCGGTCAACGGCCGGACGGTTACGATTCAATCCGAAACCGGGTCGGTTTTGCCACCGAATCAAATCGGCGAAATTGTGGTGCAGGCGCGGTTTATTCCGTCGGCGTATCCCAACAATGCCGAAGCAAGCCAGCGGGCGTACCGGGTGTTTCCCGATGGAACCATCCAATACGCGACCGGGGATCTGGGCTTTCTGGATGCCACCGGGCATTTGTTCTGGTGTGGCCGCACGGACTTTGTGGTGAAGATCAACGGCCAGAAAGTCAGCCTGATGCAATTGGAGCAGGAGTTGAAAACCGAACCCGGCGTTAAAAACGCGGCCGTTATTTACGATACCTCCTCGGTCCACCAGCCCCGGCTGAAAGCGTTTCTCTGCACCGAACCCGGTTTTGACCTTGCCCGGCTGAAACCGGCCCTGGCGCAACGGCTCCCGGCGGTGATGCTGCCCGACCGCTACGGATTACTGGATGCGCTGCCGCTGACCAAAACCGGTAAACTGGATCGCCTGGCGCTGGCGGCTATTCAGGAGCCGGAAAACAGGCTGGGCGAAGGACCCGAATCCGTCGAAACCGACCCGATGGATCTGGTGCCGCTCATTAAACGGATCTGGCAGAGCGAACTGGGCCTGACGACGGTTTTGTCGGATTACGATGACTTTTTCTACGATCTGGGGGGCGATTCGCTGACGGCCGAGAGCGGTCTGGCCCGGCTGGAAAAGGCGCTTGGCAAAACCGTGCCGGTTCATGCGGTTTTTTCGTATACAACACCCAAGGCCCTGGCTTATTACCTCATGGGCTACGGCCAGCGCGGGGTGCAGTGTATTCCGCTAAATCAGCCGGTTTTGAATCGCAAGGCGGTTTATTTTATACCGCCCCTGCCCGGCGAACGGCGGATGTATCGCTGGATTGAAAACCACCTGAATCAGGATTGTAACCTGTATTATATTCATTATGAGCCGTATACGGTTGATGGTGAGCTGAGGCCGTTTTCGGAGCTGGTTCGGCAGATTGCTCAGGCGATTGCCCGGCCGGCGGAAAGTATGCTGGTCGGTTTTTCGTTCGGCGGACTGGTGGCTTATCAGGTGGCGCTGGCGCTGGAGCAGCTGGGTGGGTCGGTCCTGAACCGGCTCGTGCTGCTGGATACGCCGTTGTACCGGCGGATTACGTTTCGGGAGTCGTTGCGGAAAGATGCCCGCCGGATTGGCCGCAAGGTTTTTGCCGGTTTGCAGGCCGACCCGGCGGTCAACTGGAGCGCCAGCTGGCAGCGCGCCCTGGCCCGCTACCGCAAACGGCTAGACGACCGGCGGGGCCAGCCGGGGCAGGCCCGGCAAGCGGTCACCTGGCAGGACCGCAGTGTGCTGGCGGTGCATCAGTATGTTCAGCGAATCAGCGTGCAACACCCGGTTTCGTGCCCCATTCTCTTGTTTCGGGCCAGCGATTCGTCGGCTTTTCAGTACGAAATTCGCCCCGATTTTCGCTGGAAACCCTACACCACCGCCGGTTTTGACGAGCAGGTGCTCGAAGCCAACCACGATCAGGTGCTGAATTCGGTCAATAGCGACGTCATTGGAACGGTACTCAGCGAATTACTGCGCTAGTGAAACCGGTAAACTAGTCGGCCACGGCGGGTTGACTCGCCATTCTTTTGTAATTTCCGGAAAGGAGCCGGTACGATTCGGAGCGCATCGCCAGCAGGGTGACAATCAGTCCGATGATTCCGGTAACCGTAAACACCAGCGCCAGGCCGCGGGCTTTGCCGGTTCCGAACCAGTCGCCGATCAGTTCCACGCCCGCGCCATCGGTCATAAACGGAATGAAAATCAGCTCGGCAATCGGGCCGATGATAAAAGCCGTAATGGGGGAAGCGGCCTGCTCGACGCTCTGGGCAAAGCCGAAAACCCGGCCCTGGCGTTCGGGCGAAATCAGTTTCTGGATGATGGTCTGCTCGGCCGACTCCACCACCGGAATCAGGCACATGTAGATAAACAAACCCAGCGAAAGCA
This sequence comes from Larkinella ripae, assembly GCF_054780775.1. Taxonomy (NCBI): domain Bacteria; kingdom Pseudomonadati; phylum Bacteroidota; class Cytophagia; order Cytophagales; family Spirosomataceae; genus Larkinella; species Larkinella ripae. Next base: position 149,784 of record NZ_BAAGVR010000017.1, read on the forward strand.
GCACGATGGACGCCTGAATGGTGAAGAAAATACAGACCGCCCACATCACAATGTTGGCGATGAACAGCGTTTTTAACGGTTTGGGTCCCAGGCCTCGCCGGGCCACCACCATGCCGCCGACGATGAAGCCCAGGCTCAGAACGCCCCACAACGTGCCCCACACCTGCACCGAAACCAGCGACAAACCGTAGGCGTCCATGAGCGACATGAACACCCCGCCCAGAAAGTTATTGAACGTGTTGAAAAAGATGAGCGCCAGCAAACCGGGCATTTTTTGAATGGCTTTCAAGGTGCCCCGAATGTCGATGCGTTTGGGACTGATCGCCGTTTCGTCGGCTGCGGGCGTGACTTCCGGCTCCGGAATGGAGACGGTCCACAAATGCAGAATGACCAGAACGGTGAGCGCGATGGCCAGCGCCAGCATCCAGAATACGCCCAGAAAACCGATGGCCAGCCCGCTGAACAGCGAGGCCACCAGAAACGACACGCCGTTGGCCGTGCCCACCATGCCGTTGGCTTTGTCGCGTTGCTCTTCCTCAATCAGAATGGTCACCAGCGTTGAAATGGCAATGGTGCGGACGTTGCCGGCAATGGCTCCCAGCAGGCCCAGCAAAATAAACGCCCAGAGCGCCGGACTCGCCGGATTGGTAAAAACCGCCGACGGCGTGGCGCCGTACAGCGCCAGGGCGAGCAGGTAAAAAACCAGCGAACTCAGGCTCGACCCCAGCATGACGGTTTTTTTGCGGTAATGATCGACGAGCGATCCCAGAAAAAAACCGGAGAATGCCACCGTTCCCAGGTAAATCCCGGCCATGATGGAGGTGGCCACCACCGACTTGGTTTCCAGGTACAACCAGAAGGTGAGCGCAAACCAGACGCACGAGTTGGTCAGCGAAGCCGCCAGCGTGTTGGCTAACAGGGCATAAAACCGGGTTGTCATGAAAACGAGTATTTGTTGTTGGAGGGCTAAATGCACGTGTGGCTGTCATGTACGTATACACAACAGCCACAAAGTTGGTTTCACCGGTATTGATTTAACTGAACGACGTCCGAAAAGAATTGGAGGAGGAACGAGCCGTTTCCGATGATTGAGCCAATTCACTGGCCCGTTTTTTATGGTAGTAAACGTACGAAGCTGCGCCCAAGCCAATGAATAGCAGCATGGGCGACCACATGAGCGGAGGAATGCCACTTTGATGGATGCAGTAGATTGCGCCCAGCAAATCGATGAACAAACCGGCATACGCCCATTCTTTGAGCCGGGGAAAACCGGGTATCAGGATGGCCGCTATGCCCAGCACCTTGGCCCAGCCCAGAAACGAAATCAGGTAAACGGGTAAGCCCATGCTTTTAAATCCGTCCACCGACGCCTGATCAACCAGGATGTGCGGAACCGATGTTCCCAGCATGACGAGTGCGAACAGACCCGTAAAAACCCAGTACAGAATTTTTGTCTTTTTCATGGCAGTCGAATTTGTTGTTGGTTGAAGAACAAGACAAATTTACGACCCTTCAACGACTTGAGCCGCGTGTAAAAACGGCAAGATACGGGGGTAATTGCGACAATAGTTGCGGGCTATTTCACCGCAAACAGCTTCAGGCAAACCGGGGCCGGAACCTTCACCTGCGTGCCGGTTGGCGTCAGCTTGCCGGTTTTACCGTCGAGTTTATAAACCACAATGTTGTCGGTATCCTGATTGGCCGCAAACACGTATTCGCCCTTCGGATCGACCAGGAAATTGCGGGGCGTTTTGCCCTCCGTAGATTGCTGGCCGATGAGCGACACCTTGCCGTCGTTGGCAATGGACAGAATCGCCAGCGAATTGTGGCCCCGGTTCGAGTGATAGAGAAATTTCCCTTTCGGATCGGTATGAATATCGGCGCTGGTGTTTTTGTCGGTGAAATCAGCCGGGAGCGTTTTCACATGATCCTGAAGCAACGTCAGGGCGCCGGTTTTGCTGTCGAGGGCGAAGGTGGCAACCGACGAGGTCAGTTCTTCCACCAGATATAAGTATTTGCCGTTCGGGTGGATGGCGATGTGGCGCGGTCCCGAACCCGGCGAAACGCTGGCGTAGGGCGTTGCGGCCGGTTTTACTTTGCCGCTGGCTTTGTCGAACTCATAAATATACACCTTGTCGGTGCCGAGGTCGCAGACGTACACAAAGCGGTTGTTGGGCGAAACCGTCGCCGAGTGGATATGCGGTTTTTCCTGCCGCTGGGCGTTGGCGCCTTTGCCTTCGTAGCTCAGGGTGTCGGTGGCGGCTCCGAACGTGCCGTCGTTGTTGATGGGCAAAACCGTAAATGTGCCTCCGCCGTAGTTGGACACAAACGCCAGTTTGCCGGTCTGGTCGATGGCGATGTGGCAGGGGCCGCGTCCGTGCGACGATTGCTGGTTCAGCATCGTCAGCTTCCCGGTTTTGGGTTCGATGCTGTACGAACTGACCCCGCCCGAATTGGCAGCCGCTTCGTTGACCGAATAGAGGTACTTGCCGGTGGGGTGAATGGCCAGGAACGACGGACTTTTGGCGTTGGAAACCGTCTGCAACTGTTTCAGGGAGCCGTTGGCGCGGTCGAACTCCAGCGCATAAATGCCTTCGCTGCCCCGGGTCGAATAGGTACCCACATACAGGATTTCTTTGGGTGACTGGGCGTGAACCATGGCGCTAAAGAGCAGTGTGGCTAGCAAAAATAGCTTTTTCATAGTCAGGGGAGTAAACAGGTCACAAAGCTAACAAAAAGGACAAGCCTTTGGCGGGCCTGTCCTGGTTCTTTCGTTTCGAACGGATAAAACCTATTGTTTGCCAAATTCGGCGTTGGCGCGGAGGGCTATTTCGTCGCTTACTACTGCCGTGGGCGTGCCGGATCCAATGCCGAAATCCGAGCGTTTCAGTTCACCGGTAATCTTGAATCCGGCCACGTCTTTTTTATTCATCGGGTGCTGAATCGGGCCGTTGAGCGTCACGTCGAGCGTTACGGGTTTGGTCACGCCGTGCATGGTCAGGTTGCCGGCAACTTTGTATTTTTTGCCTTCCACTTTCTGAAAAGACGTGCTTTTAAAGGTCAGCGTCGGAAATTTAGCGGCATCGAAGTATTTATCACTTTTCAAATCGGCATCCCGGCGCTCATTGTCGGTATCGATGCTGTTGACGTCGGCGGTCAGTTCCACCACGGCGTCCGTAAAGTCCGGTTTGGAGGAAGTGATTTTGGCGTCGAAGGTCTTGAAATTGCCGTCGACTTCCGAGACCAGCAAGTGGGTGACCGTAAAACCGACTTTGGCGTGGGCCTTGTCAACGGTCCAGGTCTGGGCAAAGGTGGCTGCTGAAGCGAGTAGAAAAGCGGAGAGGCAGGTGATTTTTTTCATAGATGTCAGGAGTTTACTGGAAAAATAAAAGAGGTAATGCACTCGCAATAAACGAAATAATTGCATAGTTATTCATTGTTGCCTCATTTACTCGCTTGAAAAAATAGAGCTGGAAGCCTGCTCAAAGCGCCTGTGTGGAGGGGATGTAATTGAACAATACGAATAATGTTGTTGATTTATCGGTGCTTTCCGACAATGCATTTTGATTTTATTCAGAAGATATCATTTCTTTGTTACTCCACTAAGTTGCTGGAATAAGAAGAATTTGTTTTCACAACGCTTTAGTGAGTTTTCCCAATGAAAAAGTCTACCCCGCTAAGCAGCACGTTCCGGCCAGCCTACTGCCCGTTCGTGATGATTTCTTCCGCAAACTTCACACCGGCGGTTGTATCCTGCTGTTGTTGCCACGCCTGATTTTTTAAGTCTCCCGGTTTTCAATGTCGTGTGCTTTTGACGAGTACCTTTTTGGCTTTGCCGTATTACTCTTCTTACTCTCTGGAATTTATAATAATTCGGAACAAACCTAATTTTCTCTTTTTATGAAACGTTTTTACCGCATTGCGAATGAGAAAGCAAGTCGGAGGGGGCTGCTGGCCGCTTTTTGGCTGGTGATCTCGCTGACCGGTTTTGCCCAGACTACGATCCGGGGAAAAGTGACCTCCGAGGATGACCGGAGCGGTGTGCCCGGCATTAATGTCCTAATCAAAAACACGACCCAGGGGACCCTTACCGACGCGGAAGGCAATTACCAGCTCCCGGCGGCCCCCAACGCCGTGCTGGTGTTTTCGGGCGTGGGCTTTATCCGGCAGGAAGTGTCGGTGAACAACAAAAGCCAGCTTGACGTGAAGCTGGTGGTGGACACGCGGCAATTGAACGAAGTGGTGGTGGTGGGCTACGGAACGCAGAAGAAAAGCGATTTGACCGGCGCGGTGAGTTCGCTGGATTCGAAAGAGTTCAACAAAGGCGTGCAGACGTCGGTGGATCAACTGATTGCGGGCCGGGCCGCCGGGGTGCAGATCACGCAGGCCAGCGCCGAACCGGGTGGCGGAGTCACGATCCGCATCCGGGGCGCCAACTCGATCAACGCCAACAACGAGCCGCTGTACGTCATCGACGGTTTGCCCATCGACAACTCGCCGGTGGTGCCCAACTCGCCGGTTATTACGGACGGCGCGGTTCGCAACCCGCTGAATGCCCTCAATCCGGCCGATATCGAGTCGATTGAAGTGTTGAAAGATGCGTCGGCCACGGCTATTTACGGGTCGCGGGGGGCCAACGGGGTCATTCTCGTCACCACCAAAAAAGGCACGAAAGGCAAGCTGAAAGTCAATTACACTGCGTACACGGCTTTTCAGAACGTAAGTAAAACCATTCCGATGCTGAACGCGCAGCAGTACATCGGCCTGCTGAACGATCTGAAAAAAGATCAGGGGCTGGCACCGGAATTCACGCCGGAACAGATTCAGCAAATCGGGGCCGGAACCAACTGGCAGAACGAAATCTACCGCTCCGGTTACACGCGCAATCACCAGCTGGCGTTTTCGGGCGGACAGGATAAATTCAATTATTACGCGTCGGCCAACTTTTACGATCAGAAGGGGGTCATCATCAGCTCCGGCATTAAAAAGTACATCGGCCGCGCCAACCTGACCTACAACGACGACCGGTTTAAATTCGGCCTGAACCTGAACACGAGTCTGGTCAAAGACGATTTTGTGCCGAACGGCGTCAGCATCAACGAAGGCGCCGGGGTAGTCAATACCGCCATTTTTCAGGACCCGACGCTGCCCATCCGGGACGCCAGCGGCAACTACGCCCAGACGCTCATCGTGAACCTCGAAAATCCGCTGACGCTGGCGAACGAGGTAAAAGACGTGGCCGAAACCAACCGGACCTTCGGCAATCTCTTCGCCGAATACTTCATTTTGCCCGAACTCGCGCTGAAAATCAACGCCGGAACCGACCGGCAGAGCGCCCGGCGCGACAGCTACGTTTCCCGCCAGACCCGGCGCGGGCAGGCCACCAACGGCATTGCCGATGTGCAGGTGAGCAACGCCAGCAACTACCTGATCGAGCTGACGGCCCGTTACCGCAAAGTTTTCAACGAGATTCATACCGTGGAGGTGCTGGGCGGTTACACCTACCAGCAGTTTCAGAACGATTACGTGGGCGCGGGTTCGCAGAACTTTTCGTCGGACGCGCTGCTGTACAACAACCTCGCGGCCGGTGCCCGCACCACCTTCGACGTGGGCTCGGGCCGGAATCAGAACCAGTTGCAGTCGTACCTGGGCCGGGTGAATTACAACCTGCTGGACAAATATTTGCTGACGGCTTCGTTCCGGGCTGACGGTTCGTCGCGGTTTGGGCAAAACAACAAATTCGGTTTCTTCCCGTCGGTGGCGCTCGGCTGGCGGATCAAGGAAGAGGATTTCCTGAAAGCGGTGACGGTTTTGTCGGATCTGAAACTGCGCGGCAGCTACGGGTTGACGGGAAACCAGGACATCGGGAGTTACAAATCGCTGGTGCTGCTGGGGCCGCAGGGCAACGCCATTTTCGACGGGGTTTCGTACGTAGGTGTGTCAACCACGCAGTTGCCGAACCCCGATCTGAAGTGGGAAACCACCGCCCAGCTTGACCTCGGTGTGGACTTCGGTTTGTTCGGCAACCGCCTGACGGGCTCAATTGATTATTTCCACAAAAACACGCAGGACCTGCTGCTGCAACTGCCCATTCCGCGCACATCCGGTTTTTCGACCACCTTCAAAAACGTGGGTGCGATGAAGAACAACGGTCTGGAAGTCACGCTCAATACCGTCAATATTCAAAAACCGTTCACCTGGCGGTCGTCCGTCAACGTCTCGATCATTCGCAACGCGGTGACCGATCTGGCGGGGCTGCCGTACATCCTTCAGGGCGAAGCCGGTTTTTCGAAAGATTTCAGCATCATCCAGAAGGGCCAGCCGCTGAACTCGTTTTTCGGCTACGTCATCGACGGGGTGTATCAGCTGGGCGACAACATCAAATCGTCTCCGCAGCCGCTGGCCAACCCCGGCGACTACCGCTACCAGGATGTGAACGGCGACGGCCAGATCACCACCGCCGACCGGACTATTCTGGGCTCGCCTTTTCCGAATTACACGTTCGGTTTCAACAACGACTTTTCGTACGGCCCGCTGACGCTATCGTTCTTCTTGCAGGGCGTGCAGGGCAGCAGCGTGTTCAACCTGAACCGCACCGAGTCCGAAAACCCGATTTCGTTCCGGCGCAACCGGCTGTCCGAGTCCTACACCGACCGCTGGACGCCCACGAATCCGACGAACGCCAATTCGTCCGGGATTCCGCCGAAAGTGGCCTACGCCACCAACATCAACAGCCGGGCGGTGGAAGATGCCTCGTTTATCCGGCTGCGAAACATTCAGGTGGCTTACAACCTCCCGGTTACGCGCCTGAAAGCGATTCGCAGCGCCCAGCTTTACGTCACCGGCCAGAACCTGTTCACGATCACCAGCTACACCGGTTCCGATCCGGAGGTGAGCGCCTTTGGCACCTCAAACGTCCGGGCAGACTACAATGCGTATCCGCTCACGAGAACCTATACCGTAGGTCTGAATCTTACTTTTTAATCGCGAACTTTCATGAAAAAGATAGTCTATTTAGCTTTGATTGGTCTGCTGGCGGGCTGCTCTAATCCGCTGGAGGAGGACTTTTATTCCGCTTTCGGACCCAATAATTTTTTCCAGAAAGCCGACGATGCCGAAGGCTTGCTGAACTCGGCGTATTCCGTGGAGCAACGCCGGGGTTTTCGGAATTACCTGCTGATGGCCGAGGTCAATACCGACCTGCTGATCGACCGGGAAGGCGGTTTGCGGAGTCTGGCCCAGCCGCTGGAAGATTTCACGTGGAATGCTGCCCACGAATTTTTCGAAACCGCCTGGTCGCTGCATTACCGCACCATTTACCGGACCAATCTGATTCTGGATCAGGTGCCCGCCATTGCGATGAACGAAACCCGGAAGGCCCAAGTTCTGGCCGAAGCCCGGTTTTTGCGCGCCAGCGCCTACCAGACTTTGTATGAGTTGTTCGGGCCGGTTCCGCTCATCACGAGCAGCACCACCAGCAGCGACGACCGGCCGAGTCGGGCAACCAAAGAAGAGTTTGTCGGCTTCGTCGAAACGGAATTCAAAGCCGTTGCCGACATTCTGCCAACCGTGGCTACTCAGTACGGCCGGGCGACCAGGGGGGCGGCTCTGTCGTTGCTGACCCGGTTTTACCTGAACAACAAGAAGTGGCAGGAAACCGCCGAAACGACCCAAAAGGTGATCGACCTGAACGTGTATCAACTTTTTACGGCCCCAAACCGCACGAATCTGTTCGATTTGTCCAGCGAGAAAAACAGTGAGTTTATCTACATCCGGCCGAGTCTGGCGCAACCGGGTCTGGGCGACAATTACCTGCCCCATGCCGCTCCACCGAATTACAAATTCAAAACCGCCCCCAAAACCAATTACGCGACGCAGTTGAAAACGCTGTCCGGTTTTTATAATACCTTTGACCCGACGGATCAACGGCGACAGGCCATCATCACAGAGTATGAGGACGTTAACGGCAAAATTATTAAGCTCGGAACCGATGATGTGCGTAGCTTTAAGTTCAGGGAGGATTTGAGCGCGACCGGTGAGGTGATGGGCAACGATTTTCCGGTGTACCGCTACGCCGACATTCTGCTGACCCGCGCCGAAGCCCTCAACGAACTGAGCGGCCCCACGCAGGAAGCCATCGACCTGATCAACCAGGTGCGGGCGAAAGCGGGTGTCACGGCCCTCAAACTGGCTGATGTTGCGTCCAGGGAAGCCTTGCGAACGCACTTGCTGAAGGAGCGCGGCTGGGAGTTTTTTTCGGAAGAACTCCGTCGGCAGGACCTGATCCGGCACGGCAAGTTCATCGAATACGCCAAAGCGCGGGGCAAAGTGGCATTTGACCACCAAATTCTGTTCCCGTTGCCGCAGAGTGAAATCGACCGGAACCCGAACCTGAAACAAAACGAAGGATACAAGTAACGGCTAACACCCAACGAAAAGCCGCCCCGCAACCCCGTCAGGGGTTGACTCTGGATAACCCCGGGTGCCAACCCGGGCTGTGGGGGCGGGGGATGGGACGGCGGGGTGGGAGTCGCAGTAGACAGCCTCGTGTACGGTCGTCTCACACCCCACACGGCGTACGGGGTAATCCACAGTCAAACTCGGGCGGGGCTGCAGCATTGTGCAGGTATAGCAGAAGATAAAGTTAGCAAGTTAAAGATGGATAGATTGTCGTTAGCCCGTTGGGCGCTCAGCGGTTTGTTACTGGTAACGGTGAGCGGTTTTTCCCAGAAACCGCCCCGGCCCAACATCGTCGTTTTTCTGGTCGATGACATGGGCTGGCAGGATACGTCCGTGCCGTTCGGGAAGCAGGTAACGGAATTAAATCGACGCTACCGGACGCCGAACATGGAACGGCTGGCGAAGGAAGGGCTGAAGTTCACGAATGCCTACGCCATGCCGGTTTGCACACCCACCCGCACAAGTCTGCTGAGTGGTGTCAACGCGGCCCACAGCCGGATTACGCACTGGACCTCGCCCAATCAAAACAAAAACACGGATGTTGCGGACTCGACCCTGAACCCGGTGGACTGGAACATCAACGGGTTGAGTCCGGTGGCCGGGATTGCCCACACCTTCCATGCAACGCCCTTGCCCGCGCTGTTGAGTCAGAACGGCTATTACACGATTCACACGGGGAAAGCGCACTTTGGTTCGGCGGGAACACCGGGTTCAGATCCGAAAAACCTGGGTTTCCAGGTAAACATTGCGGGCAGTGAAATCGGGCATCCGGCCAGTTATCTGGGAACGGAAAACTACGATCGTCCGGCCAACGGAAAGCCCGGCCGCAATGCCGTTCCGGGGCTGGAAGCCTACCACGGCAAAGACGTTTTCCTGACCGAAGCACTCACGCTCGAAGCCATTAAGGCGCTGGATGAGCCCATCCGGAACAACCAGCCGTTCTTTTTACACGTCGGGCAGTACGCCGTGCATACGCCGATCATGGCCGACCAGCGGTTTCTGGACAAGTACCTGAAAGCCGGGCTGGACAGCACCGAGGCCAAGTACGCATCTCTGGTGGAGGGCATGGACAAAAGCCTGGGCGACCTGCTGAATTTTCTGGACGAACGCAGGATTACCGACAATACCGTGGTTATCTTTATGTCGGACAACGGCGGTTTGAGCACGACGCCCCTGCGGGGTGGCCGGGAACACACGCACAATCTGCCGCTGCGCGCCGGGAAGGGATCGGTGTACGAGGGTGGTATCCGGGAGCCGATGCTGGTGCGCTGGCCGGGCGTCGTAAAACCGGGTGGGGTGGCCGAGCAGTACCTGATTGTGGAAGACTTTTTCCCGACCATTCTCGCCATCGCGGGCGTGCAAAAACCGGCTACGGTTCAGCGGGTGGATGGAAAATCGTTTCTGCCGTTGCTGAAAAATCCGACGCTCAAAGACGACTCGCGCGCGCTGGTCTGGCACCACCCCAACCGCTGGATTCCGGCCGAAGGGCCGATGTTGCACTGGGCGAGCGCCATCCGGCAGGGCGACTGGAAACTGGTGTATGACCACCGGACGGCGGGGCTGGAACTCTATAATTTGAAAGACGATGTGGGCGAACTAAAAAACCGGGCGACGCAGCAGCCTGAAAAAGTAAAACAACTGGCTTTGCTGCTTACTGACCAGTTGAAAGCCTGGAATGCCCAGATGCCGACGTTTAAAAAAACCGGAAAACCGGTGTTGTGGCCGGCGGAAGCAGTGCAATGAGCGGTTTACGGTATACGGTTTTCGCCGGGCCGTCGCTACGGTAGCACAGGCCATTTGATGCGTCAGCTAACCATAGCGACGGCCCGGCGAAAACCGTAAACCGAAAGCCAAAAACCGTATGCTTTCAATTGTAAAAAATACCCTGAGATGAAAAGACAAATTGGACTAAGTGTGCTTGGGGCCGTCGCGGTGCTGGCGGCTTTGCTGGTAACGGTGCCGGGCTACACGCCGAAAGAATCGGAAACGCAGCCGGCAGCCCGGCCCAACGTGATTTTTATTTTTTCCGACGACCACGCCTATCAGGCCATCAGCGCCTACGGGAGCAAGCTGGCCAAAACGCCAAACATCGACCGGATTGCCCGGGAAGGCGCCATTCTTTACAATAATGTTGTTACCAACTCCATCTGCGGCCCCAGCCGGGCGACTTTGCTGACCGGAAAATACAGCCACCTGAACGGCTACACCGTCAACGAGCGGAAGTTTGAAATCAACCAGCCGGTTTTTCCCGAGGAGTTGCAGAAAAACGGTTACCAGACGGCCTGGGTGGGCAAAATGCACCTGGGCAGTCTGCCACACGGGTTCGATTACCTGAACGTGCTGCCCGGTCAGGGACACTACTACAGCCCCGATTTTGTGAACGGCAAGGGTGATACGACCCGCTATCCGGGCTATGTTACCAATGTCACCACCAAGCTGTCGCTCGACTGGCTGAACGGGCGGGATAAATCAAAACCGTTCTTTCTGGTGGTGGGTCAAAAAGCCACCCACCGCGAATGGCTACCCGACATCCGGGATCTGGGCGCGTATGATAACGTGACGTTTCCGCTGCCCGCGTCATTCTACGATGCGTACGAAAACCGGGATGCCGCCAAAAATCAGGACATGACCATCGACAAAACGATGCGCCTGAAAGAGGACCTGAAAGTGCACGCCGATTACCAGAAAAGCGGCATTTACAACCGGTTTTCGCCCGCCGAGAAAAAAGCGTTTTACGAGTATTATGAAAACAAGATCAGCAGGGAGTTCGACGAGAAAAAATTAGGCGGCAAGGCGCTGGTCGAATGGAAATACCAGCGGTATTTGAAGGATTACCTGGCGACGGCCAACTCACTGGACCGTAACATCGGCGAACTGCTCGATTACCTGGACAAATCCGGACTGGCCAAAAATACCGTGGTCATTTACGCGTCCGATCAGGGCTTTTATTTGGGCGAGCACGGCTGGTTCGACAAGCGGTTTATTTACGAAGAATCGCTCAAAACACCGTTTGTAATTCGCTATCCGGGCGTCATCAAACCGGGCACGAAAGTAAACGAGCTGGTTTCCAACATCGACTGGGCACCGACGGTTTTGAACATCACCGGAACCGCCCTCCCGAAAGAAATTCAAGGTGAATCGTTTCTGCCCTTGCTGAAAGGGCAGAAAACCAACTGGCGGCAGGAAGCCTACTACCACTATTACGAGTATCCGCAGCCGCACCGCGTTTCGCCCCACGTCGGGCTGCGTTCCAGCCAGTACAAGCTGGTCCGGTTTTACGGCCCGAAGGAATATTGGGAGTTGTATGACCTGAAAAAAGACCCGCAGGAACTCCGGAATGTGTACGGTGTTAAAGGCTATGAAGCAACTACCGCCGATTTAAAGAATAAACTGAAAGCCCAGATTCGGAAGTACAAAGACGATGAAGCACTCAAGATTGTGGAAAGCGGGGAGTAAAACGGTGTGCAAATGCCTGATCAGGATGCTGTTTTGCAGCGTTTTTCTGACCGGATTTCTGGCCTGTACTTCGGAACCGAAATCGACCGCCGGGCAAACCGCCGAAACCGACAGCGGAGCGCACTGCGTCGCCAAGGGAATGCCGTCGCGTTCGGCGGCCATCCGGCCGGCGGCTGCGGTAACGGCGACCGGCAGCACGGAGGAAATGGTCTGGATTCCCGGCGGCACCTTTCAGATGGGTTCCGACGAGTTTCCGGATGCGCGCCCGCTGCACGCCGTGACGGTCAATGGGTTCTGGATGGACAAACACGAAGTGACCAACGCCGAATTTGCCCGGTTTGTGGAAGCGACGAAGTACGTTACCGTGGCCGAACGTCCGCTGAATCCAAAGGATTATCCGGGCGTTCCGGCGGATAAGCTGGTGCCCGGTTCGGCGGTTTTTACCCCTCCGATGCAGAACGTATCGCTGGACAACCCGCTGCAATGGTGGGAGTATGTGCCGGGTGCGAGTTGGAAACATCCGGAAGGGTCGAACAGCGGCATCAAAGGCCGGGAAAAGCTGCCGGTGGTGCACGTGAGTTACGAAGACGCAGCCGCCTACGCCAAATGGGCCGGAAAGCGTCTGCCGACCGAAGCCGAATGGGAATTTGCCGCGCAGGGGGGCAAGGGCAACCACACCTACTATTGGGGGGAAGAACTGAAACCCGGCGGCAAGTGGATCGCCAACATCTACCAGGGGGAGTTCCCGAGTAAAAACACAACGGAAGACGGGTATGCCGCAGCCGCTCCGGTGCAGTCGTTCCCGGCCAATCCATACGGTTTGTTCGACATGGATGGCAACGTCTGGGAATGGTGTCAGGATTTATACCGCCCTGACTATTACCGGAATAGTGCGAAAAACAACCCGCTGGGCCCGAGTGACAGTTATGATCCTGACGAACCCGGCGCGGTGAAATACGTGCAGCGGGGCGGTTCGTTTCTGTGCAGCGACGATTATTGCATCCGCTACAAAGCCGGAAGCCGGGGGAAAGGCGAGGTCAGCAGTGGGAGCAACAACCTGGGTTTCCGCTGCGTTCGCCTGAAGTGAGAGGGTTTTGGTTTTTTCTAGTGACTGACTGGACTAAAGCCGGTAATTTGAAAAAACTGGCGGATTGAGTTTGTAAATAGCTATTTTTGTCCCACGTTTGTAAACTGAAGCCAGAGAAACCTCTGGCCTTGTTTTTAGAATGATTGTCTATCTGATATATAGAATTAATGGATAACATGATTAATACCCAAGCTCAGAATCGTCAGCAGACTGCCAATTCGCGCTTTGTAATCGTAGGCGTTATAACGCTGGTGCTGTTCATTGGCGTTGCGGCCTGGCAGCTGCTGAACATCCCGGTGCAGCCGGTAGTCGACGAACTGGTGCATCCCACGTTCTGGCTGTTTGTCCTGGCCGGTTTTGTGGCGCAGACCATCGATGGTGCCCTGGGCATGGCGTACGGCATCAGCTCGACCTCGCTGCTGTTGAGTCTGGGCGTTAGTCCGGCTGCGGCCAGTGCCAGCGTTCACATCGCCGAAGTATTTACCACGGGGGCTTCGGGCCTGTCGCACTGGAAGTTCGGGAACGTCAACAAAAAGCTGTTCAGATTGCTGGTGCTGCCGGGCGTAGCGGGCGCCATTCTCGGAGCCTACCTCCTCAGCTCCTTCGACGGCAATCTCATTAAACCGTACATTTCCATTTACCTCGTGTTGATGGGCGTCCTGATCATCAGCAAAGCCCTGCGGAAAAAGAAAGCCAAAGAAAAAACCCGGTTGGTCGGTCCGCTGGCGCTGCTGGGCGGTTTTGTTGATGCCGTGGGCGGGGGCGGCTGGGGACCGGTGGTGACTTCTTCATTGATCGGACAGGGCCGCAACCCGCGCTACACCATTGGCTCGGTCAATCTGGCGGAATTTTTTATTGCGGCTGCGGGTGCCGGGACCTTTATCCTGATGATTGGCACTGGCAACTGGCCGGTGACGGTGGGTTTGCTGCTGGGTGGCGTTTTGGCGTCGCCGTTTGCGGCTTACGTCTGCGGCAAGGTGAACCCCAAAGTGCTGATGATCATTGTCGGCATTGTTATCATCGGCCTGAGTCTGCGCAACGTCTGGAGTTTGTTCTAACCGAAACCAGCATTACAAACCTGTAAGGTCTTTGAAATCATACCGATTCGTCAACAAACCAGACAACCTGAATAAAATGAATACGATAAAAAACCTGGCGACGGCTGGTCTGCTGCTGGCGGGGTTTACGGCCCAGGCCCAGACCAAACCGCAGGACGGTTTCTGGCGGGGTGCTTTTACCGTTTCGGGCGGCCAGGAAGCGCCGTTCAACTTTGAGCTGAAGGGCCAGGCGGCCTGGTTGCTGAACGGTTCGGAACGGTTTGAACTGAAGGGGGTTACGCAGAAAGGTGACTCGCTGTTTTTGCCAATCGAGGTTTACGATGCGGTGCTGGCGGCTAAAGTGGAAAATGCCAAAACCCTGTCGGGCGTGCTGAAGCGATTGAGCACCAACCCCGCCGATGCCGGCATTCCGTTTCGGGCCGAGCAGGGCAAACGGTATCGATTTGTCGAAAAACCGGCGGCTGCTTCGGTCAGTTTGCAGGGCAAATGGGATGTAACCATCGGCACCACCAAAACCGTGGGCGTTTTCAGCCAGTCGGGCAGCAAAGTAACCGGAACCTTCCTGGCAACCACCGGCGATTACCGGTATCTGGAAGGCGTGGTGCAGGGCGACGAATTTGCGCTATCGGCCTTCAGCGGTTCCAGCCCGTTGGTTATCAAAGGCAAAGTGAGCGGCAACGACCTGACCGCCGAGTGGGTCAACGCCCGGGTTTCGCAGTCGATCAAAGGCACGCGCAACGCCCAGGCGGCCCTGCCCGATGCTTACACCCTGACGAAGCCCAAAGCTGGTGTTCCGCTGGCGTTTACGTTTCCGGATGCATTTACCGGAAAACCGGTTTCGCTGAACGATCCGAAATACAAAGGGAAAGTGGTGATTGTGACGTTGCTGGGAAGCTGGTGCCCCAACTGTCTGGACGAAGCGGCCTTCCTGGCGCCCTGGTACCAGGTCAACCGTCGGCGGGGTGTGGAAATCATCGGGCTGGCGTTTGAGCGGAAAAATGATCCGACGTATGCCAAAACCCGGCTGGAAGCCCTGAAAAACCGCATCGGCATTGAGTATCCCCTTTTGTTTGCGGGGCAGGCCGACAAGAAACAGGCCGCTGCGGCCTTGCCCGCCCTGAGCGACGTATTAGCTTTTCCGACTACCATCTACATCAACCGTCAGGGCGAAATCGCCAAAATTCACACCGGCTACAGCGGACCCGCCACCGGCGCTTATTACGAGGAATTTGTAAAGGAATTCAACGCCGACATCGATCAGTTGCTGAAAGAAGAGCCCGCGAAAGTATCGATCAAAGCGGCTGGAAAGTAAGATCGTTTTCAATAAAAGTCCCGTGACCCAGCAACTGGGTAGCGGTCTGTAAACCAGCGACGGCGACGGTCGGCCGCGGCTTAACCATGAAAAGTGAACAGGAAAAAAAGGAACTCACCCATTTCCGGGGTCTGACCTTTCAGGAGCAACTGAACATCGTCTGGCAATCGGGCGTCCTGCTGGATACCAAGCGTTTGCCCGGTTTCTGGCTGTACCTCTACGCCGTCAACTCATTTTTCGTCGAAATGTGGATCTGTCAACGGCGGCTCGATGTGACGCTGGTGCGCGGTTTTTCCAACACGGACGAGCTAAAACCGTACATTGAGCGGATTTCACTGGATGCGCTGCTTTTCGAATAGCAAAACCGCCCGGCCAGCCGGGCGGTTTTGCTTCCGGAACAGGAAATTTACTGAGCCGCCGGACTAAGCCGAACGATTCGACCGGAATTTTCGAGCACCACGTAAATATTGCCATCGGGTCCCTGACGGATGTCCCGGACGCGACCGATTTTTTCGGCGATCGTTTCCTGGCTAACGATTTTGTTTCCCCGCACCACGCAGTGCTTGATGTACAGAAACTTCAAAGAACCCACCAGCAGATCGCCGTTCCAATCCTTGAATTTCGGGCTGGTTACAAACGTCATCCCGCAGGGCGCAATCGACGGTTTCCAGTAGATCACCGGCTGTTCCATACCGGCTTTGGCCGTATCATTTGAAATAATGCTGTTATCGTAGTCGATGCCGAAGGTGACCAACGGCCAGCCGTAATTTTTGCCTTTCTCCACGATGTTCACCTCATCGCCCCCCTGCGGACCGTGTTCGTGCTCCCACAGGACGCCCGTCGTTGGATTCATCACCATTCCCTGCGGATTGCGGTGGCCGTACGACCAGATTTCGGGCCGGGCACTGGCTTTGCCCACAAACGGGTTGTCTTTCGGGATGCGACCGTCGTCGTGCAGCCGGACCACTTTGCCCTGATCCGTGCTCAAATCCTGCGATTTCTCCTTCTGACCGCGTTCGCCGAGCGACAGAAAGAGGTAGCCTTTGGTATCGAAAACAATCCGCCCGCCGAAGTGCGGAGCGCCCGTTACGTTCGGTGACGCCTTGAACAGGACCTTCACATCCACCAGTTCGTGGTCTTTCAGTTTGGCCCGCAGCAAAGCCGTGTTGGCACCCTCGCCGGTTTCGCCCTCGGCTTTGGGAGATGCATAGCTGATGTAAATCCAGCCGTTTTCCTTGTAATTCGGGTGGAGGTTAATGTCCAGCAAACCGCCCTGCCCTTTATATAGAATCGGGGGTAAACCGCTGATCGGCGTCGGGTCCAGCTGGCCGTTTTTCACCAGCCGAAGCTGGCCGGGCCGCTCCGTGACGAGGAGGTTGCCATCCGGCAGAAACGCCATCGCCCACGGCATTTTGAGCCCCGAAACGACGGTGTCAATTTTCAGATTCGGTGCTAGTTTCGGGCTTGGAGTCGATTCAAAAGGAGCATTACTCATCAGGAAAAGCGACGCCGTCAGAGCTAAAACCCCCACCGCCAGCGCCTTTTTTCCCGTCGGGAAGAATACGTTTTTCATAGATTCTGATCGTGTTTTAGGAGAGCATGAAAGTACGGCTTTTTACCGAAAAATCGTCAGAATCCGATTGGCAGGCGGTTTTCCACCATAAAAACGGATCGACCAGCGACAAAAGACGGCCATCATCATTCGGCTTCTTTTGTCGCTGGTCGATCCGTTTTCTTTTAAAAATCAGTTGGCCGGAATCGGAGCGCCGTACACCAGCCGTAGATAGCGTTTCTGCAAACTGGAAAAATACGCCCAGAACACCAATAAGCCGATGAACAGCATACTGAACGATAGCGGGTCGTGCAGATACGGCAAAACCGTCAGGATCAGGAGCGAAATTCGGGTTACTTCCAGGTAAAATACCCACTGGCGTTGTTCGAGCAGTGCTCCGCAGTTGACCAGCGTAACCAGGATAAACAGGGAAATCACGACCTGATGATACAGGGCGGTTTGCTTTTCAAACAGCAGAAAAACGAACAGAATCGTCAGGATGCCAATGAGTTGGCCAAGGACGTACCCCCGAAACCGGCGGCTGGTGGCGTGCACGGAGGAACGCGATAAAAACTTTCGTTCCAGTTGGTCGCGAATCTCCGGGTCAATGTCATCCGGGCGGCCAAACAGCACTTTCACTTTCGGAACAAAACCGGGTGTGCGCCGAACCGTTTCGGCCAGTTCCATCATGAAATGAAATTGCTGCCACAAAAAACTATGACTTTCGAGCGGTTTGGTTAAGCCGTAGACCAGTTCCTGCGCGTCTTCTTTTTCTTCGACGAACGTACCGAACAGCTTGTCCCAGATGATGAGGACATCACCATAATTTTTATCGAGGTATTCGGGGTTGCTGGCGTGGTGAACGCGGTGGTGCGAGGGCGTTACAAAGATGTATTCGAGCCAGCCGAGTTTGCCAATGGTGCGGGTATGGATGAAAAACGGATACAAGCCATGCAGCAGCAGCATCACGGTGATCATCCCGGCCGGAAAACCGACCAGCGGCAGAACGGTCCAGAACCCGGTGCGGATGATGGCCTGAAAAACCGTAATCCGGGCCGAAACCGTGTAGTTGAAATCCTCGCTCTGGTGGTGCACGACGTGGGCGCTCCAGAACAGGTTGATTTCGTGCGCCAGCCGGTGGTACCAGTACCAGACGAGGTCGGTGGCCAGAAACAGCGCAACCCAGCCCAAAAGGCCCGGTTTTAGATCAAAAAGCGCGTAATGACGGTGGATGTAATCGTAAACGAAGTAAAAAGCGCCGACGGTGAACGTATCCAGCAGGCGTTCGGCAATGCCGACATTGATGTTGGCAACTGAATTGTTAAATCGGAAATAGTCCCTTTTCTGCCGTTTGGAAACCCAATACTCCAAACCCATAAAAAACAGAAAGAAAGGCACAGCCAGTGCCATCCAGTTCAACCCCATGAAGTCCATACGTGTGGTCTATAAAAAATTATAAAAAAACTGATTAGAAGAATATCTTATAATCGTTTTCATAACGGAGTTTTCGTTCATTCAGGAAGCGCTTCAAAGGAGTCCGTCTTTTTAAAACCGGCTCAGGGTCGTTTTAAACTCGATCCTGCACTTCGTGAGCAACTTGCTTCTTCAGAGAACGTACGAACCAATCAAAACAGTTTCAAAAACGCCGTCTTTCTTTAATGATATTTCTTGAGCGGTTTTTAAGTCGTTTTAACGGAAAACGTGCAGGACTCATAACCGACTCAGTCGCTCACCCGCCCGCAGCAGTGTTTCGTCGTTTTTGGCAAAACAGAACCGCAGCATCCGGTAATCGTTTTTCTGGCGGTAAAAAACCGAAACCGGAATCGACGCGACACCAATTTCCTTCGTCAGCCGGATGGCCAGATCGTAATCGGGTTCGTCCGTAATCGCCTGATACGAAACCGTCTGGAAAAAACTTCCCTCAGCGGGCTGAACCTGAAACCGCGAACCGCGGATGCTAGCGAGGAACAAATCCCGCTTGCGTTCGTAGAAAGCCGGCAGCGATTCGTAATGCGCCGGATTTTTCAGGTAATCGGCCAGTGCATACTGGATCGGCGTGACGGTGCTGAACGTCAGGTATTGGTGGATTTTTCGAAATTCATTGCTCAACGCCCTGGGCGCCAGGCAATAGCCAATTTTCCAGCCCGTGATGTGAAAGACTTTTCCGAACGAACCGCACACGAACGTGCGCTCCTGCAAAACCGGGTGCGTGGCCAGCGACAGGTGCGGGCGGCCATCGAACCGGATGTGTTCGTAAACCTCGTCGCTGACGATCCAGATGTCACGCTCGTTTACCAGCGCAGCCAGTTGGGCCAGATCCTCGGCCGTCCAGACGCGCCCCGTTGGATTGTGGGGGGTGTTGACCAGAATCAGCCGGGTTTTGTCGGTTATTTTCCGGCCCACTTCCGACCAGTCGATGGCGTAGGTGGGCGGGGTCAGCGTTACAAAAACGGGAATACCGCCATTCAACTCGATGGCCGGAACGTAACTGTCGTACGCCGGTTCGAAGACAAGCACCTCGTCGCCGGGCCGAACCACGGCGGTAATGGCGGCAAACAGCGCTTCCGTGGCACCGGAAGTAACGGTAACCTCGCTTTCCGGGTGGTAACTTACCCCGTACAACTGTTCGGTTTTCTGGGCTAGTGCCTCGCGCAGAGGAGCTACGCCGGTCATGGTTGCATACTGGTTAAATCCTGTTTTCAGGTATTTTTCAACCAGCGCTACCAGTTCCGGTGAACAGTCGAATTCCGGAAATCCCTGCGATAAATTGATGGCCCCGGTTTCGGCCGCCAGTTTGGACATAACCGTAAAGATCGTCGTTCCAACCGAGGGTAGTTTGGAGGACAAGGCCCGTATTCCTGACTCAGTCATTCGTTAAAAACAGTAATCCGAATTATCTATCGTATCCATAGAGTCGAGCAAATAAGCCCATTACTCCGCTGTATTGACCCCGAAAAGTACAAAATAAAGGCATATAACAGATCAAGATATACTTTTTCTATAAAATTTATAGAGAATCGGCTTCTTCTACTGTCCCGCACTGCGTACGGCCTTATCCCGGCTCTATTCCGCTGGGGTGGGTGCGGGAGCCGTTGGCGTCAGTAAGTCACCAGAATGGCCCCCCGGTATTCGGGCAACAGCGGTTGGTTGGTTTTGATCAGGTAGTGGTACCGGCCAGCCTGCACTTTCTGATTGCGGTAGGTGCCGTTCCAGGGCGTTTCGTAGCCTTTCGATTGAAAAACAACCTCACCCCAGCGGTTGTAAATCGTCACTTCGCAATCCGGAAACTGCTCGGTATTGCGAATTTCCCAGGCATCGTTGACACCGTCGTTGTTAGGCGAAAAAACATCGGCCATAAACAGGCGCTTCAACACATCGACCAGCACACTTTTTTCCGCCCGGCAATCGCCGGCGGAGGTCACCGTAAGCTGGTACGTGGTCGGTTCGGAGGGGCTCGCCACCGGATTCAGAACCGCCGGATCAGACAGGTTGTCGGGCGGTTCCCAGCGGTAGCTCAGCGGTTGTCCTTTGATGGTCGGCTGCAAGGTGACGGAACCGTCCAGCAGCACGCTGACCCGTTCGGGCAGGTTGATTTCCACGGGCGACTCGACCAGAACCCGGCGGCTGATGACGGCCGGACAGGCCGAATTTCCCGCGTACGTGTACGTAATCGTGTGCAAACCGGCCCCGACTTTCGACGGGTCGAATTGAGTGCCCGTTACGCCCGGTCCGGAAAACGTTCCGCCGGACGGACTGGCCACCAGCCGGAGGGGTTCGGTGCGGCTGGCGCAAACCGGTGCCAGCGTGTCAAACCGCAGGTCGGGCCGGGGAATAACCGCCAGCGTCAGCGGGGCCGAAAGCGCCGTGCAGCTATTGCCGTCCGTAATCCGAACCTGGTAGGTGCCGGCCTGCCCGACCAGCCGGGTGGCCGCGTCGCCGGTGTTCAGAACCGCATTGTTCTGGTACCATTCATATTGGTAGTTCATGCCGCTGCTCGCGTTCAGACGCACTTCGCTGTCCTGACAAATGGACGAAGCCGGACTGGTTAACGTGACCTTGGGATTGGCATTGATCACCACCGCTACGCTATCGCGGTTGGTACATTCCATCGGTGATCGGACCCGCACGCCGTATAAACCGGCTTTCGTAACGGTAATTGACAAGCCCGTGGAGCCCGCCAGAACCGTTCCATCGGCGGTCCACTGGTAGGTTACCCCCGTTTCCGGCTGAACGGACAGGCGCACCGACTCCCCTTCGCACAGGGGAAGTTTTTTATCGGGCGTAATTTTCGCAGCCGGTGGGGGCAGCATTTGGGCCTTCGTTATTTTGGACGTGGTGTCGTTGCCACAGGTGGTTGCAAAGCTTTTGACGACGGCGTAGTCGCCGGGTTCGCTGATGAGCAGGGTAGACGAGGTGGCTCCCGGAATGTTGGAGCCGTCGCGCTGCCATTGGTACGACCAGAGGGCGCTGGCTTCGGTCGATAGCGTTGCGGTGGCACCCTCGCAAAAAGCCACATCCTGCGTTTCGACGTTTTTGTAACTGATAACGGGCGCGGGGGGCGTCACGTTGCCGCAATCGACCACGGGCATCTGAAACTCGCGCCGGATCGCGCCGATTCGCACACCATTGCGGTATTCTTCGCACAAAACCGCAAAAATGAACAAACCGGTTTGGGTGGCCGTCACGCTCAGCTGACCGGTTTGCGGGTTAATTTGCAGGGGCGGACTGCCGGGAATGGAACGGGCCGCGCTAAAACCGGGTAGCCAGGTCACTTCCGGATACGTAGCGTGCGAACTTCCGTCGCCAACCGTGTTTCGGCCGGTATTATCGGTATAGCCCGCGAGCGGAGTCACCAGGGAATAGCGGAGCTGGTCACCGTCGGCGTCCGTCGCATTGAATTTCAGCTGAAACGGTTTGCCAATGCAGATGTACTCGCCGTTGGGAAAACTGAACTGCGGACTGGAATTGGTGAACGCGGCCCCGTTGCGCTGAACGGCCGGAAACTCCATGTAAAACAGCATGCCTTCGCCACCGGGATTTTGGATGTTGCTGATGTCGGCACTGCGGCAACAGCGGTCCCAGACGACGTAATAACCGCCGGGATCGTTAAACCGGGCCGGATTCAAATACTTTTCGGTGCTGTAGTTCATGGCCAGCACGCTCAGATTCCGCAGGTTGGCGCAGGCCTGGTTGTCATACCGAACCCGCTGGGAAGTTCCCTGCAAAACCGTGGCACTGTCGACGCGAACGTGATCGCTTTTCCGGAAAATGTAGAGTTTGATTTCGCGTTCGTAATCGGCCGCCGTCGAGTTGGCCTGATCCAGATACAACGTCAGCGTTAACGTGTAATAATTCGGGCGGTTCAGCGCCTGTAAACTCATGTCTCCGCCGTAGATATGTTTTCCGAAACAAGCCGGTATGGCGGTAAACGTCACTGCGAAACTCCATACGATGACCCATCGCCACCAAACCGCCGAAAGCTTTGCCGTAAACCGGCCCAACAACACATTCATACTAAAAAATCATAGAAAGTGGACGCATAAAAACCGGACTAGTGATTCACTGGAATAAACTACCGAATGGAAAAGATACAAAGTTGTCGCAGGTAACGGGCTAACGAGTCACCAATATTGACGGAACGGTACGCGGTACGGATGGAACGGGACTTTCGGTGAATCGATTGATCTCCGGTAGACAAGACGAAAAAAAACCGCCCAGTGTTGCGGGGCCGGTAGCCGGTTTAGGCAATGAGTGGGCTTAGTTGACTACATTTCGGGATTTTCCGGCAAAAAAAGCGTGAATATTTTCGACGGTTTCGTGCAAAAGCCGCTGGCGGGCTTCACGGGTGGCCCAGGCCAGGTGGGGCGTGATGAGGCAATGGCGGGCCGAGAACAACGGATTGTCCGCAGCCGGTGGTTCGGTGGTCAGCACATCCAGTCCGGCACCGGCCAGTCGGTCGTGGTTGAGGGCTTCGGCCAGATCGGCTTCGTGGATGAGCGCTCCCCGGCTGGTGTTGATCAGAAAAGCCGTCGGTTTCATCTGGCTAAGCACCTCGCGGTTGACAAACGCCCGGTTTTCTTCCGTAACGGGGCAGTGCAGCGACACCACATCGCTTTCCGCAAAAACCGTAGCCTGATCGACGTACCGAATGCCTTCCGGCGGTTGTTCGTCGGTGTGCCGTCGGTTGACCAGAATCTTCATGCCAAAGGCCCGACCGATGGCGGCTACCTGCTTTCCGATGTCGCCAAAACCGACCAGGCCGAGGGTTTTGCCGGTCAGCTCGGTCAAGGGCATTTTCCAGTAACAGAAATCCGGATTCTGCGCCCAGTCGCCCGCCCGGACGCTGTCGGCGTGCAAACCGACGTGTTGCACCAGTTCGAGCAGCAGGGCGAAGGTCAGTTGCGCCACCGAATCCGTGCTGTATCCTCGGACGTTGGTGACCACAATGTTCCGTTCGCGGGCGGCTTTTACGTCGATGATGTCGTAGCCCGTTGCCGTTACGCCGATGTACCGCAGTTTCGGCAGTTGTTCGAGCGTCTGACGGTTCATCTTCACTTTATTGACCAGCACCATATCGGCATCTTTCAGACGTTCAAGCAGGTCGTCGGGGGCGGTGCGGTCGTGCAGGGTCACGTTGCCGAGCGAAGTGAGGGGCGTCCAGTCCAGGTCGCCGGGGTTGAGGGCGTAGGCGTCTGCGTAAACGAGGTTCATGAGTTAGGGATAAATGAAGAGCGAAAGATACGGGGATTGTGCGGGAAGAGAATGAGAAGTGATGAATTATGAACGATGAATTAATTCGCTGCGATCGCCAACTCATCGTTCATAATTCATCACTTCTCATTTTAAAATCGCAAATTCGAGTGCCCGGCGCTCCATCCACGTAAATTCGTCGTTCCGAACGGCAAAACCGACATGGCCGCCGGTCCTGGGCGTTTCCAAGTAGATGGTCGGGTGTTTTTCGGCCAGCCAGGCGGGCGAGCATTCGGGCGACAGCAGCGGATCATTCAGCGCATTGACCAGCAGGGTCGGCACGGTAATGCCGGCCATGTAATTCACCGCCGAAGCCTGCTGGTAAAAATCATCGGCGTCGCGGTAGCCGTTCACCGGGGCCGAAAAATGCTGGTCGAAGTCGCGCCAGAGCCGCACCTGCTGCAAGCGGGTCATGTCCAGTTTACCCGGAAACCGATCGGATTTCTGCTGTAATTTAATGATCAGTTTTTTCATGAACCGGTTGCGGTAAAACCGGTTTTTCGGCAGATCGAGTTGCTTTGCGCTGGCTTCCAGATCGGTCGGCGACGAAACCGCTACCACTTTCCGGAGCACGTCGGGGGCGGTTTTCCCGTGAACCCCGGCGTATTTCAGCGCAATGTTGCCGCCCATGCTGTAGCCAATCAACACCAGTTCGCGGTACGGTTTGGTGCGCAGAACATGGCGGATCACTTCGTCAATGTCGCCGATTTCGCCGTGGTTATAGAGCCGGAACGCCCGGTTCATTTCGCCACTGCACGAACGGCAGTTCCAGGCCAGCACATCCCAGCCGTGCCGGGCAAACAGCTTGGCGGTTCCCCGAATGTAATGCCGGTTGGAGTCGCCCTCCAGCCCGTGCGTCATGACGACGATTTTGTCGCTTTGCCGGTCAATCCAGTCGAGATCCACAAAATCGCCATCGGCCAGCGTCATCCGTTCCCGTTCGTAAACCACGCCCTCGATTTTCCGGAGCATGCTGGGAATAATGGTCTGCAGGTGGCCGTTAATCAGATACCGGGGCGCTCCGGGGTAAGATGAATGTCGGAGAACCGGCATAGTGTAACCATTTAGTCTATAATCTGTTATTTTTAACGAAATTTAGTCCGGTTGGTTCCTCATGGCGTTCGCGAAATATTTATCGGTTGTAGTAGCCAGTATGTTGAAATTCATCGGTGGCCCCGTAACCGGAGTTGCGGTGGGTCTGAGCTGGCTGGAAACCTGGCTGTTTACGGCCGCCGGAATGATGGTCAGCGTGCTGCTGGTAACTTACGCCGGCGTGGCTTTGCGGGCGCTGATCAACCGCATCCGTCCATCGACGCCCCGGCGGTTCAGCCCCCGGACGCGGCTGGCCGTTCGCGTCTGGAGACGGGCGGGCATGGCGGGAATTGCCTTTCTGACCCCTTTGCTGCTGACGCCCATCGGTGGCACCATCCTGGCGGTGTCGTTCAAAGTAAACCGTCCGATGCTTTTTAGTTACATGCTGATCAGCGCCCTGTTCTGGGGCATTGTTTTCACCCTGGCGGTGTATCAGGTGCCGGATTTGTTCAGCCGGTTTTCGAGCAGCGAAGCCGGGAAGTAAAAACCCGGTTTTACGGTTTTGTTTAAAAATCAGCTGGTTACAACACCATCTTCATGCCTTCGTGCGTAGCCACAAAGCCCAGTTCTTTGTAGAAATGAAGTGCCTGCGGACGTTTTTTGTCGGTGGTTAGTTGCAGCACGTAGCAGCCTTTCCGGCGCGCCCGGTTAATGGCGTACTGAATCATTTTTGTACCGATTCCTTTGCCCCGGTGCGCCGAATGAACCCGTACGGCTTCGATCTGCGCCCGCAAACCGCCCTGATGCGTCAGGTACTGAAGAAATGTTAACTGGAACGTACCGACGGTTTCGCCGTTGATTTCGGCAATGGTCAACTCCTGGTTGCTGTCCCGGCTGATTCGTTCAAACGCGCGCTGGTACGATTCCGGCAACGGGATTTCCAGTTTTTCCCGCGTGGCTCCCAGTGCATCGTCCGCCAGCATCGTCACAAGGGTGACCAGGTCGTTTTCCGTAGCCAGCCGAAAGCTTAGTTCAGCATTCATACATACATGCAAAATACCCGTTTACGGAACCGGTTTTACCGGCTGACCGGAGCCGCCGGCTTGGTTTTCTTCCGGAAATCACCCTGCGAGAAGAATTTCTCAATCAGGCAGTACATCAGAATAAAGAAATACCGGCTGCCCATCTCTTTGATTTTCAGTTTCGACTCACCGTATTTTCGATTCGTCCAACTGTTGGGCACCACCGCGAAGGAATACCCGCGGACCATGGCTTTGAGCGGCAGTTCCACCGTCAGGTTAAAGTGGGGCGACAGAAACGGTTTCAGGCCTTCCATCGTCTCGCGTTTGTAGAGTTTGAAGGCATTGGTGGTGTCGTTGTACCGAATGCCCATCACGATGCGGACAATAAAATTGGCCACCCGGTTGATGTATTTCTTGAGTTGCGGGTAATCCACCACCTTTCCGCCCTTGCTCCAGCGGCTGCCAAAAACACAGTCGTAGTCGCCTTCCAGCATCTTGTAATAAAACTTCACCAGATCTTCCGGATCGTCGGACATGTCGGCCATAAAAACCGCCACGCAGTCGCCCGTGAACCGTTCCAGACCGTAGCGAACGGCGTAACCAAAGCCGTTGGGACCCGGATTGGTGTGATAGACCAGCGTCGGAATTTCGAGCATCAGTTCGTCCAGCACCTCCGCCGTGCGGTCTTTGGAATTGTCGTTCGTCACGCAGATTTCGTGCGGAATACCGTATTTCGACAACGTCTGGTACAACGACCGCAACGTTTCAGGAATCGAATCCTGTTCGTTGTAGGCTGGAATCACTACGCTCAGTTTCATCAGAGAACCGTCCATTCGGCAATTAATTTTGAGTCTTGTTTACGGCATTGAGTTGTTCCTTGTAACGGGCAATGGTCCGTTGCAGCGTGGCGTCATACCGGTACTGGGTCCAGGCGTTGACGGCTTCAAACATCGCCCTGCGGTTGTTCAGAAAAAACCGGTTTACGTCCGAATGCACATTGCTCAAACCGCCCCGGTGTTTCCGGTAAATCCCCATTATTTCGTTAAGATAATGGATTTTTCCTTGTGCCGCCAACTGAATCACCAGTGCCCAGTCGCCGGAAGCCGCCCGGTGGTGCCAGTCGGCAAACTCCTGGTCCTTAAAAATATTGCGGTAAAGTGTGCTGGCCGTGCCTATAAACCAGCGATCTTCCAGCACATCTTCCAGCGTACTACCGGTTTTCTGATCCGGCGAATTGAACAGATGCTCCGGTGAGCCGTCTTCGTAAATGACCCGCAAATTGTGATGACAGATGGAATAATCCGGATTAGCGTCCAGAAAATCGACCTGTTTCTGCAATTTCAGCGGATCGGTCCAGTAATCGTCGCCTTCACACAGCGCCACGTAGTCGCCCCGGCAGTCCTTCAGCAAACCCAGCACGTTGTTGCGCCCCGCAAACTCGCGCGGTTCCTGCGGACCGAGGTTGTGCGGATGCAGATGCGCCCGGATGAGAGTCGGGTAGCGTTCGGCATAGTCACGGATGATGGCCGGAGCGCCGTCCGTCGAACCGTCGTCACCGATCACAATCTCGAACGGAAAGGCGGTTTTCTGCATCACCGCGCCCTCGAGCGTCTGGGTAATAAACCGCTCGTGGTTGTAGGTCGGTACGCACACGCTGACTTTGCAGGCTGTTTCCATCTCAGGCTTTGGGTTTCCAGTGGTCGGGAACGTCCGGCACCGCCGTCCGGATGCGCTCGATGACAGCCGGCGGCAAAGCGCGGAGCGTTTCGGCGGTTTTATTGGCCTCGACCTGCCCGGCGTGGCGCATCCCGGGAATAACGACCGAAACCTGCGGATGGGACAGGCAAAACCGCAGGGCCGAGGTGGAGATTCCGCCCGGCAAGTCGTCCAGAAACGCCAGCTTTCGGGCGCTCGCGAGCAGCCAGTCGCGGTCGCGTTCCGGCAAGTAATGGCGGTATTGGTCGTCCGGAAAAACCGGGTCCTGGGTCAGATACGCCGAATTCAAAAAACCGGACGCCAGCGGCACGCGCACAATGGACTCGTAGGCCGCAGCCGACGGCAAGCTCCACAGCACTTCCTCGGCCCGGCGGTCGAGGGCGTTGTACAGAATTTCGACGACGCTGCCAAAACCAGCCTCGATCACGCGCCGGGCGCCGTAAACGCTCTTGGAACTTACGCCGTAAGCCTTGATTTTTCCGGCCTGCACCAAAGTATCCAACGGTTGGGGATCATACGACGACCAATCGAAGGCATCGGGCGGACTGTGCAGCAGCAGCACATCGAGCGTGTCGCGCTGCAACCGGCGCAGGCTGTCTTCAACGGCTTTCGGCAAGTGAGCGGGTCCGAAATCCTGACCCGGCGCGCCCTGTTCGTCAAACACGTTGCCGAATTTGGTGCAGACCACCACGTCGGCCGGATTGGATTGTTGCAGGGCTTTTCCGAGAATGGTTTCCGACTGCCCCTGCCCGTAACTATCCGCCGTATCGAAGAAATTGATGCCCTGGTCCAGAGCCGCCTGAACGGCCCGGATGGCCTGCTGCTCATCGACGGCGCCCCAGCCGGTGGGTTTGCCGTTCACCCGGTTGGGGCCGCCAAACTGCCAGGTGCCAAAACCGATGCGCGACCGAAGCCGTGGTGTAAAACGTGTCATGATGATCGAAAATGCGAAAGGCTTCTTTCCTTGCAGCAAGGAAAGAAGCCTTCGTTATGAATTAGAGATCAGGTCGTTACGGGTCATTAAGCCGTAGCCGGTGCCGGATTCAGAATAATTTTTCCTTTGATCAGACTCCGTTGGCCCGCATATTCGGCAAAGAAGTTATTGCGGCCGTGCATGATCCGGTCGTCGCGGAAGAAGACCGCTTCGCCTTTCTGGAGTTGCAGGCCGTCGATCAGGCCGGAGTTGATGATCCGGTTTTCCAGAAACTGGTGGAACCGCTCGCAGAGGTCGAGCACTTCCGGCGTGTTTTCCGTCCGGTCGATGCAGTAGTAATTCCAGTTGGCCAGGTAGCCTTCGGCGTCTTTGTCCAGAATCTTGCGGACTTTGCGGCTGCCCCCTTTCGAGAAAACGACATCCGTCGATAGCAGTTCGTCCAGCAGTTTTTCTTCACCGTCGAGCTTCAGGCATTCCACCAGCTGATCCAGCGTCAGGAACGTCGTTGCTCCCCCGGCTTTGGCCCGCGATGCGCAGTAGAAAAAGTTGACGGCTTCTTCACCGTGCAGTTCCACGTACGAATCGTCGGTGTGCATCGGCTGGCGGGTGTTGCTCGACCGGTAGCGATCCGGAATGTTAGGGTCGAAGGTGATGTCGATCCAGCGGTTTCCGGTGGCCGAACCCGTGGCGATGTCTTCATCAGCCGCGTGGATTTTGCCGATCGTTTCCGAAAGCTGGCTGTAGAACTGGTGAACCTGCTCAACCGGAAGACTGGCGTCGAAGTCGGCCAGGTGCACATAAATATTGTTCAGAACCGCTTCTTTGACGTTCTGGATGGTTTCTTCGGGGGTTGTATACGTAACTTTTTTAAAGACGTTCATGTTGTGGCTATCTTGTATAATGGGTTAAACACCTCAAAATCACACCAAAAATATAAAAAGTCAACTTATGGAATCAAACTTTTTCTTAAGCGGTACAGCCCGAGCGCCAGCGCGCTGTACAGCCGGTTGACGGCTGGCGGCACCACGTGATCGCGGAGGATTTCCTTTTTTTCCTCCCAGTCCAGCGACGCCAGCGACAGGTATTTCAGGGCGACCGTGCGTTTCGGATAATACGTATCGCGGTATTGCCGGGAGTGCAGCATTTTTTCGTAATACTGCGCGATGTTCTTCTTCAGAAGCGCGTCGAACTGATAGTTCAGTTCCTGGTTGATGCCTTCGTACATTTCGATCCGGTTCTGCAAAAACCGGGCGTCGTCCTCGTAATCCGTAAAGCTGGTCCCGTTGCTGTTCTTGCGATAGACCGACATCACGTCCGGCAAATAACCGATTTTGCCGTATTTCGCCAGCAGAACGTACCGGGGAATGTCGCCACTCACTGATTTCTTGAACCAGTCCGGGTATTCTTTGATCACATTGCGGAACAGCACGCTGGACGTTGCCATAAACCAGATTTCCTTTTCGCCGATCAGATCTTCGACCGTGCAAACCGGTTTTTGGTCGGGCGGATTGAGAATCACCGATGGCGAACCGTCTTCGTAAGTAATCAGCGCATTGTGAAAGCAGGTGGAAAAATCCGGATTGGCGTCCAGAAAATCGACCTGTTTCTGCAATTTCAAGGGGTCGGTCCAGTAATCATCGCCATCCATCGCGGCAATGTATTCGCCTTTCGCCAGGCCGTACGTTTCGAGGGTATTGAACAAGCCGTTCTGCCCCAGATTGCGCGGATGCAAAACCGGACGAACCAGGCCCGGATACCGTTCGGCGTATTCCGTAATGATAGCCCGGGTGTTATCCTTCGAGAAATCGTCACCAATCAGAATCTCAAACGGGAAACTGGTTTTCTGGCTCACGACGCTGTCGATCGCTTCCCGAATGAATTTTTCCTGATTGTAGGTTATGATGCAGATACTGACTTTCATGATGAGAATACAAACGCACAAAAAACCGGGTCGGCGGTTTTCGGTGCGTGCTTAGGCATAAACTTCTTTGACTTGCTCGGCCGACGGAAAGTCCGGTGTAACCAGTTCTTCCTGAGGTCGGTAGATGTAAGGCATTGGATAGCCTCTCTCAATAAACGTCGGTTCGGCCAGGTTGTTATACCGAAGTTGCACCGACCAGCGGATATTCGGACTCACGTTGTTGCCGGAGCGGTGTATCAGGAAGGCCGAGAAAATCAGCACATCGCCCACTTCATACTCGGTCTGGACGAAATCGTCGTCTTTCAGATTATCGGTGATGTAACCGGCATAACCGGTCGTGTTGGCCTGCATCAGACCCGCCGTATGGCTGCCCGGAATGACCTGCAGCGCGCCGATTTCTTCAGCCGCCGGAACCATCGGGAACCAGATCACCACGCTGTCGAGCGAACCCTGGCCGGTGCGCCAGTCCTGGTGGGCGCCGAGTTTCCAGTGCGTGCTGCCGTCTTTCGACAAAAACCGGCTGTTGAACTGCATGGCGGGTCGAACGGCAATTGACGGTTTTTCGATTCCCACGCCCTGAACCAGATCGAGGATGGCGCTGCTCGTGCCTAATTGATGGAGGAGGATGGTATGCTGAACGGTTTTTCCGGTACTGACAAACGCGTCGAAATCCTTTTCAAAGAATTCGTACATCGCCTGCTCGAACTCTTCCCGGTTTTCGATATCCGGTTTCCGGCCCAGCACTTTCTGAATCTGGGCGGCAAAAATCTCGCGGGCTTCGCGGTAAATCGCTTCAATGACGGTTTTATCCAGCTTGTTTTTTAACAGGAGATAACCGTCTTTTTTAAATTGTTCAATCTGTTCCGCTGACAACATAGCTGTACTGTTTAAATGATTCGGATCCAAGTCGTTTTGCCACCGGAAAACGACCACAACGCAAAGAACGTTCTCCGATTCATCCCGTACTATGACATTCGTCAGTCTTCCCACACGGCATAACCGAAGCCGGATGCTCCGAATCCATTGCCATTGTATAACAAATATTTCTTGCCGTTGTGTTCGTAATAATGGGCGTATCCGATCATCAGATAATCAAAATCCGCCGGGTTGTCGGACATCTGAATGCCCACCCGATCGTCTTTCCGTTCCCAGTTGACGCCATCCACCGACTCCGCATAACCCAGCCGGTACGCCTGATTCCGGTCCGTCCGGTAGTCGAGGGTGTGGCGGTACGAGTAGTACATTTTGTACAGACCATCCTGTTTAAACACACTGGGGCGTCCTACGGCGTGCAGAAAATCGTCGAAATCCAGCGTCGGAATGTCGTTGATCTCCCAGTGAATACCGTCTTTTGAAAAAGCCGACTGACAGCGGTAAAACGGTTCCGGATAGCCGTGGATGTATTCGCATTTGTGGCCCGAAATGTACCACATCTTCCAGGTTCCGTCGTCTTCCCGAATCACCGACGGCTGCCCCGCCCAGATCGGATTCTGGATGCTCCGGTCCATAATCGGCCCCGCAAACATCTTCTTGAACGTCAGGCCGCCGTCTTTGCTGACCGACAGACCCATCGACAGCCGGTACGAATTCCAGGTGCGGTTCCAGCCGGTGTAATAAAGCCAGATGTCGCCGTTGGGCTGGTTGACAAACCAGGCGGGCATGGCCCCGGTTTCGTCGTATTCGCCCAGACCGCCCAACTCCAGAACGGGCCGGTCGTGAATGTACAGGATCTTCGTCGGGTCGTCGTAATCGACATCGATGAACGTCGGACGCGACTGAACGCTGTCGTCCCGCGATGAAAAATAGATGCGCAGAAAATCGTCGTGTTTATACGCAAACGGAACCTGGGCGTGCGTCCGGCTGTGCGCCAGCGTCCCATCCGGTTGATACACGACTCCTTTTTTTATCCAGGGCATGATTCT
Organism: Larkinella ripae; assembly: GCF_054780775.1. NCBI lineage: Bacteria > Pseudomonadati > Bacteroidota > Cytophagia > Cytophagales > Spirosomataceae > Larkinella > Larkinella ripae. The sequence continues at coordinate 182,006 of NZ_BAAGVR010000017.1, forward strand.
TGGTGTATAGTTTACGGTTTTTGGTTTACGGTGGCTGACGCCCGAACAAAACTGCGTCAGCCACTGTAAACCAAAAACCGTAAACCGTAAAACTATTCCGCTTTCTCGCGGTCCGAGGCTTCGGCGCGAACCCGCCAGTTATCCACAAAATCCTTGCCGGGCATGGGCAGATCGATCAGGACTTCCGGCGCTTTCTCGCTAACGGTATATTCCATGACGTAAAAGGCGTTGCCGAAAATCCAGTGGAGTTTGAAATCAACGGCATTGGCCGGAACGTCTTCCAGCGGAACTTCCGCCCGAAACAGCGGATTGGCTTTCAGCAGGGTTGCGTAGGTAGGCGTATTCCGCAGCCAGGGCGCGACGCTTTCATCACCCACCACAACTTTACCACCCGGTTTTACGACGCGGGTGATTTCTTCAAACGCCTGTTTGCGCTCCGAGAAGGTGTTGATACCGCCAAAATGGAACAGCGCGTCAAAGGTGTTGTCCGCAAAGGGCAGATACGAACCGTTGGCCAGCAGAAAGTGAATGTCCACGGTTTCGGATTTCAGCTTTTCGGTGGCCAGCCGCAGCATGTTGGGCGACAGATCCGACAAAACCGCCGTTCCGCCCGGTGCAATCTGCTCGACGATCAGGGCCGAATCTTTACCGGTTCCCGCGCCCACTTCCAGCACCGTCATCCCCGGTTTCAGGCTCATGAGACCAATCATGAACTGGCGCGTGGCCGCTTCGTCCGAGTCGTTGAGGGTTTGAAAGACCCACGAAACCCCCCGGTCGTAGCGCAGATACGCCTGATCGTAGAGGTACTGTTCGCGGGCGTCTTCGGCCAGCAGGTCTTTGGGATACAACCCGTTGATAATACCGCCTTCCAGGACGTCGTAGGTGGTGCCTTGCGGGCTGACCAGGCTTTTCTTATCATCCGAAAGCGTCAGGGGCGTCCGGTCTTTGGGATCGACGAGGGAACGCAGAAAATCTTGATGTGTCATTCGTGTAGTTATGACGCTGAATCAGCTTAAAATCACGCCGGTTGGCTCAACCGTTTCACCATGCTGTCGTGCATCTGCACCAGCGTTTGCCGCAAATCATACTCCCAGTTCCAGTCGGGGTAGTGGCTTTTGAACTTCGACAAATCGGAAACGTACCAGATGTGGTCACCGATGCGGTTGGTTTCGGAATAGCTGAAATTCATCTTGTTGCCCGAAATTTCTTCGCACAGAATGCGGGCTTCCAGCATGGAGCAGTTGGCGTGGCGACCCCCGCCGGCGTTGTAGACTTCGCCCGCGCGCGGGTTCTGGTAAAAATGCCAGAACATATTCACCAGGTCGTGGCTGTGGATGTTGTCGCGAACCTGCTTGCCTTTGTAGCCAAAGATGGTGTAGTGGTTACCGGTAATGGCGCATTTCATCAGGTACGACAGAAAACCGTGGAGCTGCGCGCCGGAGTGGTTCGGGCCGGTCAGACAGCCGCCCCGGAAAACGCCGGTTTTCATGCCAAAATACCGGCCATACTCCTGCACCAGAATGTCGGCCGCCACTTTCGAGGCCCCGAACAGGGAGTGTTTCGTGTGGTCAATCGACATATGCTCGTCGATGCCGTTGGCGAAATAAGGGTGATTTTCGTCAATTTCCCAGCGCGTTTCGGTTTCTACCAGCGGCAGGAAGTTCGGATTGTCACCGTATACTTTGTTGGTTGAGGTAAAGATAAAAACCGCATCGGGGCAATGCAGGCGGTTCATTTCCAGCATGTTCAGCGTACCGTTGGCGTTAACGGTAAAATCCGTAAACGGCTCGCGGGCGGCCCAGTCGTGGCTGGGCTGAGCAGCTGCATGAACGATCAGTTTAATATCCGTGCCGTATTCTTTAAAGATCGGTTCCAGCTCCTCTACTTTGCGGATGTCAGCGGTATAGTGGCGGTAATTAGAGTAAGCGTCTTTCAGTCGGTCACGGTTCCAGTCGGTCGAACCATCCGTCCCGAAAAAATACTGCCGCAGGTTGTTGTCAACACCGATCACCAAATCGAACTTTTCTGAGAAAAAGGCAACTGATTCGCTCCCGATCAAACCGGCTGAACCTGTAACTAATGCAATGTTCATATCGCTTCTTGACAAAATGAGGTTGGATATATCGAAAAAATACTATTCTCTGCTAAAAAATCGGTGTAAAGTAAATCAAAAAAAGTCTAATTGCCTAAACCGCAGGATAAATGCAAAAAGCGATGCAATGACTTCAGGAAGCCCTCACATCGCTTTTTGCATTTGCTCTATTTCTTTTAAATTTCCAGCTTCCGTATGGTTACTTGCCGAACAATTTCTGCCGGATTTTATTCGTGCGGTCGGCCAGTTCCGGGCGGGATGCATACTTGTAGTTCGTCTGAACGGCCGGAGAATCCAAACCCGGGCCGTATACATACGTATCGCCTTCGCGAAAATCCTTCTGGCGGATCGTATTATATTTCTGATAGTCGCAGGAGATCAGCGAACCAATAGCCAGCAAACACACTCCTTTAATCAAAAGCCCTTTCATACAAACGGTTTCAAAAAATCCAGTACAAAACTATAGACTACCGGCCAATTCGCCAACTCTCCCTTGAATTTTTATCGGAACGCTACCCCTCAGCTTTTCAGCCGGTCAATCTCGTCCCAGACAAAACGAATCAGTTGGCCAATGTGTTCCTCCGAGAAATCAAACGGCACGTTGGCCGCCCGGTAGATTTCGCTGATGGGCGCCGTATAGCCCAGCTTCAAGGCGTCCAGATACCCCTGAAGGCCGGCTTGCGGGTTTTGCCGGAAGTTCATCCAGACACCGATGGCGCCCAGCTGCGCAATCCCGTATTCGATGTAATAAAACGGCACCTCGTATAAGTGCAATTGCTTTTGCCAGTAGGCAGCTTTGAATTTTTCCAACCCCTGCCAGTTCGTAACGCGATCCGAGAACTCCTCAAAAATCCGGGTCCAGGCCCGCTCACGCGCTTCGGTGGTGGTCGTGGACGTCGGGGCGTTCTCGTACACCCAGTGCTGGAACTTATCAATGGTGGCGACCCACGGCAAGGTTTCAACGATCGACTCCAGGTGCTGAATTTTGGCGCGTTTCAAGTCCCCGGGATTTTCAAAAAAGACATCCCAGTGATCCATCGTCAGCAATTCCATCGCCATCGACGCCAGTTCGGCTACTTCCATCGGCGGATTCCGGAACGGTTTCAGGGGCAGGTCGCGGGTCAGAAACGAGTGCAGGGCGTGGCCGCCTTCGTGCACCATCGTCACCAGATCGCGCAGGCTCGAGGTGGCATTCATGAAAATGAACGGAACACCGATTTCTTCCAGCGGGTAGTTATACCCGCCCGGTGCCTTGCCCTTCCGCGACTCCAGATCCAGGTGGCCCATCGCTTTCATAATGCGCAGGCAATCGCTCAGATACGTCCCACCAACGGACGCATCGAGTCGGCTGAAACAGGTAATGGTTTTGTTGAGCAGCTCCTCACCGGTTTGAAACGGAATCAAAGCGGGCAACCCGGCGGGATCCACTTTCGAGTCCCAGGGACGCAGGCTGTCAACGGAAGGATCGACCTGGCTCAGCTGGTGCTGACGCTCCCGGGCCAGTTGATCCAGCAGCGGCACCACGGCTTTGGCAACCGACGCGTGAAACGCAAAGCAGTCCTGCGGGGTGTAATCGAACCGGCCCATCGCGGCAAAGATGTAATCGCGGAAATTGGCAAAACCGGCATTGACGGCCATCCGATGGCGCAAATCGACCAGTCGGTCGTAAAGCTCGTCGAGCGAGTCTTTGTCTTCATACCGGCGTCGCTGAACTTTCAGCCAGACTTCTTCGCGCACGGCCCGGTCGGGCGACTGCAACAAGGTGCTGGCCTGCGGCAGCGTGATTTCTTCCAGCACACCGTCGGCGTTGTTGACTTCGATAGTCATGGCCCCCACCAGCGCCCCGTACTTCCGCTGTTCGCTCTGGATGTCGGTTTGCAGCGGAATGTTTTCGTCCCGGAAAATTTCAATCGCCTTTTTCATTCCGCGAACCGTAATGTCGAAGCCTTTATCGGGCAAGTCGGCCAGGTAGGGGCTTTCCACGGCCAGCTGGTCCAGCCGGTTTTCGTAGGCGGATAACTGCGGCTGAATTTCGGTAATAAAAAAGTTAAACTGGTTGATCAGTTCGGCATCGGACGTATCGCAGGTCATCCGGATGTAACGCCAGGCAAAGTTTTCGGACAGGTACGATTCCAGCTCGCTGCGGTCGGCAAACCACCGGCGCAGTTCGTCGGCGTTCTGAATCGGGCGGTTAACGAGGTTTTCGTACAGCGGTTTTACTTCGTCCCAGGTTTTGAGAATAAATTCTTCGCCAATAAACGGGCGGGCCGGACGGGCCGGAATTACTAAGGTCGGTTCCATTATTCAATTTCGATGACAACATCGGGGGTTAAAGGGTGCGCTACGCAGGTCAGGATGTAACCGGCCTGCAATTCGGATTCGGCCAGACCGTCTTCTTCGTCCAGGTGTACTTTGCCCGACACGCAGCGGCCCATGCAGGCCGTGCACATCCCGGCCTGGCACGAATACGGCAGATCAATGTCCAGTTCGAGGGCGGCTTCCAGAATGGTCTGGTGCGGCTCGACCACCACTTTGTATTCGCTGCCTTCGTATAAAATAGTTACTTCCGGATGCAAGGCGGACGGTGTTGTTTCCTCTTCAACGACCGTACCGTGGGTTTCGTGCGGGCTGGTAGCAAAGCTTTCTTTGTGCACCTGATCGGCGGGCACGTCGACAAGGCGGAGCGCTCCGCGGGCTTCGTCCATCAGCCCGTCCGGGCCACAAATGTAGTAATCGGCCTGCCGCAGCGCGTCGGCCGGGAGGTCTTCCAGCAGTTTCAGAATGGCCGACTGGTTCAGACGGCCCTCCAGACCGCTCCAGTCGGCTTCGGGCTGGCTCAGCAGGTGCGTCACCCGAAACCGCCCGCCCGATTGCTGTTCTATTTCGCGGAGTTCTTTTTCAAAAATGATCGACGACCGGGTCCGGTTGCCGTACAGGAGCCAGACGCGGGTTTGCGGCTCGACGTGGAGAATCGATTTCGCCATCGAAATCAGGGGTGTGATGCCGCTTCCGGCCCCGATCAGCACCACCTGCCGCCGGTTTTTGGCATCCAGTTTGGGCACAAAAGTGCCCAGCGGTTCGAGCGTTTCAAAAACATCACCCGGTTTGGTGTTGTCGCAAAGGTAGCTGGAGACCACGCCCCCCGGCAGGCGCTTGATCGTGACGGCCAGCGATACGTCGGTATGCGGAGAACTGGACATCGAATACGACCGGCGGATTTTCTGTCCTTCAAACGATAAAAGAAAAGTCAGGTATTGGCCGGGCTGATACCGGATAACTTCATTGAGGGGATGCCAGAAATGAATGGTAACGGCGTCCGGCGTTTGCCGAACCACTTCTTTTACTTTCAGGAAATAACGATTTGCCATAATTCCAACGATCGCCAAAGCGATTCTTCTACTTGATCAATTGGCGTGAGTGCAGAGCTAAAGACGGTTTTTCTGAACCATTGAGCCAACGAAGCCGCAATATACTATTGAATTATTAATCGTTCGGGTAACAAATTGTTGACGATTCCGGTTTGCCGGTCGTTGCGTCAAATTTCTGATTTCGTGGCCCTTTTGTGGTTTTTTCGGCGGATATTAGCGGCCGAAGCGCACGCATTACATGAAAAAGATCCTTTTCTTTACGCCCTACGGTTCGTTTACCGGTTCCGAAGTGGTGTTGTGGACGTACCTGCAAAACTTTGACCGGCAACAGATTCAGGCCGCTTTGTACAGCGAACAGCGGGGGCCGCTGATGGCCCAGCTACCCGCCGATATTCCCTCGTTTACCTCGCCCTTCAACCGCGGGCTGGCCCGAAAAATCGTTTCCAAAGTGACGCACGCGATGGGCGTGAAGGTCTACGAAAAGTACATCCGAAACCTTCAGGAACAGGTCAGGGCGGATTACTGGTATCTGAATACCGTGCTGATGTTTCCGCTCTCGAAGCTGGCCGAGCCGTTGGGCGTCAAGGTTATTTCGCAGATTCACGAACTGCACTCCTCCTTCGAGTCGATTTCGTACGACGAGATGGCCCATGCCATGACCTATTCGGAGCTGGTTATCGGCGTGACGCAGCAAATCTGCGATCTGGCCACGGTGATGGGCGCCCAAAAAACCGCCTTGCTGTATCCGGTGGTCGATCTGAGTCGAAAAACCGTATCCGAAGCCCGCGTGGCGGAGCTGCGCAAAAAATTGAACATCAAACCGGGCGCTTTCGTCTGGACGATGGTCGGCACGCGGATTTACCGGAAAGGCGTCGATCTGTTTCCGTTCATTGCGCAGGCGATGGCCGATCAGGCGTGTCATTTTATCTGGATGGGCAACTCCAAACCGACCGGTCTGAATTACCTGGTCGATAGCCAGGTCAGGGCCCTGAAACTGCCGAATGTGAGTTTTGTCGATGTGCAGACCGACGATTATTACAATTACCTGCAACTCTCCGACGGCCTGGTGATGACCTCGCGGGAAGAGCCGTTTGGTAAAATCATGACCGAAGCCGCTTCGCTCGGAAAACCGCTGGTGGCCCCCAACGCGGGCGGGGCCCGGGAGTTCATTGTGCCGGGTATGGGCGAGCTGATCGACTACCCGACGCCCGAAGAATTTCGGAAGGCAATGCTGCGGGTGATGCATTCGCCAGCTTCGTACGATGCCGGTTTGCTGATCGAAAAAAGCGGGCAATTCGACGCGGCCATTCAGGTAAAAAGGTGGGAGCAGACCATTTTGAGCTTGTAACAGGTTGCCATTTACGACCATTAAGTCTGCTTATTTCGACGTTCTTGCTACCGGAAACTAAATAAAGCAGCCCCTCATACAATTTTTACGGGCATTCTTCGCTTCCCATTTGATTCGCGTTTGCCAGGATTTGGCAAGCTTCCTACCGGTATACCCATATGAATTGGTTAATCAATTCTCATTTGTTCATTTTTAAGCGATTTCCGTTAGCCCCGGTTTGGGTATTCAGCCTTTCATTCCGTGCATCCTGATACATTGGAATGATTTTTGTCCTTCACAGTATTCGAAATCGAATTACAGCAGATTTTTTAACGTCTGACTGCTAATCCAATCGTGTCGTCCGGTTCTTTCGTGCAGAGATTTTCTCGATCGAAATCACGAAACCGGAAATAGCCAGAGATGAGCATTACAAACGGGTACGAGGAAAATGCCGCCCATTTTTCCCGTAGTTAAGAAGTTTTGTGACTTCTCCAGGCCTGGTAACATGTACTATACGCACTTGCACTGATGATCAGGAAATTATCCGTAACATTACTTTGTCTCCTCGTATTCTTTGGATTGGGTTACGCACACTTACCGGCCTATAGCGGCTCGAAACCGTCGGTAAAACCGGCTGCGGCTCCCAAAATTCCGGAACGCCAGCGTTACCTGGCCATTGTAGTCTTTAATTACGAAACCGACCCGCGCGTCGACGACGAACGGATTGAAAATGCGGGCCGCCAGGGGTGTAATGCCGCCGAAATCTCGGTCCACTGGGATCAGGTTTACACCACCCGCAACAGCGCCCCCAACTGGCGGGTTGTCGATTCGCACGTCAATACGGCCCTGCGGATGGGCATGAAAGTGGCGCTCCGGATTCAGGTCGCCCGCGAACCCAAATACATCGACGGTTTCTGGACCAACAACGAATCCATGCAGGGCGGGGATGGCTCCCGGATGAACTTCGGCGGGGCCGTTCAGTTTAGCTTTGCCCACCAGCCCACGCTCGAACTCGCCAAAGACTTTGTTCGTCAGGTTACGCAGCATTACCAATACCTGCAACAGCAGGATCAGCTTTTGTTTATGTCGGTGACGGCGTCGCCGATTCAGGAAGCGGAGTATTCGCCCCGGAACGGGCGGGGTGACACCTCGTACCCGATTCCCTTCGATTACAGCGACCCGATGCGGCAGGGCTTCCGGCAGTGGTTGCAGGGGCGGTTTTCGCTGGATGCCCTCAACCGGCGCTGGGGCAGCGATTTTAGCAGCTGGGAATCCGTTTCTCCCCCGCCATACAACCAGTCGGACCCGTATGTTTCGTTTAGCCGCGGGCGTTGGGGGGAAGACTGGTACGTTTTCCGGCACCTGATGCTGAAGCGGTTTCTGGACGAAAACAACCGGATTATCAAAGAAGTAAACGGCTCGATTCAGGTGGTCAACCAGCACGGTTGCGTCTGGGATCGCCAGAGCGGTTTGCGCGGCACGTTCGGCTTTCGGAATCTGGCCCAAAACGCGGACGGGGTTAAGATCAACGACGGCCCGGATTACAACCACCGGTTTTCGATGGACGTGGTCCGGAGCAACGTCCGGCCGGGGGCCTGGATCTGTAACGAGGTGGACGGTCTGTTCTGGAGTAACGTATCGGTTGGCCGGTTTTACGAACAGGTCGAGGAAAGCTTTGAACACGGCGCCCGCATGGTGACGCTCGCCAATTTTGGGTTTACGCAGGCCCGCGGCATGTTGAATGAAGTAATTCAGCGGGTGGTTGCCCGGGGATTGCTCAACCAGCCGGTGACGCAGGTACAAACCGGAAGCAGCACCAGTTATAAATTATCGTCGATGGTGCGGGACGATGTGGCGGATTCGGAAGGCCGCGCCAGCGATCAGTGGTCGAGGGCCTATAACCAGAATGGCCGCCGACCCGTTCATATCCCCATCAACGAAGACTGGCTGGAAGACAATGCCAACCAGGACCCGCGCGTTCGGCAATCCATTCCGGGCCAGACGGCTTACGTCGAAAAATCGTTTGAATTCAGCATTCCGCCCGCTACGTTTGAAGACCCCGACGGTTCGATCACCCGCGTGGAAATCAGCTCAGGCTTACCGGCTCTGGGACTTTCGGCTGATGGCGTGCGCATTTCCGGAACCCCCAACGCGACCGGAACGATCAACGTCACGGTTCGGGCCTATGACAACAAAAACTCGCAGGTAACGACGCAGTTTCAGATTACGGTGCTGGGCCAGAACGCCAATCAGGCCCCCGTCGTTGCCAAACCGGTGGACGACCGTTCCACCGTTGTCGGTCAGGAGTATGCCTTCCGGATACCGGAAGAGACCTTCAAAGATTCGGATGGTCGCGTTGAGAAAGTCGATGTATCCGATCTGCCGGGCGGCCTGGCCTACAATTCCGACACCCGCACGATCAGCGGAAAGCCCACCCGGGAAGGGGTTTCGACCATTACACTGACGGCCATCGACAACAGCGGGCTCCGGGTCACCACCAGTTTCAAGCTAACGGTTTCCCGCCAGGAAGAGGTGAACAAACCGCCGGTGGTGAGCAAAGCCATTCCGGCCCAAACCGCCACGGTTGGCCAGAACTTCAGTTACACCCTTCCGAACGAAACCTTTTCCGATCCGGACGGCCAGATTACGGGCCTGGAAGTATCGGGCCTGACGAACGGCCTGACTTATGAAAGCGACAGCCGGACCATCAAAGGAACCCCCTCAACCCCCGGAACGATCACGGTTAAGGTAAAAGCCAGCGATAACAAAGGCGCCAGTGTCACCACTGAATTCCGGCTGACGATCAATAGCGGTTCTTCGGCGGAACAGCTGGCGGTTCTGGAGCCAACGGTCGATTGCGGTACGGGTGAAATTAAATTCCGGACCAGTGGGGGAGACGGGACTAAAATTGAATTCCGGGCCGTCGGTATTGTCGAAGACTGGACGACCAATTCGACGTTTACCATCCCGGCCTGGCTGCGGAACGGCACGACCTTCGATGTGCAGGCCCGGCAGAGCGGCAAAGAAGTTAAATTTACGTATACCACGCCCTGCAAAGGCTACGAGCCGCCCAGGCTGGCCCAGCCGATGAACGACTACACCTATCCGATGGGTCAGTTTTTTATCCTGAGAATTCCGCCCGAAACGTTCCAGGCATCCACGCCGATCGAGGTAGCGGTGAGCGCCTTGCCGGACGGACTGGCCTTTGATAAAGTAACCCGGGCCATATCGGGCTCGCCGACCAAAGCCGGCTCGACAGAAATCGTCGTGACGGCGACCGATGAGCGGGGTGCGAAGGTGGAAGACCGGTTTGTGATGACGATTCAGTCCACCGCGACGGCCCTGACGATGTTGGCGCCCACCATCAATTGCCAGACGGGACGGATTACGCTCCGGACCGAAGGCGGAAACGGCAGCGAAATCAGGTATTCCATCGCGGGCATTGCCGAGTGGAGCAGCAGTCCTACGTTTACGCTCGGTCCGGACAAACTGAACGGCGCCGAATTGAAGGTCCTGGCTCGTCAGGGCGACCGGGAAGTCAGCTACGTTTACAAAACGAATTGTACCGCGCCGGGTTCGTCGACCTTAGCGGATCAGACCATTATCGTTGGACAGTTTTACACCTTTGGGTTTCCGGAGCTCGGAGCCGGTGGCACCTACACCGTCGCCGGTTTACCGGATGGCTTATCGTATAATTCCGGAAACCGCACGATTTCCGGTACGCCGACCCAGATTGGTGCGACCACGCTGATAATCAAAGCCCTTGATGAGAGTGGAGCTCAACGGGGAGAGTTAAGCTTTAAACTCATTGTCATTGCCCGGCCGACCAATCCGGTAAACGGGAATTACGACGGTTACCTGGATCTGGTGAGTTGCCTGAACGTTGCGGGCTGGGTGTGGGATCGCGACCGTCCTGGCGTACCCTTGACGGTGGAATTTCTGGTGGGCAGCACGCTGGAAACCGCCCGACTGGTGGGCAGCAGTGAGGCCAGTATCTTCCGCCAGGACCTGAAAGACAACGGCAAAGGCAACGGCAGCCACGGCTACCGCTGGGAGACGGCCGAGGAATTGAAGAACAACCAGACGTACTCGATCTGGGGCCGGGTGCAGGGCACCACTTACCTGCTGAAAGGTTCACCCAAGACACTGACCTGCAACGGCAATGCACCGACGACACCGACCAACCCCACCACGCCAACGACGCCCACCAATCCGACAAATCCGAGCGGCAATCAAGCGCCGGTAGCTCCAACAGTGACGGTTTTATCGGCGACTATAAATGTAGCTTATTTGACGATTTTGCCCGCGTTCACTGATCCGGAAGGCGGTTTATTGACCTACACCCTGGAAGGAAAACCGGCAGGTCTGGCCTTCGATGCGGTAAGCCGGGGCTTCAGCGGAACGGTGACCACAGCGGGCAGTTACAAGATGACCTACACGGCCACCGACAATCAGGGCGCCAAAACCAGTGTGGAGATTACCTTGAATGTCGCTACGCAGGGTGGTGTGATCCCCACCAACCCCACGACCCCGACCAATCCGGTGAGCGGTGCTTATGACGGTTACCTGGATCTGGTGAGTTGCTCTAATGTGGCGGGTTGGGTATGGGACCGCAATCAACCCAACACGCCGGTAACGGTGGAATTTCTGGTGGGCAGCACGCTGGAAACCGCCCGGCTGGTGGGCAGCAGTGAGGCCAGTATCTTCCGCCAGGACCTGAAAGACAACGGCAAAGGCAACGGCAGCCACGGCTACCGCTGGGAGACGGCCGAGGAGTTGAAGAACAACCAGACGTACTCGATCTGGGGCCGGGTGCAGGGCACTACCTACCTGCTGAAAGGCTCACCCAAGACACTGACTTGCAACGGCAATGCGCCAACAACGCCAACCAACCCCACCACGCCAACGACGCCCACTAATCCAACAACCCCAACAACGCCGGCTGGCAATCAAGTACCGGTGGCCCCGGTGGTAACGGTTTTATCAGCGACGGTAAATGAGGCTTATCTGACGATTCTGCCCGCGTTCACTGATCCGGAAGGCGGTTTATTGACCTACTCCCTGGAGGGAAAACCGGCAGGCCTGGCCTTCGATGCAGTGAGCCGGGGCTTCAGCGGGACGGTGACCACGGCGGGCAGCTACAAGCTCACCTACACGGCCACCGACAATCAGGGCGCCAAAACCAGTGTGGAAATCACCTTAAACGTGAGCGGAGGATCAACACCGACCACCCCGACGACGCCAACGACGCCGACTACACCCACCACGCCGGCGGGTTCGGCACTAGTGTTGCTGGCACCGGAATATGACTGCCAGACCGGCCGGATCACCTTCCGGGTAAGCGGAGGAGACAATTCGCAAATCGAATACCGGGCGGATGGCGTAACCGATTGGACCACCACGTCGACTCATTACTTATACCTCAGCATGCGGCAGGGAAGTACGTTCGATATTGAAGCGCGGCAAAGCCAGAAGGTGGTAAAATATACGTACACAACGGCCTGCGAAACGGGTAAAACCGCCCTCAATGACCAGATCATTATCAAAGGTCTGTACCACACGTTTACGTTGCCGGAGGTAAAAGCGGGTGTTCAACTGGAAGTGACCGGGCTGCCGGACGGCATCACGTACAATTCGGCCAACCGGACCTCGAGTGGCAAACCGCAAAACGCGGGCGAGTATACGGTGGTCGTCAAGAGCACGACACCGGATCAGAAAAGCTTCAGCATCAGTTTCAAGCTGACGGTGCGGGAGCCTCAGCTAACCGTTCAGTTGATGAAAGCCGGTAATGCCGCAGCTCGTCAGGTTATTCAGGAACTGACCAGTGGCAGCGCCATCGGCATCAACAACCTGCCGGATCGGATTAATTTCTTCTGCACGTCGAATGTGCCGGTAGGAAGTATTGCGTTTGAACTGACCGGCGCTTCGTCGAATAACTACGTCGATAGCCAGACGCCGTTTGGCCTCTTCGGCGACGACGACGGCTTTAAGCCCCAGACCGGAACGTATGTCCTGCGGCTGGCGGCTTTCACCGGGGCCAACGGAAGCGGAGAAACGATCATCACCAAAAACATTGCTTTCTCGTTTGTACCGGGTGGAGGCCGCATCGGTGTCACGGCCGAAGCCGCCCCGGGCGAATGGCTGGTGTATCCGAACCCGGTTCGGGAAGTGATCAACCTGACCCTACCGGGCGGTTTGTCAGTCCAGCCGGAAAAACCGTACCGGTTTTCGTTGTCATCGACCAGCGGCAGCCAGTGGGAGTTACAGGGCAATACTGCCGAGGCCGCACCGCGCAGCATCACGCTCGACGTCAAAAACCTGCAACTGCCGACCGGTTTGTACTTCCTCCAGATTCAGAATGGAGACGGTGTTCAGAAAGTAATCAAAGTCCTGAAACAGTAAAGTCGAGTAGCCATAACGTTGTTTGAAAAACCGCCGATCATCGGCGGTTTTTTTGTTGATACCGGATCCGTCCTGAAAACACTCATTCACCCGCCGATAAGAGTTCGGTATCCTGATGATAGAGCGTTAAACCGGCAATGGGGTTTTCCAGAATCCGCCGGACGGTGAAGCCTTTGTCGTTGGCGACCTGGCGCAGAATGTCGCTGTAATAAAAAGCCACCGATCCGACGAAATGAATCGGCAGGTGCGCCGAATCCGAAAACTTGCGGATATACGTATCGAAAAACAGGCTGAAAGCGTCGTAAACAAGCTGATACGCGACCGGGTGGCTGCGGTTATCAAACAGGAATTTGGAAAACGAAGCGAAATACCGGTTCGGAAACGGCTGCTTGTAAGCCTGTTCCATCACCGTCAGCCGGTCTATTTTCGGGTAGCGCTTCCGGAATTTTTCGGCTAGTTCGGCGGGCAGCTGATTGTGCAAAAACCGCACGACCAGCGTTTTGCCCAAATAACCGCCACTGCCTTCATCGCCGAGCCAGAAGCCCAGCGAACCGCTCAATTGGGCAATGTCGCGTCCGTCGTAGAGACAGGCATTCGAGCCGGTTCCTAAAATACAGGCAATGCCCACATCGTGATGACACAGCGCCCGGGCCGCCCCCAGCAGATCGCTGTTGACCTCCACGGTCTGCACGTCGGGAAAAACCGTGCGGATGGCCCGCTCCACAATCCCGCACGATTCGGCGCTGTTGCAGCCGGTTCCGTAATAAAATACGTTTGTTACCGTTTCTTTAACGGACGGCAAAAGGCCTGTTTGCAGTTCGGCGGCAATGGCGGCACTGTCCTGGTAATACGGGTTGAAGCCGATGGTGCGGGCCTGTTCGACCTGCCCCTTTGCATCGATGGTCCGCCAATCGGTTTTGGTGGAGCCGCTGTCTGCGATAAGAATCATTGCTGAACGGTAAGTTGCTGATTAACTGATTAATTTGCCGACCGGCTTAAAGCGTCCGAATACCCATTCGCCGTGGGGGGCGTCGGGCAGCTCATCGGTCAGGTCCTGGCCGGCCCAGTGTTCGTAATGTTTGCCGTTGCGCCACAGCCGGCTGGCCGAAACATCGTAGATAATGCCCCGGTAGGCACACCAGATTTCGTCGCGGTCGGAGCCGTTGCGAAGCGCCAGTTGCGAACGGGTGTATTCTTTCAGGGCATCATTTTGGCCGATGTTCATGGCGTAACGGGATTGGGCAGCAAAAATGCAACGTTTACCACTAAGTTTGGGTATGGATTTCGTAAAAACCTGTAACTTTAACCGTTACTAATGAACATACTTAGAAGATTTAGCTTTTTAATTCGTATGAAGAAAACTACGCTTATCGCCTTCTTGACCCTTGGCAGCTTCCTCGCCATTTTGACCGGCTGCGGAAAAGACAAAGTGAAGCCCATGTCGGAGCGGATTGCCAAAAACTGGTCGGCGCAAAAAGTCGACGAAAACAACGTTACGGTTTATACCAAAGGCGGTACGAACAATGTCAAACCGCTTTATTCGCAATTTTCGCTGGATCTGAGCAACCCCCCAACCGTGGTCTTTAAGCAGGTAGACGGTTTTACGTCGACGGGCCAGTACGAAGTGCAGGGCGAAACGAAACTCATCCTGAAAAACCTGAGTCCGGCGCCTACCGACGGCCCGACCATCGAATACACCATTGGCTCGGCCACGGACAACTCGCTGGAAATTACCCGCAGCACGACGGACCGGAAAACCGGCGGAACCACTAACAAGTATACCCTGTCGAACCCGTAAACCGACGGTGGTTTCGGGGCTGGTTCCGGAAAACCGGTTTTTATAATTTGCCGTTTTCGAACCGAAAGCGGCTTTTTTGTTTTTATAAGCGTATGAACACACGAACCGAACTGGAATCGCTGGGTGAAATTGGCCTGATCGAGCGCATCAATCAGGGTTTTGGATCACCAACGCGGCCCGAAACCGTGCGCGGCATTGGCGACGACTCGGCTGTTATTGACACCGGCGGGCCGGACTATCTTCTCATTTCGACCGATATGCTGCTCGAGGGGGTGCATTTCGATCTGGCCTACACCCCCCTGAAACACCTCGGTTTTAAGGCCGTTGCGGTTAATGTTTCGGATGTGGCCGCCATGAACGGCACGCCCTTGCAGATCACGGTGAGCGTGGCGCTGAGCAACCGGTTTTCGGTCGAAGCCGTGGAAGAATTGTACGAAGGCATCAAAGCCGCCTGCGAAGCCTACCAGGTTGATTTGATCGGGGGGGACACGACCTCCTCGCGCTCCGGTCTGGTTATTTCGGTGACGGTGACGGGCCGGGTTGATAAAGATAAAATTGCCTACCGAAACACGGCCCAGCCGAACGATGTCGTTTGTGTGACGGGCGATCTGGGGGCGGCTTTCTGCGGTTTGCAACTGCTCGAACGGGAAAAGCAGGTTTACCTGTCGGACCCCAGCATGCAGCCCGAAATCAGCGAAGAAAAGTCGTACGTGCTGGAGCGGCAGCTTCGGCCGTCGGCCCGCACCGATATTGTGTACGAACTCCGCGATCTGGGCATCGTGCCGACGGCCATGATCGACGTTTCGGACGGGCTGGCTTCGGAGCTGATGCATATTTGCACCCAATCCAAAACCGGGGCCGTGATTTTCGACGAAAACATCCCGATTGACGACGTAACGTACCTGGTAGCGACGGAGTTGAGCCTCAGCCCACTGACGGCAGCCCTGAACGGCGGAGAAGACTATGAACTGCTGTTTACCATCCGGCCGCAGGAGTTCGAGAAGCTGAAAAACCACGCCCGCATTACGCCCATCGGGTATTTGACGGACCAACCGGATTCCATTCTGCTGGCCACCAAAGCCGGGCAATACACCCCGCTCAAGGCGCAGGGCTGGAAACATTTTTAAGGGAATCATGAATTAGGAAGGATGAACGATGAATTAGTGTGCGGTAGCCCATTCATCGTTCATCCTTCCTGACCCATCATTCTTTACACAAAGTGTGCGCCGTGGTTTTTGGCGTCGGCGACGAATTCTTTTACTTTTTGCTCTTCTTCCTTCGGACAAATCAGCAGCACCCCGTCGAACTCGGCCACAATGAACCCTTCCAGACCGCTGATGACGACCAGCTTGTTTTTGGGGGTTTTGATGATGTTGTTGCTGGTATTGTACAGAATGTGGGTGCCGTCCGTGACGTTTTCGTTCGCGTCTTTCCCCGACACTTCATACAACGACTTCCAGGTGCCCAAATCCGACCAGCCGAAGTCACTCAGCACCACGTAGACATTCTGGGCTTTCTCCATAATGCCGTTGTCGATGGAAATATTTTTGCAGAGCGAGTAGGCTTTGTTAATGAACGAGGTTTCGGTTTCGGTATAATACGCTTCGTTCCCTTCGGCAAAAATTTCGGCCGTCTCGGGCATGTACGTCTCGATGGCTTTCCGGATCGACTGCGCATTCCAGACGAAAATGCCGGCATTCCAGACAAATTCGCCACTTTCCAGAAACTGTTGGGCCAGCTCCAGGTGCGGTTTTTCGGTGAACGTCTTCACCTTTTTTGCGCCCCGATTGTCCGAATCCGGAATGTATTGAATATAGCCGTAGCCCGTGTCGGGGCGGCTGGGCTGAATCCCGAGCGTCACCAGAATGTCCTGATCGGCCGTAGCCGCCAGGGCGGTGCGGATCGTATCCCGAAATTCGTCTTCTTTCAGAATAATATGATCGGCGGGTGCCACCACCATGTTGGCTTGCGGGTCTTTTTGCGCAATTTTATAGGCTGCGTAGGCAACGCAGGGAGCCGTATTCCGGCGGACGGGTTCGCACAGAATCTGATCGTCGCTGAGGTACGGCAGCTGCTCTTTCACCAGTTTCTGGTATTCGGCACTGGTAACAATATAAATATTTTCCTTCGGGCAAATTCCGTCGAAACGATCGGCGGTTTGTTGCAGCAGCGATTTGCCGGTTCCGAGAACGTCGTGAAATTGTTTGGGATTATTGGTTCGGCTAAACGGCCAAAAACGGGTTCCGACCCCGCCAGCCATAATAATTACATACGTGTGGTTCATAAAGAAGAAATTCTATTACATTTTTTAGTAACCTGTTTCATTCAATTCAGGGTTCCTAAACTACAAGGAATGTGTTAAAAAGTTTGTACGGTCAGTCTTTAACTTACTGAAAACGCATGACAAAAGTGATTTTCAGGTTGACAAAGATACGGGATCAAATTCAAGGGAAAAGAAGCCTCCGCATCGCGGTTCTGTTAAATCACAACGGCATTGACGTTCAACCGGATTCACATTCCGAAAACCGCCCTGTTCCGGGTACGTATACAACCAGCCTTCTGAAAATATTTGTCTGATAATTGGCCAAATTATAAATAATTATTCTCTTTTTGTGCTTGCTAATGTAACAATTTACATATTTATTGTAATTTTTTATATCTTATCAATAACGTGCTAACCACTACTGGACTGTTTAACAGTACTTCACTATGAAAACGAATAGCAAGCAGATTGCGCTGTCCTTGGGATTGTGTCTCCTGATCAACATCTGGGGTTTCGCACAGACCAAATTAACGGGGCAGGTCACCGAAAGCACGGCCCAGAACCCGCTGATTGGTGTGAGCATAACGGTAAAAGGAACCGTTGCCGGAACGATCACCGATTCCAAAGGCCAGTTTGCGCTCACCACGACGGTACCCATTCCGCTGACCCTGGTAGTTTCGTCGGTCGGTTTCCAGACCCGGGAAATCGCGGTTGACAACCAGACGAATTTGAAAATTGAACTTCAGGAGCAGGTTATGCTGGGGCAGGAAATTGTCGTATCGGCGTCGCGGGTGGAAGAAAGCGTGATGAAATCGCCGGTCACTGTGGAGAAAATGGACATCCGGGCCATTCAATCGGCGCCTGCGGCCACGTTCTACGACGCCTTGCTGAATCTCAAAGGGGTTGACATGAGCACGCAGAGTCTGACTTTTCGCTCGGTGAATGTGCGCGGTTTCAGCGCCAACGGGAATACGCGGGTGGTTCAACTGATCGATGGAATGGACAATCAGGCGCCGGGGCTTAATTTTTCGGTGGGCAACATCGCCGGGATTTCCGAACTGGACGTCGAAAGTGTCGAACTGCTGCCCGGTGCGGCTTCGGCTCTCTACGGGCCTAACGCCATCAATGGCCTGCTGTTGATGACGAGCAAAAATCCGTTTCAGTATCAGGGACTGAGCGCGTATGCCAAAACCGGAATCATGTCGGCCAGCAACCGAAGCACGGCCACGACACCCTTTTACGACGCTGGTTTTCGCTACGCCAAAGCCTTCAATAACCGGCTGGCTTTGAAAGTCAGTGCGTCCTATTTAAGCGCCACGGACTGGCAGGCCACGGACCTCCGCGATCAGGGCTTTGCCAACGGTTTTACTATGGCCAACGGAACCCGCCCGAACAATCCGGGGTACGACGGCATTAACGTCTACGGCGATGCCAGCGCCAATTTAAATGCGTTTCAAAGCACCATTGCGCAGCTCCTGCCGCTGCCTCCGGCGCAAATCGCCCTGATTTCGCCGGATCTGGCCCGGATCATCGGGGGCGTCAACCAACTGTCGGCGGCCACCCGTATCCCGGCGACGCAAATTATCAACGAGGTGTTGTTGCCCAACGCAACCGTATCCCGCACGGGATACAACGAAACCGAGCTGGTCAATTACAAAGTTAGTAGCCTGAAACTGAATGGTGCATTGCATTACCGCATCAACGACAATCTGGAGGCCATTTTGCAGGCCAACTGGGGAACCGGAACCACGGCGTATACGGGGCAGGACCGTTATTACATCAAAGGGTTCAGCATTGGCCAGTACAAGGCCGAACTGCGGGGGGCAAACTTTTTCATTCGCGCGTATACAACGCAGGAACGCTCCGGCGATTCGTTCGCCATTGGCTTGCTGGGACAGGGCATCAACGAGGCCTGGAAACCCAGCCTGGATGCGGGTAATCTGGCCGGCTCGTGGTTTCCGCAATACGCCTTTACCTACGCCGGGGGCGCTTTGCAGACCTTTGGCACGGCTTTTCAGCAGGCAGCAGCCACCAACCCGGCTACGGCCTACCAGACCGCCCTCAGCGCCGTGAATGCGATCTCCGGAAACCTGCACACGGCCGCCCGCGCAGCCGCCGATCAGGGGCGGTTTTTGCCGGGAACTCCGCAGTTCGAGCAGGCGGCTGCCACGGTGTCGGGTCGGCCCCTGCCCGGAACTCTGCCGAATCTGGGCGCCAAGTTTCTGGACCGGACGAACCTCTACCACGGCGAGTTGATGTACAACTTCAGCAAACTGATTGACCCGACCACGGTCGAACTGATCGTCGGGGGCAACGTCCGGCAGTATGCCCTGAACTCCGGGGGAACCATCTTTGCCCTCGACGAAAACAATAAAGAGTTCAAAATCAATGAATTTGGCGGATACGCCCAGGCGTCAAAAACCGTGGCCGACATTCTGAAACTAACGGGCTCGGTGCGGTACGACAAGAACAATAACTTTAAAGGACAGTTCAGCCCCCGCCTGTCGGCGGTTCTGACGGTGGCCAGAGCGCATAACATCCGGGCGTCGTTTCAGCGGGGTTTCCGGATTCCGACCACGCAGGCGCAATACATCAACCTCAATACCCCCAGCGCGCGGCTGATCGGCGGTTTGCCGCTGTTCCGGGATAAGTATAATTTTACGGGCAACCCGGTTTACACCCTCGAATCGGTGCGGGCGTTTGGGGCGGCTTTGCAAACCGGAACGGCTCTGCCCCAGGCGGCTCAGGCGCTGCAGCAATACCAGCCCCAGCAGTGGGATCCGGAGCGGGTTGAAACCTACGAAATCGGCTACAAAGGGCTGGTTGGAAATAAATTGTTTATCGATGCGTACTACTACTACAACCGCTTCCTGAATTTTGAGGGGGCTCAGGTGGTGGTGCAGGGCGTACAACCCGCCACGAGCGCCAATCCCGCGTCGTTGCTGCAACTCATCAGCGGCACAACGCGCTCGATTTACAGCTTCTACGTCAACGCGCCGGTGCAGGTCAAAAACCACGGCTGGGCCGTCAGCGCCGATTACCTGCTGCCGGGCAATTTTATTGTTGGGGGCAACATCTCCTTCAACGATCTGGCGAATCGCGGGGACCTGCCGGCCGGTTTTGTGACGTTCTTCAACAGCCCCAAATACCGGTATAACCTGTCGTTTGCCAACCGGAATATCCGGGGCAGCGGTTTTGGTTTCAACGTTATTTTCCGGCATCAGGACGCTTTCCTGTGGGAATCCAGCTTTGCCAATACGGAAGCCACGCTGCGGCAGCAAACGGCCATTCCGGCCTTCAATACGCTGGACGCGCAGGTGAGCAAACGGATTCCGGGCATCAAGTCCATTCTGAAAGTGGGGGGTACGAACGTGCTGGGCAAACTCTATACGCAGGCCTGGGGCAATCCCAGCGTCGGCGGCATGTACTACGTTTCGCTGACGTTCGATGAACTCATGAATCGCTGAGAACGGCGGGCGGTTTTTCGAAACCGCCCGTTTTTACATACTGGCAATCCGCACCAGATCGTCGGATGTGTTAATGATCATGGCATTGTCAGGCAGGTCGATATCCTGGCCCACAACCTGATAGCCCGTTAGCAGCAATTGCGTGTCGGGAAAACTGCTGGCTAATTTGTTCACGTACGGCTGTACTTCGTGGTTGCTGGGCGAGGAGGTGATGGACGTAAACAGGTAATCCGGTTTATGCAGGTCACAGACGTATTCCAGTTCGCGCATGGGCAGGCTCTGGCCCAGGTAAATAACCCGGTTTTGCCGCGCCCGGATCACGTAATTTGCAAACAGCAGCCCGATCTCGTGGAGTTCACCTTCCGGCAGAAACAGGACGTATGTTTTGGACGTGGCGTGTTGCTTGGTCACCTGACCGTCAATGGCAACGATGATTTTCTGGCGAATCAGGTTCGACATAAAATGCTCCTGGGCCGGACCAATGGACCCCGTCACCCAGAGCGTACCGATGCGGCTCAGAAACGGATAGATGATGTGATTCATCGTGTTCTCGAAACCAAACTGCAAAATATTGGTGCTGATGATTTTTTCGAAGCGTTCTTCATCCAGATCCACCATCGAAAGGGTCAGCGCATGAATCTGGTCCGGATAGTTGAGTTTGCGGTCGGAAATAGTAATAACTTCCTGCGACATTTCGCCCAGCGACATTCGGGAAATCTCCGAAATTTTAAAACCGTGGTCTTTCAGCAACGAAATGTTCAGCACTAATTTCAAATCGACATCGTCGTACGTCCGGATATTGGTATCGGTTCGTTTGGGTGAGATGATATTATAGCGTTGTTCCCAGATTCGCAGCGTGTGGGCTTTGATTCCGGAAAGTTGCTCCAAATCTCTGATCGAGTAGTTACTCATGAGAATTGTTAATGACTGGCGTTCCGAATAAAGTTCAGGTAATCAAATCAACGTATACCAACAACCGTTACAATTTAAATAATTAATGGATCGGGAACAAGTTATGGAACGGTAGGGTATAGCACGACTTTTTCCGGCAGGAAAAGTCTAAAATTGTAATAATCAGGTATTAATCCTACACTTTTCAAAGCACTACAACTGTGCGTCTATTCAAAATGTTATGGATTAGTGAAGGAAAGTATCAGATTATTGACGACAAAAAATAAAAACTGGAGCAACAGCAGCAGCAGGGCCAGGCGGTTTTGCTTCCGGAACGGCAAACCGTACCAGATCGCCAGAATAATGAGGGAGACTATCCACCAGCCCAGGTAATTTCGGATCGGAATAGCGGCATCCAGCCAGGTCCAGAAATCCAGCCGGACCGCCACCGGTTCGATCAGAAAATCCAGCAATACCATCAGCGAGGCAGCGACGATGGTTTTCAGGTAAACCGGCATCGAAAACCGGTCGCAGAGCACCCCGCAGCAATACGTTAGCATCAGCCAGTTGACGCCGATAATAACCGGCACCTCCCAGAGCTTCCAGCCCAGCGTTTCGCCGTACCGGTAATTACCAAACACAAAACCGGTATGAACCCCCAGCACTTCGATCAGAAAGCCGAAAATCGCGGCCAGCCCGCAGTAAAACAGAAAAGACGGTTTCCAGTCGGTATGAAACAGCAGCAATAGCAGCAGTGAACCCAGCAGATTGAACGGCACCAGCTTACGGAAAAGCGGGGCCAGTTCCGGAACCTGCAAACCAATAACCCCGGCGATGTAGGCCAGAATCAGGATAATTTGGATGGGGCGGTAAAACCGGTCGGGGATACGATCAAACGTATTGGGTAGCATGGATGGGTTGTATAGAACCAGATCGCAGATAACTCAGTGAAAATAAGCCTGTCCACGACGTGGTTGTTTATCTGTTGGTGTCGACGGATTAAAAATAGACCTAATTCTCCGATAAACCACCACCCTTTCGCGGGAACGGAAGGGTAGCACGCGGGTTCCTCCGTTCAGGACCGGTTTCATAAAATCGGTTAATTTCCAACTTTTCCACACTTTTTTGGCTCCTTCAACGTATAGCAAGCGAAGTGCATCCGATCCGCCTTACCATGAAACATCCGCTACTGTCTCTGGCAATTCTGTTGCTTTTTACCGGCCTGGTCACGGCGCAAACCCCGGCAAACCGCTTTACCATCAGCGGTTATGTGCGGGAAAGCGGCAGCCAGGAAGCCCTGATCGGCGTCAATGTCTACCGGCCCGGCACCACCACCGGCACCACTACCAACACCTACGGCTTTTACTCGCTGACGCTGCCGGCCCAGGATAGCCTCACTCTTGCCTTCTCCTTCGTGGGCTACCAGGCCGTCCAACAAACCGTGTCGTTTCGGCGGAATACCGAGTTGACGGTTCAGCTCACGCCCGGCCGGCTGCTCACGGAAGTAACCGTCACGGGTCGCCAAACCGGTGAAGAAAAAGCAAGCGAAAGCGCCCGGATGAGCACCATCGACATACCGATCAACCAGATCAAGAAAATACCGGCTTTTCTGGGGGAGAAAGACGTGCTGAAAGTGCTCCAGCTCATGCCCGGCGTGCAGAAAGGCTCCGAAGGCAGCACCGGCATCTACGTGCGTGGGGGCGGGCCCGACCAGAACCTGATCATTCTGGACGATGCCGTCGTCTACAACGCCAACCATCTGTTCGGCTTCTTTTCGGTCTTCAACGGCGATGCGCTCAAGAGTGTAGAGCTGATCAAGGGCGGTTTTCCGGCCCGGTTTGGGGGCCGGCTGTCGTCGGTGATCGAGATGAACCTGAAGGAAGGCAACAAGGAGAAGCTCCACGGGGAGGGGGGGGTGGGTCTGATAGCCTCTCGGCTGACGCTGGAGGGGCCGCTGACCAAAAAGAAGTCGGGGTCGGGTTCGTCGTCGTTTCTGGTGTCGGCGCGTCGGACGTACCTGGATGTGGTGGCCCGGCCCATCATCAAGCAGCAGACCGAGGGGCAGACGGTGGCGGGGTATTATTTTTACGACCTGAACGCCAAGGCCAACTACGATTGGGGCCCTGCCAACAAGCTGTATCTGAGCGGTTATTTCGGGCAGGACCGGTTTTACGCCAACGACCGGAAAGATGGCTTGAATATTGGCCTCAACTGGGGAAACGCAACGGCGACGCTGCGCTGGAATCACCTGATTTCGAAAAAAGCCTTTTCCAATACCTCCCTGATTTTCAGCAATTACAAATTTCAGATTGCCTCCGACGAGATGAACTTTCAGGAGGAAGAAGCGTTTTCGCTGCGCTACAGTTCGGGCATCCGGGACTTCTCCATCAAACACGATGTTGATTTTTACCCGTCGCCGGAGCACTCCCTGCGGTTTGGGGTGCAAAGCACGTTTCACCGGTTTACGCCCAGCGCCGTAGTGCTGAAAAACACCGATATCAACCAGTTCAAACAGGAAATCGACGCCATCGACGTGCTCGAATCCGGTTTATACGCCGAAGACAACTGGCGGCCTACCCCTCACTGGCGCATCAACGGCGGGCTTCGGCTGAGTCATTTTGTGCAGAAGCAGACGAATTATTTCCGGCCCGAACCGCGCCTTTCGGCGGCTTACATTCTGAAGCCGTCGCTGTCGGTCAAGGCGTCGTATGCGCTGATGAACCAGTACGTGCATTTGCTGTCGAACACCGGCATCGGTTTGCCGACGGATTTGTGGGTGCCCACCACCGATCAGGTCAAACCGCAACAGTCGCAGCAGGTTGCCGTGGGCATCGCCAAGGATTTCGCCGACAAAGGTGCCACCCGGGACCTGACGCTGACGGTTGAAGGGTATTACAAAACGATGAAGAACATCATCAACTACCGCGAAGGGGCCAGTTTCTTGTTGCTGAACGATCCGACCTCCGCCGAAAAAGTCCGGTGGGAAGACAACGTGACGGCGGGCAAAGGCTGGTCGTACGGCGCGGAGTTTCTGTTGCAGAAAAAGCTCGGACGGTTAACGGGCTGGACCGGCTACACGCTGTCGTGGACGCAGTGGCAGTTTCCGGAGCTGAATTTCGGCCGGAAGTTTTTTCCGCGTTACGACCGGCGGCATGACATTTCGGTGGTCGGGATTTACGAACTGAGTCCGCGCATCACGCTGTCGGGCACCTGGGTCTACGGCACCGGCCAGGCCCTGACAGTGCCCCGAAGTGAATACCAGGCGCCCACCCATCAGCCTATTTACGACCCTTATTACGGCAACTGGGGAGCGCCCTATCTGAATTATGGCCGGCAGGTGGATGACTACGGAACCCAGAAAAACAGCTTTCGGGCCGAGCCCTACCACCGCATGGACCTCAGCGTTCAGGTGCATAAAAAGAAAAAGTACCACGAGCGCACCTGGGAGTTTAGTGTCTACAACCTCTACAACCGGCGAAACCCGTTTTTCTACGGATTGGGCGTCAAAGAGCAGGGGCAGGGGCAACCGACCAAAACCGTGCTGTACCGGTATTCGGTTTTTCCGATTGTGCCGTCGATCAGTTACAACTTCAAGTTCTGAAACCGATGAAAAAATACATAGCGGCTTTGGGTATTTTGTGCGGCCTTACCGCCTGTGAGAGTCTGCGGCAGGAAGTGGACCCCGCGCTGATCAATGCGGAAGCCGAAAAACTGGTGGTGGCCTGTTTTATCTCGCCCCAGGACACGCTGCTGACGGCGGAGGTTGCGTTGTCGAAACCGGTTTTGGGCGAAAATGCCTGGTTTGACAAACGGGTGGATAACGCCACCATTACGCTTTCCGACGGCCAGCGCTCCGTGGTGCTTGGGCGCCGAAACGGGGCGTATGCCGGTCAGTATTATTACGGCGCCGATCCGAAGGCGTTTCCGATCGTCGCCGGGCAGCGGTATACCCTGACGGTGCAAATCCCCGATGGGCGAAACGTCGAAGCGCAGTGTACGGTTCCGCGGGCGGTTGTTCCGAAAGAAGTGCTGATGGACTCCATTGCGACGTTTCGGAACGGGTATTCGGGACGGGAGTATTTTGTCCGGGCCACCTGGACCGACCCCGCTGGCGAAGAAAATTTTTACCGGCTGGCCGGAACCTACCAGTATTTGTTCCTGAAACCGGATTACCCCAACGCGCCGGAGCCGAGCTGGCAGAGCAGCCTGATTGATTTCCGGCGGAACAACGATACCGGCGACCTGACGGACGACCGGCTGCACGATGGCGAGTTGCTAAGTTCGTCGCGCGGTTTTCTGAGTTATTCCGTTCCGCTGGCCGCACTTCAGCACGCCAGCTGCACCGTCGATCTGCTCCAGATTGACGCCAATTATTACCGCTACCACGAAGCTGTCCTGCGCCAGAGCGAAGCCGGGCAAAATCCTTTTGCCGAACCGGTGCTCATTCCGACCAACATCGTAGGGGGGCTGGGCTGCTTCGGCGCGTCGAACCGCTCAACAATAACGTTTACCATGAAATAAGCGGTTTTGTCATTCCGACGCCTTAAAAAATCACGCAATCGATTTTGTCTGATAAATCGTATCTTGAGTACCTTATTCTCCATTCATTATCTGTCGGATGAAACGGCTGGTTGCGGTACTGGGCCTGGTGCTTTCCAGTTTTACGGGCTGGGGGCAGAATCCGTACACCGTAAGCGGATTTGTCTACGAAGAAGGCAGCAGCAGAGCACTCCCCGGCGTCAGTGTGTACACGCCCGACAAAACCGCCGGCACCACCACCGACCCGAACGGTTTTTTCGCCCTGACGCTGACCCGGCCGGACAGTCTGACGCTGGTTTTTTCCTTCGTGGGCTACCAAACCGTTCGACGAAGCTTTTCCGCTCAAAATCGCCCGCCGATTCGGGTTTATCTCTCCGCCGGACAAATGCTGGAAGAGTTGACCGTTCGACCGGGCGGGGACGAAAAAACCGTAAGCCGCACCCTGGCCATGAGTCAGATTCAACTCTCGGCCGCTCAGCTCGATAAAATACCGGCTTTTCTGGGGGAGAAAGACGTTCTGAAGGCGCTGCAACTGCTGCCGGGGGTGCAGAAAGGCTCCGAAGGCAGTACCGGTATTTACGTGCGCGGGGGCGGGCCCGACCAGAATCTGATGTTGCTCGACGGGGCCGTGATCTACAATTCCGGGCATTTGCTGGGCTTTTTCTCCGCGTTTAACGGCAGCACTGTCCGGCAGGTTGAATTGACCAAAGGCGGTTTTCCGGCGCGGTTTGGCGGTCGGCTGTCGTCGGTGATTGCCGTAACGACCAAAGAAGGCAATGCCGAAACGTTTTCCGGCGACGCCAGTCTGGGGCTGGTGTCGTCGCGGCTGCTGCTGGAAGGGCCGCTCGGTAAAAAGCAGTCCAGGCGCCCGGTTTCTTTTCTGGTGGCGGGTCGCCGGACGTACATCGATCTGGTCAGCCGCCCGTTTACGCGCGCCAGTCGGCCGGATGCGGTCCAGACCCAAACGTATTTTTACGACCTGAACGCCCGGCTGACGTATACGCCAGGACCGGCCGACAAACTGGTGGTGAGCGGTTTTCGGAGCCGGGATGCCTTTCAGAACCGCCAGCGTACCGGCCACAGTCCGTTGCAGGGAACGCTGAACTGGCAGAACACGGCCGGTACGCTGCACTGGCACCACCGCCTTTCCGATCGGGGGTTTGCCAATCTGTCGCTGCTCTACAGCCAGTATACCTTACAGGTTGCCAACGAAAGCGTCAGTGTGCGCGACACAAGCCTTTTGCGTTACGCCCTGCGGTATCATTCCGGCATCCGGGATCTGGGGCTCAGCTACGCGCTGGACATGGAGCAGGGGCATCACCAGTGGCGGGTTGGTTTGCAAAGCACCCACCACCGCTTCACGCCCGGCGCGCTGGTCACCACAGGTGCCGTCGATCCAAACCCCACGGCCCGGTTTTTTATTGATGCGCTGGAAACCGGTCTGTATGCCGAAGATACCTGGCAACCCGCCACCCGCTGGCGGCTGAATGCCGGTTTTCGGCTCAGTCATTTCCTGTTGCTGCAATCCGGCCACCTGCCGTTTGGTGGAAAACCGGCGGGGCCGCCCGAATACGTCGTGCCGCGCAACGGGCGGCCCATTCAGTACGTGCGGCCCGAACCCCGGCTGTCGGCGGCCTATCAACTGGCCCCGGACTTTTCGCTGAAGCTGTCGTACGCGCTGATGAATCAGTACGTGCACCTGTTGTCGAACAACGGCCTGGGACTGCCCGCCGATTTGTGGATTCCGACGACCAACCGGATTCGGCCGCAACAGGCTCAGCAACTGGCCGTTGGACTGGCCAGAGAATTCAGGCACGATAAACCGGCCCGAAACCTGGCCGTAACGCTGGAAGGGTATTACAAAACCCTCACAAACACCCTCAGCTACGCCGAAGGAACCAGCTTTCTGAGCGCCGAACCCGCCAAGCCGGTGGAGGCTCAGTTGTGGGAGAAAAACATCACGTTCGGTCGGGGCTGGTCGTACGGGGCCGAACTGCTGGTGCAGAAGAAAACCGGGCGGCTGTCCGGCTGGCTGGGTTACACACTCGCCTGGACCTGGTGGCAATTTCCGAAACTGAACGGCGGACAGCGGTTTTATCCGCGCTACGACCGGCGGCACGATGCGTCGGTGGTGGGGGTGTATGAGCTCAAACCGGGCATGACGGTTTCCTGGACCTGGGTCTACGGAACGGGGCAGGCGCTGACGCTGCCGGTGGCCCGGTTTTCCGGCTACGAAAACCGCCCAACGTCCGCCGTGGGTTCCGGTAACGTTCACGAGCAATTGTTCGGTCGGGCACCCAACAGCACGGAATACGGCGGCCGAAACCGTTTTCGGGCGGAAGCTTACCACCGGCTGGACATTGGCTGGCAGTTTCGCAGACAACGGAAACGCACCGCCCGCACCTGGGAAGTGGGCCTTTACAACGTGTACAACCGCCGTAACCCGTTTTACTACGCACTCGAAGGCAAGGAACAGGGCGTTGGCAAGCATTCCAAAAGTGTGCTGTACAAGTATTCGCTGTTTCCCGCGGTTCCGTCGGTTGGGTATAAAATTTCATTCTAAACCACTGGTATGAAAACAGGCAGGTGGATTTTGGGGGTTCTGGGTGGTCTGATGGCCTGTCAGAACCTGCGGCAGGAAGTAGAGCCGCAGCAGGTGGCCGATCAACCGGTCAAGCTGATCGTCGCCTGTTTTATTTCGCCCCAGGACACGGTTCTGGCCGCTAAAGTAGCCCGGTCGCGCCCGGTTCTGGACGATGAAACCGTGATTAATCTGGAGATCACCAACGCGACGGTCTCGCTGCAAACCGGCTCAGGCCGGGTGGTGTTGCGGTATCACAACCGGCTGCGGTATTACCGGGCTTCGCCGGACGAGTTTCCGATCCGGGCGGGTGAAACGTATCAGTTAACCGTTCAAACGCCGGACGGGCAGCGGGTAGAGGCCCGCACGACGGTTCCGGCGGCTGTCGAATTGCAGCGGGTCGAACTGGATTCGGCGGTTGTGCTGGAAAATGAAGGTCGGCGGAAGCGGTTTTTTACCCGGTTTTTCTGGACCGATCCGCCCACCGAAAGCGATTATTACCAGGCCGAAGGGATTTTCCGGTACCGCTGCCCCACCTGTACGACCGAAACAAGCGTTCGGAAAGCGGTGCAATTCGTCAGTGCTGAGGGTGCGCGGGCATTTTACACGGATCAGCAGCAGAACGGGGTCGCCATGCTTTCGGGGCCGGGCTACATCGGGCCGCCCCTGGCAACCGATCAATTCTTTTTTTCGGCGGCTTTCAAAAAACCGTTTGTGCTGACAGCTTCCCTGCTGCACCTGAACAGCGACTTTTACCGGTATCACCGGGCACTGGAACAGCAGCGCCAGACCGACAGCAATCCGTTTGCCGAACCCGTACCGATCCCGACCAATATTTCGGGCGGTCTGGGGTGTTTTGGAGCCTACAGCCGGTCGATACTGGAGGTGAAGGAATAAAGGGAGGACGGGAAAAAGGCGGCAAAAGAAAAGGGAGGAAAGCGTCGCCTGACATCCTTCCTCCCTTTTCTCCTATATTCTTTTTCTTCTATTTAAGCACTCTGCTCGTTGCTGTTCATCACTTCCGTTTGCTTCCGGATGGATTCCATGTGGATAATCTTGAAGATTTCTTCCACCAGTTCCGGATACAGGCCCATTTTCTGGCCCTGCTTCGCGCGGGTTTCGTGTACTTCTTTCCAGCGGTCGGGCTGGAAGATCGTTACGTTGTTTTCGCGTTTGTATTCCGCCAGTTTTTCCACCAGCGACATCCGGGCGGCCAGCATTTCAACCAGTTGCCGGTCTACGTTGTCAATTTTAGTCCGGATCTGCTCCATCGCACCCTGGAATTCGATGTTTTGCGAATCCACTTTCCGGATGTGCAGGTGTTCCAGCATTTCGCCAAAGGCCGCCGGCGTCAATTGCTGAGCCGCGTCGCTCCAGGCGTTGTCCGGATCGATGTGTGATTCCACGATCAAACCGTCGTAGTTCAGATCCATCTGCATCTGCGCCAGTTCCTGCAAATAAGCCCGCTTGCCGGCCATGTGACTCGGGTCGCCGATGATGGGCAGATTCGGGAAGGTCGATTTCAGTTCGATGGCCATTTGCCACAGCGGAACGTTCCGGTATTTGGAAGCCTCGCCGGTTGAAAAGCCGCGGTGGATAGCACCCAGTTTGGTGATACCAGCCCCCGCAATCCGCTCAAACGCACCAATCCAGAGGGCCAGATCGGGGTTAACCGGGTTTTTAACCAAAACCGGCACATCGACACCGCGCAGGGCGTCGGCGATTTCCTGCACATTGAACGGGTTCACCGTCGTGCGGGCGCCTACCCACAGAATATCGACGCCATATTTGAGGGCCAGCTCAATGTGTTCGGGGGTGGCTACTTCCACGGCAAACGGCAGACCGGTTTCGGCTTTGGCGCGCTGAATCCACGGCAGAGCCGCTTTTCCCATGCCTTCAAAGCTGCCGGGGCGCGTCCGGGGTTTCCATACACCGGCGCGAATGACATGAACCGCTCCTAACTGGCTCAACTGGCGGGCGGTTTCCACTAATTGCTCTTCGGTTTCGGCGCTGCACGGGCCCGAAATAATGAGCGGTTTTCCGTTCGTCTCCACCCAGCTGTTCAGGGGCAGGACTTCTAAACTTGGCTTCATACTGGTACTCTATTCTTGTGATTACTGCGATTACTCGATCCGGAACTTTAATTAAATTTTTTTAGTATATTCGCTGTAGATACACCTGATTTTAAGTTAACTTTGCATCCCTTTTGCGCTGACAACAAAACGAGGTTAAAACAAGTTTACGAAGCAGTGTTAGGATTACCGGAAACAAGTTTTAACTTTCGGATCACAAGTTGGTGCATCAGACAGTAATTATGTCAAACCGAAGTCCATCTTCTATGCCAACGATCGTTCAACGGGCCACAACAACCAAGTCCGTCTCGTTTGAAGACACGTCGATTGCCTTCTCTTCCCAGTCCAACGGGAAACTTCTCAGAACGTACTGGTTATTTGCGTTGATGAATCGGGGTTGGCTGGTAAATTTAGGCACTTTTTTTATCAAACTGGCATTCAAGCTCCAACTTCCTGTAAAAAAACTCATTAAGAGCACGATTTTCGAGCAGTTCTGCGGGGGCGAAACCATTCGTGATTGCGAGAAAACCATCCAGAAACTGCACAGCGGCCACGTTGGAACAATTTTGGATTATTCCGTTGAGGGGGAAGACAGCGAAGGGAGTTTTGATGAAACCGTTCTCGAAATTTTACGAACCATCGAGCGGGCCAGCGAATCGTCCGACATTCCATTTTCCGTTTTCAAAATTACCGGAATTGCCTCCACCGACCTGCTGGAAAAAGCCCAGTCCGGGGAGCCGTTGACTGCCGAAGAACAGGAAGCCTTCGAGCGCGTTCGCCAGCGGGTGGACACGCTTTGCCGGCGCGCCAGCGAACGCAGTGTCCGGATTTTTATTGATGCGGAAGAAAGCTGGATTCAGGACACGATCGATAAACTCGCGTACGAGATGATGGATCGCTACAACCACCAGCAGTGCATTGTCTATAATACTTACCAGTTGTACCGGTCCGACAGCTTTGATAATCTGAAGAAAAGCATTGCCACGGCCCGCGCCCACGGGTATTTGCTGGGCGCCAAGCTGGTCCGGGGCGCCTACATCGAAAAAGAGCGCATCCGGGCGCACGAGGGCGAATACCTCGATCCCATTCACCATACCAAGGCCGAAACCGACCGCGATTTCAACGAATCCATCGAATTCTGTCTGATTAACCGGGACACGGTTTCGATTTGCCTGGGAACGCACAACGAATACAGCTGCCAGTATTGCATCAACCGGATGCAGGAACTCCGCATTGCGCCGGGCGATGCGCACATCTGGTTTGCGCAGCTGCTGGGTATGAGCGACAACATTTCCTACAATCTGGCGTATGCGGGCTATAACGTGGCCAAATACGTGCCGTACGGGCCCGTTGAAGCCGTGATGCCGTATCTGTTCCGCCGGGCCGCCGAAAACAAGTCGATTGCCGGGCAGAGCAGCCGGGAATATTTGCTGGTGAAGAAAGAACTACAGCGTCGGAAAAGCTGTCAAACTAAGTAGATCGACCGATTCTGGGGGCTTTCCCTCCAAAAACCGTCACCCGGCTGGCCACCGACCACGTCTGACCAACCGGGTGATTTACGTTATAAGTTATGGTAAAGAAAAGTCCGCTGAAGTTCTTCTTGTTGAGTATGCTGTTGATTGCGCTGGATCAGGCGGTAAAGCTGCTGGTGCATTTCAATATGGAACCCGGTTTTGCCGGGCAGATCCGCGTGGTGGGCGACTGGCTTAAACTGCATTACGTGCTGAACCCGGGCATGGCGTTCGGGATGCAACTGGGCCACGAATACGGCAAACTGCTGCTCAGCCTGTTTCGACTGGTGGCGATGGCCGGCATTGGCTGGTACCTGGTTCATCTGGCGCACCGGGGTGCTCCCAACGGCCTGCTGTGGGCAATGGCGATGATTCTGGCCGGCGCCGTCGGCAACGTCATCGACAGCACGTTCTACGGCGTTTTTCTGGACAATGCACCTTACGGATCAGCCACGCCCTGGTTTCACGGCCAGGTGATTGATATGATTTTTGTGGATGTCTGGGAAGGCTTCCTGCCCGACTGGGTGCCGCTCTGGGGGGGGCAGTATTATTCAACGCCCATTTTTAACATCGCCGATTCCTGTATCTTCGTCGGCGTCTGCATCATCCTGTTTTTTCAGCGCCGGTTTTTCCGTGAGCAGAGCGACGAAGACGGTTTTTTGCCCGACGATCCCTCGCCCGACACGGCTTCGGTGTTGCCCGCCAGCGAATTTGATGACAGCACGCCCACGGATTCAGCGGATAAAGATCCCGACCCGGTTTCGACCGATGAAGACCCGCAGGTCACCCAACCGCGCCCCCGGACGTCGTCGGACGACTAACAACGGGGGAGGTGGCCCGCCAGCACAAAAGCCTTTCGGAATCGACGGAAATCGACCCGAAAGGCTTTTTCAGTGAAAAGGTAATCAGGGCATCATTTTCTTGATAAACGGACCCGCGATGGCCGTTACCTGCTCTTTGGTCAGCGGTTCATCAAACGATTCCCGGACGATTTTTTCGGCCGGCATCTGGCTACCTCCCTGCATTTCGAGCAGTTTTTTATACGTGAGCGAAATCAGATCGACGCTGTCGTGGTGGTGAATGTTGTTTTCGCCCATGTAAACCGCGGCCGGAACGCCCCCGGTTTCCTGTTCCGACGCCCACACCCGCAACTTCCGGACCAGGTGAATTTCGGCCGCGTGACGGGCTTCCGTCGAGTGAATTTTCAGCGCAGCCAGCAGAATATCGCGGTTGCTGGCCAGTTTGGGAGCCTGTCCTTTGTAAGCCCGTACGCCCGTATCTTCAAAAGCCTGCGACAAGGTCAGAAAAACGTCCATGTTGCTGAAGGGGTCCGGAAACGTACCGCCCGCCGTGAAATCGAATTCGGGTTCGCCGATGGGCTGGCCGCCCAGGGAGCCGATGGCGGTTTTTAGGAAAGCAACGTGCTCTTTTTCGTGTTTACCGATCTCCTCGAAAAGCCCTTTTTTAGTGCCAAAAGGCAGGCTGGACATCACGCCTTTTTCGTAAAACTTGGCTTCGAGGTATTCCAGCAGCAGCGCAAAATTCAGCACCTCAACAATCTCGCCGTTGTCGGCGTACGCCTTGTTGATCACCGACGCCACAAAGAGGGGCGTCGCGGCTGCGGCTACGGATGTGGTTTTGAGCATTTTCCGGCGGCTAAAGGCAAGACGAACTTCGGCCTCGGAATCGATTTTTTCAATGTCGGAGAGAATAGTGAATAAGTTCATACAGTTGAGTTGGTTTACATAATGGGGGCTGGCAAATTTTTTCCACTGATTTTCTGCTTGATAAACGGCTGGGCTTTCATCAGCACTTCTTCGGGGAAATAAGCCACATCCAGCCCGTTCGCATCAATCATTTCGTGGCCAATCGCAAACTTGGAGTCCGGCTGGATCATGTGCCGCGCCAGCGTGGCATGCCGGGCTTCGACCGACACAATTTTGCCGGCCAGTTTGATCAGCTCCAGGTCCCGGACAAACTTACTCGAACCATTATAAGCCCCCGTACCGACGGTTTCAAACTTCTGAGCCGCATCAAAAACCGCATTCCGGTTGTTAAAATCAATCATACTGAAATTGAACTCCAGCTCCGGAATGGCGTAGGGGCCGAGCAGCGCCTTGAAAAGCTCGCGGTGCACCAGCTCGTGGTCCCGCAACTCGCGAATCACCTTGCGGTCCATTTCGTCCCAGCCCGCCGATTTTTCGTAAGCCATGGAATAATAGGCTACTTCCAGTTGCTCCAACGCGTAGGCCATGTTGGAAATGGCAATATCGCCTTCGCCCAGATCGACGGAACCGTCGGGGAGGATGGTGGCCCCGATCCGCGCGCCGGAACGGGTCAAACCGTCTTTGGGCGCTACCAAATCTTCTTTCGCACATGAGCTCAAAACGGCCAGCGCGGAAGCCGAAGCCAGCCCGAGATGGCGCAGAAACATACGCCGTTCGACCGATGGAATAGCGGGAACCGTGGCTCCTTTGGTTTTCTGGGTTAAACTGTCAAGTTTTTCCATTAGGACATCGTTTTAATAAGCATGTTAAAGCCTTGATATGAAGACCGACTGAAAAACCGGGGTGCCGTTCGACTGGTTGTTGAAAAGAGATTGTTCGTAAAAAAAGTGAGAAAATGGCCCGAATGATTGCAGCAACCGGGGGTTCGGCCGGCACAAAAAACCGGTCATACAATCGGTTTCAGCGGTTTTGCCAACCCAATGCGGTTTCTCCGGGTTATTTCTAAAACCGCGTTGATGCAGGCGGTTTTGAGCGAAAATCTCATGTTTACATAAACTGATTGTGATGGAGTTACGACACAAGGAAGAAAACCGGAACAAACACCTGTGGTGGCAGGAGGGCGTCATTTATCAAATTTATCC
Organism: Larkinella ripae; assembly: GCF_054780775.1. Taxonomy (NCBI): domain Bacteria; kingdom Pseudomonadati; phylum Bacteroidota; class Cytophagia; order Cytophagales; family Spirosomataceae; genus Larkinella; species Larkinella ripae. The sequence goes on from NZ_BAAGVR010000017.1 coordinate 217,186, forward strand.
GCGATCGTATCAGGACAGCAACGGCGACGGCATCGGCGATCTGCCGGGAATCCTGCAACGGCTCGATCACCTCCAGTGGCTGGGCGTGACGGCGGTCTGGCTTTCCCCCATTTATCCCTCGCCCATGGCCGATTATGGCTACGACATTTCGGATTATCAGGGCATCCATCCCCTGTTTGGTTCGGTAGACGATTTCGACACGCTCTTGCAGGAGGTGCACAAGCGGGGCATGAAGCTGATTCTGGATCTGGTGCCCAACCACACCTCCGATCAGCACCCCTGGTTTCTGGAATCCCGGTCGTCGCGCGACAATCCGAAACGCGACTGGTACCTCTGGCAGGATGCGCTTCCCGATGGCGTGCCCCCCAACAACTGGCTCAGCGTTTTTGGCGGCACGGGCTGGGAATGGGACGACACGACCGGTCAATTTTACTACCACGCTTTCCTGAAAGAGCAACCGGACCTGAACTGGCGCAACCCGGACGTTCGCAAGGCCATGTTCGACGTGATGCGGTTTTGGCTGAACAAAGGCGTTGACGGTTTTCGGGTGGATGTGATGTGGCACATGATCAAGGACAACCAGCTTCGCGATAATCCCGTTAATCCCGACTACCAGCCGCACATGGCGACCTACGAACAGCTTTCGCCGGTTTATTCGACCGATCAGGCCGAAGTGCACGAACTGGTGCTGGAGATGCGCAGCGTGCTGGACGAATACGACGAACGGCTGATGATTGGCGAGATCTATTTGCCGATTCACCAGTTGGTGGCCTACTACGGCATTGACGGCAAAGGGGCGCATCTGCCCTTTAATTTCCAGTTGCTGCTGCTGCCCTGGGAGGCTCGTCCGATTGCGGCCGCCATCGACCAGTACGAAGGCGTTCTGCCCGCCGGAGGCTGGCCCAACTGGGTGCTTGGCAACCACGACCAGCCCCGCATTACCAGCCGGGTCGGGCGGGAACAGGCGCGTGTGGCCGCCATGCTGCTGCTGACCCTGCGCGGTACCCCCACGATCTATTACGGCGACGAAATCGGGATGCGCGACGTGCCGATTCCGTTTGAGGAAGTGCAGGATCCGCAGGGACTGAACATGCCGGACAAAAACCTGAGCCGCGACCCGGCCCGGACGCCCATGCAGTGGGAAAACGGTCCGAATGCCGGTTTTACGACCGGGAAACCCTGGCTTCGGCTGGCGGGCAGTTTCCACCGCGAAAACGTGCAGGCGCAGAAAGACGATCCGTATTCGATGCTTTCCTTCCATAAACGCCTGATCGCCCTGCGGCAACAGGAACCCTCGCTGATGGTGGGTGATTACCAGCCGGTTCATGCCGATACGCAACTGATTGCCTTCATCCGCCAGGCGGCCGGTTTTTCCCGTTTTCTCATTATTCTGAACTTAAGCCACCGACCCGCGTATTTTAAAGGGAAAGACGCAACCCTGCGGGGCGTTGTCGAAATGGCTACTTATCCGGAACTGGAGGGAAGCCGCGTCGGCGAAACCATCAACCTGGGGGGTGACGAAGGAATTATTGTACGATTGGATTAATGCATACAGAATGAAAACGATTGGTGCGAATTACACCGGCGAAGGCCGGTGTGTCTTTACGGTTTGGGCGCCGAAAAAAGAAAAAATGACGCTGCATCTGGTTCAGCCGGACGACCGGCAAATTCCGATGCAGCGGGTGGAATGGGGCTATTTTCAGGCCGAAGTGACCGGTGTTCAGCCCGGAACCCGGTATTTTTTCAAACCCGACGACGGCAACGATTACGGCGACCCGGCTTCCCAGTTTCAGCCCGAGGGCGTTCACGGCCCTTCGGCGGTGGTCGATCAGGCGGCTTACGCCTGGCAGGACCAGACCTGGCGGGGGCTGCCCTTCCGGGATCTGATTTTGTACGAACTCCACGTTGGGACATTCACGCCCGAAGGCACCTTTGAAGCGATTATTCCGCGCCTGAAGGAACTGGCCGAAACCGGCATCAACGCCGTGGAGCTGCTGCCCATCGCGCAGTTTCCCGGCACGCGCAACTGGGGATACGACGGCGTTTATCCGTATTCCGTGCAGGATTCGTACGGCGGCCCCGACGGGCTGAAAAAACTGGTTGATGCCTGCCACGCCCACGGCATTGCGGTTTTTCTGGATGTGGTATATAACCACATGGGGCCGGAAGGCAATTATTTCAACCAGTTTGCCCCGTATTTTACCGATAAATACCACACGCCCTGGGGAAACGCCCTCAACTTCGACGGACCCTGGGCCGACGGCGTCCGGGATTTTTTCTCAAACAATGCCTTGTTCTGGTTTGAACACTACCACATCGACGGACTCCGGTTCGACGCCATCCACGAAGTGTTCGACATGGGGGCCGTGCCGATCTGGGAACTGATTTATCACAAGGTCAAACAACTGGAACAGCAACTGGGCCGCACGTTGCACCTGGTGGCCGAGTCGGACCTGAACAACCCCCGCGTCATCAAAAAACCGGATGTGGGCGGCTACGGGTTTGATGCGCAGTGGCTCGACGATTTCCACCATGCCTTGTACGTCCTGCTCGACGAGGCCGGGCGGGAGCGGTACGGCGATTTTGGCCGGATGGAACAACTTGCCAAAGCCTACACCGACGGGTTTGTGATGAGCGGGGAATACGCCACATTCCGGAATCGGAAATTCGGAGCGTCAACGGCCGGCATTCCGGGCGACCGGTTTGTTGTTTTCAGCATCAACCACGATCAGGTCGGCAACCGGGTGGGCGGGGAGCGCCTGACGCACCTGGTTGATTTTGAGCGGCAAAAGCTGGCTGCTGCGGCCATTCTGCTGTCGCCGTATGTGCCGATGCTGTTCATGGGCGAAGAATACGGCGATGAGGCCCCTTTCTTTTACTTCGTGGATCATTCCGAAGAAGACCTGATCAAGGCCGTTCAGGAAGGCCGGAAAAAAGAATTTGCGGCTTTCAGTTCCGATGCCGACTCCCAGGACCCGTTCGACGAAGCGAGTTTTACCAAATCGAGGCTCCAGTGGCACACCCGCACGACCGGCAAAAACCGGGTTTTGCTGGAATGGCACCGGAAACTGATCGAACTTCGCCGGACCGAGCCGGCTTTGAAAAACGTTGCAAAGAACGACATCCGCGTAACGGTGCTGGGGCAGTCCGGTTTTGTTTTACACCGGCAAAGCGTGGGTGGCTACGATCACATCGTCGCCCTGTTCAACCTGTCCGACGAGGAAATTGAGGGGTCGCTGCCCGGCTGGACAACGTCCTGGCAGAAACTGCTGGATTCGAAAGAAGGGCAGTGGATGGAAAAAGGCGACGACGGCAAAAACCGCCTGCCCGATCAGCCGGCGCCGGGGCAGCGGCTTAGCCTGTCGCCTTGCAGTGTGACGGTTTACGCCGGCCAATCGAAGCTACCCGCTTAGGACAGGCCGTTCGGGGCTGGTTTGGAGTTTAAGTCCGGACCAGCCTCCTAGTCCATGTACGAATCGTTGTTGATGTACTGGAATTTGTTGTTCCAGACCAGCGCGATCTGCGTGGCCCGCTGACGGGTCAGTTCGGCATTCGTGCCTTCAAAATGCTCCGTCAAGGTTTCCGAAAACAAGTTCAGCCAGCGCTCGAAATGGTCGAGGGTCAGCGTGTGCTGCTGATTGATGAGCAGGTGGGGCCGAAACGGGTGGCCCTGGTAGGCGTTGTTACCCAGGATGATGTTTTCCCAGAACGCGTACATTTTCGGCAAATGCTTCTCCCAATCGACCCGGGCGACGTCGGTAAAAACCGGGCCGATGAAGTCGTCGGCCTGCACTTTTTCGTAAAAGGAATCCACCAGGAAACGGATGTCTTCCGGCGAATCCAGCGTTCGTTTACTCATATCCGATTTCAGGAGATTTTCTGGGTAGAGAACACATTTTCGTAGGCTTCCGGTTTAAAGCCGAGCGCAATTATTTTCCCTTCCGTTTCGATCAGCGGGCGACGGATCACCGACGGGCTGGCGATCATCAGCGCAACGGCGGCTTCGGCATCGGCCGGTTTTTCGGCATCGGGCAGTTTTTTCCAGGTCGTTCCGGCGCGGTTGACGAGTTCGTCCCACGGTTTTTGGGTTAGCCAGCGCTCAATCGTGGGCCGGTCGATGCCCTGTTTTTTGTAATCGTGAAACTGGTACGCAAGCCCGTGTTCGGCCAGCCAGGTGCGGGCTTTTTTGACGGTATCGCAATTCGGTATGGCGTAGAGAATATACATGGATTTGAATTAATAAACTAGCCATAAATTTACTATTTTCCATATAAATCATAAAATATTATCAACATAATATATCCCTACATTTCTCCACTTCCACGCAAAAAAGCTATATCATTAATTATCTATTTAATTTATTAATTCAAGAATTAAATCGTATTATACTTTTTAATTAACTTTACGAACCTCAAAACATACTTTTATCTAAAATTATCTATGGCTTACTTGATTACCTGTTCTGGCAGCAAGAAAATACCCCCATTTCAGCCATCTAACATCAATAATTTATCTTATTCCGAATTGACTTTAGAAAGAGATGAGCTTATTAAAAGAACAAATATTGAACTAGATTGGAGTAGGACATTACCCGCTTGGCAACTATACTCAGGAAAACAAAGCAAAATTTACTCTAAAATACCTAAAGAAAATTGGGGGAAGCCTAATATTGATGTCAAAATACTATCAGCATTATTTGGCTGGATTAGACATACAGACCTCATTCCATATTATGACTTGGTAATGAATTCAAGAATACCTTCTAGCAATGAATGTGTGCATAATTATTGGTTCAAAAAGAAAAAACTCCATCTATTTTTCGATAGGACTGATATTGATCTCCTATCTAACAACTACCGCAAGGCTGTATCTGGCCGAATAAACCCAATTGCTACTGTACCGAATATAAATTGGAAAGACAACTATGGCTCACATAAAGGCAATTGGTTAAATATTCAATTAGAGCTTCAATAATTTAAAAAATGAAGGCATACATTCATAATTTATTAGCAGAAAGTGCGGGTTCTTTCACTTTTTTTTCAGGCAACGCAACTCCTACCATTCATTTAAGAGATATAACTAGAGAAGTACCTAATTCTCCTGGCTTATATTTTGTTTTTGTAGAAGGCCATCATCCTACTATAGGTGATCATCTCCATTTCACCTTTAATTCCATTGATTATACATTATATTATTTTGGAAAGGCTGGTGGAATAACCAGAGATGGAAGAGTAATAAGGCAAGGCCTTTTTCAAAGAATAAATAATGTCGTCAATAATGATATACCCAGAGCAAAATACTGGGATGATTTCATGCAAACACGAGACATTAAACAGTTCAATATAAAATACATCTTAGCAGGAGAAGACAATCCAAGAGATTTAGAGGGCAATATATATTCATTGTTAAATAATAACAACCTTGACTATCCTATTATGAATAGCCGGCTAGGACATCCATAAGTTGATTCTCTGCTCCGTGTTCAGCCAGCCAGGTGCGGGCTTTTTTCACGGTATCGCAATTCGGTATGGCGTAGAGAATATACATGCTGACTGGCGTTTACGGGCCGCTAAAGTACGGATTTATGGGCGGGATGCCTGTTTACTCCGCACAATTTGTAATTTGAACGTTATTCGACCCATCGTCTTCCTACGCGCTATGCTGACCTTGAAAACGCAGCTCCTTTTTCTCTTTCTGTTCATCGCTTTGGGTGCCAACGCCCAGACCGCCGATGCCTTTCTGCCCGGTGACCCGTTGCCCGACGCACCCGAACTGGCCGCCCGTGGACCCTACGGCGTGGGCGTCCGGACGCTGAAACTCACGCACCCGGCGCAGGTGGATGTGCTGCGGACGAAAGACGGCAAAAGTCCGGTTTACGACCGCCCGCTAACGGTGGAAGTCTGGTATCCGGCCCGGATTCCGGCGGGGAAAGCCCAACTGGTGACGTACGAAGAAATGCTGGGTCGGGCCAACGATCCGAAGCGTCCGCTGGTTCCGTTCTCCTTTGGGGGCCGGGCGTTGCGCGATGCCGAACCGGATGCGGGCGGAGGGGCCTATCCGCTGGTGATCGTTTCGCACGGTTACCCCGGTTCCCGGCTACTGCTGACCTACCTGACCGAAAACCTGGCGTCCAAAGGCTACGTGGTGGTGGCCATCGACCATACCGAATCGACTTACCGCGACCTGGGCGGTTTTCCCAGTACGTTGCTCAACCGCCCGCTCGACGACTTGTTTGTGCTCAACGAACTGGCCCGCCTGAGTGCCCAAAAAACCGGCCACTTTCTGGCCGGACTCGCCAATGCCGATCAAACCGCCCTGATCGGGTATTCGATGGGTGGCTACGGCGTGCTTAACGTCGCGGGCGCGGGATTCAGCGCCCAGGCTGGTAAGTTTTTCGGCCAATTAACGGGTGGGAGCACGGCTCTGGAAGCGCGGACGATGGCCGCTCCCGACTACAAAACCGCGCAGGACCCGCGCATCAAAGCCGTGGTGGCGTTTGCGCCCTGGGGCATGGAACGCGGGGTGTGGGATGCCCAGGGGCTGGCGGGGCTGCGGCTCCCGACGCTGTTTGTTGCGGGCAGCAAAGACGATGTGTCGGGGTACGAAAAAGGAATCAAAGCCCTTTACGACGGCGCCGTCAATGCCGACCGGTATTTGCTGACCTACGTCAATGCCCGGCACAACGTGGCCCCGAATCCACCGCCAGCCGCCACGCTGAAACCCGGTCCGGCTGCCGAGGATTACATGCACTTTGCCGAACCCGCCTGGAATGAGCGCCGGATCAACAACATCAACCAGCATTTTGTCACGGCTTTTCTGGGCATTCACCTCAAAGGAATGGATTACGCGAACTACCTGACGCTGCCCGAAACCTCCGATGCCGAACCGTGGACGGGCTTCAAACCCCGCACGTCGGTGGGCCTCGAAATGCGGCACGCCAAACCGTGAGTCCGCCGACGCAAGCTATGATTCCCCGAACTGAAATCCTGCCCGAAAAGAAATTCGTGGGTAAGCGGTTGCGGATGTCGTTTGCCAGCGACCGAACCGGCGAGCTGTGGCGGAGTTTTATGCCCCGTCGGAAGGAAATTACCAACCCGGTGACGGCGGATTTGATCTCGTTGCAGGTTTACGAAAAACCGCTGACTTCCGCGGACTTCACGCCGACCACCGAGTTTGAAAAATGGGCGCTGGTGGAAGTCGCTGATTTCAATACGGTTCCGGCCGGACTGGAGGCTTTTACTTTACCCGGCGGTTTGTATGCGGTTTTTCTCTACCAGGGCGCTTCGGGCGAATTTGCTGAAACGGTTCAAGCCATTTTCGGAGGGTGGCTGTCCCATTCGGAATACGTTTTAGACAACCGCCCGCACTTTGAAGTGCTGGGTGAGAAGTACAAAAACAATGATCCGGATTCGGAGGAGGAAATCTGGGTGCCGATTCGATTCAAACCCTAAAACCGTACTCCAAAAACCGTATTTCCGGCGCAGAGATCCCGTTTCTGACTGCAAACGACGGTTTGAATTGCCCCGTAAACCGTCACGTATCAACACCAATCAGCCGGTTTTACTGCTGACAGCTCCAGTGACCGGGCGGTCAGTTGAACGATTGTCGAAACTCCAGCGGGCTTTGACGGGTCTTGGCCTTAAACAGTTTATTGAACGATTGGGGATGTTCAAAGCCTAATTCATACGCGATTTCGCTGACGGACAGGTCGGTGGTGGACAGTCTTTCTTTGGCTTTTGCAATCAGCTTTTCGTGGATGAGCTGCTGCGTGGTCTGCCCGGTGAGTTGTTTCAGTAAACTGCTCAGGTATTTGGTGGACACATGGAGGGCATCGGCCATGTAGCGCACCGTCGGCAAGCCGTTGGACGCTAAATCGGCGTGGTTGAAATAATGCGCCAGCACATCTTCCAGGCGATCCAGAATTTTGTGGTTGGTAATTTTGCGGGTGATGAATTGCCGCTCGTAAAAGCGTTGCGCGTACGTAAACAGAAGCTCCAGCTGGGCAATGATCACATCCTGGCTGAATTTGTCGGTGTTGGCGTGGTACTCGTTTTTGATGTTGTCAATGAGGCCGTTGATGAGGGTTTCTTCCTTGTCGGAAAGAAACAAAGCTTCGTTGGCCGCATACCCGAAGTACTCGTACTGCCTGATTTTTTTGGCGAGGGGCGTGTTCCACAAAAAGTCGGGATGAATGAACAGCATCCAGCCTTCGAGCTTGTGCGGCACGCCATTGGCTTCTCCCCGCAAAACCTGACCAGGGGCAATGAACGCCATCAAGCCTTCGTCGAAATCGTATTTCTGCTGGCCGTAAAATAGTTTGTCGCACCCCCTTTTTAACGACACAACGTACAAATCGGAAAGGACGGAATTGATGTTGGGATCATTTTTTAGCCCTTTCAGATCAATGAGGCCGATGAGCGGATGATGCGGTTTTGGCAGCCCCATCAACCGGTGTATTTCCGTGATGGATTGTATGCGGTACGGTTTTGAATTTGCCATTGGAACAAACTTACGGGTTTAACGGATGTTTCAACCAAACTAAGACCAGCGGCAGCGCCAGAAACGGTATTTCGATCAGCGCCATTTTGACGTTTCCGGCCTGTAGCGACAGCGCCATGATCAGCACAATGGTGATGGCATTCAGGACGTTGCCCAGGAAAAAGGTCTGCGGAAACAGCAGCAGCAACCCAACAACGATTGAAAACACACCCACAAACGGCATGGCGGTTTTGGTGATTCCTAGGTCCGCCATCATTTTGGTCTGGTCGGCATTGGCGGGCTGAAAAGCGTCCCAGCCGTGTTTGAGACTCAGGCAGGCGGACAGGAGCAGGAGAACGATGCTGAGGATTTTCATTTTGTTCAGGGGTTTAAAATTACTTTCCGTACATCGTTGACGCGCCCATTTTACCTGATTGCGCAATCAGGAATTTAGGAACGATTCTACTCATCACCCGCATCACCTGGGCTATGCCGGGGTATACTTCGTCCCGGTTTTTCTGCATCCCTCTGATGGCGGCATCCACTATTTTATCAGGCGCCATTAACAGCCTCGTACTAAACCCATCTTCGTGCTTAAACTTGTCGTTGAGCGGGGTCGAAGAACCCGGCGCCACCAGCTCCATGACCTTAATATCGGTTTTTTTTAATTGCACCCGCAACGCCTGGGTGTACGAACGAAGCCCCGCTTTGCTCGCGCTGTAAATGGGCGAAATGGGGAAAGGCATCAGGGCAATGCCCGACGTCACATTGAGAATAACCGCCCGGGTTTTCGTTTTCAGGTGCGGCAGAAATTGTTGCACCATGCGGATCGGTCCCATCAGGTTGATTTCAATTTCGCGGGTAATGTCCGTCAGCTCGTAGGGCTGGTGGAGGCTGATCTTGCGCATTTCTCCGGCATTGTTGATGAGGATGTTAAGATCGGGAAATTCCCGCGTAACCCGGTTGTACAGACTAATGATGTCATCCGCGTTGCTGACATCGCTCTGGATGGTATGAACCGCCGGGAGCTTGCTTTTGACTGCCTGAAGCGTTTGCGCATTCCGGCCGGTGATGATGACCGTGTTGCCCAGGGCCAGCAATTTAGCGGCAAACTCGAAGCCGAAACCGCCCGTTCCGCCCGTAACCAAGATGGTGTTGTTTTGTAAATTCATCGGTGCTGATTTTTGTTGATGCAAAGTTCGTGCACCATCAGTAGACCGATGTAGCCAAAAGTCGCTATGTTGTAGTGGAAAGGGACGATGTCGGCTGGAACCAGACCGGTTGCCGATTTTACCACCCAATCAGTGCTCCCGGCGAGTCCCTCTCTACTTTCCGTCCCGCAGCACAAACAGCTGCAAAAACCGCCCTTTCTCCGTGGTGACGTACCGGTTGTAGGCAATCTGGTCGCCTTGGTTGGACCAGACGATGCCGTTGCGGGGCTGCTCGCCGTCCGACGAGCGGGGCGTTAACCGCCGGAATTCGCCGGTGGCTACTTCGCTGATGAACGCGCTGTTGTCGGCGGCATAGGCCACCCACTTGCCATCCGGGCTGAAGTTGAAGGTGGTTTGAATCGAAAACGGTTGTTTTGTGAGTTGCCGAATGGGACCGCCGTTGGGCGAGACGCCAAAAAGCTGAACCGTTCCCGAAGGGTCTTTCGCCAGAAAACCGATGAGCGAGCCGTCGGGGGTGGTCCGCAGCCAGTGCCGGGGCCCTTCCGCGCCGTGCTCCGTAAACGTGATCCGGCGTTGCTGAACACCTTTCGGCGGATTGGGCCGACTGCTTTCGGTGCCTTCCAGCGGCTGACCCTCGGTGGCTTGCGTCAGGTCGTCGGGCAGGTCGGCCACGAAAATTTCGGCCACGGTTTTTCCGGCCTTGTTCCGCACATTGCCCTGAAACGCCAGTGCGCGCTTCTGCCAGCTACCGTCCGGTTTCCGGTATCCGTCCGTACCCAGCCAGCCTTCATCAAACGCTTTATCAATCTCGTCGCTACCCGGTTTTGGCGATTCCGTAACGCGGGTGACCACCACCGAAAACAACGCCCCGGCATTGTTTTCCCGCGAACCATCGTCGGAAACGGCCACTTTTTTAAGCGGTGCCATCACCCCCACCACGCGCAGGTCCTGGATGGCCGGATTGGTTTTGCTCAACTGATCGAGCAGGTAATCATTGTAGGTGAAGCTAATCCACTGGCCGTCGGCGCTCCAGCCGTGGGCGTGGGTGCCCCCCCGCAAAGCGCCCGGTGTAAACGGGGGCGTCACGTCGCGGGCATCCAGAAAAATCGGTTTGCCGGGCTGGTCGGTATCGATGGCCACGCCCGTGCGCCGGGCAAAACCGTACGGTTTTTCTTGATTGGCGTTCCGGACGCCGTGAATAAATAACACCCGGTTTTGGGTCGGCGAAAACGTAACCGCGCCCACGCCGGGGCCAAATTCGGTCTGGTTTTCGGTCTGGTACAACACCCTGGTTTCGCCGGTTTTGACGTTCACCATCTCAATCGAGCCCGTGCTGCCGATGCCGGTGTCCACATTGCGGGTGTCGTAAACCAGCCATTCGTCGGTGGGTGAAAACGCCTGGGCATTGTGAATGGTGTGCCCTTTGGCGTCGAACGTGAGTTGCTTTTCGGTAAAATTCATCGTCAGGTGGGGTTTGGGCGCGCAGGCTTGCAGACCTGCCGTAAGGATGAGCCAGCCAATTCGGGCGTTCATGGGGGTTTCGGTTTACGGTATTCGGGTTACAGTTTTCAGGATTCGGTTACGGTTTTCAGTTTACGGTGACTGGCGCGGCTGGCATTATTGGAATCCCGACCCTGTCTGGCACCGACCGATCCGCCGTCACGGTTGCAACCGGTATTTCCGTGCGTCAGCTACCGAATACTGAAAACCTAAACCCGGCACTACAAATAATTTCGTTTGTATTCGAGAGGGGTCAGACCCTTGACGCGCTTGAAATGCCGGTAAAAATTTGACAGGTTGTTAAAACCGCTGTCGAAACAGATCACCTCCGCACTCAGCTTGTTTTCGACCAGCGCCCGGCACGCGTGACTGATCCGGACTTCGGTCAGAAACTCATGGTACGTTTTGTGCGTCATCATTTTAAAATACCGGCAGAAGGAGGTCACACTCAGATTGGCAACGGACGCCACTTCCTCCAGCGTGATTTCCTTCGCGTAGTTCGACAGTGTATAACTGCACACTTTGTTGAGCCGCACGGTTTCCAGTTCGTTCGACTGGTAAAACGCCTGCTCCGACGTAATGGTCTCCAACTCATCGGATTGTGACAGGATTTCCAGAATCGACAGCAGAATGATCAGGCGTTGCAGCGGGCGGGCTTCCACCACGCTGTAGAGCAGCGATGCTATTTTTTCGCCGGTTTCGCCTTTGATCAGTAAGCCCCGCGAAGCCCGTTCGTAAAGCCGCCGGACGGGCTGAGTTTCGGCCAGGTTCAGAAAATCGCGGCCCAGGCAGTCGGGCCGGAACTGCATCAGAATGGCCTCCACCTGCACCGTCGAATTGTCCTGAAAATAAGCGTCGTTACACCGCCAGGTGTGCGGCAGGTTTTCGCCCACCAGCAGGATTTCCCCCGCCGAAAAATTGCTGACGTTATCACCAATAAACCGAACGCCCTCACCCCGAATAACGTAGTGCAACTCCAGCTCCGGGTGGTAGTGCCAGAGGTTGCCAAAATTGGGTTTCCGGTCGTGCCGAACACTGAACGCATCCTGGGCATTGACCGGTACTTTATGAAAATGGGCCTTCATTCGCGACCAACTTGATTATGCTAAATTCGTACAATGATTGGGAAAATCTAAACAAAGCATCAACTCCTTTAATGACTACTTTTGCCAGTAAAATTAAATTTATTAGTCGCGCAGTCATAAAATTGCGTTTGCAAGCTAAGCAAGAAGCCGCTATTTTCGCTCAAGGCTAAAAAATAATTCTCATAAATTACCGTAACCCGATAGATGAAAAACCTGCCCGTTATCGATTTACTGGTTATTTTGGCTTACCTGATCGGGATGGTGGCCGTCGGGGTGTATTTTTCGCGGAACAACAAGAGTGCCGACCAGTTTACGAAGGCGTCGGGCAAGATTCCGGGCTGGGCCATCGGCATGTCCATCTACGCGACCTTCCTCAGCAGCAACACCTTTCTGGGCGTACCGGGCAAGGCCTTCGGCAGCAACTGGAACTCGTTTGTTTTCAGCCTCGCCATGCCGCTGTCGGCCTGGGTGGCCGCGCGGTATTTTGTGCCGTTCTACCGCACGACCGGCGAAGTATCGGCCTACACGCACCTGGAACACCGGTTCGGACCCTGGGCCCGAACCTACGCCGTGGTGTGTTTTCTCCTGACGCAACTGGCCCGCATGGGCTCTATTTTCTTCGGCATCGCCCTGAGTTTGCAGGCGCTGACGGGCTACCCGATGGCGACGATCATGATCGTCGTCGGGATTTGCATCATTCTGTACACCGTCATGGGCGGCATGGAAGCCGTCATCTGGACGGAAGTGGTGCAGGGCGTCATCAAAACCGCCGGAGCGTTGATCATCCTGTATCTGGTGGTGGACGGCATGCCGGGCGGAATTGACAAAATCGTCGAAATTGGCAAAGCGGACGATAAGTTCAGTCTGGGTAGTTTTGCGCCCAACTTCACCCAATCGACCTTTTGGGTGGTGTTGCTGTACGGTTTTTTCATGAACCTGAACAACTTCGGGATGGATCAGAACTACGTGCAGCGGTATCACACCACCACCTCGATCAAGGAAGCCACGCGCTCGATCTGGCTGTGCGTGTACCTCTACGTGCCGGTTTCACTCATCTTCTTCGTTCTCGGCTCGTGCCTGTACGCGTATTACGAAAGCAACCCGGATATGCTGGCGGCCGTCCGGATGCAGGTCGCCGGCGAACGGCTGCCCAACGGCAGTCCGGAAGCGATTCGGCAACTGGCCAACACCCTGACCCCCGCCGAATTTGGCGACAAAGTAATGCCGCATTTTATGGTGAACAAGGTTCCGGCGGGGCTGGTCGGGCTGATCGTCGCGGCCATTCTGTCGGCGGCCATGAGCACCATCAGTTCCAGCATGAACGCATCGGCTACGGTTTTCTCGGTCGATATTTACCAGCGCTACCTCAAATCCAATCTGTCGGACGGGCAGGCGCTGCGGCTGTTGTACGTTGCTACTACGGTTTTTGGCTTGCTGGGCATGATTACCGGCATTGCGATGATTGGCGTCAAGAGCGTCCTCGACATCTGGTGGATGCTATCCGGTATTTTTGCGGGTGGGATGCTCGGCCTGTTCCTGCTGGGTATGATTTCCAAACAAACCCGCAATACGGAAGCCTGGATGGCCACGGTGATTGGCTTGCTGGTGATTGTCTGGATGACGTTTTCGCCCCAGATTCCCGACGAGTACGCGGCACTCCGCAATCCGTTTCATCAAAATATGATTATGGTGGTCGGTACGCTGACGATTTTCCTGGTCGGGCTGCTGTTTACCCGACTTCGCGGTAAGAAAAATACGATTATTCCTAAACCCAAGACGATTGCTCAACCCTAACCCTTTTCTTTTATTCCTAAACCCTTAAGCTATTTCGCGGAGTTGAGCGGAGAAGTGAAGAGTTAAGCAGAAGCTCCGCTTGACTCTTCTTACCTCCGTTCAACGCTGCGAAACACCCTAACAATTTCCTTTAAACGCTCTTTACCATGCCTTCCTCTACCGTCGGATCATTGCCCCAGGGTTTTATTCCCGTCATGCTTACTCCTTTTCAGGAAACCGGTGCCGTCGATTACCCGGCGCTGGCTCAGTTGGTCGATTTTTACCTGGAAACCGGGGCCGCGGGCCTGTTTGCCACCTGTCTGTCCAGCGAAATGTACGAGCTGACGGAAGAGGAACGCCTGGAAGTCACCCGGTTTGTGGTGGAACAGACGGCGGGGCGCGTGCCGGTTGTGGCGACGGGCACCTTCGGCGGACCCATTGCGCAGCAGGCCGATTTTGTCAAGCGTATATATCAAACCGGTATTCAGGCCGTTATTGTCATCACCAGCCTGATAGCCGGCGAAGACGAATCCGATGCGGTTTTTCTGGAACGGATGCACGAGCTGATTGACCGGACGGACGACATTCCGCTCGGTTTTTACGAATGCCCGGTTCCTTACAAACGCCTGATCAACGTCGAAATCCTGAACGATCTGCTACCGACCGGTCGCCTGATTTACCACAAAGACACTTGTCTGGACGAGGCTGAAGTAGCCCGCCGGATCGCTGCCGGAGCCGGTTTTCAGTTTGGCCTGTATGACGCCTACATGGTCAATGCCGTCTCGTCGCTGCGGGCCGGAGCCGCCGGTTTGTCGTGCATCCAGGGCAATGAGTTTCCGGAGCTGATCGTCTGGCTTTGCAACAACGTCAACAAGGCGGAAAAACAGCCGGACATCGACCGCGTCCAGCAGTTTTTCGTCGATTGCATGGACCTGGTACATTCGGCGTATCCGACCATTGCTAAATACACCCTGCAAAAACGCGGTTTACCGATTTCGCTCTACACCCGCCGGGAGGTTGGCACACTGACCGACGAGTTGCAACAGGAAATGGACGCCCTGGTCGAAACCGCCAGCCAGCTTCAGACGGAACTGGGCATCGAGTCGGTTCAGGTCGGGAAATTGATCGAATAAACAAACCAACAGGAACGCGGATGACGCGGATCGAACCGATTGACGCGGATTCACATCCGTTTTGATCCGTCCAGTCCGCGTCATCCGCGTTCCTGTTTCTTCTCAATCACGCTATGAAATACACTTTTTGGCTCTTGTTTTCCGCGTTAGGAACTACAACCGCCTTCGCGCAGGAAACCAACTCGCTGGGCATGAAACTCGCGACGGTTCCGGCCGGCCGGTTTTATCAGGGCTCGGAGGGCGAAGGCGAAGATTACGACGAAGCGCCGGTGCACCGCGTCACAATTTCCAAACCGTTTCGGATGGCGGTAACGGAAGTAACCAATGCGCAGTACGAAGCCTTTGATCCGGAACACCGGAAATTGCGCGGGAAAGCCGGTTTTTCAAACGACGACGCCGAAGCCGTGGTGTTCGTGAGCTACGCCGAAGCCGTGGCTTTCTGCGACTGGCTCAGTAAAAAAGAAGGCAAACCGTACCGGCTGCCGACCGAAGCCGAATGGGAATATGCCTGCCACGCCGGAACGGTCACGCCCTTTTCGACGGGCCGTTTTTTGCCCGCAAGCTACCAGAAAAGCCAGAAAACGGACCGCACCCCGGTTGCCGTTTCGCTGAAAGTGGCCCAAACGCCCGCCAACGCCTTCGGTCTCCAGGATATGCACGGCAACGTCGAAGAGTGGTGCGCCGACTGGTATGGCCCCTACGCTGCCGCCGAGCAGCGCGATCCGGTGGGCCGGGCCTCCGGCTCCTTTCGCGTCACGCGCGGAGGCAGCCACGGAACGCCGGTGCAGTACCTGCGTACCACCAACCGGCTGGGCATGATTCCCGAAGACAAGACCTGGCTGGTCGGTTTCCGGGTGGTGCAGGCCGAAAAACCGACCTCGCAGCCCCTGCCCGCCCTGCCGCCGAAAACCCACGCGCAGAACGTTTCGCAAAAACCGGCTTCCTGGAAAACCGTCGCGGCCCCGAAACCGGTTTTTCTGGAACCGATTCGTTACGTCAACAAACCGGATTGCAAGGCCGAAACGCCGTTTTATTCGCACAATCACCAGCCCGCCATCACCTGGATGCCCAACGGCGACCTGATGGCAATCTGGTTCTCGACGGAAAAAGAAGCCGGGCGGGAGATGACGGTGGTGGCCAGCCGGTTGCGGGCCGGGCAGCCGCGCTGGGAATTGCCCACGGAGTTTTTCAAAGTGCCGGATCGCAACATGACGGGCAGTTCGATTTTCCACGACGGCAACGGCACCCTTTACCACATGAACGGCGTCGAAGCGGGCGGTGACTGGCAGAATCTGGCGATGGCGTTACGGACCAGCCGCGACAACGGCGCGAGCTGGTCGTCCCCGAAACTGGTGGCGCCCGAGCACGAAAAACGGCATCAGGTCATTGCCGGGATGTTTCAGACGAAAGAAGGCTGGCTGGTGCAGACCTGCGACGCCGACCCCAGTTCGTCGGGCGGTTCGGCGGTGCACGTCAGCCGGGATGGTGGCAAAACCTGGGCGGCTGCGTCGAGCGATCCCCAGAAACCGGCGTACAAAAACGGCGCGTCGGGTGGGCTGATTGCCGGGATTCACGCGGGCGTGACGCAGTTGAAAGACGGCAGTCTGCTGGCGTTCGGTCGCAGCGATAACCTTTCCAACGCCGAGGGTGTGCTCCGAATGCCGATGAGCCAATCGCAGGACATGGGGAAAACCTGGACGTATTCGCCCTCCGGATTTCCGCCGATTGGGGGTGGGCAGCGGCTGATTCTACACCGCCTGAACGAAGGCGCGATCCTGTTGATCGGCTTTACGCACCACCCCGAAGAACCCGACGAAGCGAAGAAAGGGATGCTGTTTACCGACGCCAGCGGCAAGTCATTCAAAGGGTACGGGATGTACGCGGCCCTGTCGTTCGACGAAGGCAAAACCTGGCCGGTCAAAAAATTGCTGACTGATGGCAACTACCGCTACCTCAACGGCGGGGCCTGGACCGGCGCGTTTGAAATGGATGCCACCCACGCCGAACCGCGCGGTTACCTGGCCCTGACGCAAACCCCCGACAACCTGATTCACCTGATCAGCAGCAGCATTCATTACCGGTTTAACCTGGCGTGGCTGCAACAGAAAATGGCGGTGGAAGCGGCAAAACAATAAAGCCAACACGCGCGAAACAATTGGCGCTTTATGCCCTAGTGGAACCGCATTTTGTTCCTAATTTTACGACATGGAACCGCTACGCATTGCTACCGCCCAGTTTGAACACCACAACGGCGACAAAAACCGCAACCTTGCAATCATTCGTCAACTGGCCGCCAAAGCTTCCGAACAGGGCGCTGATGTGGTTGCTTTTCACGAATGCTCCATTCCCGGCTACACCCACGCCCGGCACCTGTCGCGGGAGCAGATGCTGGCGCTGGCCGAACGCATTCCGGAAGGGGACAGCATCCGGACGCTGACCGATATTGCCCGCGAAAACCGTCTTGTGATTCTGGCGGGGCTGTTTGAAAAAGACGAGCAGGACCGGCTTTTCAAGGCGCAGGTCTGCGTCGGCGAAAACGGGTTGATTGCCAAGTACCGCAAGCTGCATCCGTTCATCAACCCGCACCTGCTGCCGGGCGATCAGTACGTGGTGTTTGAGATCAAAGGCTGGAAGTGCGGCATTCTGATCTGCTACGACAACAACGTGATCGAAAATGTCCGGGCCACGACGCTGCTGGGGGCCGACCTTATTTTTATGCCGCACGTCACGATGTGTACGCCCTCGACCCGGCCCGGAGCCGGTTTTGTCGACCCGGCGCTTTGGGAAAACCGGGAAGCCGACCCGACGTCGCTGCGACTCGAATTTGACGGCCTGAAAGGCCGGGCCTGGCTCATGAAGTGGCTGCCCGCCCGCGCGTACGACAACGGGATTTACGTGGTCTTCTCCAACCCGATTGGCATGGACGACGATCAGCTCAAAAACGGCTGTTCCATGATTGTCGATCCGTTTGGGGACGTGCTGGCCGAATGCCGGAATCTGGGCAACGACCTTGCCATTGCCACCTGTACGCCCGACAAACTGACCAGGGCGGGCGGTTTTCGCTACAAAAAAGCCCGCCGACCCGATTTGTACCGCGAGATCATCGGACAGCCGCACCAGTCCGAACAGAACGTGGTCTGGCTGAATCCCGAAACCGGCTCAGCAGCCCAGCAATAAACCGTATTCCGCTCCTAAACCCGTTTTTTATGCGTTTTCTGCAAATGCTCCTGCTCATTGGCTGGGCCAGCGTCAGCTTACAGGCCAAAGATTACCCGGCTTCGTTGTTTGGTATTTATTCGGACGGCGCCACGCTCAACACCCGCTCCATCCAGTACGCCATCGACCACATTCACCAGAACGGCGGGGGTCGGCTGGTGTTTTACGTGGGCCGGTATCTGACCGGTTCGGTGCATCTGAAATCCAACGTAACCATCCACCTGGAAGAAGGGGCCGTGTTGCTCGGTTCGCTGAACCCGTTCGATTACGACCGGCACATCTGGACGGCGCTGGTGTTTGCCGAAAATCAGCAGAATATCGGCATTACGGGCAAGGGCGTCATCGACGGCCAGGGGCGGTATCTGGCCCGTAATGTCGTCAACGTCATCCAGAAGGGGCTGGTCAAGGATCTGTTTCGCTACGACCGGCCGGAAGCCGAGGCCCGGGCGGTTTTGATTTATTTCCGGGGCAACCAGCGCGTTAAAATTCAGGGCGTTACCTTGCGAAATTCGGCCAGCTGGGTTCAGATTTACGAGCAGTGCAAAAACGTGCAGCTGGACGGCATCACGGTCGATAGCAAAGCCTACTGGAACAACGACGGCATTGACCTGGTGGACAGTGACAGCGTCAGCGTGACCAATTCGTTTATTGATTCGGACGACGACGGCATTTGCCTGAAATCGCACGATGCCACGAAGGTTTGCCAGAATATTTACGTCCGCAACTGCACGATCCGGTCCAGCGCCAACGCCATCAAATTCGGAACGGCCAGCTACGGCGGTTTTCGAAACGTCAAAATGCACCAGATCAAGGTGTACGACACCTACCGCTCGGCCATTGCGCTGGAAGCCGTCGACGGCGGTTTTATCGAAAATGTGGAAATTGACAGCCTGCAGGCCCTCAATACCGGGAATGCGATTTTTCTGCGCATCGGCGAGCGGGTGAAGGGTAAGAAAGGCCGGCTGGAAAACGTCCGGCTGACCAACATCCGGGTCGAGGTGCCCGCGACCAAGGCCGATGCCGGGTATGAATACGAAGGACCGATTGAAGACATGCCCCGCAACATTTCGCCCTCCTCGATTGTCGGTATGCCGGACGCTTTCGTCAACAACGTGACGCTCCGCAACGTCGAGATCATACAACCGGGCGGGGGCACCACCCAGTTTGCCAACGTGCCCCTCAACGCCCTCCACAAAGTCCCCGAAAAACCGGAAGCCTACCCGGATTTTTCGATGTTCGGCGAGTTGCCAGCCTGGGGTTTTTACCTGCGCCACGCCCAGAACATCCGGTTTGAGAACGTGCGGTTGACCTGTTTGAAAAAAGATTACCGGCCCGCCGTGGTCCTCGACGACGTGAAGCAGGCGGTTTTGACGCCCATGACCATCCACGATCCGGACAAGAAAAAACCGCCGGTTTTTGCCAGCCAGTCGAGCGGTGTGACCTTGCCGGGTAAATAAACCAGAAAACCGGTCTGGTCACTTCACCAGCCAGTCGTACGAAAACCGGCTGTAGACAATTTGGGTGTATTTATCTTTTTCGTACAGCAGACCGATGTCGCCGTTTTGCTGAATGACCAGATCGGAATAGGCCGACGAACCGCCGTAAATCGTTTGGCCCGCCGACCAGCTTTGGCCCTCATCCGGGCTGATTCTGACGGTCAGATTCTCGCGGCTCTTCTGGCTGTTGGGATTCGAGAACAGCAGCACCGCTTTCCCGCGCCGGGGCCGGTAAGCGATCATACTGCCCTGGCAAACCGGGTCGGGCAAATCCGGGGCCACCCGCACCGGCTCCCAGCTTTCTCCGCCGGTTTTCGACCACGACAGCAGGCGGTTTTTCACGTCGCCCGACTGGTTGCGGCTGTTCATCAGCAGGTTTCCGTCGGCGGTTTCCACGGCCGTACTTTCGTTGCTGCCGGGATAGGCGATGCTGGGCGTTAGTTTCCAGCTTTTTCCGTGATCGTCGGAGTAAAAACCGTGTGCCCGGTAATCGCGAAACTGCGGTTGCGGTGGTCCGGCGGAATGGTTGGCGGGTACAAAAAGCCGGCCCCGGTAGCGCCCTTTTTGCAGTTGCAGCGCGTGGCCCGGGGTGTTGGCGTACGATCGCCAGTCGTCCGCAAACGCATAGGCCGGGTTAACGGCGGGTTTGTTCGGGCGGGAAACCTGCGTGGTGATGTTCACGGAATCCGACCAGGTCTGGCCATTGTCGGCGCTGGTTTTGTACCAGACTTCCCGCACGGCCTCCCCGTTCCGAACCTTGTTCTCCGACGTGATGCCGGTGTTGTAAATCAAAAAAAGCCGTCCGCGCCGAAAAGCCGGGTCCGTCAGGTCGAAAACCGGCGCGGGATTTCCGGCCTGAAACGTTCCGTTGTCGGCCACCACCCGCAGCGGTCCCCAGGTCCGGCCGTTGTCGGTGCTGACCCGGAGCACCAGATCGATATCGCCAAAGTCGTCGCAATCTTTCTTCCGGCCTTCCGCAAAGGCCAGCAGCGAGCCGTCCGGTGCTTTCACGATGGCCGGAATCCGGTAACATAGATAACCCGCGTCACCGTTCCGAAAAACCGTTGTTTCTTCGGGCGCGACTGGCGGCAAAACCATCCCGGCGGATGAGAGGACCAGCGCAGTGACCAGACCGAGGGATTGGCGTAAAAACCGGAGCATGAGCAGGATCAGGAACGAGTAGGAATTCGCGAAACTAGACAAATTTCGGTTCATCTGCTGAAAATGTGTTTCCTTTGAACCATGAGCAGTTGGTATCTCATCGACTTAATCGGCACCAGCGTGTTTGCCATTTCGGGGGCGTTGTCGGCCCTGAGCAAAAAGATGTACCACGATTTGTTCGGCATCTTTTTCATCGGTTTTCTGACGGCCGTCGGGGGCGGCACCCTGCGCGACATCATCATGGGTGCGTATCCCATCGCCTGGATCCGTGACCCGAATTACCTGATCGTGATTCTGGGCAGCGTCAGCGTGGCGGTTTTGGGGCGTCGGTGGTGGCTCGGCAAACTGCGCCGGGCGCTGCTGGTGTTCGATACACTCGGCATCGGGATTTACACCATTCTGGGTATGCAGAAAGCCCTGGGTCTGGACGTCAACGGCTGGGCTGCCATTCTGCTCGGCCTGATGTCGGCGCTGTTCGGGGGCGTTTTGCGCGACACGCTGGTGAATGACCTGCCCCTGATTTTCGACCGGCAGGTGTATGCCACAGCCTGTCTGGCCGGAGCCGTCGTTTACCTGACCGGGCGGGCGCTGGGGCTGGATCCAACCCTCAATTTCCTGATCTCTGCCGGAGCCATTACGTTCATTCGGCTGCTGGCGATCCGCAACGGCTGGTCGTTGCCGCGCATTGATGGTCAGTGAATGACGTAGCCCAGGTTGTGCTTGATTTCTTTCAGGACGAAGGTGCTGTTCAGGATGCCAATGTTCTCAATTTCAGAGAGTTTGTATTTTACAAAATTGTGGTAACCGTCGAGGCTGCTGACGTGAATTTTCAGCAGAAAATCCACCTGACCGGCCATGTGGTAACATTCCTGCACCTCTTCGAGCTTCTTGATTTCCTCCTCAAACTTATCGATGAACGCCTTATCGTGGTAGCGCATCGACACCTGACAGAAGGCCGTGATCGGCTGGCCCAGCAGGTTTTTGTCCAAAACCGCCACGTACTGCTTGATAAATCCCAGGCTTTCGAGTCGCTTGATGCGTTCGTAAACCGGCGAGAGCGTCAGGCCCAACTGAGCCGCTAACTCCTTCGTAGTCAGCTTTGCATCGGCCTGCAAAAGCCGCAGCAACTTCTTGTCAATTTCATCGAGTTGTTCCATGCCGAAAATTTTTCTACGGAAAGCTGTATGAATTTCGCTAATTCAGTGATTTTGTCTGCTAACAGCTTTTACTGCAGCAATATTAGCGGATTTATTGAATAAATAGCCAAAAATAGCCGGCATAAGTACCTTTGTACCATAAAAACAATTCGAGGACCAGCGTTGTTACGTTTCATACTTCAACCGACTAAAAAAATGAAGCGCGAGACCATTTTAGTGATCGGCGCCAACGGCCAGATCGGAACAGCCCTGCTGCCCCGGCTTCAGGCTCTGTATGGCTTGAATTCGGTGATTGGTGCGGATTTGCGCCGGCCGGATCAGGAGCAGGGGATTTTTGAGATTCTGGATGCCACCAAAGCCGACGCGCTGGCCGAGCTGGTGCAACGGTACCGGATCACGCAGATTTATCACCTGGCCGCCGTGCTGTCGGCCAAAGGTGAATCAGACCCGCTGGGTGCCTGGAATCTGAACATGCAGACGCTGCTCAACGTGCTGGAAGTAAGCCGGATCCATCGCATTCGGAAGGTGTTTATTCCGAGTTCGATTGCGGCTTTTGGCGAACACGCGCCCAAATTTGAAACGCCCCAGACCGCTTCGCTCGACCCGGCCACGGTTTACGGCATCAGCAAGGTAGCCGCCGAAAACTGGTCGCTGTATTACCACAAACGCTACGGGCTGGATGTGCGCTCGCTGCGGTATCCGGGGCTGATCAGCTACCAGTCGATGCCGGGGGGCGGCACCACCGATTACGCCGTCGCGATTTTCCACGCGGCCGTTCAGGGGCAACCGTACGAATGCTTTCTGGCCGAGGATACGCTGCTGCCGATGATGTACATGGACGACGCGCTCCGGGCAACGCTGGAACTGATGGAAGCCGCCGAAAACCGCATCGGTGTCCGAACGTCGTACAACCTGGCGGGCATGAGTTTTACGCCCGCTGAACTGACCGCTTCGATTCAGACGTACTTTCCCGGTTTTAGGGTTCGGTATCAACCGGATTTTCGGCAGGCCATTGCCGACTCCTGGCCCAGAACCATCGACGATTCGGTGGCCCGTCAGGATTGGGGCTGGCAACCGGACTATGATCTCTCCCGCATGACGCAGGAAATGATCGCCCAGCTTTCGAACGTTTATCACACCCTTGTTCCAACCCATTAACGGTATGTACGGCATCAAAGAAGAACTTCAGCAGGAACTCGACTCGATTCGGGAAGCCGGTTTGTATAAATCCGAACGGATTATTATTTCGCCCCAATCGTCGGTCATTGCGATTCACGGCGGTCGGGAGGTCCTGAATTTTTGCGCCAACAATTACCTCGGCCTGTCGTCGCATCCGGCGGTGATCGAAGCGGCTCACCAGACGCTCGACAGCCACGGTTTTGGCCTGTCGTCGGTGCGGTTTATTTGCGGCACGCAGGACATTCATAAAGAACTCGAACGCAAAACCGCCGAGTTTGTCGGGGCCGAAGACTGCATTCTGTACGCGGCCGCGTTCGATGCCAACGGCGGGGTTTTCGAGCCGCTGCTGAACGAAGAAGACGCCATTATTTCGGACGAACTCAACCACGCTTCGATCATCGACGGCATTCGGTTGTGCAAGGCCAAGCGGTTTCGGTACAAGCACAACGACATGGCCGATCTGGAAGCGCAGTTAAAAGCCGCGGAGGGCAATCGGCGGAAACTGATCGTGACCGACGGTGCGTTTTCGATGGACGGCACCATTGCCCAACTCGACAAAATCTGCGATCTGGCCGACAAGTACGGCGCGATGGTGATGGTGGACGAATGCCACGCCAGCGGTTTTCTGGGAAAAACCGGTCGCGGAACCCCGGAATACCGGAATGTGTTCGGTCGGATTGACATCATCACCGGCACCTACGGCAAGGCGCTCGGCGGGGCGTCGGGCGGTTTTACGGCAGCCCGGAAAGAAATTGTCGAGCTGCTGCGTCAACGCTCACGGCCCTATTTGTTTTCAAACACACTGGCTCCGGCCATTGTGGGGGCGTCGCTGAAAGTGCTTGAAATTCTGGGGTCGTCGACCGAACTGCGCGACAGGCTGGAAGCCAACACCCGGTATTTCCGGGAAGCCATGACAACCGCCGGTTTTGACATTCTGCCGGGCGAACACCCGATTGTGCCGATTATGCTCTACGACGCCCCGCTGGCCCAGTCGTTTGCGGCTAAGTTGCTGGAAGAAGGCATTTACGTCATCGGTTTCTTTTATCCGGTGGTTCCGAAGGGCAAAGCCCGGATTCGGGTGCAGATTTCGGCGGGCCACGAACCGGAACATCTGGAGAAAGCCGTGGCTGCCTTCACCAAAATCGGCCGCGAGCTGGGCGTCCTTTCCGCCGAACAGCCGGTTGCCTAGTTACCAATCCAGCAAAAAAGCCGTCCAGAACAATTCTGGACGGCTTTTTTGCTGGATCAGTTCAGTGCTTGCTGAGCCATTCCAGAATATAATCCGCGTCTTCTTGCCAGGTCGGTTGGCCCAGCACGAAGTGGTTGCGTCCCGGAAATTCCTTGTAATCGAGCACCGAACCGTTTGGTTGATACGCTTTATAGTTCCGGTGATTCAGGTGGGCCGGAATGATGTTGTCGATTTCACCGGAAGTGATGAGCAACGGAGCGTGCGGTTTGGCAAAATCCACATTAGCCGCGCTGGTCAGCCCACCCCGGGCGACGGTTTTTGATTCCGGAATCGTGTTTTCTTCGTAGGCTTTTTTCTGCTCGTCCAGCGGCATGTTGTTCACGAACGCATACTGCCAGTCGGCAAACGACATCAGGTAGGTTTTCTTCAGCGAGGTAAACAGGCCCAACGCTTTCCAGCCCGCTTTCAGAAACGAAAATTCGTACGGAAAAACGCCTTGCGGGGGAACCGGGTGGATGGCAACCCCGGCTACGCCCAGACCCCGGTTGATCAGAATCTGGGTGATAAGCCCGCCCAGCGAATGGCCGACAATAATCGGTTTTTCGGCTAATTTTTTGGCAATGTTCGCGTAGTGATCGACGAGTTCGGTTAGGGTCAGCGCGGCCAGATCGGTGTCGTTCGGCTGGCGGTTACGAAGTTCGGCGGCCGTTCCGTTTTTGTAGGGCCAGGCCGGAGCGAGCGTTTTATATCCCTTGCTTTCAAAGTAGGCCTGCCATGCTTTCCAGCTGCTGTTAGCGACAAAGGCTCCAGTGACGAAGAGGAGGGTTTTTGTGGTATTGGCTTTCATGATCGTATCGTTTAGACGTTGTGTTTTGGTCTGTCGTTCAGTGATTTGAACAAGACAAAGGTCCGCACAAGGACGATCAATACTTTTAACCTGGGTTAAAAAAGCCGGAGCAACTGAAAAATTTCTCGGGCGTAATTATAAAGTTTTTCCGGAATAAGTGACTTGCTGCAATTGCCTTCGTCCAATACTATGTAAACCGGCTGATTGTTCGAAGCACCGGTTTTGATCACCCATCCGTACTGGTACTGAATCATGAGAAAATACATGCTTGCTTTAGCCGCACTGGCTTTTACGCTCGTTCTGGTTTCGGTCGTAACCAGCGGTATTCTGAGTGTCATCTGCGCACTGATTGCGGCCGGTCTTGGGGTGTGTGCCGGTTATGTTCAGGCTGCGGTCCTGGTAGACGAAAACTATCAGGTGATTCCGAACACGGAGACCGCACCGTCAGCGGCCAAAACGCCCCATTTGATGCCGGAAACTACCGTTTCTAAGTATTAAAGTCGGAAACCGGTAAGGCGTCCGTCGTTAGGGCTTAGCGCTCCATCATCCGTTTTCGAATGCGGCTCAGCGAGGGCCCCTGAATCCCGAGGTAAGACGAAATATGATAAAGCGGGATGGCATTGTAGAGATCGGGATGCTGCTTCATCATCTCCAGATACCGTTGTTCCGGCGTTTTGAACAAAAAATCTTCGGCCCGCTCCATCGCAACGTTAAAAGCCCGCTCGGCCACCAGCCGGCCAAAATGCTCCCACTGCTTTGATTCCTGATAGAGCTGGTTGATGTGGTTGACGTGAATGTACAGAATCGTCGAATCGACCATCGACTCCGTGTAGTAATTGCAGGGCGTCTGGTTGACAAAACTCTTGTAAGAAACAACAATCTGATTCTGAGAGAAGAAGAAAACGTTTTTTTCCTCGGCGGTTTCTGAATGAATGTAATAGGTCCGGAAAATACCGTTCAGAATAAAGCCGAGGTGTTTACAGACATTCTTGTATTCGTTGTAGAATTCGCCCTTCCGGTAGCTTTTCTTTTGCCAGTAGGGAATGGACAGAGCAAATGCTTCCTCATCCATTCCCGCAAACTGTTTTAGGGCATACCCCAGTAAATCGATTTCATTCATAAGCCGCTATTTTTCCGTTCGGTTCTTTGTCTTTCGCCAGTCCCGCCCTCTGGTCCATGTGCAGCGTCTCCTGATAGGTTTTGTTGTTCAATGGATCGTAACCGTATTTCGGCAGTTGCGGCTTAAAGTACAAAAAACATTTTTGTCAACTTTTTTGCGGAGTAGCCAAATTCTATTTGATGAACAGGTAAGGCGCTTAAAGATACGGTTTTGTGCTGAATGGACCCATCAATCGGTTTGCTAACTTCCATTTCCCGTTATGGCTGGGGTTACCAACTTTATCGTTGATTTTTCCTTTTCTGCGTAAAGTGCCGGATTTATGACCTATCTGGAATTATATAAAAAATATAGACTTTGCCGGCCCCTTATTAAGCTGAAGCTGAGGATTTTGTTGGCTTCCTGAAAGCCAAACAGGAAAAAGTGCTGAGTCAAAAAAACAGCCGGTTTTTGGCAGTGCTCAAGGCCAATTTGAAATGTCGCCGGATTTTGACGCTCCTCTGGACGATTTTGCTGATTAAATGTAATGGGTCTGTTACTGAACACCCAAGCACTCATCTGGTTCCGCAATGGCGATGTAAAAGCGCTGTCGGTCAAAGTCCGGACTGAAATCGAAGATCCACAAAATACCTCGTTTGTCAGTATGGTCAGCCTCTGGGAAATGGCCATCAAAATCCGGCTCGGAACGCTTACCTTCCGACCTGCCTACGACGATCTTCTGGCTTTAATTGATCAGAACAGATTGGCTCTACTTCCCGTTATCTTTCAACATACGCAGCAGTTATTAAAGCTGGAGATGCATTACCGCGATCCGTTTGATCGGTTATTGATTGCGCAATGTCTGATTGAAAATAAGGTACTAGTCACAAAAGACCGCCATATCCCTCAATACCCTGTTCGTTGTCTCTGGTAGTTTTATCGTATTCGACGTATCCGGTGGGAACCCGTCTATTCATCGGTATTCATTTCCCGTTACGGCCAGAATTGTTACCTTTGCGGCTGATTTCCTGTATCGTTTCACTGATTGATATCTAACAAATGGAGAAAATTAAAGTAGCTAATCCGGTGGTCGAACTGGACGGCGACGAAATGACCCGCATTATCTGGAAGTTTATCAAAGACAAGCTCATCCTCCCTTACATCGACGTTGACATTAAATATTACGATCTGGGCGTTGAATACCGCGACGAAACCAACGATCAGGTGACCATCGATGCCGCTAACGCCATCAGGGAATATGGAGTTGGGATTAAATGCGCCACCATCACGCCCGATGAAGACCGCGTGAAAGAATTCAATCTGAAGCAGATGTGGAAATCGCCGAACGGTACGATCCGGAATATTCTGGACGGTACGGTTTTCCGCGAGCCGATTGTGATCAACAACGTTCCGCGCCTGGTGACCAACTGGTCGGCCCCGATCATCGTCGGTCGTCACGCATTTGGTGATCAATACCGCGCCACGGATTTCGTCGTGCCCGGTAAAGGCAAGCTGACGATGAAGTTCGAGGGTGAAGACGGAACCGTGCAGGAATTTGACGTTTATCAGTTCAAAGGAGCCGGTGTCGCGATGGGGATGTACAACGTAGACGAGTCGATCCGCGGGTTTGCGCAGGCTTGTTTCAACATGGCTCTGCAAAAAGGCTGGCCGCTGTACCTGTCGACCAAAAACACGATTCTGAAGAAATACGACGGTCGTTTCAAGGATATTTTCCAGGAAATTTACGAAAACGAGTTCAAGGCGAAAGGTGTTCACTACGAACACCGTCTGATCGACGACATGGTGGCCTCGGCCCTGAAATGGGAAGGCAATTTTGTCTGGGCGTGTAAAAACTACGACGGTGACGTTCAGTCGGATACGGTGGCGCAGGGTTTTGGCTCACTCGGCTTGATGACCTCCGTGCTGGTGACGCCCGACGGCAAAACGATGGAAGCCGAAGCGGCCCACGGCACCGTAACGCGCCACTACCGCGAACACCAGAAAGGCAACCCGACTTCAACCAATCCGATTGCGTCGATTTTCGCCTGGACGCGCGGTCTGGCGTTCCGGGGCAAACTGGACGGCAACCAACCGTTGATCGACTTCTGCGACGCGCTGGAAGCGGTTTGTATCGAAACCGTCGAAAGTGGCAAAATGACGAAGGATCTGGCGTTGTCGGCGTTCCCGGCGGGTACTAAATTGACCGCTGGTGAGCATTACCTGAACACCGAAGATTTCCTGGAGGCACTGGATCAGAACCTGAAAGTGAAACTGGGTTAATTTCAACGCATGCGAAATAGTAATTAGACCTGTAAGGTTTCAAAAACCTTGCAGGTCTTTTTTGTCTGAAGAACTATCTAATTTTTATTTGTAAAACGTCAACAGGCACGGCTACGCAAGCGGTTAAGAAAATTGTTAAACCGAACGAAAACCGGCAGGTGGCCATAATCGTCTCATCGGGCCGGAAGACATTTTAAGTGCCGCAACCGCCTTCACCCATCGCTTCCTGCTGGCTACGATCAACAAAAAACGCTTTGAGCGCGTTGATACCCTGACGCTCATTACGCCGGAAACACGGATGTTATGGATGCTATTAAATCCTTCTTCCAACCTTTTTCCTTTTTCCAGCGTCTTATACCAAAACCTGTAAACGTGATGAAGACGCTATCCCTGTTGCTGAGCCTGCCATTGCTCATTGCCGCCTGCCAAACCGCCCCCTGGGATAACGAAGTGGCCGTTAGCGCGGATTGTCCGTCGTATGCCGAGTGGAAAAAAGCCGCCGAACTCCGCGAAGTGCCGGGAACGGTGATTAACGAAGCCGAAACGTCGCAAACCAGCACCTGGCTCTACATCCTGACCCGCGACAGCACCCGGTATTTTCCGTGCAACCTGCCCGAAACGGCCCGAAAAACCGGAACCAAAGTGGTCTTCAACGCCGATGAGTTTGCGCCCCCGCCGAACGTCCGGCTGGCCGGTGTCCCCATCAAACTGACAAAATTACGGACGAGCCGGTGAGGTTGGTTAACGATCCAGTTGGGCCAGAACCCGCTGGTCGGCCCGACGAACTAGCTGCTTAATACTGCGCCAGGCCCGCAGCATGAGCCGGATTCGAAAGTAAAGCACGATGGGTTTGGGAAAGTGTTTGCGAGCAAACAACAGACTGCTCTGGTGGAAACTGCCGTTGAAAAACTTTTCTTCCACGCCCGAATCGACGCCCCCCTCGTTGCTGGCGTGGTGAATCAGCGCGGCCGCGGCCACATACCCCATCCGGCACCCGGCCCGGTAGGCCCGCAGACCGAAATCCGCATCCTCGTGGACGGCAACACCGACAAAACGCTCGTCGAACAAACCAGCTTTATCAAAAACCGGGCGGGATACCGAGAAGTTAGCGCCGGTGACGACGTTGACCGGCCCATCGACCGGGCAATCGTCACTGCCGGTGAATTTCAGGTACCACGTAAGCCAGGACGGTTTCGGTTTGGGCGAAGCGTGTTTTTCAATGATCCGGCCCTGCACCACCTCTAGGCCGTTCTGATGAGCCTGAACATGGGTTTGAATGAACGCCGGTTCAAATTCCGTATCGTCGTCAATGAAGATCACCACGTTGCCCCGGGCGTGCCGGAGCCCAAGATTCCGGGCGGCTGTGAGCGACGGTTTTTCGCTCCGAATCCACTGAAACCGGTTTTGGTTCGTTTCCAGAAAGTGTTGGGTAGCCGGTTCGTGCCGGCGCGTCTGATCGACAAGGATAATTTCGAAGTCGCGGAAATTTTGCCGAAAGGCACATTCCAGGCACTGAATCAGCAGGGCTTCGCGGTTGTAGGTCGGAATAATCAGGGATGCGAGCACAAAGGTTGAGTCTGGTAGCCTTATAACTTTTCCCGAAAGAGTTTCAGAATGTCGTCGGTTTTGGAAGGCAGAGGGGCATCGCGCTTGATGAATTTGCCGTCGCGCCCGATCAAACCGGCCGCTGGAACGTACTCGGCCCGCAGCGAACGGAGCAGGTCGCCAAACTGGTCTTCTTCGACGTAGACGTGCACGCCTTTGGGCTTATTTTTCGCGACCCATTCCCGCCAGTGGGGCATCGACGTTTCATTGCTGCACACGTAGGCAAACAACACATCGCGGCTGCCAATTCGCTCCTGAAGCGCGCGGGCTGCGAACATTTCCTGACGCGACGGCTCCACGTCCGTCGACCAGGCGAGCACGTAAATCGGTCGCCCCTGCGCCTGTTGCTGGAGCTGCTCGATCAGTTCTTTGCCGTACCGGCTGGACTGTAGCAGACTCACGCCCGACAGGACTTCTACCGGTTCGTTAATCCGTTTTTCGCTGAATTTTTCGGAGAACTCCCGCACGGTCGCGCTGTCTTTCACTTCCAGCCGGTACAATTCTTCGAGCGAAAGCTGGTAATGCCGGTCGCCCACCTCCGGCCGGATGTGCTGGTACAACAACTCCTGGTTTTTCAATTCGATGGTCGGCAGATTCATGGCCAGAAACTGGGCTTTCAGGTAATCCAGACCGGTGCTGTCCACAATTTTCCGGTACTCCGCCATCGTCGTTTCATACGTCAGCAGTTTGGTCAGTCGGTCGTCATGGCGTTGCATAATTCGCTGCAACATCGTTATGTCGCGACTCACGCCGGATTTGGCGGTTTTGAGTTCCTGAATCCGGCTGCGTTCCGTTTCCGATAAATCGTTGACATACCGGTCGACCAGCCGGGCAAACGTACTCACCGGAATGCTGCGTCCCGAACCCGTCAGCGATAAGTCAGACACCCGCGAACCGGCATAGGCCGCAAACCGATCCATCGCCGTTGCCCGCTGCACCGTCAGAAAAAGGTCGTCGGCGGGGCGCAAAGTGCTGGCGGGCACGCTGGTTTCCAGCCGCGTGTCCTGCTCGGCTAACGCTTTTTCGTACAGAAAAGCCGCTGCTTCGTATTTGGCCGCCGAGCGGATGTATTGATCCAGCAGGGGCAGGACTTCGTTGGTCTGCCGGTATTTTTCGTAGGTGGTGATGAACTCGTTGGTCAGAATCTTCCGGCTGTCTTCCGCCGACCGGCCAACGAGCCGCCGTGATAACTGACGGTTATCCGTTTTGGGTTTGTTTTTGAACTCATATGCTTTGTACCGAGTCAGTTGGTTGTTAACCTGGGCGTTGAGACCGCGAAACCGGAAAGGCGCTTCCGACAAAAATAAGGAGTCGGCATCGAGGGCAATTTCGATGGTGCCGGATGATGCCAGAAAGGCCGTTGAAATCTGGCCAAAATTGAAATACAGTTCTTCGTACGGATACACCAGCGGCAAGGTTACCCGAAACGAACCGTCGGGCTCCAGCGGGGCCGGGCGGGCCATCTCGCGGCTGGCCTGCAGAATGTTGTTGCGCGAAATCGTAACGTTGGGGCTCTGGCGGTAGAGCTGAATCGTCAGGTTTTTGATCCGCCCGGTAACCGTAACCGAATCGGATTTTAACTGACCGTAGGCCGCCGTGCCTAACGGACTGAAAAAACCGGTCAGCAAAAGGCAAAAAGCCGAAAATAGGTGATATCGTAACGTTGGCATGAAAGCAAGGACGCTGGTCTACTCAGAAAAGAATACAAGTTAAACCGCCCGGTGCACACTACCAAACGTTCCTGATCGGGTGGGCTATTTCACCTTGATGCCGTGATAGGTTTCCATGTCCTGATAATCTTTCCGCAGCGGATGGCCCTGCCAGTCGGTGGGCAGCAAAATCCGGCGCAGGTCCGGATGCCCGCTGAACTGAATTCCGACGAGGTCGTAGATTTCGCGTTCGTGCCAGTCGGCGGTGCGCCACACGTTCGTTACCGTCGGAACCGCGGGCAGCGGTTCAGCCCCGGCATTGCGCGGCAGCAGTACTTTGAACATCAGCGTGTGCTCGTACGGGATGGACGTCAGGTTGTAAACCACCTCCATTGAATTGGCTTGCGGCCCGTTGTCGATGCCGGTCATGCAGGCCAGAAAATCAAAAAAGAACCGGTCGTCGTCGCGCAGAAACTGGCAAACCTCCGCAATTGCGGCCGTTTGAACCACAAAAAAAGGCTGCGGATTGGTGGTATTGATTTGCTGGATGAGGTCAGCGCCAAACCGGGCGACGAGCAGATCGGTGATTTCAGAGAAAGTCATTCCGCAAGTTAGCGAATCGAGATAATGGTGATCTCGTCGGCTTCAAATTTAGATCCCCAACCGCACTGCACGGTTTTCTTCCGGTCCGTGAATTTGTAAATGATGTTGCCTTGTTTCTGGTTGTCCTTCCCCAGAAAACTCTCGATGACCCCGGTCGATTCGGCATCGGGCGCATACCGGACTACTTTAGCCGGATCATTCCAGTTCAGGGCCACGTGCGTTTCGCAGCCGTCGTAGGCCAGCCCGTTGGCATAAACCATCACATCATCCCGAAGTTCCGGACCGGTTGGTTCGTCGCTGTTTCGGCACATCGCCAGGCCAAAAACCGTGGTCAGTATCAGAAGGGTCGTTTTCATTGCAGTTTTCTTTTAATTTTCAGGACCCTTCAGCGACCGCCGGGGTTGGACTGTCTCCCAAACTTTTGCGGTTTTCTTCTAGTTCCAGCGCCAGCAAAGCCGTGGGCGCGGGTTCTTCGGTCAGCCGGGCGTTCCGGATTTTTTCCTGTAATTTCAAAAAACCGCCAATCAGCGCTTCCGGACGCGGTGGACAGCCGGGCACGTAGACATCGACCGGAATGATCCGGTCTACGCCCTTGACGACGTGATACCCGTGTTGCCAGTACGGCCCTCCGCAGTTGGAGCACGAACCCATCGAAATGACGTAGCGCGGTTCCGGCATCTGTTCGTACAACCGCCGGATGCGGTCGGCCATCTTGAACGTTACCGTTCCCGAAACAATCATCACATCCGACTGCCGGGGTGAAGGGCGAGGGAAAATACCGAACCGCTCCAGATCGTAGCCCGACGCAAAGGTCTGCATCATTTCGATGGCGCAGCACGCCAGCCCGAAGCCCATCGGCCACAGCGACGAGAGCCGCGCCCAATTCAGGAGGTCTTCGGCAGTGGTCAGCAACACGCCCCCTTCGCCGGATTTAAACCGTTGATCGAGTAAACCGCTCATGGTAAAACTTTTAAAACCGGTACGATCTTCAAGACCTTGCCGGTTTACTGTATTTCTGATTTACTTTTTCGTACAGCGAAGCTGGGACGCTGGTTTTGATTTCCGGCACTTTGGGTTCCGGTTTTACCCAATCCAGAAAGCCCTTCACCCAGGCGTAGGCCAGCCCCAGCGCCAGCAGGGCAACAAAGATAAACATCTCCGTCAGCGACAGCCAGCCCCACAAGCCGTAGGTTTCTTCGATCAACCGCTTCTGCCCGAAAACCGTTGCCCACGGAAACAGAAACACCAGTTCGACATCAAACAGCACGAAGATGATGGCCACCACGTAAAACCGCACGTTGAACTGCACGTTGGCGTTTCCGACCGGTTCTTCACCGGATTCGTAGGTCGTCAGTTTTTCAATATTGGGACGGTTGGGCCGGAGCAGCCCCCCCACAAACAAAATCAGCCCAACGAACGCCAGGCCGGTGATGATGAACAGGAAAATGATGCCGAAGTCGGATAACATTGCTGAATGGTCTGAACCCGAACTAATCTGTGAATCCGGGTTCAGGACGGTTTTTTATTTCATATACGTTCCAAAAACGTGGTCCCACAGGGGGGACGAGACGCCGTAGTTCCGGTCGTGGCTTTTGTAATGGTGCACCGAATGGTTGATCCAGAGCCACTTGAAAAAGTTTTTGGGCGGAGCGTAGGCGTGTACGATGAAATGCACGAACAGGTAGCCCGAATACCCCACCAGAAAACCGGGGAAAAAGGCGTACGAAGCTTCCCCCAGCAGCAAAAACATCACCGCGAACAAGGCCGCGCCAACGAAAATGGCCGCAGCCGGAGGCATCGCCAGCCGGGTTTTGTCTTTGGGGTATTCGTGGTGAATCCCGTGAAACGTATATTGAATCTTGGCCTTCGCCGGGGTGTCGGCTTCCATGTGGAAAACGCCCCGGTGAACGGCGTATTCGACCAGGCTGAAAACCGTAACGCCCGCAAAAAACAGGAAGCCGATCCAGGCCGCCGACATGTCGGTGTACGTGAAGGCGTACCAGCCGAAAATGGTGGAGGTTACTAAGTAAATTCCAATCGGTACGGAGATGTGGGTACGTGACAAACGTTCCAGAATGGGATTCTCGAACAACGGTTTGGTGCCACTATTTTTGGGTCTGACTTTGTTTTTGGTTATTGTTCCTTCCATGATTATAAACGAGTGATTCCGCCGAACCGTTGGGAAACGCGGTAGCGATGGGTGTGTATATGTAAGCGCAAATTTATATTCCAATTCCAGAGATAGTCAAGCAAGTTGACTGATTTCTATTTTGTCACCAGCTGATCTTCGACCTTTTGCTTGATGGCTTCCAGATTGCCTTTCGGCAGTTTGGGCTTGATAATCAGCCGCAGCGATTGGTCGTCGCTCAGGTAATTCCAGGCCCAGTTGATCAAAATCAGCAAGCGGTTTTTAACACCGACAATGGCCATCAGGTGAATAAACAGCCAGACCATCCAGGCAAAAACGCCCTGAAAACTCCAGAACGGCAGATCGACCACGGCTTTTCCCCGGCCAATGGTTGCCATCGTTCCGAGATCTTTATAGACAAACTCCTGCATCGGTTCGTTTTTCAACGTCCGGATGAAGTTTTTCGCCAGGTGTTTGCCCTGCTGAATGGCCGGCTGCGCAATCTGTGGGTGGCCATTCGGGTATTTCTCTTCGGTCATCAGGGCAATGTCACCCACGGCGTACACGTCCGTCAAGCCCTGCACCTGACTGAGCCGGTTCACCAGAAGCCGTCCCCCGCGTCCGATGGTTTCTGGCGGCAAACCGTTGAGCGGATTGGCCTTCACGCCAGCCGCCCACACCAGGTTATTCGTCCGGATCGTGGAGCCGTCGGCCATGTACACCAGCCGCCCGTCGAAATCCTGAACGCGGGTATTCAGTTTGACAACGACCCCCAGTTTTTCAAGGTATTGCTGCGATTTAACCTGCGATTCTTCCGACATGGGTCCCAGCAACTCACCCCCGGACTCGATCAGGTAAATCTTCATCATCCGGAAATCCAGCTCGGGGTAGTCGCTCGGCAACACGGTTTTTCGCATTTCAGCAAACGTTCCGCATAACTCGACACCTGTCGGGCCTCCTCCCACTACGACCACGTTCAAAAAACCTTCTTTTTCGTCCACACTGTCCACCGAGAGGGCATCTTCAAAGTTCTGAAGCACCCGGTTTCGGAGGGTGATGGCTTCCGAAACCGACTTCATCGGCAAGGCCCGCTCGATGATGTTTTTCATGCCGAAAAAATTCGTATCGGCGCCCGTCGCAACGACCAGATAATCGTATTCGATCGGGCCGAGGTCGGTATCGACGGTTTTGGTATCGGGATGCACCGCCGTAACGGTCGTTACGCGGATGTGAACATTTTTGCAGTTTTGAAAAACCGCCCGCAGGGGAAACAGAATGGAACTGGCTTCCAGCCCGGACGTCGCCACCTGATAATACAGCGGCTGAAATTCGTGGAAGTTATTTTTATTGATCAGAACGACCTGAAAGTCTTTCCGGCTTGAGAGTTTGCGCGCTAACTGCAACCCTCCGAACCCCGCCCCCACAATCACTACACGCTTTCGGTCGGTACGTGGAATATTTGGGTTCATGTTCTTTCGAGTTAAACCTTTTGTCAGAATAACTCCAATCGTTTGGGTAAGGTTTCAACCAGGACCGGTAAACGGTTGATTTTGGCCTAAATTCCAGTCAAATTCGTTCCTCAGGACTTTACTTCGACGGCCTTTCCTGCCGCAGCCATCTTTACGTTGCCCGCTTCAAACGTTAAATCGATGCGGCCCAGGTAAATCCCGGCAAAACCGACCTGGTTGATCAGCACCGGCAAACCCTCCTGATTCAGCACGTTGACGGGCGCTTCCAGAAAGGTATGCGTGTGCCCGCCGATGATCAGGTCGATGTTCCGGGTTCTGGAAGCCAGCACGCGGTCGGAAACGGTCGTGTCGCTGTATTGATAACCCAGGTGCGACAGGCAAATTACGTAATCACATTTCTTGTCTTTCCGTAAAGTAGCCGCCACCGCGTTGGCCGTTTCAATGGGCTCTACATACACCATTTCCCGGTATAACTCTTTCGGAATCAATCCTTCCGGCTGGATGCCGAGTCCAAAAACGCCAATTTTCAAACCGTCTTTTTTGAAAATCCGGTACGGTTCCGTCCGGCCGTTCATGGCGGTATTTTTGAAATCGTAGTTGGCAATCAGAAACGGAAAAGTGGCTTTCCCGAACTGCGTCACCATGTTGTCCATGCCGCCATCGAAATCGTGGTTACCGATGGTGCTGGCGTCGTAGCGCATCCGGTTCATGGCCTGCACTTCGGGTTCGCCCTTGAACACGTTAAAATAGGGCGTTCCCTGAAACAAATCGCCCGCGTCGAACAACAGCACGTTTGGTTGCTCCTGCCGGATCTGCTCGATCAGGGTGGCCCGGCGCACAATGCCCCCGCGCCCCGCATTCCGGCTGCCGTCCATCGGAAACGGCTCCAGGCGGCTGTGAACGTCGTTGGTGTGCAGAATGGTGAGGCTGGTCGCGGTCGGTTTGGCCCAGACTTCCGGCGCCAGACTGCCCACCACGGCGGCCGTCCCGAATGCTTTCAGAAACTCGCGTCTATTGGATTGCAATGCGTCCATCGGTCGTTGGGTTTATGGGTTGGCCGGTTTTGCCGAGTTGCCGGAAATAGTCAATGAAAACATCCCGGATCGTGACGGGAAAATCCTTGCGGGCTACGGCATCTTTCAGAAAAGCCGTGCCCCCGCCCCGGCTGGCGATGTAGTCGCT
Organism: Larkinella ripae; assembly: GCF_054780775.1. Classification (NCBI taxonomy): domain Bacteria; kingdom Pseudomonadati; phylum Bacteroidota; class Cytophagia; order Cytophagales; family Spirosomataceae; genus Larkinella; species Larkinella ripae. The sequence continues at coordinate 254,584 of NZ_BAAGVR010000017.1, forward strand.
CACCAGAATCGTGTAGGTCTGGTTGGGATCAAACGTTTTGCCGTTCGTGAACGTAATGGACGTCAGCAGGTTGTTCTTGATCGTGACCCGCACGCCCCCGACGATCAGCGCATTTTCCTCGGCCTGATTGCCGATGAAAAACTCGAAAAATTCCCGCAGCATCGCGCCTTTCAACGTCAGCAGCGTCAGCTGGTTGTCAAACGGCATCACCTCGTAAATGTTCTCAATCCGGATCGGTCCCTGGGGCAAGTTGGTGCGAATGCCGCCGTAGTTCAGGTGGGAACAGTCTACGGGCTGCCCCAGCTTTTGCTGGCCGTATTGAAGCAGGGCGTCGGCCAGCATGTTGTTCAGGGCCGACTCCGGTTTGGCTTTGTTGAGCGGCCCCGCCGACTGCACCAGCACTTCGTTCATCGTCTGGCCGAGTTGCTGCTTGTAGGGTTGCAGAAACCGGGTCATGGCGCTGTCGGCTCCGGCCGACAGCGAATCCACCAGCAGGCGTTTGTACGACTGATCGGTCAGGTGATACCCGGTTTTCTGACAGGCGGCTGTCAGCAGCGCCAGAACCGGGATAAAAAATAGTTTCGTGAAACGCATGGCAACGGGTTATTGCTGGGATTTAAGGCTGTTGGGATCGAGGTGTTTGGCGCCAAAGTATTGCAGTTCGTACCCAAAATTCAGCCAGCCGCTCGACCGCCGGATGAGTGTGGTTTGCCATTCGCGGGTGGTGAACAGCGTATGCCACGGGCCGAAGGCAAAGCGGTATTTCAGGGGCATGTTAAAACCGTAAGCGCCCGCAATCCAGCGGTGTTGCACCTCAATAAAGTCGCCTTTCTCGGTCACTTTGTATTCGAGAACGGGCGGAGCGGCATAATTCAGAAACTGATCAAAAACCGGCCGCAGATCAATGTTGGTTTCCTGACACAGAATGTCGATGATCTGCTTGGTGGTCACAATCGAATGTTTGCGTTGCAGCGCCACCTGCCGAAGCGCCATAAACCAGACGTTGTCGTCGTCCACGATGCAGCGCAGGGAGTGCAGCAACCACGACCCTTTGTAGTAAATATCCGTGTCCTTGTGCTGGTAATTGACGCCCTTCGGCCCCATCATCGGATACTTGTTTTTAATGAGCGGTTTTTGCGTCATCAGGTATTTGATCATCGACGGGTAGCCGTCCGTATTTTCCACATAGATGGATTCCATGTAGGTGGCAAAAGCTTCGTGAATCCACATTTCGGCCGGATCGGAGCAGCTCAGGCTGTTGCCAAAATATTCGTGTGCGCTTTCGTGGATCAGAATCGGATCGAAGCCAAACGCATTGTTCTGGTATTTGTTGCCGTAGCCGATCGCGCTCTGGTGTTCCATGCCCAGATACGGCGTTTCGACCAGGTTGTAGCCGTCGCGCCAGAACGGAAAATGGCCGAAATACCACTCGTAACAATCCAGCATTCCGATCACCTGCTCGAAGTGCTTGACGGCTTTATCGCTGTTGTAACGCAGCACGTAATAATTCAGATCGAGGTACTTGTAATCCCGGCTGCGGTACTGATCCCGCACCGCTACGAAATCGCCCAGGTTAAACGTAACGTTGTAACTGTTAATGGAATACGAAACTTCCCAGGTAAATTCGGTCTGGTTGTCATCCACCTCCTGCTGGCGCAGCAGACGCCCGTTCGAGATTGCTTTCAGGCCCCGGGGCACGCGAAACGTCATCCGCATCGAATCCGGTTCGTCGGACAAATGATCCTTGCAGGGCCACCACGAACTGGCGCCCAGTCCTTCGCAGGAGACGCCCACCCAATCTTTGCCGGTGCTGTCCTTGCTCCACGAAAAACCGCCATCCCAGGGCGGGTTCACCGCTTCGCGGGGTTTGCCGTGGTAGGTTATTTTCAGTTCTTTGACATCGCCCTTTTCCTGCGGATCTTTCATGGTTACAAAAACCGCATTGCCTTCCCGCGTGTAGCGCAACGCTTCGCCATCCTGCCGGATCGACTCGATGGTCAGGTTCTCGAACAGGTCAATCTGCATGCGTTTGAAGGGATTCCGCACCCGGTAGAGGATCGTGTTGCTCCCCGCAATGGATTTAGTCGCCGGATTGACGGTCAGGTTCAGATTATAAAAACCGACATTGTAACAAATTCGCTCGGGGCGCAACGAGCCGCGCAACGAGTCTTGTCGGGTAAATGGTTCGGGTTCAGAGGGTTGCTGCGTTTGTTGCGCAAAAAGAGGAGTAAAACTAAAAAAGGCCAACACGGCCACCAGCCATTTTCTCATGAATGCATGCTTCAAAATCTCCTACAATAATAAGAAATTATAGCCCGACCACCAGCATCCGGCGCAAGACCGGGCGTGATTGATGGCGGTTTTTAACCGATCTTGGATTCTACGAAAGCAGGCTGTATTTTTAAGTATATGAATAAGCCCACGATTGCCGAATTGCAAACCTCCAGTCAGTACCGACTCACCGAATCGTTTACCATCGCCGGGATGCAGCAGTTTATTTTACGTGAACTGGGCCTTGCGCCACCCGCCGAAAAAAAACCGGCGCAACTTAGCGTTAAACGCCTGATTTTCTTTGTGCTGCTGGGCGTAATCGGCGGCTATGTCGGGATGTTGCTGGCCAAAAATGCCCTGACGATTCCGTGGTGGCAGTTGGGCGCAGCCATCGGCGGTCTGTTTGTGCTGATGCCCATTCACGAAGCGATCCACGCGCTGGTTTTCAAGGCGTTGCGCGCCCCTAAGGTCGGCTTCGGCTATTCCGTTCAAAGTCTGATGATTTACGCCTACGCCCAGCGGTTTGTGGTCACGCTGAACGAAAATGCGCTGGTTGCGGTGATGCCGTTTCTGGTCATCACCACGGGTCTGGTGGTGGCCTGGCTGATCTGGCCCCCGCTCGATCTGGTGTGGGGCACGATGCTGCTCTTTCACACGCTGCTGTGCGTCGGGGATTACGTGCTGGTGCAGTATGCGATCAAAAACCGCCACCGAACGATGTTTACCTTCGATGACCTGGACGAGCAGAAATCGTATTTTTACGAACGTACCCCCGAGCTTTAACCCGGGCCTTCCGGATGCGGTTTTGAGGATGCCTGAAGCCCGGGCACGCACCGCCGACCGGCCGGTTTGATGCAACCACCTTTCGCAGAGTTCGGTTAAGCGTATCGTGATTTTAGCGCGTCGCCCGGGCTAGATCGTCTGCGAAGACAGGCACGTTCGGGGCCGGGAAGCCCGAGGGTGGTCGGCGTCCTGAAAACCGCGTTGTCACGGTGGCCGGACCGAAACCGCCGGTTGGTAATCGCCGGGCTTAGTTCAGGTGCCGCGTGATCGTCGAGCGGTTGTATGCCCCGAAACAGCCCAAACCGCCCTGAATATTGGTCGGCATCAGCACCGGTTCGGCAAACGGATTGTTCTGCGACTGCCGTTGCTGCTGGCGCGCCCGGTGGTAGCGGTAATAGTTTTCGTCGGTCTGCAAAACCGATACCCGAATGGTCAGCGGTCGGGCAAACGGGTGGCTTCCGGAATAGGTCTTCTGAGCGATGCTGTCATACCCCGAATAATCGAAATACAAGGGCACTTCGCCCCGCGCCGATACCAGCAACTGGCCGTCCTGATTCTGGTCAGAAATGTACTGATCCTGCCGGCCGAAACCAATAACGCCCCGCATCACCACTTTGGGTTGGGTCGTATCCAGGTAAGCCTCCGGAAACCGGGGCAGCCAGTTCAGGCACTCGCCATAGCCGCTAATGCGGTAGTAATTGGTCTGACCCGCCGGGTCCTGCCAGAGCAGCCGAACGTTGTATTGCCAGGCGGGGTCGCTGCCCGGCCCCGCGTACGACCGGGTCGAATCAAGCGCCAGTTCAGAAACCGGCACGTTGCCCGGAATGGTGCAGGAGCTGGTCACGGTTTCAAAACCGGGCGCATCGACTTGCAGCGTATACGTGCTGGCCACCAGAACCGGAAACAGGCGGGTGCGGGCCGTGTAGACCCGGTTTTGCGGATCGTAGGTCAGCCTGACGGTTCGGCCTTCGCTGGCCAGAATCACCGTCGCGTCGCGCACCGTATTGACCGAATCGCTCACGAAATCGCCCAAAACCGTCTGTGAACTCGATACCGAAATAGACAAAACCGTGTCCTGCGGGGACAAATAGCCGTTGACCACCAGTTTGCGGTCGATGGGCGGCAGGTTTGACGGGTCAATTTCCGTGACTAGATTCTGACAAGCCATCGTGACCAGCAGCACCAGCGCAACCAAAGACGACAATCGAAAAAGCATAGTCCGTTAGAATTTAAAACCGTACGTCACCGACGGCACAATCGGAAAAACCGAGTAGCGCTGAAAAACCGTCTTCGTCGGCTGGTTGGTTTGCTCGTTGGTCTGCGTTGTGAGTTGGTAGAAAAACGGATTCCGGCGGTTGTAGAGGTTGTATACGCTCACCTCCCAAGTACGCTCGTGGTGCCGCTTTTTCTTGTGAAACTGGATGCCGAGGTCCATCCGGTGATAGGCTTCGGCCCGGAAGCTGTTCTTCTCGCTGTAATCGTTGACCGCCCGCCCGTAGCTGAAAAAGGGGTTGATAAACGAATTGTCGTTGTTGATCACCGGATTCGGCTGGTGGGTGGCGGCCTGGTATTTCGCCAGCGGAACCGTCAGCGCGTTGCCCGTGCCGTAGACCCAGGTGCCCGACAGCGTGATTCTGGGGCTGATTTCGTAAATTCCGACCACCGAAATGTCATGCCGCCGGTCGTAACGCGGAAAAAACTTCCGGCCGAAATTCAGCTCCGGAAACTGCCACTGCGTCCACGACAGCGTGTAGCCGGTCCAGCCCGTTAACCGTCCGAGCTTTTTCTGCAACAGAAACTCCGCGCCGTACGACCAGCCTTTGCCCGCCGTCACGTTGTCTTCCCAGCGCACCTGGTTGGCCGATTCGGGGTTGTTGATCAGCAAAAAGCTGGCTCCTTCGCGGTAGTTGATGATGCTGTTCATCGTTTTGTAATACCCTTCGATGGTCATGCTCAGGCCTTTTCCGGCACCTTTGTCGGCAAAATCCTTGGCGATGCCCACGGCAACCTGCTGCGACTGTTGCGGTTTGACCTGATCGGTGGTGGGCACCCACAAATCCGTCGGCAAACCGATGCCGGTGTTCGACAGCAAATGCACGTACTGGTTCATCAGCGCGTACGACGCCTTGACCGACAGCGACGGCTTCAGAATGTAAGCCGCCGAAAGGCGCGGTTCGGGCCGGAAATAATTCGTCTGCTTCTGCACAAAATGACTCAGCCGAAGCCCGCCGTTGATGCGCCAGTGAGGGGTAGGCCGCCAGTTGTCTTCGGCGTATAAACCGGATTCGAGCACGTCAATGGCGTCGATTTTGGTCGTAAATTGATTGATCAGCGTGTTCTGCAACACCACGGCGCTGGGCGTAAACCGGTGCGCAATGGTCTGAATACCAAACCGGACCGAATGCTTTGGCGACGGATAAAAATCCACGTCGTACTTCAGCGACCAATCCCGGATGCCGGAGCTGTAGCGCAGCGAAAAAAAGTCGGATGAAACCGCATCCGTTTCGTCGGAGGCAATCTGAAATTTATAATTGCTGAAAATCAGCGAGAGGTTGGAAAAAAGCCGTTGCGAAAACAGGTGATTCCACCGCAGCGTTGCGGTGGTGTTGCCCCAGTCGAGGTTGATTTTGGTTCCGCTTTCTTTATCATCAGCGTAAAACCGGTCCTGCCCGAAATAGCCGCTCAGGTACAGCTTGTTGGCGGGACCCCAATCGTAGTTGGCCTTGGCGTTCAGGTCGTAAAAATAATACCCCGCCACCGTCTGCCCCTCGGTCTGCTGCTTGATGATGGGCCGGGCCACCACATCCAGGTACGTCCGACGCGCCGACACCAGAAACGACGACGAACCCGACCCCGACTTCTTTTTGGTCAGTGGCCCCTCCAGCGTCAGCCGAGAGGCTATCAGACCCACCCCCCCCTCCCCGTGGAGCTTCTCTTTGTTGCCTTCCTTCAGGTTCATCTCGATCACCGACGACAGCCGGCCCCCAAACCGGGCCGGAAAACCGCCCTTGATCAGCTCCACACTCTTGAGCGCATCGCCGTTGAAGACCGAAAAGAAGCCGAACAGATGGTTGGCGTTGTAGACGACGGCATCGTCCAGAATGATCAGGTTCTGGTCGGGCCCGCCCCCGCGCACGTAGATGCCGGTGCTGCCTTCGGAGCCTTTCTGCACGCCGGGCATGAGCTGGAGCACTTTCAGCACGTCTTTCTCCCCCAGAAAAGCCGGTATTTTCTTGATCTGCACAACCGGAATAGCAATGGTGCTCATCTGCGGACTTTCGCTTACTTTTTCCTCCGTCCGGTTGGTGCTGATGGTCACTTCCGAAAGGAGCTGGCCGGGCGTGAGCAGAATGGAAAGCTCCCGGTTTTTCCGAAACGGCACGGTTTGTTGGACGGCCTGGTAGCCCACGAAGGAGAAGGCAATCGTCAGGCTATCCTGGGCCGGCAGCGTCAGCGAGTAAAAGCCGTAGGTGTTGGTGGTGGTGCCGGTGGTGGTGCCGGGCCGGTAGACATTGACGCCGATCAGGGCTTCCTGACTACCGCTTTCCCGCACATAACCGCTGATCGTGGCAAGGGCTCGGGCGGTAGGCGATTGAGCCGCTGCCCTGGCTCCACCCAGCAGAAATACAAAATAAAACAGGAAGAAATGCTTCATTCAGGCATTCAATAAGCTTATTATTTGTTATTACGACAGAAGGCGTTCAAAAAGTATAACCCGGCAAAACTTAACAGTTTAAGAGATGCTGAGTTATCATTGCAACAACCTGATTAACACACGACGACCATGCTGAATTTTGATAAACTTTCGCTCAATATTCCCGATACAACCAAACCGCGGGTGGTCATTATTGGCGGTGGATTCGGGGGGCTCAATCTGGTTAAAAAACTAAGTGGCAAAGATTTCCAGATTGTGATGTTCGACAAACAGAACTACCACGGTTTCTGGCCGCTGCTGTATCAGGTTGCCACCGCCGGGCTCGAACCCGACGCCATTGCCGAACCGCTGCGAAAAATGTTCGACGAAGACTACGAGGACTTTCATTTCCGGCTGGTGCGGGTGCTGGGCGTCGATCCGGCGACGAAAACCGTCAAGACGATGATCGGCGAACTGCCTTACGATTACCTGGTGATTGCCACCGGCACAAAAGCTAATTTTTTTGGCAACGAACAGGTGCAGAAATATTCGTTTTCGCTTAAAACCATTCCCGAGGCTCTGAATCTGCGCAGCCAGTTGCTCCAGTCGTTCGAGCAGGCCAGCATCACGACGGACCCCGAAAACCGGGAAGGGCTGCTGAATTTTGTCATTGTGGGGGCCGGGCCGACGGGCGTCGAAATGGCCGGATCGCTGGCCGAAATGCGGAAGCACGTGTTGCCGGGCGATTATCCGGGGCTGGATTTCAGCAAGATGAAGATTTACCTGGTCGAAGGACTGGACCGGGTGTTGCCGCCGATGTCGCCGGAAGCCAGCGCCAAAACGCAGAAATACCTGGAAGAACTGGGCGTTATCATCAAGTTAAAAACGCTGGTCGATACGTACGACGGTGAAGTGGTGACGCTCAAAACCGGGGAGCAGATCCGTTCGCAGACCGTTGTCTGGGCCGCTGGCGTAACCGGTGCGCTCATCGACGGCCTGCCGAAAGAACTCATCGCGCGCGGTGGCCGGATTACGGTCAATGAATTCAACCAGATTCAGGGCTATACCGATATTTTTGCCATTGGCGACATTGCGTTCATGAAAACCGAGAAATGGCCGAACGGGCATCCGGGCGTGGCGCAACCGGCCATTCAGCAGGGCCAGCATCTGGCGAAAAACCTGCGCCGGCTGATCAAAAACGAGGCCATGACCAAGTTTGATTACTTCGACAAGGGCTCGCTGGCGATCATTGGCCGGGTCCGCGCCGTGGCCGACTTGCCGGGAAACCTGCACCTGGGCGGTTTTATCGCCTGGATGGCCTGGCTGTTCGTCCATATTTATTACCTGATCGGCTTCCGGAGTAAACTCGTGGTGCTGAGCAACTGGATCTACCGCCTGTTCACCTACGAACGCGGCACCCGGCTCATCATCCGGCCGTTTGTCCGGAAAGACGACAAAGAAGCGCAGGAGTTTGTAATGAAGAATGAAATGTCGTAGTATGGCCCGGCTTACGTCGTGTAATCCGACGGGGCCGTCCGGAGGGTTCAGACATCCTGGTTAATCCTTTAATCTGTGTAATCCGAGTTCAGATAATTCCGATGAGATTTTTGCTGACTGTTTTCTTCCTGCTCGAAACGGTTCTGGTTTCGGCCCAGACGACCCTGAATCCCGACACGGTGAAGGCCGGGCCGTTCGATATGGGCAAAATGTGGACGTTCGACACCCCGCCCCAGGACTATTTTCAGAAAACCTACGGATTTACGCCCGACCAGAAGTGGTTCGATGAAGTGCGACTGGCGTCCTTGCGGTTTGCCGACTATTGTTCGGCTTCCTTTGTGTCGGCCAACGGACTGGTGATGACCAACCACCACTGCGCGCGCGAATCCGGAACGGGCGTACAGCGGAAAGGGGAAGACCTGAACAGCAGCGGTTTTTTCGCCAAAACGTTTACCGAAGAGCGCAAGGTACCGAATCTGTACGTCGATCAGTTGCTGAAAATCGAGGACATCACGACGCGCGTACAGGCCACGATGGCGGGCGGCAAATCGGAAACCGAACAACTCCAGCTCCGCGAACGCGAATTTGCGACCATCAAGCAGGAATACGGCAGTCAGGCCGAGTGGAAGGGGCTGGAACTGCAAACCATCACGTTCTACAACGGCGGTCGGTATGCACTCTACGGGTTCAAGCGGTATGACGACGTGCGGCTGGTGCTAATGCCCGAATTGCAACTCGGTTTTTTCGGCGGAGATCCCGACAACTTCACCTACCCGCGTTACGCGCTGGATTTCTCGTTTTTTCGGGTTTACGACAACGGAAAACCGCTGAAGACGACCCACTTTTTTAAGTTCAATCCGGACGGCATCAAGGAAAACGAGCCGGTTTTTGTCACCGGAAATCCCGGTAGCACCGAGCGCCTGAAAACCGTGGCCGAACTCGAATTCGACCGGGATCTGAAAATACCGTACATTCTGCAACTGCTCCGCAACCGGGCCGACGCGCTGACGGTCTACAATGCGAAAGCAAAGAACGACAGCATTCAGAACGAAATCTTCAGCCTTGAAAATAGCCTGAAAGCCTATGGTGGTCAGCTGGACGGCCTGCGCGATTCCTATCTGCTGGCCCGGAAAGGCGCTTTTGAGCAGCAGTTCAAAGCCGACGCCCAACGGCTGGAAGGCGGGCGCGGGCAGTCGAAGCTGAGCACCGGTTCCGGAAAAAGTAACGAAGCGGCCAATGGAGCGACGGCCGGAGCCCCCGGGTCGCGGTTTGATGTCAACCTGAAAGTATGGGACAACATCGCCACCAACGTCAACGACCTGCGGAAGTCTTTTAACGATAATACGTATCTGTCGCCGAGTGAGTTAGCCCGGGGTGATTTGCTGGTTTTTGCCCATTTGCTGATTACCTACGCCGACGTGGCCCGCCAGAATCCCGCCCGCGCCGAACAACTGAAAGGCTTGCTGGAAACCCCTACCCTGACCGATCGCGCGCTGGAAGAAGCATATCTGGCGGCTCATTTGGGCGAAGCGCGGGCGGCTTTGGGCAACGATGATCCGTACATCAAAGCGGCTTTGAACGGCAAGGCCCCCAAAGAAGCGGCCGCGTATTTGCTGAACAACACGAAACTGAACGATCAGGGCTTCATCAACGATCTGATTACCAAAGGTCCGGCGGCCATCAGTGGCGACAACGACCCACTGCTGGCGCTGGCCCGGATTTCGGTGCCGCGTTACCAGCAGGCGTCGGCGGCTGTGAAAGCCCTGAGCGGCAAACAGACGGTTTTACGGAGCAATCTGGGACGGTTGCTGTATGAAGTATACGGCACCGGTATTCCGCCGGATGCGACGTTTTCCCTGCGCATCAACGACGGCGTCGTGAAGGGTTTTCCCTACAACGGTACCGTTGCGCCCTACCAGACGACCTTCGCCGGGCTGTACGACCGCTATTATTCGTTCAATGGTAAATTTCCGTGGTCGCTGCCGAAACGCTGGCTGAACCCACCCGCGGCCTTGCTGCGGCAGCCGATGTGTTTTGTTTCCACGAACGACATCATCGGCGGTAATTCGGGCAGTCCGCTGATCAACAAAAACCGGGAAGCCGTCGGGCTGGCGTTCGATGGCAACCTGGAAAGTTTGCCGGGCAGTTTCATTTTTGTTCCCGACAAAAACCGCACGGTTTCGGTAAATACCGGTGCCATCGTTGCCTCGATGCGGTACATCTACAAGGCCGAGCGGCTGGTGAACGAACTGGTGGGCAAATGAAACGGATCGTCCACAAACACCCGCTGGCGCTGCGCTGGTTTCACTGGATCAACTTCCCGATTCTGTTCGTGATGATCTGGAGCGGTCTGCTCATTTACTGGGCGTATCAGCCTTACAAAATTCAGATCGGCGATGCGGTTTTCTTTAAATTTTTTCCGGACTGGTTCATTCAGGCGCTGAGCCTGCGTCGTCGGCTGGCCGAGGGGATGTCGTGGCATTTTGTGTTCATGTGGCTGTTCATACTCAACGGAATCGTATACGTTTTATATACCCTGATTTCGGGCGAATGGCGGTTTTTGCTGCCCAACCGGCGCTCCTTTCGGGAAGCCTGGCAGGTAACGCTGCACGATCTGGGCATTCGAAAAATCGCCCCTCCGCAACTGAAATACAACGGGGCGCAACGCATCGCCTACACGGCCATTCTGCTGATGGGATTCGGGTCTTTGGTAACGGGGCTGGCCATTTACAAACCGACGCAGTTTGCCTGGGTGACAACGCTTTCCGGTGGGTACGAAACCGCCCGGCTGGTGCATTTTGTCCTGACGATCGGCTACGTCCTGTTCTTCGTGATTCACGTTTTGCAGGTCATTCGGGCGGGCTGGAACAACTTTCAGGCAATGGTGACCGGTTTTGAGATTGAGAAAAGTAAAGCAGAAACTTCTGGCCTGACGAAGGTGGAGGAATGACTACGACACCTGTCAGGTTTTGAAAACCTGACAGGTCTGGAAAAATTTAGCAATGGCCGAAATCAACGACATCGACGAGACGCTTCCGGAAAAACAACCGAAACGCGAGGAACTGACCACCGATCAACAAATTCGGCGCCGGACGATCCGGGCATTTGCGTGGTTTGGCGTCCTGAGTTTTGTGCCCTATGGCGTCTGGAAATGGATTCGGGAGCAGCCCAAAGAAGCCGGTTTGCCAAAAATATTCCGCGAAGTTTTCAAGACGAACGAGCAAGTCGCCAACCGCTATTTCAGCGACGCGCATCTGGCGCCGACGTTCCCGAAAGAAAGGGCCGCCAAAAACGTGCGGGTGAATGGCCGGGACGGTTTGCGGAGCGCCCTCGACAAAGACGCCTGGCGGTTGAAGGTGGAACGGTCCGGTCAAAAACCGCTGTTGATTTCGCTCGAGGAACTCAAGGCAATGCCCAAGCAGGAGATTATTTTTCAGTTTAAATGCATCGAAGGCTGGAGCCAGATTCAGCACTGGGGCGGGGTTAATTTTGCCGAATTTGTTAAAAACTATCAGTTGGGTCAGAAAACCGGCTCCGGCGACTGGTACCCGTACGTTGGCATGAAAACGCCCGATGGCGGGTATTACGTGGGCATCGATACGCCCAGCGCCCTGCACCCGCAGACGATTCTGGCCTACGAAATGAACGACGAGCCGCTGTCGGATCCGCACGGCGCTCCGCTCCGGCTGATTATTCCGGTCAAGTACGGCGTTAAAAACCTCAAACGCATCGGCAGCATCTGGTTCAGCGACGAACGCCCGCGCGACTTCTGGGCCGAGCGGGGCTATGATTACCACGTCGGATTGTAGGCACCCCGCTGACGGATCAAACCGGCTTTTTGCTATCTTCGGAATCCATTCAGAAACAAACGGGTTCATGAAGAAAATTCTCCGCTACGCCGTTCTTTTCGGGCTGTTGCAACCGCTTGCCCATGCCCAGACGGCCCAACAAAAGATTGTTGTTACCGACCTGACGCGGATCAAACAGGTGGGCGGCATCAAAACGTCACCGGATGGTAAACGGGCCATTTACACGCTGACGACCATTGAACCGGATGCGGACAAAAAAGACGAATACGAGTACAAAACCCACCTTTATGTGTCCGACCTGCAGCCCGGCCCGGCGAAGGCACTGACCAACGGCAGCGAAAGCGCCCGGCAGCCGGACTGGTCGCCCGACGGGAAGTCGGTTGCCTTTGCGCGAACTGTCAAGGGAAAATCGCAAATCTTCGTGATGCCGCTCGACGGGGGCGAAGCCTGGCAATTGACGAAGCTGGGTTACGGCGCTTCCAATCCGCAATGGTCGCCCGATGGCCGGCGGATTTTGTTTACGGCATCGGCTTCGTTGTCCGAAATTCTGAAAGATTCGGTCCTGAATCCGGGCAAAACCGTACCCGCCTGGTCGCTGGAAAAACCGGGTTTCGCCAACAACGATTTTATCAAACCGGACAAAACCGTAAAGGCCAATCCCGACGGATCGCTGGCCGAAATCCGGGCGTATCTGAACAAGGATGTGGACGATAAAAAAGCGAAAGTGATCAATCGGCTGAACTTTCAGGGCGAATCATCCACCGAACCGGAACTGAATTTTACGCACCTGTACAGCGTCGAGGTCAAAGAAAATGCGACGCCCAAACCGCTGACACGCGGTTTTTATTCGTTTCAGGCGCCGGTCTGGATGCGGGATGGGCAGGGGGTTCTGGCCGTGGCGGATCGCGATACGCTCCGGCACCCGGATCGGGAGCAGGATGCCGCGCTGATCTGGCTGGCGGCCGATGGCTCCGGCAAGCGGGCGACGCTCCTGGCCGGTGCGGGCCGTACGTACTCGGCCCCAGCGATTTCGCCCGATGGCCGTCAGTTGGCACTGCTGGTGTCGTCGGCGCAGGGCGTCAACGTGGGGCAGGTGGCCGTCGCGAACCTGAATGGCCCGGCGGTTTCGGATCTACAGGTCGTTTCGTTCGACCGGGCGGCTGGCAATCTGAAATGGGGGGCGGTAGCGGTCGCCGGTTCCAGGAGAAAGAAAAACGCTGATACGTCGGTTTTTGCGGTTTTTTTTACCGCGCCCTCGAACGGCGGTTTTCCGCTGTACCGGCTCGATCCGGCGACGAAGCAGGTGACGCAACTGTCGGATTTTGAGACCGGAATCAGTTCCTTTGACGTGGCGGGTAGCCGGGCGGTTTTTGCCAAAACGGAGGTGGCCAATCCTTCGGAGTTGTATGTGGCCGACCTGGCCGGCGCTACGGCCCGGCAGCCTATCACGGGCAAAGCCGTCAAACTGAGCCGCCACAACGAGTGGGTGGCCGGCAAAACCCTGAGTTTACCGGAGAAACGGACGTACAAAAATTCCAAAGGCCAAACCGTGGAGTACTGGATCATGAAACCGACCGCCATCGCGACCGGCCGCGCAGCGGTTTCGGCCCAGAAATTCCCGTTACTGCTCAACATGCACGGGGGACCAACGGCCATGTGGGGGCCGGGCGAGCCGTCGATGTGGCACGAATTTCAATATTTCTGTTCGCAGGGCTACGGAATTGTGTACGCCAACCCGCGCGGATCAGGTGGGTACGGCATTGATTTTCAGCGCGCCAACGTGAAAGACTGGGGCACCGGACCCACCGAGGACGTGCTGGCGGCCGCCACCGATGCAGCCCGAGAAGCCTGGGTTGATACGAGTCGGCAGGTGATTACGGGCGGATCGTATGCCGGCTACCTGACGGCCTGGATTGTAGCCCACGACAACCGCTTCAAGGCGGCTTTTGCGCAGCGGGGTGTCTACGACCTCACCACGTTCATGGGCGAAGGCAACGCCTGGCGGCTGGTTCCGAATTATTTTGGCGGCTACCCGTGGCAAAAACAGGCCGCGGACGTGCTTGAATCCAACTCGCCGTACACGTTTGTGGAAAACATCAAAACCCCTTTGCTGATCAAACACGGCGAAAACGATTTGCGAACGGGCGTAATCCAGAGCGAAATGATGTACAAGAGCCTGAAAATTCTGGGTCGCCCGGTCGAATACGTTCGGATGCCGGGGGGGACGCACGAGCTGAGCCGGACGGGGAATGTGCGGCAGCGCATCGACCGGATGCTGCGGATCTACGAATTTTTCGAGCGGTATATCGGCGGGACTACCAGCAGACAATAAGAGGGGAGCGCGGCCACCGCGTTTTCATTAAAAAGGCGCAAATGCCGTAGAAATGTCGGGCTAAAACCGGCACACACCCGGTGTCTGCGCGGCTACCTTTGGTCAAAACAACGCAACCATGAGCAAGGGACTATTGGCTGGAAAAATTGGGTCACTGCGCAAAAGCAAAGGGCTTTCGCAGGAAGAACTCGCCGACTATGCATCGATCAACCTGCGAACGCTGCAACGGATCGAAACCGGGCGCACCGAACCGAGGGGGCAAACGCTCCGCTTAATCGCCAAAGCGTTAGACACCCCCGTCGAGGATTTTCTGGATTTTACGAAAGAGGAAGACCGCGGTTTTTTGCAGATGATGAACCTGTCGAGTCTCTCGTTCTGGGTCATTCCGCTCGGCAATATCTTTATTCCGCTGGTGCTCTGGGTCATGAAACGCGACAAGGTGAAAGGAGTCAACGAACTGGGTCGGCGCATCATCAACTTTCAGATTACCTGGACGTTCCTGACGTTTGGTCTGGTTTGCGGCTGGATCGCGGGCGTCTTTCTGAATCCCGAATGGTCCGGTTTTTTCTCGCCGTTTGTCATGATTGCCCTCATCGCCGGACTGTGCGTCCTGAATTCGATCCTCATCCTGTTTGCCACGTTTCAGGTCCGCCGGGGGACAGAAACCGTATATTCCATCGGGTTTCCCATTCTGCGGTAATGGGGCCGAAAACCGGGTTGGTGCAGGAAACACGACCCTCGTTTTTTCACTGAATTAACGCATTGACCCTGACCAGTTTGTATTTCTTTTGGCGCAAATACGTCAGCAGTTCGTTCAGGTGCTCGTAGAGTTTATCGGTGCGGTCGGGATGCGTACCTACGTGCAGCAGCAGAATAAAACCGTTCAAGCCCGCCGGATGCCGTTGCTCGTAGTCGTAAATGGATTGCAGAATGGCGCGACTGCTGCGGTAATTTTTCAGATCGGGCGTGGTGTAATCAGCGTGGCTGAGGGTGCCGGACGTGTAGCTGATCAATTGCAAACCCCTATTCCGGGTCCAGGCCGCAATGGTATCGTTGTACCATTCGTAAGGCGGCAGAAAAAACCGGGCCTCCGTTTTGGCGATACCGTAGCGATTCATTTCCGCGTAGTTCCGGTCCAGGTCGGCGCGAAACTGGCTCGGGCCGACCAGCAGGCTATCCCGGTTCGTCCAGTCGCAATACAGCAGGTGCGCATCGGAATGGGCGCCGAGGTAGTGACCATCTTTTTTCAGGGCCCGAATGAGGGGCTGAAAAACCGGGTTGCGATAAAACCGCCCCGTCAGAAAGAACGACGCCGGAACCCGGTTTTTCCGTAACACGTTCCGGATCCGGTTTCCTCCGTCGGCGTATTCATCCCCCGTAAAAACCAGCGCCACGTTCCGGACCGTGGTATCGCCCCGGATGATGGCGCCCCGGACCGTCGTGTTGGCGCCCGAAATAAATTTTTGCGGATTTGCTGAGGTCCGTGCAACGTCGGAAACCGCAACTGCATCTTTTAGGCAATTATCGACCTTCGGAACGATAAACCAGTCAAGCAGCAACCACCAAACGATCAGCATAGCGGGGCATCATTACTTTCCAAAAAACACCGTGTCATGAATTTGATGAACTCTTGGGCTACCCGGACCCCTATGGCCACTCCGTTGACCACTTACACCGTTGAAATGGAACACACCGGTTTATCCGGCTGGATCAGCTACCGCGAACCGCTGCTGACACTTCGGTTTGCCTACGAACGGATGCTGACGTCGATCTACATTTTTGTGCCGGGCGACGAGCAGTGGCCGGCCTATTGCCGGAGCGCCGGGGCCAAAACCGCCACCCTCCGCCGTGCCGAAATCATCCAGCGCATTGCCGCCGAACTTCGCAACCAGCAGTCACCTTCGATGGTGCAAATTAATGATTTTGGAATTGAAGTGGTGTTTTAATCCCTTTCTGCACTTTACCGCCGTCTCTTTTTCTTTTTGCCCGACGAACGTTTGGCCGGGGCTTTTTTCCGTCCTGACGATTTTTTCCGAACGGTTTTTGATTTTCGCGGAGCCGGTTTCTTTTTCACAACGCTCGCTTTGACCGGCGCAGCAACCGCCGAAACCGCGGTTTCACCTTCTTTTGCCGCCAGCAGATAAATCAGCGAAGCCGTCCCATCCATAGTGGGTTCGTTGGTGCTGTAGTCGCCGTAGTCGTCGTGGTAAACGACCAGATCACTCTGAAAAGCCGCGTATTCGTCCGGGTCTTTGAGCTGAATGCCAATCAGGTTTTTGTAGATCCGGCCATACACCGGTCCATCGACCAAACCGCCGTCGATGGGATACTTGCCGATGTGCGTGAAAGCCGAATGTGGATCCGTTGGTGTGTCGGCCCCGGCGGGCAAACCGTACACAAAACTCGTCCCCCACGGATTGCAGCCAAAGAGCCAGTCGAAGCAGGCCTGCTCGAGCTGGAGATACTGCGTGTCGCCGGTTAATTTGCGGTACCAGTAACACTGGATGGCAAAGGAAGTCGTCAGGTTGTTGCTGCACCAGGTAAACGGGACGCCCCGGTAAAAGGCGTTGCTTTCGGCCTTTTGCCAGACTTTCTCAATCCCGCTGCGGTAAAAGCCAATGATGTGCTGTCGGCGCGAATCGACCAGGCGCTTGGCAATCTCAAAATGGCCGATATTGATAAACGGATACCATTGATAATGCCGGGCGGTGTCCGTGCCCAGCCAGGGGGTCACCGGTTCGATCAGGCCGTAGGCGTAGGCGCTGTTGAGGTAATCGGCGGCTTTGTATCCCTGAACCCGGGCGGCATTGTACATCTCAACGGCGGCCAGTTCCAGATCATCAACGTAATTGTCTTCTTCGTAAAAATACGGTGAGCGGCCCGGCGCGGTCTGACAAACACCCGGCTTCTGCAAACCCAGCGTGTAAGCGGTTTGGGCGCGCTGCCAGAGCTTTTCGGCATAATCGGGGTCTCGCCGACGGAGCACCTGAAAGCCCAGCGCAAACGCGCTGCTGAACTTGCCCGCCGTGGAAGCGACGCCCGTGGTGCGGTTTTTATAGTTGAAAAGCCCCTGCGGTTTTCCGGAAGCAAAATAAACCGGTCGCTCGTACCCCTTGCCATACGCCGAATCGCGTTTGGGAATCCGCATCCCGGTATGATCCCGGTCGTCAGCCAGCTGGTTAAACATCCAGTCGTCTTTCGGGTGCATTTTCAACAGCCAGTCGAGGCCCCAGCGCGCTTCGTCCAGCACATCCGCCTGGCTGTTGGTGCCTTCCAGTCCATTGCTCAGGTGCCGGTCGCCGAATACTTTTGGAAAATCGCGAAAAGCCGCCAGCAGATGGTAGGTCGCGTTGGCCGAGGTGGTAACATACTGGAGGTAATCCGAGGCATCGTGCCAGCCGCCCGAAACGTCGATGTGCGTGCTGTCGGGCATGGGGCCATACATCGTATAGCCGTCGTGGGTGTGGCAGGAGTCTTTCAGGAAGGGATTGTAACCACTGCGTTGCTGGCGTATATAGCGCAGGCAAAAATCCGCCGTTCCATCATATACGTCGTCGGCAATTCGAAATTCCGGCGATTGAATAGCCCCGGTTTTCAGGTAATACCGACCCGGTTTTCGAACGGCCGAAAAGTCAAGCCGGTAGGTTTGGAGGAAAGGACCGTAGGCACCAAAATCTTTCCCGACGGCGTTTTCGTAGACCACATTTTCCGTGGCTGCGTCAATGACCTGAAAAGGTTGGGTCAGTGCATCTTCGGTTTTACCAGCCCAGACGGCTGTTTTTGGGCCTGCGGGCCGATACCCTAAGGAGTTGATACGAATCCAGGCCTGCTCCTCATCGGTGAAAGTAAAGGCGGCAATCCCAATCAATAAACCAAACAGCAAAACTAATTTCCTCATCGATGGGCAATTTACAACTTTTACCGTTCGCCGAAGAAACTCAGGGAAATGAAATACCTATTCCCGGCAATTTTAGAAAAAGCCGGGAATAGGTTCACGGAGGGATATAGTACTGTGCGTTCTGGTTAAATCAATAACGCCGTTCGAGCATCTCGAGAATGCGCAGCCACGGCATACCGCTGCGGATAAACTGATCCAGCGGGATTTCGGAAAGGAGGTTGTAGCGCTCTTCCAAACTTTCTCTTTCTTCAGCAGACTGCTCCTTTTTGGAAGAAGACTGACGATAAATTTCGTCACCCATCATGCTGGATAAGAGGTAATAACGATTGTATTGCATAATATTACTTACTTTTCGGTGCCACAAAGGTAGACTACAAAAGTACTTTGTCCAACCCGTTCAAACAGATTATTCCAAACAACTCGCTTCTAATCAGGAGAAAACAGTTTAGTTAACCGACTTGACAGGGGATTATTTCCCTGGAAAGACTGGTAATATATACTTAAATAGACGTAACAAACGTGGAAAAGTCACTACTTCGGCTTCTTTTGTTAGTTTATGGTCAGGTTTCCTCCGCCCGAATAACTCCGTAAACTGCCGTCATACATGGCATCGGCCGAGACCGGCCCCCGCGAAAACCGACCTTTGGAGACCACCCGGACGAGGTAATAAAAGGTTTTTTCGGTGGTCCCGGCGGAGGTGAAAAAGTGAATCCGGTCGTCGCGGACATCGAAATGTTCCGGAGTCGAAGCCCCCTTGATCCACGGCATTTCGCGGGGTTCGGTCAGGCGCGGGTTTTCGATCTCAAAACCGGCGGGCAGCATATCGGTCACGACCACGTTGTTGACCGCAACTCCATTGTCGCTTGCCAGCGAAATCCGGACCACCACCAGATCATTCTGTTTAAACGACGCTACCGGCGAACCGTCGCGGTCCAGAAGCTCCCGGCGCACCCGCAAGCCGGCATCTTCTTCGGTGTACGTTCCCGTCGCGCTCAATCCTTCGGTCTGGGCAAACCAGTACAGGCTGCCGCTGCCCTGCGTGGTGAGCTTCAGCGTTTGGTTGGCGATGCCGTTGGTGAGATTCAGCGTCTTGCCGGAGAATTGTCCCACGGTTTTGCCACCGGCCGTGAGCGTGGCCGTAGCCGTTGAAGTGGCGGCTTTCCTGGCAATTTTACCCAGAGCCAACACCGCAAAAACCGACTCCTGGGTGTTTAGATACGAACTGGTGTTCAGCGCCTGCGAGAGTTGCCGCGCCAGCGTCGGAATCTGCAAATTGTCCGGGTCGGTTTCCAGCAAGGTGTTCAGCACCAGCGCTAGGTTGCGGATGGGCGAGGCATAGCTATCGCCGGATTGCCGCCGGTTGGTCGAGTTGGTGTATTTTTTCGGCAGCAAAGCCCCGTAGCTGCGCGTATCGCCGGTCAGGTAAAACGTAGCCGCCAGCAAATACCGGCTGTCGGCGGTCAGCATCGTTTCGTTCGGGCGCAGGGCTGCGGTTTTGTAATAATTCATGGCCGAACGGTTCGGCTGCCCGCTCAACGCCAGGGCGTATAAACCGTACAGATGCTGGCGGCTGATGATCTTACGAACCGTGTTGCCGGTTTCTTCCAACGTTATCTCGTCCTCCAGCGCCGGGTTGCTCGTGCGGACGGTCAGCCGGTCGAGCGCTTTGCTATACACCGATGGACTGATTTCAAAACCGGCGCGCCGGGCTTCGGTCAGGAAATGCACCGCGTAGGCCGACGCCCAGCCGTCTTCTTTCGGCAAACCGGGCCACATGCTAAAACCGCCCTCGGCCAGTTGCATCGACTCCACCCGCCGGATGGCTTCCTGAACGGTGTAGGTCGGGTTCAGATCGCTTTCGCCGGACCGCACGAAATACGTACCCGGTTTTCCCATGGCTTTGAGCGTTTCCGCAAAATACAATTGCGGAAACGCTTTGGAAATCGTTTGTTCCAGGCAACCGTACGGATACCCGAGCAGGTACGACAATTCTTTGCTCAGCTGAATCATCGGCGAGCGACTGACGATCAGCTGGCTCCGGACCGTGCCGGGAATAAATTGGTTGGTCAGGTCGATGGTTTGCGATTGGCCGGCGGCCACCACACCCGATCGGGCGGTTTTTAACAGGGATGTTACCGGCCTGACGGTCAGGTCAATGCTTTCGGAAAAGGTTTCATTCAGTCCTTTGACAAAAACCGTCAGGTTGCCGGTTCCGAGCACGGGTTTGGCTTTTACGGCAAACCTCGCCCGGGCTTCCTGCCCCGGCTGGATGGTGAGCTGCTGGGTGGTGGCACCGCCGGCCAGTAAAGCGCCGGTCAGTTTCAACGAAGCCGTAACGGTCGCCGGTTTTTTTGTGGTGTTGCTGATCGTCACGGGCAAATCCAGTTCATCGTCGGGACTCAGAAACCGGGGGGCACCGGTGCTGATCACGAGTGGGTCGGCTACTTTCATGTTTTTCGTGGCCGATCCGAACGCCTTGTTTTTGTAAGCGACGGCCATGATGCGTAAATCGCCCGAAAACTGCGGAATCGCGATGTCGAAGCCCGCTTCCCCGTTGCCGTTGGCTTTCAGGACGCCACTCCACAGGGCCACCAGCTTGACGCGACCGTTGCTCAGCGGATTAATGCGTTTGCCCAGATTATAACCATCACCGCCAAAGGAAGAACTCCCGGCGACCGTCAGTTCGGGAAATAAAAACGAATACAAGTCGTGGCTGTTGACCTCCAGCGCCCGCTTCTGGTAAAAATAACCGTGAATGTCGGGGGTCTGGTAATTCTTCAGTTGCAAAATGCCTTCATCGACCACGGCCACGGTTAGTTCGGCATTGGGGCTGGTTTTGACCGAAACATGCTGTTTTGTTTTGGAGCGGGACTGGGCCACCGCCGTAAGGACCACCGGTAATTTGGTGTCCGGATCCTGCACCTGCATGGGGGCAAAACCGTGGGCCACCATCAGCGGCAGGTTCGAGCCATCGACGGGGCGAATGAGCGTGGCCGTTACGTACACCGTTGGCAGGTGTTCTTCCGACAAATCAACGGTCAGTTCGGCGGATTTCTGATCGGTTTCCAGAATATGGGTTTCCAGCACCTTGTTGCGTTCCAGCGTGACCAGCAATTTGCCGGCAAACGGCGTTTTGAACAACACCTTCGCCTTCTGGCCGACCTGATACTGTTCTTTGTCGAACTCGATCAACACCTGGCCTTCCGTGCTGACTTCAAACGACGAACTTTGCGTCGTGCCAAAACCGTACGCATAGTACGAAGCCGCCGTGTAAGCCGCAGCCCGGTCGCCGGATTTGTCGGTTCGCCCGATGCGCACTTCGTATTCTCCCGAAACCGTCGGCACGTAGCTGAAGCGGGATCGCCCGTCGCTGAAATTCAGGGTGTTGGTATAAACGACTTTCTCCCGCTTTTTCGAAACGTACCGCAACTGATCGTATTGTTTTTCAACCACGGTCTGGTAGTCAAACCGCACAACTTCGGCCTGCGCCGTAGCGCCTTTCTGCAACGCTCCGTTGCGATCCACCGCCACCACCTCAACGGGCAACGGTGCGTTGGTGCCCACGTACGAATCCGCCAGCCGAATGCCGTAAAAGGTTTCCTGCGTAAACACATCGAGTCGTTTCAGCCGGTTGACGGGGCGGCTATTTTCGTCAAAAACCGTCACGAATAAATTGCCTTCCAGCACGCCGATGTCGCGGTAGCTGGCCGGAATCGGAAACCGTTCGACGGCCTGTCCGCTGGCGTTGGTCACGCCCTGACGCAGATTTTTTTCAAACGACGCATTGCTCTGAATTGCAAACGAATACTCCGGAAACGGTTTAGCCGTAAACGCCCGCTGTTTCAGTTGCAGGTCCATTTCGTAGGTTCGTCCGGTGGCCGGCGGCCCAAACAGGTTCGTGGCGGTGGCCGTCATCGTAACGGCTTCGCCGGTTCGGTAAACGTCGCGTTCCGTGCGGGCTTCCACCCGGATGCGGTCGGGAATAAACTCTTCGATGCTAATGTTCCGCGACGCCAGCAATACCTCGTTGGCGTTGTAAATTTCGGTGATGTACGTGCCCGTGACAGCCGCCGGGTCGATCGGGACATCGGTGGTAATGGCGCCCTGTTCGTTTGTTGTTTGCCGCATAACGCGGTATTCTTTGCCGTTGGGCGACAGCACTTTGATTTTCAGCGGGATCTGGCCGACACTTTCCCAAACCGGGTTGCGGATCACCGTATTGAAGTGAATCGTTTCGCCGGGACGGTAAATGTTGCGGTCGCCGTAGACAAACGCATCGAAGCCCGTCGGATTGTCGCGTTTGCCTTCCACCTCAAAGCGCGAGGTTTCGACTTTGGCGTCCTGCAACAGCAGATAGTTGAAATCATCCTCGGTTTTTACCAACACCATCGCCAGGTTGGAACCGGGGTTTTTCTGCGCTATTTTTTCAAAATGGGCCACCCCTTTGCCGTTGCTCTGCATGGTGGCAATCACCTGGTTGTTGCTACTGACCAGCGTCACTTCCACATTGGCGAGCGGCTCGGCGGTTTCCACCGAATTGGTAAATACCCAGACTTCATCGGCGCCCTGTTTGGCAATCAAACCAAGGTCCGAGATCGAAATCAGTTTGGTGGCGCTGACGTAGGCATCGTCTTTTGAGCTGACACTGACCAGGTAGATGCCCCGGGGCGGATTCGGGCCGGACGGGCCGGGGTCGGGGAGGGCTAAGTTCAGGGCCGAAACCCCCTTCACTTTCGGCAAATTGCCCGTTTCGACGGTTTTCCGGACGATAACATCGCTGTAATTCTGTTGTTCGTCTTCGTAATAAACGTGCGTCCCCAGCGGCTGCCACTGCCCGTCAATTTCGCCGTGTTCTTCGTACCGGCCGGAGCGGAGGTAGTGCAGGATGTTGTTCTCGTAAATTTTGGCAATTTTCACGTCCACTTTCGGCACGTTGACGATGCTGACACCCACGTTTTTGGCGCCTTTGGCGGGCAGGTAAACCGCCCGTTTGTTGGAAAATGAAATACCGGCGGGCATTTTACCAAAAAACACATCCTTCGACACGGTTTCGTCCAGCCGCGCGCCCAGAACCCCCTTCATCTGGCCGGTGAGGGTCAGCACGTAGGTCTCGGTTTCGTTAAAATTTCCGCGAATGATAAACCCGTTTTCGGTGGGTTCGGCGCGGGTCTCGGCCTCCGGCGACAGCGTGTAATACGGTTTCAGGTCATTTGCCTGTAATTCCTGCGTGGTGATGACCCGGATAACGCCCTCGTTGTTTTCAAACCCGGTTTTTACGTCAACCACTTCGAGTTGATACTGAGACGGTAGCGTTGTCGTTTGTTCAAAGGCTTCCTGTGTCGTATAGGTGGTGTTCGGTACGTTCAGCCCTTTCCCGATCTGAAGTTTTACCGCGGTTTCGTTGCGGGAGGAAGGCGCATTGCCAATGGTCACCGGAATCGTTTCATGGACCGACGTTTGCAGAATCTGGGTGGTCAGCGGTTTTGCCTCTTCGGCTTCGATTTTCAGTAAACCGGCTAATTCGGCTCCACTGACCGGGTAGTTGAAATTGAGTTTCGCTTTGGCCACCGGGCGGCCGTTTTCCCCGCGCGTCCACCAGAATTCGGTATCGCTCAGGTGCAGATAGGGCGTATGGAACGCAAGGGTTTCGTTATCAAGCGTATAGGATGCGTCTTTTTGCTGACGGACGAGGACGTTGTTCAACTCGGCTTTGTACTTCGTTGCGGGTTTGAAGGCCACGGCGGGCGAAAACACCAGCTCGTTCGGAGCGGTCCATTTGAAGTTGCCGGCCACCGCCGGTTCAAAAACCACGTACTGGGTGGAATCCCATTCGTTGAGCCGGCCTTCCGGCACCAGCTCTTTGCTGAACGTAAACACCAGATTTTGATTCCGGGCGATTTCTTCTTCAAAGTTTTGATTGATTAACCGAACCGAATTACTGAGGTGCGAGCAGGTGGAGAAGAAAAGCAGTACGCTGAAAGCCGTTAAGAAACGCAGGAGCGTCTTCATGGTTTGAGGAGGATTGCGGTAAGACAACGAAAGGTCTTAAAATTAGTTGGTATTTTGCAAAGCGACTTAACAAATGGCGGGTTCCGGTTGGTAATCAACGCCGTTGGCGGAACAGACGGGGATTGAAACAGACCAGAAAAGTAGCGAACTTGCTAGCAGGCAAATGCATGAATCATGAACGAACGTACCGACCTGAACGAGTACCACAAGCAGCAGAGCGCTCGATTAAACAAAAAAATCTCCGGGCAGTCCTTGATGTCGTCCGAAGAATTCACCGCACAGGTCCGGCAAGTGAGCAAGCGGAGCCAGCGAGCGAGGACGAACGCTGGACCGTCAGCCAACTAATCCGTCCGCTTGAAGCGGAATCGGTGTACCAGTGGGCGGTCGAAAGGGATTGCCTGCATACTGAAAGTCTCTTTACCGCCAAATGGAAGGCCGGGGGCGAAATAGAGGGCGGAGAACACCAGCTTTATGCGGAAGCCGGCTGGGTTTACAAGCGTAATAACCTGATTTACCACACGAGCTGGTTGGACTATTTCCACCGATTAGTTCTGCACAACTGGTTGTTCCCGGAAACGGCGATGCAGTTTGAAGGGCTAATGGAAGTCGATTCGGAGCTTCAGGCCGTTATTTCCCAAAAGGCAATCCGGGCCGTCCGTGGTGCTACGCGCGAGGAGGTAGAAGAGGAAATGAGCAACAGGGGTTTTAGGCGCCTAAAACAAGACAATTACAGGCACCTGCTGTTACCAATTCTGGTAGAAGATCTCCATGATGAAAACGTATTGGTGGATTCGGAGGGCGATTTACTGATTTTTGATCCGGTTATTTACCTGATTCCAAAGAAACAATAAAGCCGACCGCGAACCCGCAGTCGGCTTATACAGTTTGGTTTTTAGTTTAGAAGTTGATCGTCCGGCAGGCGGTTTTTCAGAAAACCGCTCAGCCTGAGTTTCTTAGAAAATGTATTTATTTTCCGCAATCATCGCATCGGCAATGCGACGGCGGGTTTCTTTCAAGTTCAGCGGTTCGATTTTCGTAAACCGTTTCAGGCCCATCAGCATCACGCGGAGTTCGTCACTTTCGGCGAAGGAGCTAATCGCGGCCCGGCCGGCATTGTTGATTTTCTCCACCGCTTCGTGCAGATACACCAGCGCGAGGTCCTTCTGAAGCGCGACGCCCGATTCCCCTTTCGTACCGATCAGCTTTTCGACCCGCAGCAAAACCGACTCGGCTACGTAAACCTCAATCACCATATCGGCCAGGTTCATCAGAATTTCCTGTTCGTCCGACAGCTTCATCATGAGCTTCTGAACGGCGGCTCCGGCCACCATCAGGATGGCTTTTTTCAGGTTCCGCAGCACCTTCTTTTCGGCGGCAAATAGGGTTTCATTCTCGTCGGCGCCGAAGTCGGGAATCGACATGATTTCTTTGGCAACCGCCGTGGCCGGACCCATCAGGTCGAGTTCGCCCTTCATGGTCCGTTTCAGAATCATATCGACGGTGAGCATCCGGTTGATCTCGTTCGTGCCTTCAAAAATTCGGTTAATCCGGGCGTCGCGGTAGGCCCGGTCCATCGGCGCATCGGCCGAGTAGCCCATCCCGCCGTAAATCTGAACCCCCTCATCGACCACGTAATCCAGCATTTCGGAACCGTGAACCTTCATCATGGCGCACTCAATGGCAAACTGTTCCAGGGCTTTGAGCTTGGCGTCCGCGTCGCTCATTCCGCTGGCTTTCAGGCTCTCAATCAGATCGTCGATGTTCTGTCCGGCGCGGTAACAGGCGGTTTCGCAGGCATAGACTTTGATCGCCATTTCGGCCAGTTTGTGCTTGATGGCGCCAAAACCGGAAATCGGCGTTCCAAACTGTTTGCGCTCGTTGGCATACCGGGTGGCGTTGTTAATCACTTCTTTGGCTCCGCCGACGGCGGCAACACCCAGTTTAATCCGGCCGACGTTCAGAATATTGACGGCAATTTTAAACCCGTTGCCCCGCGTCGAAAGAAGGTTTTCGACCGGCACTTTGCAATCGTTGAAGAAAATCTGGCGGGTGTCGGAGCCTTTGATGCCCATTTTGTGCTCGGGCTCGTTCATGGTCATCCCGCCGAACTCTTTTTCGATAATGAACGCGCTCAGGTTCTTATCCACCTGGCCATTGCCATCGTCAACTTTGGCGAAAACAATGAACAGATCGGCAAAACCGCCGTTCGATATCCACATTTTCTGGCCGTTGATGATGTAATGTTTTCCATCTTCCGACAGGATGGCCTTCGTTTTGCCCGAATTGGCATCCGAACCCGCGTCGGGCTCTGTCAGGCAATAGGCCGCTTTCCACTCGCCGGTTGCCAGTTTGGGCAGGTATTTCGCTTTTTGCTCGTTGTTGCCGTAATACACAATGGGCAGGGTGCCAATGCCGGTATGCGCCGACAAGGCCACGGAAAAGGAATGCCCGGCGCCGGTTACTTCGGTCACCAGCATGGAGGTATTGAAATTCGTACCAAAACCGCCAAACTCCTCCGGCACCGAGGTGCCAAGCAGGCCCAGTTCACCGGCTTTATCCATCAGCGATGCAATCAGCTCCGGCGATTTGGCGTGATCGATTTCATCCAGCCGGGGCCAGATTTCGCGCTCCAGAAATTCGCGGCACGTTGCGGCAATCATTTGTTGTTCTTCCGAAAACTCTTCGGGAATGAACACCTGCGAAGCGTCCGTTTCCTTGATCAGAAACTCTCCGCCTTTGAGCGATGCTTTATGTTCCGTGGCAATCATGACGTATAGATCAAAGGGTTTTTTAGGCTGGCATCCGGATATACCTTCAGTTGACAAATGTAAAAAAAGTAAAAATAGTATGCAAGCATACGGGTTTTAATTTGATTCTTTTCCGGTTTTATTGACTAAAAACCGGTTCTGTACCAGCAAACGCGGCCTTTTGGAGTAGGTTGGCTTCCTGGATCAGCAGCAGTTTTTGAGCCGGATGAATAAAATTAATCTCACAATTGGTTGTACATATATTATTTAACAGTATATTTCGTCTGTGATTAGTATCTAGTTATGAACCAGGAAAATAGAGTCAGACCAACAGGGGCCCGATTCGTCCTGAATGCGTCAGTAATCAGACGATTCCTTGGCTTGAGTTTAAGTATTTCGCTATGCTGGGGAGAGGGCAAAGCGCAGGGTGTTCCCCGGATCGGCAATCAACTGGAATTCGCCGGGGTAACGATTCACCTGACCGAAGCTACCCAGCATTTTGTGCAGCAGGAAGCCGAATTGCTGTATGTCAACCGGGCGCTGGTGATGGCAAAGCTGGAAAAAATGAATTTGTATTTTCCGGTTATCAGACCCCTGCTGGCGCAACATTCGTTATCCGATGATTTTCTGTTTCTGGCCCTTTACGACCGGGGCACGGCTGCCGACGCGCCTTCGACCGGTTTTTGGGCGTTGGGAAATCTAAAACCGCGTGAGCTTCGCATCGACGCTTTCGTGGACGAACGCCTTCATCCGGCGCGGGCTACGCTGGCGGTGATCAGTCGCCTGAAGCAGTTGCATCAGCGCAAACCGAACTGGGTGTCGGTTGTGCATGGCTATGATCAGCTGCTACGGGCCGACACGGCGCAGACGCTGACCCAGGAACCGGGAGAGGGCAGGATCTATGCGCTGCGAGACACACAGGACGAATTTTTGATTCGGTTGCTGGCTTCTAAAATTGTGCTGGAACGAGCCATGTCGGTGTATACTCCTCAAAACCAGAAAATTTTGTTTTCGTATAAGGAGTCAAAAGGCAAAAGTCTATCCCAAATTGCGGAGTATTGCCGGATCGACGCGGCCAGTCTTGATCCGTGTAATAGCTGGCTGAAAGCGCCCCGGGTGCCCGATGCGGAGAACTATACGGTTTATGTTCCGGTGACGCTGGATCAGTACGCTGCGTTAAAACGTCAGGCCAATCCGGGTGACGAGAAACCGGCGGATTTGCAGGATGCCGGTTTTCCGGTTTTGCAACGGAGCGCAGAATCGGGCAATCGGGGTGGCATTTTTTACCAGATCAACGGCAAAAAAGGAATTCAGGCCCAACTGTACGATAACCGGATTACGCTGGCCTACGCGGGTAAACTAAACGTACGAAAGTTTGAAAAGTACAATGACCTGCGCAGCGACCGCCCGATTGTGGCTGGTGAAATTTATTACCTGCGCAAAAAAAGCAAACGGGCCAACGTTCCGTTCCATATTGTTCGCCGGGGACAGTCGCTGTGGGCCATTGCGCAACAATACGGAATTAAACTTCAGAAACTGATCGACTATAACGGGGTGAATCCGGAGCAACAACCCGCCGTCGCCCGAATTTTATGGCTTCAGCGGAAACGCCCATCCACCCTGCCCATCGAATATTACCGGTCGCCCAAACAGCCTGAATCCGCTCCGGCAGTTCCGCAAACGGCGCCGGTTCTGGTGGTTAACAAGCCGGATTCGACCCAAAAGCATCCGACGGAAGAACGGATTGCCCAGGCTGAAAAACCGCCGGCCAACGTGCCGAGCCGAAAAACGCTGGCGACGCTGGACAGCCTGATTGCGGCCTTGAACGAACCGGAAGCCCCACGGTTTCGGTCGGGGGCCACGAAAATGATTCAGCCCGTGGCTCTGACGGAAAATAAGGCACCGGAAAAGCTGGCTGAAGACGAGTCGGAAGAAGGAAGCGGTCCGCTGATTATGCACATTGCGGAAAAAACGGATACGTACCTCACCGTGGCCCGGAAATACAAGGTGACGGTCGCGCAGCTCTACGTGTGGAATAATTTATCGGCGGCTAAACCCCTGCGTTCGGGGCAACTTTTACTGATTGATCAGTCGAAAACGCCCACCAAAAAAGGCCTGATTCCGCTGGCGGCCAAACCGGCCCCGGCCAAAAAACCGCTTGTCAAACCGGCACTTTCCCCGATGAAGAACGTTGCGGCCAAACCGGCGGTACTCCCTTCTGGTGAAGGTCCAACATCAACGGTTTCTGACGGATCGCCCGCCCGCTCAGCCGACCAAATCACTCACGTCGTGAAGGCTGGTGAAAATCTGTACCGGATTGGTTTGCGCTATCACGTAAAACCGGAGCAGATTCAGCAATGGAATCATTTACCCGGTCTGACGGCCATTGTCGGCGCGCGCCTGGTGGTTTGGAAAAAGTAAAGGGAGCCGCCTGGCTCCCTTTCCACTAAAGTCGTTCGAAAACGCCGGCAACGCCCTGACCACCACCGACACAGGCCGAAACCATGCCGTATTTCTGGTTCTGTCGTTCCATTTCATTTAACAACTGCACCGATAAGCGGGCGCCCGTCGAGCCCAGCGCATGACCCAGCGCGATGGCTCCGCCGTTCGGGTTGATCTTGCTGCGATCAAGGCCGAGTTCCTGAATAACCGCCAGTGATTGAGCCGCAAAGGCTTCGTTGAGTTCAATCTGGTCAATATCGTCCTGTTGCAAACCGGCTTTTTTCAGGGCCAGCGGAATGGCGTTGACCGGTCCGATGCCCATGATGCGCGGCTCGACCCCGGCGGCCGCGTACGACATCATCCGGGCTTTGGGTTTCAGTCCCAGCTCGTTGACCAGTTTTTCGGACATGACGATGACAAACGCGGCTCCGTCGGAGGTCTGCGAGGAGTTTCCGGCCGTGACCGAGCCACCCGCGGCAAAAACCGGTTTTAGTTTATTCAGGGCTTCAAAACTCGTATCGGCCCGTGGGCCTTCGTCCTTGCCGACGGTCCATTCGCGGGATTTCTTCTTGCCCGCATCCGCGTCAAAATACGTTTCCTTTACCGTGATCGGCACAATTTCGCCGTCGAACTTTCCGGCTGCCTGAGCCGCCAGGGCTTTCTGGTGCGATTCGTAAGCAAACTGATCCTGCGCTTCCCGGCTGATCTTGAACTGGTCGGCCACCTGCTCGGCGGTCAGGCCCATGCCGATGTAATAATCCGGGTTTTTCTGCGCAATCTCGAAATTCAGGGCGGTTTTCCAGCCCATCACCGGCACCAGCGACATGGACTCGGTTCCGCCCGCAATGATGCAGTCGACCAGTCCGGCATGAATTTTAGCCGACGCGATCGCAATGGCTTCCAGCCCTGATCCGCAATACCGGTTGATGGTCATGCCCGGTACGCTGTTGGGGAGCGACAGCAGCGCGATGTACCGGGCAATCTGCATACCCTGTTCGGCTTCCGGCACGGCATTGCCAACGATGAGGTCATCGACGCGGGCCGGATCGAAGTTTGGCACCTGCGCCAGCAAATGTTTGATGACTTCAGCCGCCAGATCGTCCGGGCGGGTCAGTCGCAGTCCTCCGCGGGGAGCCTTCCCGACGGCGGTTCTATATCCAGCTACAATGTATGCGTCCATGGTGTTAGTAGATTAAAGAGAAAAGGGACAAAAGACAACAGAATGTCTCGGCGCTGGGATGAAAAATTATTTTCAAGTTTCCGATGCAACGAGACTATCCTTTTCTGTCTTTCATGCCGTTTTTCGGTTATTTCTTTCTATCAATGATTCGGACAGAAATTCCAGCCGATGGGCTACGGTCAATTGTGTTTCTGACTTATGAGGCAAGTGAGACCGACAAGAAACGAGTAAATTCTTTATTACTTCCGCGTCCTGATCCTTCGGCGATATTGGATTCTTGTCCAAAAATCAATTCCTCGGCGGTTTTCCCCCGTTCAATAATCCCTGCATCCGTTCCAGCGTTTTTCGCTCACCCGTTAGCGACAGGAAGGCTTCCCGTTCCAGATCGATCAGGTAGTGCTCGGATACGGTTTGCGGGGTGCTCAGGTCCCCACCACAGATCACGTACGCCAGTTTTTCGGCAATCTTCTGGTCGTGGTCGGAAATGTAACGACCCATGCGCATCGCCGTAATCCCGGCTTTGAACAAGGCAATCCCGGTTTTCCCCTGCACTTTAATGTCCTTGCGCGGTTTGGGTTGCGTATACCCGTTTTCGGCCAGCTCAATGGCGACCTGCTTGGCTTCGGCAATCAGACGGCTGCGGTTCAGCACGATCTGGGCCGTGGGCAGCAGGTAATTCATGTCGCGGGCTTCCTGCGCCGAAGTGGACACCTTAGCCGTCGCGATGTTCATGAAAATGCTTTGCAGGATGTTCAGTTCCGGGTCGCCGGTTTGGTACAGATCGCTCGCGCGGGCGGCCATTTCTTTCGTGCCACCCCCCGCCGGAATGACCCCGACGCCCACTTCCACCAGCCCCATGTACAATTCGGAATGCGCCACCACGCGGTCACAGTGCAGGTTGAGTTCGCAACCCCCGCCGAGCGCCAGCGAATGCGGAACACCCACCACCGGAATCGACGAATACCGCGCCCGCATCATCGTTTGCTGAAACTGCGCAATCATCAGATTAATTTCGTCAAATTCCTGCTCGATCGCAAACATGAACAGGGTCGCCAGATTTGCACCCGCCGAAAAGGCCTCCGTGGATTCATTGCCGACCACCAGACCACGAAAGTCCTTCTCCGCCAGACTGATGGCTTTGTTGATGCCTTCGATCACTTCGGCGCCCATCGTGTTCATCTTGCTGCGGAATTCGAGATTCAGAATCCCGTCGCCGAGATCATAAAGCACTGAACCGGCGTTTTTCCAAACTACGTTATTGGAAAAATTTTCCAGCAGAATGAACTGCTCCGTGCCCGGAATGGCCTGGTAACTCTTCGTCGGAATGTCGTAATACTTCCGGGCTCCACCTTCGATTTTATAAAAACTTTCAAAACCGGCTTCGAGCATCTCATACACCCAGGGCGCCGGTTTTTGACCCAGTGACTCGATTAACTCGATCCCTTTCCGAACGCCAAGGGCATCCCAGGTTTCGAACAGGCCCAGTTGCCAGCCAAAACCGGCCGTGATGGCGGCATCAATGCGGTACAGTTCGTCGGCTACTTCGGGGATGCGGTAACTGGCGTACCGGAACTGATCGGCGAACGTTTTGCGGTAAAACTCCCCGGCCTGATCCGAGCCCGCCAGCAGAACCGAAAACCGCTTCTTCAGGTTGTCGATGCCTTTGGTGCCTTCCAGCGTGGCAAAGCGGATGGCCGCCCCCGTTCCCTTTTGCGACGGTTTGTACTCAAACGTCTTCAAATCGAGCGCCAGAATAACCGACTGGCCTTTTTCGTTCTTGATTTTCTTGTAGAAACCCTGCCCGGTTTTATCGCCCAGCCATTTGTTTTCCATCAATTTCTGGATGGCCGACGGCAGTTGAAAACCGTCTTTTGACTCGTCGTTGGTCAGGACTTTCAGCAGATTTGTCGCCACATTGACCGTCGTATCCAGCCCGACCACATCCGATAAGCGGAACGTTCCCGATTTCGGCCGGCCGACCACCGGCCCCGTCAGCTTATCGACTTCCTCCACCGTCAGGCCCATTTCTTCGGCCACGCGAATGGTCTGGATCATGGCGTAAATACCGAGCCGGTTGGCGATGAACGCGGGAGTGTCTTTGCACAAAACCGTGGTTTTTCCCAGGTACAAATCACCGTATTTCATCAGAAAGTCGATGATTGCGGGGTCCGTATCCGGGCCGGGAATGATTTCGAGCAGCCGCAGGTAGCGGGGCGGGTTGAAGAAGTGGGTTCCGCAGAAATTCCGCCGAAAATCCTCGCTACGGCCTTCCGTCAGCAGGTGCATCGGAATCCCGGAGGTGTTCGACGTAATCAGCGTACCCGGTTTTCGGTGCTGCTCGACGCGGTCGTACAGCGACCGCTTGATGTCCAGCCGCTCCACCACCACTTCGATAATCCAGTCGTATTTGCCAAGATCTTTCAGATTGTCATCGAAGGTACCCAGCGTAATCCGCTCGGCAAACTTAGGGCTGTACAGAGCCGCCGGACTGGCTTTCAGTAAATTTTGAAAAGCCTCGTTCACAATCCGGTTGCGAACGGCGGGTTTATCGAGCGATAATCCTTTGGCTTCTTCGGCGGGCGTCAGGGCGGTGGGCGCAATGTCCAGCAGCAGCACTTCGACGCCGATG
Source organism: Larkinella ripae (assembly GCF_054780775.1). Classification (NCBI taxonomy): domain Bacteria; kingdom Pseudomonadati; phylum Bacteroidota; class Cytophagia; order Cytophagales; family Spirosomataceae; genus Larkinella; species Larkinella ripae. Next base: position 287,815 of record NZ_BAAGVR010000017.1, read on the forward strand.
TTGGCAAAATGGGCCGCAATCCGCGACCCCATGATTCCAGAGCCTAAGACGGCCACCCGGCGGATGCTGCGGTTTTTTGGGGCCGGGTTCCGGCCTTCAGACTGTGGTTTGGAAAGGGTTGTTTGCATGGCGTTTGTATGCTGAACTCGGATTGTCTCGAACTTGGATTACGCAGATGAAGCGATTAACAAGTACGATGGCTTTAAATCTCTTAATCTCCTGTTAATCCCTTCATCTGCGTAATCCGAGTTCAGACGATTATTTCATCCGCTCCGCTGGCTTTGATTTTAGCGTTCTCATCTTCCACCAGCCGGCTGATTTCCTTCATCACATCGAAGAAAACGACCAGTTTTTCAAGCGGAATGGTTTCCCGAATGGCATTATTAAACTGAATAACGCCTTCGCGGGCAATTTCGCGTTTTTCCTTGCCCGCATCGGTGAGCAGAATCCGGACAAACCGCTTATCGTTTTCGTCAATCACCCGCCGAATCCAGCTACGCTCTTCCAGACTTTTCAGCATCCGGACGAGGCTGCGCGGCTCCATTCCCAGCAGAGGGCCAATTTTGGTGGCGGGGGTTCCCTGTTCGAGGTCGATGTTCAGCAATACGTAGCCGATCGCCATCGTCATGTCGTAGCGGGCTGCGTAGGCATTGTACATCCGTGAGATGGCGTGCCAGCCCGTTTTAATGTGATAGTCAACGGTTTTCTCCTTTTTCATCTCCGTTCCGCGTTGTAAATCACGAACTGTAAAGCTACAATTTTTAATGGGTATTATGCAAGCATACTATCGAAGAAATAGAAACAAAACAGGATAAAACAGCAGCGTTAACGGGATTCGCCAGCCGTTACTTCGCCGTTCCGATGACGGCAATAGCGCCTTTTGCCCCAACGGCCCAGCACTGGCCGCCCGCACAGGAAATGGAGTGGAACGCCGAGTCGTCAATTTTGGTCCAGGTTTTGCCAAAATCGTCGGTATAACCGGTTCCGGATGGCCCGACGGCAATGAGCCGTTTGCCGCCCAACCGGCCAATGCCTTCTTTCAAACCGGGTGGGTTGGTGGGCGCTCCGGCGGTCCAGGTTTTGCCCGCGTCGGTGGTGATGGCCACGTTCGCCCATTCGCCTTTTTCGTTTTTATAATCGCCCCCGACGGCCATGCCGTTCTGCCCCTGCGCATCGAACCACAAGCCGAAAATTCCGGCGGTTGGCCCGGCCGGAATGGGCGTTTCGGCAACCTGCCAGTTGGCATCCTGAGCGGGCACCGAATAAATCCGCCCGTTACCGACCCCGCCCGACGCAATCCAGGCGCGCTGGTAGTTGTACGTTTTCCATTTATACCCCCTGGTAATCAGGCTGGTTCCGCTGGCCGCAAAAGCCGCTTCGCCGGTTTGCAGTAACGGGAGCTTATCGGACGAAACCCGCTTCCAGTTTTTTCCGCCGTTGGTGGTGGTCAGGATGTACCATTTGCCGTTGACCGGATCGCTGAACGCCATGCCTTCCCAGCGGTTCCAGAAGTCGATTCCGTCGAAAAACACCCCGGCCTGGCTCGTCTGGTAAGCCAGTTGCCAGGTTTTGCCGCCGTTGTTGGTTCGGTAAATCCGGGCCTGGCCTTTTTCGGCGGGACCGGCCGCCATCAGAATCGCTTCTTTCGCGCTGAAGGCGTGAACATCCCGAAAATCACAGGTTTCGGCCCCCGGCACGGTTCCGGCCTGCCAGGTCTTGCCGCCATTGGTCGTGCGGACAAACGTGCCTTTGCTGCCGCCCACCCAGACCACCTTCCGGCTCACCGCGCTCACGGCCCGGAAACTGGCGTCGGTGCCGCTGGTCTGGGGTTGCCATTGGGCCATCAGAACGGAAGGGAAAAACAGCAGGAGCCAAAGCAGTTTCATACAGAAAAAGAGCGGTTTTAACGACGGAAAATGGCAATACAGACCGGTTTTGGAAGGGAGAACCGTGCCGACGATCTATTTTTGTAAACGGCATTTCGTAAACGGTTAACCGACTTGCAACCGTTTCATGTATGTTTGTTTTCATTACCCATAACAGCAACGAATTGAACTATTTATGAAAAAGATTTTCGCCCTTATTCTAACCTTCGGCTGGAGCGTACTGACCTACGGCCAGGCCTCGGAAAATACGGTTTCGGCCAAAATTAACGGGAAAGAGTGGCAGGCCAAAGCCCAGCGGTTAAATATCCCCTTTACGGGGGTTAAATACCTGGCCATTGCCGGAATGAATGTGAGCCCGGATGTTCAGACCTGGATTCGCCTTGTGTACCTCGATCAGCTAAAACCGGGTACGTATCCGGTGATTGCCGAAAACGACCGGGAGATGGAAGCGAAATACAAAGAATCGAATGGCAACGTGATCTGGGCGCTGGTCGATTATACGGAAGAATCCAAGGGGCTGGGCCACGCGTTCCGCGACGGTGAGTCGTGGAAAGGAACCGTGACCATCACGAGCGTGACCGACAACAGCATCGAGGGCACATTTGAAGCGACATTGAAAGAAGTCAGTTACAAAAAACGGGCGCTGGCCACCATGTCCGGTTTTGGCCTGCGTCAAAATCTGGAAGACAAAGCCATCACGGCCGCTGGTGGCGGCATGCTCACCAAATCGGGCCCGCACGACCACGACAACACCAAACGCACCGAAGGCAGTGGCGAAATCACCATTACCGACGGCAAGTTCAAGGTAAGCTGGAACGCCAAAGATTCGGCGAAAAAAGGGAAATAAGACTACGAAATGCACACCACCAAACCCGCAGCATGGCTATGTTGCGGGTTTGATGCTTTCAGGCGCTCCGAATCGAAAACCGTATGGATGCAAAGCCAGTTTGGGCTTTTTGTTGACTTTCCCGCTCAGACTGGGTATATTTCAAGCTAAATTGAGCTGATTTTTGTCGAGCCCTAAACCTCCTTTCTTATGAATACTTCCCGTCGAGACGTACTGAAAATGACCGGTATGGCGCTGGCTAGTAGCGTGTTGCCTTCGGTTGCCATTTTACATCCCCAACGCGCTTTTGCCGGCACCAACACCGACACCCTGAAAGTGGGCCTGATTGGCTGCGGAGGCCGCGGCTCCGGGGCGGCTATGCAGGCCCTGAAAGCCGATCAGAACGTGGTATTGCACGCCGTTGGCGATATTTTCAGCGACAGACTGGAGGATTCGCTGACGAACCTGCGGAAAATTCACGGCGATCGCGTCAAAGTGGATCAGGAGCACAAATTCATCGGATTTGATGCGTATAAAAAGGTACTGGATTCCGGCGTCGATGTCGTTATTCTGGCCACGCCACCGCATTTCCGGCCCGAACACCTGATGGCCACCGTTGAAGCCGGAAAACACGTTTTCTGCGAAAAACCGATGGCGGTCGATGCGCCCGGTGTCCGGAAGATTCTGGAAGCGGCCAAGATTGCCAAGGAAAAGAAGATTTCGGTGATGTCGGGGTTCTGCTGGCGGTTTCACGAACCCAAGCGGGCGATCTTTGACAAAATTCAGGACGGCGCGATTGGCGACGTCATCACCGCCTATAATACCTACAACACGGGTACGGTTTGGTCACACCCGCGAAAACCGGAATGGACCGATGCCGAATACGTGTTCCGAAACTGGTATTACTACACCTGGCTGTCGGGCGACCACCTGGTTGAGCAGGCCATTCACAGCGTCGATATGATGTCGTGGGCCTTTGGCGACAAGCTGCCACTCTCGGCCGCCGGAACCGGAGGGCGACAGGTCCGCGTCGAGCCGATTTACGGCAATATTTACGATCACTTTGCCATTACGTACGAATACGAAGACGGTGCCAAAGGCTTCCATTTCAGCCGCCAGCAGGTCAATTGCGAAGGAAGTTACATGTGCGAAGCGCTGGGCACGAAAGGCCGGGCGGTGGCGAACGTGTCGCGGAATGTGCACGAAATTACCGGCCGGAAAAAGTGGAAATACAACGGCGTTGCGAACGATATGTACCAGACCGAACACGATGAGCTGTTTGCGGCCATCCGGAAAGGCGATGTCATCAATCACGGCGAAGCGATGGCCAACAGCACGCTGCTGGGCATTATGGGCCGGATGGCGGCCTATACCGGCCGGCGAATCACCTGGGACGAAGCGATGAATTCGACGGAGAAGTTGGGTCCCGACACCTATAGTTTTGAAATGACCCCGCCGGTTGTGGAAGTCGCCAAACCCGGTATCACCACCTTCTCCTGAAACCCATGCACCGTAGAGAATTCCTGAAAAACGGCTCGCTGGCCGCCGTGGGCGGTTTTGCGGCCGTCGAAGCGGCACCAACCGCGCTGAAACCGTTCGTCCACCCGCCCGCCAAAACCGTTGCCGCCCAGCCGATGGTGAAAAAAAGCCTGAAATGGGGGATGGTGAAGGAGGATTTGTCGATCCTCGACAAATTTAAACTGCTGAAGGACCTGGGCTACGACGGCGTGGAGCTGGATACGCCCAACGACCTCGATATGAAAGAGGTGCTGAACGCCCGCGACAAAACCGGCCTGGAACTGCCCGGCACGGTGAACTCGTTTCATTGGAAATCACCGCTTTCCGACCCTAATCCGGGCGTGCGGACTGCCTGTGTGGAAGCGATGAAAAAATCGTTGCAGGACACGAAACAGTACGGCGGCACCACGGTTTTGCTGGTTCCGGGCGTGGTAAAAGCCGATGTGAGCTACGAAGATGCTTACAAGCGCTGCCGGGAAGAAATCAAAAAGCTGCTGCCCGTGGCCGAAAAAACCGGGGTGAAAATTGCGTTTGAGAACGTCTGGAACAGCTTTCTGATCAGCCCGCTGGAAGCCGCCCGCTTTGTCGACGAGTTTAAGCACCCGATGGTCGGCTGGTATTTCGACGTGGGGAACATTCTGCGCTACGGCTGGCCCGCCCACTGGATCGAAACACTCGACAAGCGGATTCTGAAACTGGATTTAAAAGAATTCAGCCTGAAAAAGCAGCAGGAGGAAGGGCTGTGGAAAGGCTTCGATGTCGAATTTATGGAAGGCGACTGCAACTGGCCGGAGGTGAACAAGGCCCTTCAGAAAATCGGGTATTCGGGCTGGGCTTCGGCCGAGGTCAACGGGGGCGACCGCACCCGGCTGCTCACGATTCGCGAAAAAATGGACGCGATCTTTAAAGCCTGAAGTCGGTGTCCGGTTTTCAGTATTCGCCGGGCCGACGTTTCGGTGCGGTTCTCTGCCGTAAACTGAAACGTCGGCCCAGCGTAAACCGAACACTGAAAACCGTAAACCGAAACCCTATTTCTTCTTCCGAATGGCCTTAAACTCCGAGCCGGTTTTCCAGCCGGGGAAAGTCGTTTCGTTGCTCAGCCGGTAGCCGACGTTGAACAGCAGTTGCATGTCTTCGAGGATGCCCGACAAATCCCAGGATGATGAGTATTCGTCGGAGGGCGCGTGGTAGCGGTTCAGGTTGTGGTCTTCGAGTTGCGCTTTGCCCCAGGCTTCCCCGTTTTTCACCGAATTCACGCCGGTTTTCAGGTACAAAGCCGGAACGCCGACTTTGGCGAAATTGAAGTGATCGGAGCGGAAATAACTGCCCGCCGACGGATTGAAATCGCCCCGGATGGTCCGGCCCTGCCGGGCAGCCTCAGCCGCAGCGTAATCCTCCAGATCGGATTGCCCTTTGCCGACCAGCACCACATCTTTGGTTCGGCCAATCGGAATAAAGGCGTCCATGTTGATGTTGGCAACGGTTTTGTTGAGCGGAAAAACCGGGTGGGTCGCGTAAAATTCCGAACCCAGCAAACCCTGTTCTTCCGCCGTGACGGCCAGAAACAGAATAGAGCGAGCCGGTTTTTTCCTGAGCCTGGCAAAGGTTTCGGCCAGTTCCAGCAAAGCCGCCGTGCCCGATGCGTTGTCCGACGCGCCGTTGTAAATGGAGTCGCCTTTGATCGCTTCGCCTTTGCCCAGATGATCCCAGTGCGAACTGTAAATGATGTATTCGTTTTTACGGGTGGTGCCGGGCAGCAGGGCGAGTACATTTTTCGACATCGATCGGGTGATCTGGTTGTCGATTACGAGTGATGTCCGGATGCCCAGCGGCACGGCCTTGAAACCACGTACGCCCGCTTCCCGAAACAGTTCCGGCGACACGCCCGCGAGCTTGAACAGGCTTTTGGCCGCATCGAGCGTCAGCCAGCCTTCCATGACTGCCTTGGACCGGTTGCCGTCGGCGGTTTCCAGATACAATTTTGATTTCGAGAAACTGCTGCGCACCACCGACCAGCCGTAACTGGCGGCTCTCGATTCGTGGACAATCAGCACCCCGGCGGCTCCCTGTCGGGCGGCTTCCTCGTATTTGTAGGTCCAGCGGCCGTAGTAGGTCATGGTATTTCCTTTGAACAGGGTGCTGTCGACCAGACCCGGATCGTTGACCATCACCACCACGGTTTTGCCTTTTACATCCAGTCCCGCGTAGTCGTTCCACTTGAATTCGGGGGCAACAATGCCGTAGCCGACAAACACCAGCTCCGAGTCCGTCACTTTTGCCTGTTTCTGAACGTGCGGGGAGGTGGCCACGAAATCGTCCAGATTTTTAAGCGAAACCGTGCCGGTTTTACCCGTCAGGACGAGCGGCCCCGCCGGTTTGGAAGCGATGGTCACCATCGGCACGTCCTGAAAATAGCTCGGGCCATTGCCCGGTTGCAGCCCCGCTTTCTGAAAGGCGGTTTTCAGGTACTGGACGGTTTTTTCTTCCCCCGCCGTACCCGGTTTTCGTCCTTCGTACGCATCCGAAGCCAGCACCTGAATGTGTCTGGTAAACGCTTTACCCGCAATCGCAATACTATCGGCGGTGGCAAAAGCGGTTTGCCCGGCCAGCAGAAAACCTAAAGCAAGAAGTCGCATATCCGTATCCACGGACTTTGGTCCGTGATGCCTAATTGGTAAAATGTAGGCCCAATTTAAGCATTTCTGCGATAGAGATTGGCACAACTGCGGTCCGTAGGTGCGTTAGAACTCATTTTCGCCCGGTGTGTCATCCCGTTCGCGGTCCGAATCGCGTTCTTTTTCGCGCACCACCTGCTTGCTCAGCCGGTAACTGAAACCAATGAAACCGATGCGGCTTTCGCGTTTGTTGCGGCTGGTGGACACAAAATTGGGCCCGAAGCTTTCGTTCTGGAACTGTAGCGTGTTGAAAATATCGCTGACGCGCAGGCTAACCGTGCCCCGTCCTTTCAGGATGTTTTGTTTAACGCCCAGATCCACATTGAAGAAGCTCTTGATGGTGCCCTGCGCCACGATGAACGGCGAGCGGTAGTTGGCGGCTACCTGAATATCCGTTCCTTTTTTGGGATTCATGTTCGAGGTCACGCGGGCGGTCCAGCTCCGGTTCGTGCGGGTCAGAATGCCCGGTATATCGGCGCTGGCCTGAATGTTTCGCTGGAAAAACGAAAAGTTACCGTTTACTTTCCACCAGCGCGTAATATCCTGACTCAACACGATTTCCAGGCCGTAATTCTGCGAGCGGTTCAGGTTCAGCGAGGTTTGTTCCGTGATTCCGTCGGGTCGCAGGGTCCGGTAGCGGGTGATTTCATTGTTCGTCTGGCGGTAAAAGAGCGACGAGGTTAGGGTCGTATTTTTGCCGTACAGCAAATGGCTGATTTCAAACGAATTGATCAGTTCCGGGTTCAGGTTTGGATTTCCGAACCGGATGTTCAGCGGGTCCGACAAGTCGATGAACGGGTTCAGGTCCCAGGTCGAAGGGCGGTTGATGCGCCGGCTGTAATTGATCTGCATCTTCTGCGATTCGCTGGCGTTGTAGTTGAGGAAAACGCTGGGAAACAGGTAAATGTAGTCGCGCCGGTTTTGTATGTTCGTCGTTCGCTGGTCGGTTTCGATGGCCGTGTACTCCGTCCGTAAGCCCACCTGATAGCTGAATTTCTGAATTTCGTTGCCAAAGTTGGCGTAAGCCGCGCTCGTGCGCTCGTCGTAAATAAAGTTATTGCTGAAGATTGGATTGGGCGTCCAGGTGCCGTTCAGCAGGTTCTCAAACGTATAATCCGACGCCAGTCGCCGGTACGTGTGTTTCAAACCGGCCTCCAGTTTTTTCTTGTCTTTGACCGGTTCCACAAAATCCAGCTGCAAAACCGCCACCCGGTTTTCCCGGCCATTGTCGGCGCGCTGCTGACCAATCAGAAAGTTGGGGGTCAACAGGTTTTCGGGCAAGGTCGTTTCGTTTGTGAAACTCTGGTATTCCGTGCCCCGGTTATTCGACATAGTTGCGTCGAACGTTAGCTCACGCCCCTGTTTGTCGAACGTTCGGCGGTAGCCAAAGGCGTAGTCCAGCCCGCGCTCCGGCTCGGTTTCTTCGGTGGTCCGGATGGTCTGGCCCAGCGAAACCCGGTTTTCGTTCTGGGTATTAAACACTTCCACTTCTGTATCGCGGCTGTATTCGGGCCGGTACAAAATCGAAGCCGTGATGTTGTCGCGGGCCGACAGCGTATAGTCAAAACCAAACCGCAGGTTGTTGTTCACCCGCCGGCGAATGGCGTCGTTGCGCTGGGCCAGGTAGCTGATGGAATCCTCAAAAATGTTCTGCCGATCCGATACCCGGTATTGAAACCGCTGGTCCGCCCGGAAATTGTAGCTGCTGAACAGGTTCAGTTTCTTAAACCGCGAATTCAGGTTGATCGACGCGTTGTATTTGTCGCGCGTTCCGACGTTGAGCTGCACGTTGCCGTTAAAACCGGGTCCGCGTTCTTTTTTCAAGACAATGTTGATAATTCCGGCGGCTCCGTCGGCATCGAAGCGCGACGAAGGATTGGTAATCATCTCAATGCGTTCGATGTTGCTGGCCGGAATCTGGTCCAGAATGGCCTGGCGGTCGAGGCCGGTCAGACCCGACGGTTTTCCGTCAACCAGCACAATGACGTTGCTGCTGCCGCGCAAACTCAGCGTTCCGTCCACATCCACCGTCACCGACGGCACATTCTGCAGAATGTCAATGGCCGAACCGCCCTGCGCAATCGGCAACTGATCGACGTTCACGATCTTGCGGTCGAGCGAATATTCGTAAGCCTGCCGCTGCCCCTGAACGGTCACTTCCTGGAGTTGTTTGGCGGTTTCGGTCAATAAAATATTTCCCAGATCGACGGTCGGTTTGTCCACGCTGAGCACAATGCGCGGAATCCGCTTGGCGGCAAAACCGAGGCTCTGGATTAGGATGTAATAGGCGTCGGGGGCCAGGTTTGCGATCTGGAAAAAGCCTTTTTCGTCGGTAAGCGCGCCCGTCACCGAACTCGAATCCCGCGAGCGAAACAGGCCAATGCTGGCAAATTCGACCGGCTGATTTTTACCGGCCTGCGGAGTGATCAGTTTCCCGCTGATGCGCCCGCTCCCCAGTACGGTTTCGGTGGTCGTGGGCCGGGTGGTGGCTGGTGGTGTCTGCGGAACCCCGGTCTGCGCCGGGGTTCCGGCGGCCGGAAGTGCGGGTTGCGCGGTGGCGGCCGGGTTCAGCGAGCGAACCGTGTCCGGCCGATCGGCCACATTATACTGGGTCGTATCCGGGCGCGTCGCGGCTGCGGGCTGGGTGGTGTCCGGTTCCAGTCCAATTCCCTGAATGATGGCATTGGAAACCGGTGCGGGCTGTTGGGCATAGACGGTATTCAACACAAAACAACCGGCACAAATCATCAAAAAAGAAACCGAATACGTCTTCATTGTGTGGTAAGTAAAATTGGATCTAATCAATAGGTGTACGCACGTTTTAAAAATTCCGGAAAAAACCGTCTTTTGCCGAAAAGCCGGCTGAAACGGCTTTGCCGGCAGTTTTTTGGAATAACTACGGGAGTTATTCCGAATCTGAACGGATTTGTACGGTGTATTTCTAAGTAGAGGAGACCAGAAACAAAAAAGCCTGTCAGCCGGTAGGCCAACAGGCTTATATGCATATAACTGGATGTTAGACCAAATTGTTTGCCGCTAAATATTCCGCGATCTGAACGGCGTTGGTAGCCGCGCCTTTGCGCAGGTTATCGGCAACGATCCACAGGTTGAGCGTGTTCGACTGGCTTTCGTCGCGCCGGATCCGGCCCACGAACACCTCGTCTTTGCCGTGCGCCGTCAGCGGCATCGGGTAAAGGTAATTTTTCGGATCGTCCTGCACGATGACGCCCTCGGCTTCGCCCAGAATCCGGACGACTTCAGCTACCTCATAATCATTCTCGAACTCGATGTTGACGGCTTCGGAGTGACCGCCAATCGTCGGAATCCGGACCGTCGTGGCCGTTACCTGAATGGCGTCATCACCCATGATTTTCTTGGTTTCGTTCACCATCTTCATTTCCTCTTTCGTGTAGCCGTTGTCCAGGAAAACGTCGATGTGCGGCAACACGTTGAGGTCGATCTGGTGCGGATACACCTTCGTGGTCGATTGATCGCCCGAGCGCTCGGCGAACAACTGATCGACGGCGGCTTTACCGGTGCCGGTGACGGACTGATACGTTGAAACCACGACGCGCTTCACACCGTATTTTTTATGCAGCGGGTTCAGCACCACCACCATCTGAATGGTCGAACAGTTGGGGTTGGCGATGATTTTGTCTTCCGGCGTCAGGGTGTTGGCGTTAATTTCCGGTACGACCAGTTTTTTAGTCGGGTCCATCCGCCAGGCGGAGGAATTGTCAACCACGGTAATGCCCGCTTCGGCAAACTGCGGAGCCAGTTTGAGCGAGGTGCCGCCCCCGGCCGAGAAAATCGCAATAGCGGGTTTGGCCGCGATGGCATCCTCGAAGCTCACGATCGTAACCGGTTTACCCTTGAACGTAATCTGTTTACCCACCGAGCGTTCAGACGCGACAGGAATCAGTTCCGTTACCGGGAAGTTACGCTCTTCGAGCACTTTCAGGATTTCACCACCGACGAGGCCGGTTGCTCCAACTACTGCAATTTTCATTTTTGTACCGAATAATTAAGTGAAACGATGCTTAAAAATTGGGTGCAAAAATACGGAGAAATGCCGAGAGATCGGGGAAAGAATTGTAAAAATATCCGGATAATTCGCTCAGTGTCAAAACCGGGCGACCAGCCCCACGCCCGAATGGGTGGATTCCCAGCGCGGTTCGAGCCGGATCGAAACGTCGTTATTCCGCAGCGATTTGTTGTAGTACTGAACGGAACGGCGGAAATGAAAACCGGGCATGCGAATCAGCGAGCCCACCAGAACCAGGCTCAGACCAGTTGCCAGGGTCGCAACACCACCTTTGCGGACTTCTTTTCGCGGCTCCGAATTCGCGTAAGGATTTCCGTAATAAACCATGCCGTTGCCGTACCAGGCGCCGTTGTAGTAGGTTAGGTTTTTAGGAATGTCGCTTTGGGAGGGCACTTCTTTCGGAATGGCCGTGATGATCATGCCCACCAGCGTGGTGACGCTACCGACCGCCAGCAGACCCGTTCCTAATTCGCGCCCGCCTTTGAACTGGCGGTATTCCCGAATCGCGTCCGGATCGCCGGATGCCAGGATGTACTGGCCTAACTCGGTTGGCCGGCGGACTTCGATGCCGTCGTATAAATAGTTGGATGACGAATGTGTGCGGTACCCGTATTGGGTATAAACCGGAACCGAATTAGTAACGGTTTCGATGGGTTTCAACGGTTGCGATTGTGCCCAGACTCCCACAGGCCACGCCAGTAATAAAAAGTACAGAGTTTTCATCGTCAAGATTTTTTAAGGAAATCTACGTAAGAACGCTGTATATATGATTAAAGTTTGATTATATTTTTATTAGAACGGATTTAATTATGCCGTGGTGTTCGCCAAAAAACCGGTTCGTGGTGATTATCGAGTTTAGCCGTGGAATTAATCACCAGAAGTTGCTGTATAAAACCGCCAGAACCGCCAGGATGACGGCCGAGCCAGCAATGAACGACGGTGTGACGCGAAACATTTTCCGGTCGATTTCCAGGCCCTTTTCGTTGTGGTGGCTGGCCGGATCGGTCAGCGTGACGACCACCATCAGGGCTACATCCAGGCAAAATACCCACATGGTCCGGTGCAAAAACGGAATTTCGCCCGCCTGACCGCCAAACACCGCCATCACTTCCGGCCAGAATTTAAGCAAAACCGACAGCGGAATGCTCAGAATCGCTGCGGTCAGAGCCGCCCGGGTGGTGGTGCGTTTCCAGAAAAAACCGAGCAGGAAAATGGCAAAGACGCCCGGCGAAACAAAATTGGTGTACTCCTGAATATATTGATAGACCTGATCGAACGACCGCAGCATGGGCGCGATAACGATGGCAATGGCAAACGCGACCACCACCGCGTACCGGCCCACCCGCACCAGTTTCTGTTCCGACGCATCTTTGTCGAAAAATTTCTTGTAAATGTCGAGCGTGAAAATGGTCGAGATGCTGTTGCACTTGCCCGCCAGCGACGCCACCACGGCCGCCGTCAGAGCCGCAAACGCCAGGCCTTTCATGCCCGTTGGCAGGAGGTTCATCAAAACCGGGTACGCATTGTCGGGCCGGGCCGCACCGTTGACGGTCATGGCCTCCTGGAACGTGCCGTTTTTGTAGAGCACATAGGCCGCAATGCCGGGAATCACCACAATGAGCGGAATCAGCAGCTTCAGAAAAGCAGCAAAGAGAATTCCGCTCCGGGCGGTTTTCAGGTCGGCGCCCAGCGCCCGCTGCACAATGTATTGATTACAGCCCCAGTACGACAGGTTATTCACCCACATCCCGCCCGTCACCAGCGCCATCCCGGGCAGGGTATAGTAATGCGGGTGGCCTTCGGGAAAGTACATGTGAAAATGTGAATCGGCTTCGGTGCGGAGCGAGAGCAGGCCGTTCCAGACACCCGACAGCCCGAGTTTTTCGGAAACCAGTTGGAGAGCGAGGTAGGTAACAACCAAACCGCCACAAATAAGCACAATAACCTGAATAACATCGGTATAGCCAATGACTTTCATGCCCCCCAGCGTGATGATGATGGCAAAAAGGGCCAGCCCGATGGTGCAGGTGGTGAACGAAATACCGGCCAGCGATTCGATGGCAATGGCCCCCAGGTACAGAATGGACGTCAGGTTGACCAGCACATAAACCACCAGCCAGAAGATGGCCAGAATCGTGCTGACGGTATCGTTGTACCGCTGCGCCAGAAACTGCGGCATGGTGTAAATGTGATTTTTCAGGTAAATCGGGATGAAATAAACCGCCACGATAATCAGCACGGCAGCCGCAATCCATTCGTAGGAAGAAATGGCCAGTCCCATCGCAAAACCGGACCCGGCCATGCCGATGAAATGTTCGGCGGAAATGTTTGACGCAATCAGCGACGCGCCGATTGCCCACCACGTCAGCGATCCTTCGGCCAGAAAAAAGTCTTTGGTATTGGTTTCCGCCGATCTCCGCCGGCGGTAAATCCAGTAGCCATAGCCGGATACAACAATGAAGTACAGCAGGAACACCGCATAATCAGCGGGTTGAAGGTGGTTCATTCCTCGGTGGGTTTATGTCAAAAGAACGGCAAAATAGAACTATTTCCATTCGTTTTCAACCCCTGCCGGTTTTGATCCGCAAAACAGCCCCGCACGTAGTGCGGGGCTATCCATCGTCAACCCCTCCGGGCCTGCGGAGCCGGGGATTACTGCGGAGGAACTGCCGTGGTAGTCTGGAGCTGTGGCAACTCGGGGGTAAAGTCAACTTCGCACGGATAGCCAAACAGGCAATTGTCTTTAATGATCTTGGCAACTCCTTCGGGCACCATCGTTTCCCAGCCTTCTTCTCCGGCCTTCACCATTTGCAGCACCCGGTCGGTCGAAATGTGCAGATTTTCTTCGTTGTAATCGGTGATATCTTCGATTTTGTCGTTTGCGATGAGGTATTGGTACAGCGGTTGCAGGTTAGGCGGCAACTGAAAATCCTGACACCGGTAAATAATACCGTCGGACAGCAGCGTTGGATACACGAATAGTTTCACTTTCCGGCTAAAGAGCGTGGCAAACGATTCCAGAATGCCGCCGGGCAGATTTTTGTAGTGTTGTTCTTCAAAAATGTATTCCAGGTTCGGAATGCCCAGAATCAGGCCGATTTTCAGGCGGGTCAGGCGGGCCAGATAAGCCACCAGCCGGTAATATTCCAGAAAACTCGAGATCATCACGGTCTGGCCCAGTGAACACAGAATGTCGACCCGGTCCAGAAAATCTTTTTCATCGATGCCGTGATCGACGTTGGCGGCCAGGTTGTGCAGCGTTAGTTCGGCAATGGTCACCACCCGGCTCGGGTCAATGTCCGGTTCTTCCAGAAACTGCTTGTGTCCATTGCTGAGCATGTCGAGGTGAACGTTCGTGACGGGCCGCAGACGTCCGCGCAGCAGCAGAATATGGCGTTTGTAAAGCGCTTCCGAGGGCTGCAAAACCTTCCCGTCGGGGCCAAACAAAGCCGCATTCGTAAAACCGTTCCGGACCAGATACAGGCTCATCAGGCGGTTATCCACACTGGGGAAATCCGGACCGTCGAACCGGATCATGTCAATCTCGATTCGGTCCGGCGACAAATCGTCCATCAGCGAGAGCAGCAGCGTTTCCGGCGATTTGTAGTAATAATAACAGCCGTAAATCAGGTTGACGCCGATCACGCCGAGCGCCTGTTGCTGCAAAACGTTCTCGTTGTCCCGCATCCGGACGTGGATGATGACATCATTGTACGGCGCTTTGGGTTCGAGTTGAAACCGCAGCCCAATCCAGCCGTGCGATTCGTTGGTTTTCTGGTAATTAAGCGCCACAACGGTATTCGCAAAAGCAAAAAACGTGGTCGTATCACCACGTTGTTCGGCCAGTCGCTTCTCCATCAGGCTGTATTCTTTGCTGAGCATCTTCACCAGCCGCGATTCAACCACGTAGCGACCACTTTCTTCGTGGCCGTAAATCGCGTCGCTGAACGTCATATCATAGGCCGACATGGTTTTGGCAATGGTGCCCGACGCCCCCCCAGCTTTAAAAAACATGGCTGCGGTTTCCTGGCCGGCCCCGATTTCGGCAAAGGAGCCGTAAATCCGCCGGTCGAGGTTGATGCGCAGCGCTTTCTGTTTGGTTCCAATGGTTTTATCGTACATAGGTTGGTGAGTCTACAGGCCCGGCGTAGTGACCGGAGCTGCTTATTAAGTTAAATTTACAAAGATCATTCCGAATATTGCGTATCGAATGGCTACTTCTGAAACGCCTGCGCCCCGTCTTTTTGTTTACGGAACCTTATTAAGCGTCTCCCGACACCCGATGGCGCAACACCTTCGCCAGCACAGCCGGTGGGTTGGACCCGGTTTTTTGACCGGTCGATTGTACGATCTTGGCGCGTATCCGGGGGCGGTTTTTGACCCTACGGCCCAAAACCGGGTGCACGGTGAGGTTTACAGGCTCGAGGAATCCGGTGCCGAACGGCTGCTACAGACGCTGGATGCGTATGAGGGAGGTGAGTACGTCCGGCGGGTGGTGCCGGTGCAAACCGCTTATGGTCTGCTGGCCTGTTGGACGTATCTGTTTCATCAGCCGACCCACGCACTGCCGCTCATCGCATCCGGCCGTTTTTTTGATTAATCCGAAAAGCAAAAACCGTCCTTCGCCGACGGTTTTAAACAGAGAATGGATACCTGCAAAATGCTGAATGCCAAATGAAAAAGTAGGCTGGCGCGTTCCAAATACTTTTCCATTTGGCATTCAGCATTGTTTTAAATCCAAAACCATCAAAAGTTTACCTTTTTAAGGTCATCAAACATGTTGCTGCCTCCGGCCCGGCGTTCCACCGAGGAACCGATGGCGGGCAGTTGCGGACCGGAATCGGCCGGAAGCCGGGCGGCTCCGACACCCACAATCTGCGCCATGGCGGTACCCAGATACGTTTCTTCAAGATCGCCCAACGCTTTGACTTCCAGCGGTTCACTTTTGGCAATCGTCGGTTTGAAGCCGGTCGAATAATCCGACTGATTCTGGGCGTTGAAGGACTTGAATACAATGGGTTGCATTCCCCACTTGATGCGGCCCGTTTCGTCCGAAATGGTAATGGAGCCCACGTTTTTGCCGTACGTGGTTTCGCCAATCGTAATAACCGGCATAAACGGTTTCAAGCCGTTGATAATCAGCTCGCTGGCCGAAGCCGTTCCGCCCGTCGTCAGCACGAACACCCGCGAGAGGTTATCACCGATGTTCTGGGTTTTGGTTTGGAAACGGGTAATCAACTGCCCGGCCTCATTCTCGCTTTCGAGTTCGGCCATCACGTTCTTGTTGTATTCCATCCGGTAGTACGTCTTGGTGTTGTCGACGCCTTTGGCAATCATGCTCGCCAGTTTAACCGACGACGACACGTAACCGCCCGGATTATACCGCAGATCGAGCACCAGTTCGTTGACGCCCCGCGCCTTGAATTTGCTGAAAATCTGTTCCAGCTTCTGGTCGTAGACGGCGGTTTTGCTGCCGTTGGGGCCGGGAATAAACTGGTTGTAAACCAGATAGCCAATTCGCTTGGTGCCCATGATGTAAATCGAGTCGAGCAAAACCGGGTTTTGCTGGAAAACTTCGGCGGTTACGGTTTTCACCGTCTGGGTATCCACAATTTTACCGGCTTCCACTTTCGCCAGACCGTAATTGAAAGTCGTTGGATCGGTGGCGAGGGAAGCGTAATTGCTGGTCGTCAGTTTCTGCCCGTTGATCGACGAAATAATGTTCCCGCGTTTCAGACCGGCTTTGTAGGCCGGAGAACCGGGCAGCACATACAACACCTTGAAGATCACATCCGTTGAGCCCGACGCCCGCAGAAAATAATCGACTTCCAGACCGGTCGTTTTCTCTTCGCCACTCAGCGACGATTTCAGCTCGTCGGCGCTTTCCTGAATCCAGGAAAACCGGTCACGTTCGGTATTGGCTTTGTTCGTGTAGTCGTACAGCAGCGAGTAAAATAAAGCGCTGGGCGACAGCGTCGTGTCCGGATTTGCCGGAATCTTATCGTTCCAGTAATAAGCCTCCCGCATATTTTCCAGAATCCAGTTGTTAACCGACTGGTCTGCTTTTGAAGGCGTGCCGTCAACGGGCGATTGGGGGGTAACGGCCGGGTCAGTGGTGCAGGCTGTCATCCAAAAACCGGCACCTATTGCTACGACCCAGGCAAATGATCGCAGATTGAACAAGAGAAGTTTCATTAAGTTGATTATGAAGTATAACTATAACAATGATCCTAACGGGTTAGTGCCATTTTTATTTTAATAATCCTATTTCTGAGCGCTTATTTACACGTTTTTGCGGGATCGCAAACCCGTTCAGAAGACCCGGTTTTTTGAATTCCCGTCCCCCGCTCATCCACCTTTTAATCCGCTTGTAGAATTTGATGGTTATGCAAGGTAGTGGGTTTTGCATAGTATCCTTAAAACCTTGATATTGAGCCATCATTCACTCCTAACCAAGAAGGCGCATGAAAATATTCCTAACGCTGGTGGTACTGATTACCAGTGCTACCGTCAGTCTCGCGCAATGTGATAAAGCGGTAAAATTGAAAACCTCGAAAACGGAATACCTGGACGGCAGCGGCACGGTTCAGCGCACAGTCGATGAGCAAAGCACCATTGACATCGGAAAAACGGCGGTAACGATCAGACCGGGCAATACCGACCGCGTCATGAACGGCACGGTTCAGTCGGCCACCTGCAACTGGACGGTTCCGTACAAAACCGGGAAGTCGGTGATCAAGGCGTTGTTTAAAGAACCGTCGGGCGAGGAGAATCATGCCACGATAACCGTCGAAGGAAAAGACGGAAAAACAACGTTTCTGATGGAAATAGCCGAACGGCCGGATCGGAAAATTCGCGTTACGGCTGATACGTTTGAAGAAGCAAAATGACGGTCAAATGCCCGACTGAATTAAAAAGAAAAGCCAGCTTCAACGCTGGCTTTTCTTTTTGCGGTTACCGACCCATCACGAGCCGCGTTTGGGCCGGGGCCGTTTCCGCATCCTGAAGCTGAATATTCAGCGATCCGGTTTTTTGCACATTTCGGTCGATGGCCAGCGTAATGGCATGAACACCGGGCGGCAGATCGGCCACCACACCCTGGCTGGTGAGTTTGAGCGGTTTTTGACCCATCCAGGCCGCCACCCCGGCGGTGGAGCTGAACGCCAGATTGACGTTTCCTTTGCTGAGGACCTCAATCTCAAACCGGGCGAAGGTATAGCGTTTGCCGGCGTTCGCTTCCACAATGGAAAGCTCATCGAGCGGCAGATCGCCGGCTACTTTGCTGTAGGCCGGTTGCCAGGAGATTTTAGCGTTGTCTTTCGCGACGTAGCCGACGCCTTCGGCCTGAATTTTCCGGGTCAGCTCCTTCGTCGCAAACGCCGTATTCCAGCGACGGACAAACCGGGCGTTGGGCACGCGGAATTTCCCGGATTCGCCCATTTTCGACAGAAAACCGATCAGGTCAATAAACTCCTGTTTATCCAGACTGGCCGTCAGTCCCGCGGGCATCAGCGACCCCGGCACTTTTTCGACGGTATTGATCTGGCTTTTCGGCACCGACACTTCCTGGCCGGAAATATCGCGCAGCACAATGTCCGACGTGCCGTTGCTGACGATGTAGCCCATCAGTTCGCTGCCGTCTTTTTTGGCCAGCCGTTGTAATTCGTAGCCTTCCTTGATCGACTGATTCGGATACAAAATGGAGCGGGTGATGGTTTCAACCGGCGAACTGGTACCGAGGCTGCTCAAATCCGGGCCGATGCGCCCCCCGGCCCCACCAATGGCGTGGCAGGTCTGGCAGGTCAGGGCGGTTTTTCGGAAAACCAGCTCGCCTTTCACCGGATCGGCGGTTTCCTGCACCAACCGCGCCAGGCCGCTGATGTCCTGATTGCTGAGTTCCTGGGGCATTTTTTCGGCGGGCAAGACCCCGCCAGAGGCTTCCAGTGCCTGCGCCAGCCGTTTGATTTCGTCCGTGTTGCGCAGGAAATACGTTACCCGGCGCTGCAGGATCTGCCGACCTTCTTTGGCCCGGTTTTCCGGTATTTTGCGGGCGTTCAGTTCGTCGGCAAGGGCCTGCGCATTGGCTTTGCTGGTCAGAAAGGCCTGATAAAAGTCGGCGGCATCGGTCTGTGCCGGTAGCGTCCGCAGCAGATCGGCACCGATTCGGGCCGCTTCGGTTGCGTTGATCGACGCCAGTTGGGCCGCGGCCGCTACGCGCAAATCGGCCGGATTTCTGGTGCTGGTCAGGTCGGCAATGGTCTTACGGGCCTGGTCGGTTTTCAGGGCCGCCAGCGCGTTCAAAGCCGCTTTCCGCGTGTTTTTATCGCCTTTCTGGGCCAGATTAACCAGTGTGCCGCTCAGGTCTTCGAGTTGCCACGAACCGATGAGCCGAATGGCGCTGGTGGCAATGGCATCGTCCTCATTTTCCATAAAACCGGTGATGCGGTTCAGGTTTTGCGCCGGTTTCGCACCCCGGCGGGCGGCTTCTTCCAGCGCGCTTAGCTGAGCACTGGTGCTTTTGGTCGCGCCGGAAGTGCTCTGAACCGCTTTGTCGAGAAGGATGGACAGGTCCGCCGGCGAACCCAGGCGGGCGATCGAACCCAAAACGTCTTTCTGGTATTCTTCCGGAATCTGGTCTTTCTGGTAAAGCTGGGCCAATTGCGAAACTGCATCCGGGCCACTCGCTGATTTGAGGGCAAAAACCGTCTTTTTCGCGTCGCCGAGGAAAGCAGGATCGGACTTTAACCGGCTGGTCCACCGGGGTTCCAGCTCCCGAACGGTTTGCCAGAGCGCGTAATCCAGAAATTCGTCCATCGGTTTGTCCAGCACCGCGAGGGCCGTCCGGGCCGCTTCGGGCGTTTGAACGTTCCGGAGTGCAAGGACGGCTTCCAGCCGAACCTGCGGGTGCGCATCGGCGACGGCTTTGGTCAGCAGGGCCGGTACATTGGCGATTTTTGAGTGCCAGAGTTCGAGCGCCCGCAACGCAGCCGCCCGCACCTGCGGACTTTGGGCATTCAGTAGGTTGAGCAGCAGCGGCTCGTTCACCACTTCGAGCGTCTGGTACGTCCAGAGGGCTTCGAGGAGATTGTGTTCGTAGCCGGCGTTGTTCTTGTCCAGATTCTGCACCCATTTCTGGAGCGCCGGAATCACTTCGTTGGCGCCACGGGCTTTCAGCACCTGTTTGGCCTGCAGGCGGGTCCAGTCTTCCGGAAGTTTCAGGGCATCAAGCAGTTCGCTGACGGAGGCTTTGCTCAAGGGCGCTTTTTTCACCAGCGGGCGGTTTTTGGCGACAATCCGCCAGATGCGGCCGTGTTGCTGGTCCCGGCGCGGATCGTGGAAATCCACTTCCCCGTGCTGAATAATGGGGTTATACCAGTCGGCCACGTAAATGGCACCGTCCGGCCCCACGGATATATCGACGGGCCGAAAGGCTACATTGTCGGTCCAGAGCAGGTCTTCCATTTGCTTGGACGCGTAGCCGCTGCCCTGTTCTTCCAGTTTAAACCGGTTGATCCGGTTGGCCCGGAAGTCGTTCGTGATGACGCTACCCTGCCAGGATTCGGGCAGATGCCGACCCGAAATCACACTTAGACCACTGTGTTTGGGCTGGCCGGGATTCAGTCCGCGCAGAATGCGGGCGGCTCCCGGGGCCGTCACGAAGGTGGCCCCGGGGAAGGCGAAATTGATGCCTTCGCCCCCCGCGCCGTCGGTCAGGAACGATTGCCCCCAGCGGTCGAACTGAAGGCCCCAGGGATTAATCAGACCGCGGGCGTAAACGTCCATGTCCAGATTCCGGGTGTTCAGTTTCCAGACGCCACCCCCTTCGAGCCGCTTGATGCCCTGCGGGGTTTCCACGTGGCTGTAAATGTAGATGGACTGGTTGAAATACAGCCGCCCTTCCGGTCCCCAGCGAAAGGTATGGATCAGGTGGTGCGTGTCGCCCGTACCGAAACCGTTCAGAATCCGGCGTCGTTTGTCGGCTTTGCCGTCGCCGTCCGTGTCGGCAAAATGCAGAATTTCCGTCGAGTTGGCGACGTAAACGCCCCCATCGCCGGGCAGAATGCCGGTGGGTGTAATGAGTCCTTCGGCAAAAACCGTCGATTTGTCGGCTTTGCCGTCGCCGTCGGTATCTTCCAGCACAAACACCTTGTCGTTGGCTTCTTCGCCGGTTTTCAGGTGCGGATAGGCCGTGCTGCTCACCACCCACAGGCGGCCGTCGGCGTCCCAGTTCATCTGGATGGGTTTGGCCACCAGCGGTTCGGCGGCAAACAGCGTCACCTCAAAACCGTCGGCAATCTTGAAGGATTCGAGTTCGCGTTTCACATCCGGATTCGGAAGGTCTTTCCGGTCATCCTGATGCACGGAAGCAGTCATCAGCAGCACGAACGGGAGAATCAGGGCGCGGATCAATCGGGGAAACCGTATTGTTTTCAGGGCTTTCATGCTCATTTCAAAAGAGAAAGGGTATAGATGCGTGATTTCGGCTGGTGATTCAGGAAGATCTGCCCTTCCAGCCATTTGATAAGGATATACTGTTCTTCCAGGCCCTTCACGTGCCGACCCTGTTCGTAAGAGCGGAAACCCAGGATGTAGGTCTGGTTCAGCGGGCGGTACTGGAAATAAAACAAGTCGTTTTTTTTCAGGATCATCTGCCGGATCTGGCCGGCCTGCTGGTAGGCCGCCCCCTGTTTAAGCGGAACGCCTTTCTGCCATTCGCTGGCCGAGGCCGTGATGACCGCTTCGTTGTCGGCCTTCAGGGTGTAAAACCCTTTTTTCAACCCGCTTATTTTCAAAACACGGACCTCCTGAATAGCCTCCCGGTTTTTTTCGGGAAGCGGGAGCGGCAGATAGCCTTCATCCAGCGTAAATTGTACGGTTGCGTTGGGCTGATCCGGCTTCAGGATTTTGGCCGGAGCGGTGGTTTCGGCGCCGTTTTTAGCCACATTGATCGTGACCATCCCGCCGTTGGCCGGTAGGCCGAGGCCTTTTTCCAGCGTAGTAGCCAGGTAATAATAACCGGTTTCGTTCAGGTGGACGCCGTTTTCCAGGATGGGCAGTTTCTGACTGATTTCCTGAATCGGTTTGAAAAGGTCGATAAACCGCTTGCCCCGCTCCGACGCGATTCTGGCAATTTCGGCCGCATACCGTTCCAGCATGGCATTGCGTTGGCTCACGTTCTGGGACGAATCAAACGCTACGACCGGGATCGGCGACAGCAGAATGGCTTTGGCGCCCAGTTGGTCAATTTTGTCGAGCAGTTTGCCTAAACCGTCCCGAAACCGGGGCAAACCGGCTTCGCCTTCCTGCGCTTCCACCCCGCCATAACCCACAAAAACCAGCGTTGGCTGGGCTTTGGTCAGTTGGTCCATCAGGTGCTGATAGGCCGTCGGTGGGTTGGTGAACGTGCTCCGCGCATCGCCAAACACGTTGTCGCCGGTCCAGCCGAGGTTGCGAAACGTCACATTCTGGTCGGGCCAGCGCGTGGTCAGCGCCAGTTCCAGATACCCGTACTGAAAATCATTCTCAAACAGCGAGTTGCCCAGAAAAACCACCCGGTCGCCGTCTTTTAATGCGAAAGGAGCGTTGGTGGTTTCTGATTTTGGCTGGGCAACCGCCAGGCCGGTGAGCAGCGAAACAAGGAGGACAACCAGGGAACCAAGCGTGGCCGGAGCCTTAAGCTTTCTCATGCATTCGTAAGGAAAGGAATCGATGGGTTTGGACTATTACGGGAAAAGGCCGTCGAGGGCTATTCCTACTGCCAAAAAGCAGGGCATTCGACCGCTCAAAGCCACTCCCAGGCGCTTTGGTAGGCGTTGAGCTGTTCGGAATACGTCACAAAATTCGCATAAAACGGCAGACTCGCCAGCGTGGCGCTGTCGCCGACGATGATCAGCTTCTTGCGGGCGCGGGTCATGGCGACGTTCATCCGGCGGATGTCCGACAAAAAACCGATGTCGCCCCCGGCATTGCTGCGGGTCATCGAAATGTAAACAATGTCGCGTTCCTGCCCCTGAAAACTGTCGATGGTGTTCACCGTAATGCTGGCCAGATACGGTTGCAAGTCGGGGTGGTGCCGCAACTGTTCGTTCAGCACGGCGAGTTGCTGCTTGTACGGCGAGATGACGGCAATGCTCGGAAAGTTTTGGGGCGAATAAAACGGGCTTAACTCCGCGACCTGCTGCGCCAGATGCCGGATCAGCAGCGCGGCTTCTTCCGGATTGGTGGAACTGGTGCCGTCGAGTTTTTCGTCAAAACCGCAGCC
This sequence comes from Larkinella ripae, assembly GCF_054780775.1. NCBI lineage: Bacteria > Pseudomonadati > Bacteroidota > Cytophagia > Cytophagales > Spirosomataceae > Larkinella > Larkinella ripae. Next base: position 311,027 of record NZ_BAAGVR010000017.1, read on the forward strand.
CGCCGTGTCGACAAACCACAGGGCGCTATCGCCCGGAAACAGCGAATGCGCCACCACCGACGGATGGGCTTTGACCTGATTGGCGTAAAACACCTGCGACGAATAGCCCATGATGTGCGCGTGCATCCGGTATTGTTCTTCCAGCAAACTGACCGCTTCCGGGTGCCGGGAAACGCACTTTTCCAGCAAGGTGGTGTTCAGGCCGTTGCGGGCGGCTTCGCTGGATTTGATGGTGGGTGGCAGCTGGCAGTGGTCGCCCGCCAGAATCACTTTCTGCGCTTTCAGGATCGGAATCCAGCAGGCCGGTTCCAGCGCCTGCCCGGCTTCGTCGATGACCACGGTATGAAAGCTGAGGGTGCGGATCAGGGCCTGATTGGAACCGACCAGCGTAGCCGTTATCACCTGCGCCCGGGTTACCAGATCATCCACAATGTACTGCTCCGTATTGGCCACCTCTTTCATGATCCGGTGGGCCTCGTCAAACAAGGCTTTCCGCTGCTCACGCTCGGCCTTCCCGAAATTCCGTTTGTACTTGTGCGCCATGTTTTTAAACTCACTGGCCTGTTTTTTCAGCTTTTTAGCTTCTTTCATCAGGCTGTGTTCGGCCATTTTGTGGTCGAGCGTGAGGGCCGTCAGGCGGTCGGAAATGCGGGCCGGATTGCCCACCCGCAGAACGTTCACCCCCTGCTCGTGGAGCTTTTCACTCAGCAGATCGACCGCCGTGTTACTGGGCGCTACTACCAGCAATTTCCGGTTGTCTTCTTTCAGCAGGACCTTGATGGCCTGCACCAGCGTGGTGGTTTTGCCGGTGCCGGGCGGGCCGTGGACGATGGCCAGTTCGTTGGCCGCCCGGATTTTATCGACCGCCCGCTGCTGGCTCTCGTTCAGTTGCGGAATGGGCAGGGGCGGCAAATCGGCCTGAAACGTCGGGGAGGACTGCCCCGTCAGAATCTGCACCAGGCGGTTTTTGGGGTCGGCGCTGAGCGTTCGGGCCAGTTTGAGGGCTTCCTGCATTTCGTCGTAACTTTTGTCGTCAAAAAGCAGTTCGACGCCCAGTTTGCCATCCCGCGACCAGTCCGGCAATTCGTCGGTTTGCAGCGTAATTTTCAGGCGGTTTCCGCTCTGGTGCGAAATGGTGCCTTCGACCCGGTCGGTTTTGGGATCGTGATTGCTGAAAAACACGGCGGGCATACCCCCCCGGAACTGGTGCGTCAGGTCGTGGTGGGTGGTGCGCTCCACTTCCACCGTCAAGTAATCGCCCCGGCTGAGTTCCGAGCCCCGGATCGCAATCGGGTACCAGGTCAGACCGTTGGCCCGGCGTTCGGCAATGGAAGTGGCTTCGGTGAGTTTACGGTATTGGTTGCGGTCTTCTTCGCGTTCAACTTTCAGCAGGTCAAGAAGGTCTTTGAAATAATCCATACCCAAAGGTAACGGTTATTCGACCGACCTGAAAAGGGATGTTCAGGAATCGAAGGCTGGCCGAATTGACCCGCAAATTGTCGCGATTCCCCCTTACTCTTGTTTTAAAATAATCCCACCTTTGTTTAAAAAACAACAGATCATGGAAAGAAAGCAATTTAAAACCGTCATCGGGGCAACCCGCGAAACCGTCTGGGCTCTTCTCTGGGGCGAAGTAACGTATCCGGAATGGACCGCGGTTTTCAACGAAGGTTCGCGGGTCGAAACCGACTGGAAAGAAGGCAGCAAGGTGCGGTTTCTGGATGCGAACAACGACGGGATTCTGTCTCAGATTGCGGCCAGTGTCCCGCCCGAATACCTGTCGTTCAAAATAGTGGGGGAAGTTAAAAAGGGCGTTGAAATTCGGGGCGAAGCGGGCAGCGAGTGGGTTGGCTCGGAAGAAAATTATACGCTCAAAACCGTAGACGGAAAAACCGAGTTAACGGTAGAGATCGATATTGTGGACGAGTACATCAACTACTTTCAGGAAAAATGGCCGAAGGCGCTGGAGAAGCTGAAAGAAATGGCTGAAAAACAGCCATAAATAAGCGTTGCCCGGTACCGTAAAAACCAGGTGTTGTCAAACCGGTAGGAACAAATACGTCAGGTATGCATATCGTATTAGGAGCGTCAGGACAAGTGGGATCGGCCGTGGTAGCCAATCTGGTGAGAGAACAACAACCGGTCAGAGGGGTAATTCGGGATCTGGAAAAAGCGGACGAGCTCCGAAACGCCGGGGCTGCGGTCGCCCTGGCCGATGTACATGATTTACCGGCTTTAACGGCCGCGCTGGCCGACGGCACCACGCTGCTGGCCCTGACGCCCGAGAGCGGCCAGGAGCAGGACGTGATCGGCGAAACGAAAGCCCTGCTGGCAAATTACCGCCGGGCCGCCGAAGCGGCTGGCATCCGGACCGTGGTGGGCCTGTCGTCGATGGGCGCGCAACACGAACACGGAACCGGCAACCTGGAAATGTCGTACTGGCTGGAACACGCGTTCGACGGGGCCGCCGTGAACACGGTTTTTGTCCGGCCGGCCTATTATTTCAGCAACTGGCTGATGTATTTGCCCGACGTTCAGAAAACGGGGGTGCTGCCGACACTTTTTCCGCCGGAGTTTTCGCTTCCGATGATCTCACCGATGGATGTGGCCGACGTGCTTGCCCGCCTGATGATCGACAACGGGCGGAAAACCGGCACCATCATCGAGGTGGAAGGCCCCGCTGCGTACACGTCAATGGATGTGGCCGACGCTTTTTCTGAAGCCCTTGGCAAACCGGTTAAAGCCAAGACGATTGACCGGAGCCAGTGGGAGCCGATGTTTCGGCAACTGGGGTTTTCGGACGACGGTATCCGGAATTTCATTGAAATGACCGATGCGGTTATTTCCGGACGGACGCTGGCGGGCCGAACGCAAGCCGGCGCCGTGAAAGGCAAAACCGCCTTGCTGGATTACATCAGAACGGCGGTTTCGGCGGCAAACCCAGCGGCTTAGCGAGAAACATATCACCTTTAGAATGGTGAATGAAAAGTGCTGATTGAAAAAGGAATATTACAGCCCGTATTTATCATGCTGTAATATTCCCTTTTCAATTCCGGCGAATCGGGAATTGAATCTGGTGAAAGACGCTATCGTTTGTCCGGAAAATACTTTCGTTTTTAGCGTATCTTTTATAAATTGTACGCCTAAAATCCTGTTTTCGGACATGAAAGGCTACGTCTCCGCATTCGTTATTCTGTTTAGTACGTTCGCGGCTCACGCTCAGACGCTTTACAAAGAGTTTGAAGTCGATTCGGCCGCGCGGCCCCTGGGCGGACTGCCATTGCTGGAAAAGTTTATCGATGTAAACCGCCGGATGCCGTACGCGGCCCAGATAAGCCGTACCAAAGGCGCGGTGATTCTGTCGGCGGTTGTGGAGCCCAACGGCACGATTTCGGACGTGCAGGTTCTTCGCAAGCTCCATCCGGATTGTGACCGTGAGGCCGTTCGGGTGCTGAGCCATTTCAATGCCTGGAAACCGGCGCTGAAAGGCGGGATGCCGGTGCGGCAGCAGTTGACGTACACGGTCCGGTTTGCTCCGGGGGCCATCAAAAGTGAGCCGGGGGCGTTCACGGCCTTTTATTCCAAAGAAGGAGCCCCCATCGCTGATGAAACCCAGGCGCTTTTTAAACTGGTTACGCCGGTTGATACGATGGGGCTGCCCAACGGCGATCCGACGGTGTATGAACTGGCCGGGGAGAAGTGGCGTAAAACGATTCAGTACTATTTCGAGAAAAAACCGTATGCCCACTCGAATGACGATGACCCGGCTTTGCCGGATTCAATTCAGGCGACCCGCTTGCTGATCAAAGATGTTTTCCTGCAACCGGAAGGCATTATTTATTCGCTTTATCCGAACGGAACCGTTCTTTCGCGGGAGCAATACAGCGATGGCAGGAAAGTGGGTGAATCGGTTTATTACTACCGCAACGGTTTGGTGAAGCGGATCGAGGAAACCCTGCAGGACGGCAAGATTCAGGAATGGTCGTGGTTTCCGAACGGGCAATTGCAGCAGGTGCTGATGAGAAAAATGGTGCCCATGGAAGGCGAAGACTCTGAGTTGTTCAGCCAGTGGGATTCGACCGGAAAGCCGCTCATTCAAAACGGCAACGGAATGGCTCGGTTTGTTTCCAGACAGGATCATAAATGGATCACCGAAACCGGCCTGGTGAAGGAACGACGCAAGGAAGGCAGCTGGAAAGGACAGTATCCGGACGGAAAACCGGCGTACCGGGAGTCGTACCAGAACGGCAAATGCGTGTCGGGCGTGGCCTATTACGGACAGGATTCGGTAGCGTACATAAATCCGGAGCAGCAGGCCGAGTTCAAAGGCGGTCTGAAAGGGCTGGGCAGTTTTCTGTCAGCCAATCTTCGGTACCCGGCCGAAGTGGCCAAGGCCAACGTTGAAGGCAAAGTGTTTGTCAGCTTTGTGGTCAGTGAAGATGGTTCCCTCTGCGATTACGAGGTCATCCGAAGTGTCCACCCGACGGTTGACAAGGAAGCCCTGCGGGTTGTCAAAGCCTCCAGCGGAAAATGGAAACCGGGCGCCATTCGGGGCCGTAATGTCCGCGTCAAGTATAATTTGCCGATCAATTTTCACCTGCAATAGCGCCCGGGGCCCGTCACGGGGCCGCTAGTGCGCACCCAGAAAGCTCAGCGCGCCTTCGTGCAGCATGATCCGGAGGTCCCGGGATTTCTTGGATTTAATGAACTGGTCGTCCAAGTGCATTTCCAGACCGTCCCACTTCATCCGGATGGTTTTGCCTTTGAGGGCGGTTCCCCAATAATCGCCTTCGACGCCGTTGAGCCGGTTTTGCACGTACGTCAGCAGGCCAACCCGCTGGTTTTCGGAAACCAGCACGATTTCAAACTGACCATCGCCGGGATCGGCGGCCGGGGCCAGCACCAGTTTGGGCCCAATCGAGCGGATGTTCATCACTTCCACCAGCAGGTAGTTGCCGGAATAATCGACGCCGTCCACTTCAATCTGGCAGGGCCGGGCTTCGTAGGACTGGACGATTTCGGCCAGCACCTCCAGCGCCACGTTCAGTTTTTCTTCCGGCGAATCGGTCGAGCGTTCCTGGTGATCTTCCATTTCTTTGATCAGGCGGGGAAACACGCCGTAGCCAATTCCTTCCAGGAAAAAATGCCGTTTGGGCAGGCCTTCCACCAGCCCGATGTCGAACGTTTTTCGCTGATCCTTGTGCCAGCTTTGCACGACGGGCCTGGGGTCGTCGATCGGAATGTTGAGCGTGCCGGCAATGTTGTTGGCGGTTCCGTTGGGCAGCAGCGCCACCGGATACGGTTTTTCGATCAGCTTCCGGTTCAGAAGCCGCTTGGCCACCTTCCGAACCGTGCCGTCGCCCCCCGCCACCACCAGAAAATCGACGTCGGTTTTCAGGTTTTTCCAGTCGTCTTTTTTCGTGGAAGCGTACCGGCAGACAAATCCCTCCGATTCGATGAGGGCCATGAGTTCCTTTTTGGAATGTTCCTCGTCACCCGCGCCGGGGTTATGTAAGAGTTGAGCGATTTTCATAAAGTCCGTTGTAACGATATATAAAACATCACCGGCGTTTTTCTGTTGGAATAAATAGACAAAATGATCATACCATGAGAATCTTAATCACCAACGATGACGGTATTTACAGCCCGGGCATTGCCGCCCTGGCCCGAATAGCTTCCCGGTTTGGCGAAGTCCGCGTGGTGGCGCCTGATGTTGAGCAGTCTTCCATGGGCCATGCCGTAACGCACTCACGGCCATTGTCTTACAAGCCGTCTCCAATCAAGTTTGAAGGCATCGAGGCCTACCGCGTCAACGGAACGCCCGCCGACTGCGTGGCCCTGGGAAGCCACATCGGCGGCCAGACGGATGTGGTTTTATCGGGAATCAACATGGGTCCGAACCTGGGCAATTCCATGTGGCATTCGGGAACGCTGGCAGCCGCCAAACAGGCGGTTTTGTTGGGCATCAAAGGAATCGCGCTGAGTACGCCGGTTGGCAAAACCGAACCGGATTTTGACCTGCTGGAACCCTACGTGGAAAAAACGCTGGAGTTGTTACTGAAAGATACGGAATTGTCGCTTTACAACGTGAATTTCCCGCCCAATCCGACCGACATCCGGTGGACGCGGCAGTCGGTTCGCCTGTACGACGGAACGGTGGTGCCGGGCATGGACCCGCTGGGCCGCAAACACTACTGGTTTACGGTAACGCCCCTGGAACCGGCGGAGGAAGGCACCGACCGCTGGGCCGTCGATAACGGGTTTGTCTCGATTACGCCTTTACGCCTTGATTTAACGGACGAACAGGCGTTGCAGAAAGCCATTGAACAACAGCCGATTACGGTTTGATCGGTATATAGCATTTAACTAAAAAAACCGCCCCTGACTTATCAGGGGCGGTTTTTTTAGTTTGGTTCAGATCGTTTCAAAACCGCAATAGGGGACCAAAACCGGTGGAATCCGGATGCCGTCCGGCGTCTGGTTGTTTTCCAGAATGGCGGCCAGAATGCGCGGCAGGGCCAGGGCCGAACCGTTCAGCGTGTGCAAAAGCTGGGTTTTACCCTCCACCCGGTGACGGAGTTTCAGCCGGTTGGCCTGGAAGGTTTCAAAGTTGGAAACCGAGCTCACCTCCAGCCAGCGTTGCTGGGCCGCCGACCAGACTTCCATGTCGTAGGTCAGCGCCGACGCAAAACCCATATCGCCCCCGCAAAGCCGCAGCACGCGGTAGGGCAATTCCAGTTTCTGGAGCAGCGACTGCACATACTGGCTCATGTCTTCCAGCGCCTGATACGATTCGTCCGGTTTTCGGATCTGCACAATTTCCACTTTATCGAACTGGTGCAGGCGGTTCAGGCCCCGGACGTGGGCGCCCCACGAACCCGCTTCGCGCCGGAAACAGGGCGTATGTCCGACGTTTTTAATCGGCAGCTGATCGTCCGCAACAATCACATCGCGGTACAGGTTGGTAATCGGCACTTCCGCCGTCGGAATCAGGTACAGTTTGTCGGCTTCGGCGTAGTACATCTGGCCCTCTTTATCGGGCAATTGCCCCGTTCCGAAACCGGAATCTTCGTTGATCAGAATGGGCGGCTGAATTTCAAAATAACCGGCTTTGAGCGCTTCATCCAGAAAAAAGTTGATCATGGCGCGCTGAATCCGGGCGCCTTTGCCCCGATAGACCGGAAAACCGGCTCCGCTGATTTTGTTGCCCAGCTCAAAGTCGATGATTCCGTATTTTTTGATCAGTTCCCAGTGGGGCAGGGCGGTTTCGGGCAACGCCGGTTTTTCGCCATGCTCCAGCACCACCTCGTTATCCTCCGCACTGCGGCCTTCCGGTACGCTGCTGTGGGGCAGGTTGGGCAGCGTTACCAACACCTCCTGCAGCTGCTGTTCGGCGGTTTTCAGGCTTTCTTCCAGTTCTTTCGAGCGCGTTTTCAGGTCGGCGGTTTCGGATTTGGCGGCTTCCGCTTCGGCCTTCTGACCGGCCTTCATGAACGCACCGATTTCTTTGGCTTTGGCGTTGGAGCGGGCCAGCACGTCGTCCAGTTCTTTCTGCGCGTCACGTCGTTGCTGATCCAGGGCCAGAACCTGTTCAACGGCGGTTTCGGCGTTGGCAAAGCGTTTCTTTTTCAGCCCCGCCAGCGTTGTTTCTTTGTTATCGCGGATAAAAGGAAGTTGCAGCATGTTATTCGGGTAATAGCTATCGGAGAGCCGTTCTTAACTTTCGTAAGACGTAATTCGGGATGGTTTCAAAAACCGCTCGCTACGTTTCAAGCTTCTTTCAAATTAAATAAGCCTTCGTTCAGGGCGTTCAGCGCTTCGGCTTTGTAGCGTCCGTGCATCAGCAGCGAGATGTTGTGCTCCGTGCCACCGTACGAAATCATCCGGATCGGAATGCCTTCCAGCGCTTTTAGAACCTGCAGGGCCACACCCGCATGATCGGCATTAAAATTACCCACAATACAGATGATGGTCTGCTCGTAATCCGGTTCTTCCAGCGTGCAGTATTCCGCCAGCTCTTCCTTGATTTTCTCCAGGTTCTCGGTATTGTCAATCGTCACCGAAACCGATACTTCGGAGGTAGCAATCAGGTCAACCGGTGTTTTGTATTTTTCAAATACCTCAAAAATCCGGCGCAGAAAACCGTAGGCATTCAGCATCCGCAGCGAGTGAATGTAGAGCGCCGTGATGCCGTCTTTTGCCGCGACGGCTTTAAACACCTGGTCGGAGGTCTTATCGGCAATGACGGTTCCGTAAGCCGCCGGGTCCATCGTGTTTTTCAACCGAACCGGAACGCCGTATTTTTGGGCGGGCGTGATGGTTGATGGGTGCAGGATTTTTGCCCCAAAATAGGCCAGCTCAGCCGCTTCTTCAAAGGTCAGCTCCCGAATCGGGAAGGTTTTCTTCACAATGCGCGGGTCATTGTTGTGCATGCCGTCGATGTCGGTCCAGATCTGAATTTCCTCCGCCCGGATGACCCCACCAATCAGCGAGGCCGTGTAGTCAGAACCACCCCGTTTCAGGTTGTCAACTTCACTCTGGCGATTGCGGCAGATAAAGCCCTGCGTAACAATGAGTTGTTTGCTGCCCTGACCATCTAATAAGGCCCGCAGTTTCTGCTCGATCACCTCCAGTTCGGGTTCCCCGTCGTCGTCGATCTGCATAAAATCCAGCGCCGGTAAGAGGGCCGAATCCTGGCCTGCTTCTTCCAGGTAAGCCTGAAACATCTGCGTGCTGAGCAACTCGCCTTTGGCCACCAGCTCTTTCTCCTGTTTCACCGTAAACGGCCGGATGTCCGTCAGCGACCGGATGGACGAAATCTCGTTTTCCACGATCTTTTGCCCCTGGGCCAGGCCGTCCGAAGTTTTATACAACTCCCGTACGAACGAATCGTAATGGGCTTTCAGGTGTTCGATTTTCTCGGTTGCTTCCGCCGACAAATCCGCTTTGGCCGATTCGGCCATCGACAGCAGGGCGTTGGTGGTACCGGACAAAGCCGACAGGACGATGATTTTTTGCGTATCATCGGCGGTAATCAGGTTGCGGATCGAATGCATCCGTTCGGGTTTGCCAACGGACGTTCCGCCAAATTTCCAGACTTGCATGGTTTAAAGAATGAGTGATTGAGTGATTGAGCGATTGCGTGAAGGGCTTCACAGGGAGCCGGTATTTGGCGGAGCTATTCACGCAATCGCTCAATCACTCAATCACATTAGATTTTAGGTGAATAACGATAAACTTGTTGCTGTAATCCTAGCATTTTTACGGCGGTCATGGCGGCTTCGTCGCCTTTGTTGCCGTGAATGCCGCCCGCGCGGTCGATGGCCTGTTGCTGGTTATTCGGCGTCAGGACGCCAAAAATAACCGGTTTTCCGGTTTGTATCCCAACCTGGGTCAATCCCTGCGCCACGGCGTGGTTGATGTAATCGTTGTGTTTGGTTTCGCCCTGAATCACACACCCGAGCGCAATGACGGCGTCGATGTCGTCGCGCTGGGCAAACCACTGCGCCCCCAGACTGAGTTCAAAACTGCCCGGAACATTGCCCCGGATGATGTTTTGAGCGGTTGCGCCGTATTGCAACAAGGTTTGATAGGCCCCTTCGAACAGGGCTTCGGTTACTTCGGCATTCCACTCGGCCACCACAATGGCAAACCGGCGTTCGCTGATGTCGGGGAGGTTATCCGTTGAAAAAACGCTTAAATTCTTTAATTCGGTGGCCATCTGAATCAGGATTTAACGGATTAATTCGATTGAGCTGATTGAAAATTGACCCTGATTTAAGACTGAAAGGCAGTTGGTGATCTTATGAATTGGTCAAATCAGCGCCCTTCGCATTCATCAGCTAAGTCAGTGGTCAAAAAAAAGGACAAAACCCCGGTTGGTTTTGTCCTTTCGCAATGGTTTGTTTCAACGCTGCTTATGACTCGCCAACCGTGCTTTCCAGTACGGATTTGTATTTCTTGGCGTTGGCCGACTCGGCAGAAGTCGGGTATTTGTCAATAATCTGGTTGTACGTGTCAATAGCTTCCTGGTTTTGCTTGTTCTGCTCGTAGGCAAGTGCCAGCTTGAGCAGGTAACCGGGCGTAAAATATTGGTTGGGCTTGTAATCAGCCGCTTTTTTGTAGTAATCAATGGCGTCGCTGTAGGCTTTCTTTTCCATGTTGGCATCACCAATCAAAGCGTACGCGCGCGCTTGCACCAACAGATCGGATGAGCTGAAACCCTTCAGTTTTTCGATGGCATCATCGTATTTACCCTGTTTCAGGAGGGCAACACCCGCGTAAAAACCGGCGAGGTTTCCGGCCGGTGCGGCACTGTATTCTTCGGAGATCGTTGCCAGACCTTCGTTGGCACCGTTGCCGTTCAGGGCTCTTTTCAGCGAATCGGCCTCCCATTCATAAACCGACGGAAACATCGCCGTTTGGGCTTCCTGATCCTGACTGTCGATCCAATACCGGTAACCGATAAAACCCGCAATGGCCAGCACAACCACGCCCAGCAGACCCAGCACCAGCTTCTGGTTCTTCTCAAAAAACAACTCCGCTTTCCCCAACGACCCCGCTAAGGCAGTGGGATCTTCCAGAAACTCCAGTTTGGAGCTTGATTGTGTCTTACTCATTTATGAATAGCCAAAATTTCGGACTGCAAATTTAGTAAATCTCTGGATAATAGAAAGCAAAAAGCTATCCAAAGTTTTGATAATAAAGGAAAAAGGGGCAAAAAAGGAGGAGAGCAGGAAGGGAGTAGAGGACGAAAGAAAGGGGTGCGGTTTCCGGCATCCTCACTTCTTTTCGTCCTCTGCTCCTTTTAAATCCTTATTCCGTGATGAACGGATAGTCTTTCTGCATGTATACGTCCTTAAACGCTTCGTCCGGTGACGGGAAAGGCGACTCTTCGGCAAACTTCACCGACTCGTCCACAATTCCCTTGATCTTCTGATCGATAGCCGCCAGGTCTTCTTCCGTGGCTAATTTCTGTTCCAGAATTGTCGCCCGCACGTTTTCGATCGGGTCGCGCTGCTTATACTGCTCAAGCTCGTCTTTCGTACGGTATTTCTGCGGGTCCGACATCGAGTGGCCCCGGTAGCGGTAGGTCCGGAATTCGAGCAGCGTGGGGCCGTCGCCTTTGCGGGCGCGTTCGGCGGCCCGGCTAACGGCTTCGTGCACCGCTTCTACGTCCATGGCATCAACCGGTTCCGACGGCATGTCGTAGGCTTCACCCAGGGTGTAGAGATCGGTCACGTTTGAAGTCCGGGCCACGGAGGTCCCCATGGCGTAACCGTTGTTCTCGATCACAAAGATCACCGGCAGCTTCCACGTCATGGCGAGGTTGAGCGCTTCGTGGAACGAGCCTTGCCGCACCGCACCGTCGCCCATGAAACACATGCACAGGTTGGTCGTCTTGTTGTATTTTTCGGCAAAGGCAATGCCAGCACCCATCGGAATCTGACCGCCCACAATGCCGTGGCCGCCCATGAAATTGACCGACTTATCGAAAATGTGCATCGAACCGCCTTTCCCTTTCGACGAGCCGGTTTGTTTGCCAAATAATTCGGCCATGATGGCTTTGGGATCGGAGCCCAGCGCCAGCGGAATACCGTGGTCGCGGTAGGCCGTGATCCATTTATCATCTTTGGTCAGGGCCGAATACGATCCTGACGAACAGGCTTCCTGTCCGATGTACAGGTGACAGAAACCCCGGATTTTCTGCTGTCCGTAGAGCTGACCGGCTTTTTCTTCAAACTTGCGTTGCAACACCATCGATTCATACCAGTACAGGTAACGCTCTTTGGGATGCTGGGTTTTGGCCGCAGCTGGCGAAGACTTAGATTTTTCCTTTACACTTGCCATATGGTTCTTTGGGCGTAAAAAAAGGATAACCGAGTGAAAAACGGAAATCGTTTCTGACACAGGCAGTTCGTCATTCCATAACAAACGACCCGTATCTTTGTTGCTTAAACACGCAGATGGTACCGATAGCCCGAGAGGCCGGAACACTACGATGCCGCGAAAATACGCATTTCCCGCTAACAACCATACCGATGTATTTGGAAAAACTCAACCTGACCAACTTCAAAAACTACGAGGAAGGGAGTTTTACATTTAGCGAGCAGATCAATTGTATTGTCGGGCCCAACGGCAGCGGAAAAACCAATCTGCTGGATGCCATCTATTTTTTATCCCTGAGCAAAAGCGCGTTTCATAATCAGGACGCGCTGAGCATTAACCACCTGAGTGATTTCTTTATCATCGACGGCGTTTTTCGGCTGGACGAAAAACCGGTTCAGATTACGTGCAGCCTGCAGCGTGGTCAGCGGAAAGTGTTGTTGTCGGACAAAAAACCGTATGAGCGCATCAGTGAACACATCGGGCGGTTTCCGGTGGTGATGCTGGCGCCCAACGATACCGATCTGGTGCGTGAACACAGCGAGGAAAGGCGGCATTTTTTTGACGGCGTGCTGTCGCAACTCGATGCCGACTATCTGCGCGACTACCTGTTTTACCACCAGATTCTGAAGCAGCGCAACGGCACCCTGAAGCTGTTTGCCGAGCGAAATTACCTGGACGAAGAACTGCTCGAAACCTACAACGAACCGCTGTTGCAACTGGCTCAGAAGATTTACCAGCGCCGAAAGCGGTTTATTGCCGAGTTTTTGCCGATTGTGCAGAAGCATTACGCTTACCTGAGCGAAGCCCGCGAAGCCGTCGATATTATTTACGAATCGGAGGTCGGCAACGAGGAGTTTCCGAAAGATTTCCGCCGAAACCGCCAGCGCGACATTCAGTTGCAACGCACCAACAAGGGCGTTCACAAAGACGATTTTGTGTTTGAAGCCAACGGCGTCGCCCTGAAAAAATTCGGTTCGCAGGGGCAGCAGAAAACCTTTGTCATTGCGCTCAAACTCGCGCAGTTTGAGCAGTTGCAGGCCGAAAAGGGCATCAAACCGATGTTGTTGCTGGACGATATTTTCGACAAACTCGACGACCGCCGGATTGATAAACTCATCACCCTGATGGAGCACCACACCTTCGGCCAGATTTTCATCACCGACGCCCGGCCCGAACGAACGAAGGACCTGCTGACCGCCGTGAAAACCGAGGTGGCCTACTTTCAGACGGAGGGTTGAGAAATCACCCCGCCCAGTTCTCCCGATCCAGACTCCGGTACTGAATGGCTTCGGCCAGGTGTTCGGTTTCGATGTGTTCACTGCCGGCCAGATCCGCAATCGTGCGCGACACTTTCAGAATCCGGTCGTAGGCGCGGGCCGACAAGCCCAGCCGTTCCATGGCGGTTTTCAGGAGCGCCAATCCGGTATCGTTAATAAGGCAAACCTGCTTCACCATCTGCGACGGCATCATGGCGTTGGAGTAAATGCCGGGTTGAAGTTCAAAGCGGATGGTTTGGATGGCCCGCGCCCGAATCACCCGCTCGCGGATCGCTTCGCTGCCTTCGGAAGGGCGGTTGGCCGTCATCTGATCAAACGAAACCGGGGTGACTTCTACGTGCAGGTCGATCCGGTCGAGCAGCGGCCCGCTGATTTTATTCAGATACCGTTGCACCACGCCCGGTCCGCAGACGCACTCTTTCTCGGGATGGTTGTAGTACCCGCACGGACAGGGGTTCATGCTGGCAATCAGCATAAAATTGGCCGGGAACTCCACGGCCCATTTGGCGCGCGAAATGCTCACTTTGCGTTCTTCCAGCGGTTGGCGCATGACCTCCAACGCCGTGCGCTTAAATTCCGGCAATTCGTCCAGAAACAGGACTCCGTTGTGCGAAAGCGAGATTTCGCCCGGTTGCGGAAAGCTGCCCCCGCCTACCAGGGCCGCATCGCTGATGGTGTGGTGCGGGGAGCGAAACGGGCGGGAGGCAATCAGCGTGGCCCGGCTGCCCAGTTTTCCGGCTACGGAATGGATTTTGGTGGTTTCCAGCGCTTCGTGCAACGTCAAGGGCGGTAAAATGGTCGGGAGCCGCTTGGCCAGCATGGTTTTTCCGGCGCCCGGCGGACCAATCATGATGACGTTGTGACCACCGGCGGCCGCAATCTCCATCGCCCGTTTGATGTTTTCCTGTCCCTGAACGTGGGCAAAATCCGCATCGTAGGCATTTTGGGTGTTGGCAAACAGTTCCCGGGTGTCGGTCACCATCGGTTCAATGGTTTTTTTGCCTTCAAAAAACGCCACCGCATCCAGCATGGTTTCGACCCCAATCACGTCGAGGTTGTTGACAATGGCGGCCTCCGGCGCGTTCTCGGCGGGTAAAACAAAGCCTTTATAGCCCTGTTTCCGGGCTTCAATGGCAATCGGTAACACGCCTTTGATGGGCCTCAGCCGCCCGTCGAGCGACAACTCGCCCATGATAACGTACTCTTCCAGTTTGCGCTCGGGGCTGATCTGTTCCGATGCTTCCAACACGCAAAGCCCGATCGGTAAATCGTACGATGAGCCCTCCTTGCGGATGTCGGCCGGGGCCAGGTTGACCACGACTTTTTGCCGGGGCATGCGGTAACCAAAAAATTTCAGCGACGATTCCACCCGCTGCTCGCTTTCCTTGATGGCGCTGTCGGGCAAACCCACTAAATGGAAATGTAAGCCCTGAGCCACAGTCACTTCAATGGTAATGATGGTTGCACTGACGCCCTGCACGGCGCTTCCGAAGGTTTTTGCCAGCATGAAAAGTGGATTTCGATTTTTAGTTAGACGATGAATCCACCAAAAGGACACATCCAAAAACCGCTTTTCAGCGTTCGATTCAGGAGGAATTTTCGGCCGAACCGACAGATTTACCGCAAGCCAGTTTGTAAACTCTGAAAAGGCCCCCAACTTTGGAGTAAAATTAGCAGTTGGATTAGCAGTCTATTTTGATAAGTACGATGATGAATTCCCAGGAGCTTTACATTGAGCGAATTAAGACGGTTTTTTACGAGGAGTTTGGTCGGGAGCCCGCCCTGCTCGTTCGGGGACCGGGTCGGATTAACCTGCTGGGTGAGCACACGGATTACAACGGCGGCCTGGTGTTGCCCGCCAGCATCGATAAAGAAATCATTTTCGCCCTGGCCCCGCGTCCCGACCAGACCGCGCGGATGGTGGCTGAAAACGTCCATCAATCGTTTTCCTGTACGCTCGACCGGCTGGAATCCTCTCCGCTGGGCTGGCCGAATTACCTGCTGGGCGTGGTCGATCAGTTGCAAAAAACCGGGTATCGGCCGGGCGGTTTTGACCTGGTCTTTGGCGGCAACATTCCGTCCGGAGCCGGTTTGTCGTCGTCGGCGGCTCTGGAGTGCGGACTGGCGTTCGGACTGAACAAACTGTTTGGTCTGGGTTTATCGACGCTCGAAATGGTTAAGCTGGGGCAACGGGCCGAAAACCTGTTTGTGGGCGTCAATTGCGGAATTATGGATCAGTTTGCTTCCATGTTCGGGCGCGATCAGTCCGTCATCCAACTGGATTGCCAATCGTTACACCACGAATATTTCCCGTTTCAAACGACGGATTATGCGCTCATTCTGTGCGATACCGGCGTGAAACATTCGCTGGGCGACACCGAATACAACACCCGGCGGCAGGAATGCGAAACCGGCGTCGCCATTCTGCAACACTACCGGCCCGATATTCGCCTGCTGCGCGACGCCACGACCGAACTGATCGACGCCCACCGCGCCGAAATGCCCGGAAAGGTGTACCAGCGCTGCCGGTATGTAACCGAAGAAATTCAGCGCGTTCGGGAAGCCTGTCAGTATTTGCTGAAGAACGATCTGGCGGCTTTCGGTCAAAAAATGTACGAAACCCACCACGGTTTGCAGCACGAATACGAAGTAAGCTGCCCGGAACTGGATTTTCTGGTCGATCAGACGCGGAGCGACGATGCGGTTTTGGGCGCCCGGATGATGGGGGGCGGTTTTGGCGGTTGCACCATCAATCTGGTAAAGCGCGAAGCCGCCGATGCCTTCGTAAACCGGATGCGGGCGGTTTACCAGCAGCAATTCAACATTGAACTGAAATGCTATCCCGTCCGGATCACGGACGGGACATCGGAGGTACTTCAGGGAGGTACTGAAGCGTTCTAAAAAGAAAAAGTACCATGCACGAGTTTCTGGCCAGGCTTTATCAATTTGAAATTCGGATCCGGAAAGCCGTCAATTCCCAGATGCGCGGCAGTTTTCGGTCCATTTTTAAAGGCTCTGGCTTGGAATTCAGTGACTTGCGTACCTACCAATACGGAGACGACGTGCGGGCCATCGACTGGAACGTGTCCTCGAAAGGCCACGGCACGTTTGTCAAGATTTTTCGGGAAGAGAAAGACCAGACGGTTTTTTTTCTGATCGACGTCAGCGCTTCGCAGGAAATCGGCACGACGGCCCGTTCGAAGCTGGATACCACCCGCGAGGTTTGCGGGGTGCTGGCGTTGTCGGCCATTAAGGAAGCCAGCCACGTCGGGATGTATTGTTTTTCGGACCAGAAAGAGAAATACCTGAAACCGTCGAACAGCATGAAGCAGGGGTATCAGCTGATTGTCAACCTGTTCAAGCTAAAACCGGAATCCGTCCGGACGAACCTGGCCGACGCGCTGCTGTTTACGCTCAACGTTCTGAAACGCCGGAGTGTGGTTTTTCTGGTGTCGGATTTCATCGATTCCGGCTACGAACACAACCTGAAAGCCCTGGCCCGGAAGCACGATCTGGTGGTCATTCACATGTACGACCAGCGGGAAACCAACCTGCCCCGGCTGGGCATCATTCCGGTTTACGACACCGAGAGCCGCCGAACGGTTTGGGTCAACACCTCGTCGCCGAATTTTCGCAACGGCATCAAACAGACCTTCCGGCAAAGCCAGCAGCAACTGGAGCGGTTTTGCAAGCAATATAACGCCAATTACGTAGCCCTCGATTCGCAGGTCGACTACGTGCCGCAACTGATCGAATTGTTCCGCGTCCGAAAAGCGCGCTGAAGAGTTACTAATGAACAATGAACGATGACTAATGAACAGGAGCTACGGGCCGTTTCCCCCAATCGGCCATTCACCAGAACCATCCGGCGGTCAATCACTCGTTATTCAGTATTCGTTATTCGCTATTCAGTATTCCTTGTTCAGTTTTCGTGGTTCATTCCTCTTCACGCTCAAGTTCCCAAAGGCCTTTTTCTGACCGATACGATTGAAATTGGAAAACCGTTTCAGTATTCGCTGAGCATTCGGCACCGGGCCAATACCGATGTCTTATTTCCGGATACGGCCCGGCATTTTGCGCCGTTTCTGGTGCGGAACCTGGCCATTTTTTCGACGAAAACCGACGCCCGGGGCAGTCTGGACAGTTCGGTGTATACGCTGATTTCGTTTGAAACCAGCCCGGCGCAAACCTTGCAGGTCCCGGTTTTTCTGCTGCGCGCCCCCACCGACTGCACCGTGGTTCGTTCCAATATCGATACCGTCCAACTGCGCGAACGGGTTCAGACCGCGCGGCCCGACACGCTCCGGCTTTCGACCGATACGCAGGTCGTGACGCTGCGCCAGCAGATGAATTACCCCCTGCTGATGACGATCGTGATGGGGTTGTGCGGGCTGGCCGGCTTGCTGTTTCTGTTTTTTGGCCGAACCATCCGAACGCGCGTCCGGCGGTTTCGGTTGTACCGGCAGTATATGGATTTTCAGCGGACGTTTAATCGCCTGACGCGCGGCATCGGCCCCGAAACCGCCCACGACGATGCCGGACGGGCGGTGGTGATCTGGAAAAAATACATGGAACGACTGGAGCGCAAACCGTTTACGTCGTTGACAACCCGCGAAATTGTGGAGCTGGTGCAGGACAACCGGCTGGCCGACGCGCTGAAAGAAATCGACGGGGTTATTTACGGCAGTGTTTATTCCGATCAGACGCAGCAATCGCTCCGCATCCTGAACGAAGTGGCCGACAGCGCCTATCGCCGGAGCAGCGTTCAACTGCTGGAAGTCCAGCCGGAAACGACGAGTTGAGGAAAATTTATGGAATGGTTTTCGTATCGATGGTTTACAATTTCGCAGTTGCGGCAGCTAACCTGGGCGCACCCGATCTATTTGTACGCCATTCCGATCATTTTGCTGCTCTTTGCGTTGCGGGTATTGCTCTCGAGCCGGTCGCAGCAGCGGCTGAACGTTGCCCTGAACCGGACGGAACTCCAGCCCACGCTGATCGGCAGCCTGCGGTATTTGCTGCCGGTTAGTTTGTTTATCAGCATTGCGCTCATTTTGGTAACGCTGGCCCGTCCCCAACGGATCCGCGAAGAACCCGAGCGCGTGGCCGAAGGCATCGACCTGATGCTGGCGATCGATATTTCGTCGTCGATGGCCGAAACCGACCTGAAACCAAACCGCCTGGAAGCCGCCAAACGGGTAGCCCGAAGTTTTGTCAAAAGCCGCCGGAACGACCGGATCGGGCTGGTGATTTTTGCCGGGGAAGCCTATTCGTTGTGTCCGCTCACCACCGACCACGATCTGCTGAACAGCTATCTCAACGAACTGGACAACAGCATGATCAAAACCTCCGGTACGGCCATTGGCAGCGCGCTGGCGGTTTGCATCAACCGGATGCGCGAATCGAACGTGAAGAGCAAAGTAACGATTTTGCTCAGCGATGGCGACAATACGGCGGGTAACCTCGACCCGGTGACGGTGGCGCGGCTGGCCAAAGCCTTCAACATCCGGATCTATACCGTGGCCATCGGAAAACCGACACTGCCCATTCAGCGGACCAACCTGACAACGGTGACCGTGGACGAAGGCATTCTGACCACCATTGCCAACATCGGCAGCGGCAGCTTTTTCCGGGCGGGCGATGCCCCGCGTTTGCAGGCGGTTTTCAACGAGATCGACCGGCTGGAAAAGGCGCCCGTCAAAACCATTGTTTACAAGGATGTCAAGGATTTTTACCGCGTTTACCTGTACTGGGCCATCGTTTTTCTGTTGCTGACCCTGTTCCTGAAGAACACTATTTTTGGAAATATACTAGAGGATTGAGGAAAAAGGAGGAGGGGAGGAAGAGAGGAATAAAGCAGCTGACGCATTTTCTCTCTCCTTTCTCCGCTCTTTCTTTCCTCCGCTTTTCTCCTCCTTTATGCTCTTTTCTTTTTACAACGAAACCGCCATTGAAGCGGGTCTGGACGAGGTTGGGCGGGGCTGTCTGGCGGGTCCGGTGGTGGCGGCTGCGGTTATTTTACCGAAAGACTATACGCACCCGGTTTTAAACGATTCGAAACAACTGAGCCGGTTTCAGCGCGCGCAGTTGCGGACGGAGATCCAGCGCGACGCCCTGGCCTGGGCCGTGGCCGAAGTATCGAACGAGGAGATTGACCAGATCAACATTCTGAAAGCCAGCTTTCTGGCGATGCACCGGGCGCTGGATCTGATTATGGCGCAGGTGGATGGCCCAAAACCGGATCATTTGCTGGTGGATGGCAACCGGTTTGTCAATTACCCGATGATTTCGCACACCTGCATTGTGAAAGGCGACACGAAATTTCTGTCGATTGCGGCCGCGTCGGTGCTGGCGAAAACCTACCGCGATGAGCTGATGGAGAAGCTATCGCTGGAGTTTCCGCACTACGGCTGGGGGCAGAACGTCGGCTATCCGACCCCCGTTCACCGCCGGGCCATTCGGGAACACGGCCCGTGCCGCTGGCACCGGATGAGCTTTCGACTGGTGTAATTTTCGGAACGTTCCAACGCTTGGCCGGCCAATGGAATCCTGTCCGTATCGGCTATTTTACCTAAATCCGTATGAAGACGATTCCGGTTTTGTTGCTCCTGCTGGTGGTACTGGCCTGCAACCGCAAAGATGATGAGGTCATTCTGGCGCGTGGGCAATCCGTGCGCCTGATCCGGCACGATTATTACGGGAATCCTGCCAATCCGGCCGCTGTCGAATCCACGCAGTACGTATACGATCCGACTAACCGCATTCAGGAAATCATCAGCAACAGAACCGACGGGAGTCTGGATAGCAAACTGGTTTTTCGCTGGCTTAGTCCGACAACGCTCCGGGTCGAGCAGTATTACACCAATCCGCCCTGGTCATCCACCCGGGTTTCCAATCTGCCCCTGAAACTGTATTCCTACAGCGAAACCTTTTACAAGACCGATACGACCATCCAGGAGCGCAAAAACTACCTGGTTACCGACAATAAAGCCGATTTCAGATCATCCAGCCAGTTTACCTACGACGCCCAAAAACGAATCAGCCGGCGGGATATTTACGATACCAATAACCGCCTAGCCTCATCCGTTACTTTTACCTACGACCAGCGGGGCAATCTGATTCAGGCGTCGGGGGATCAGGCGACGTATGAGTACGATACCGCTCCCAATCCTTACAAACCCGTCAGGATCGATACGGAAATCAGCTGGTTTATGAGCTCCAATAACATTGTAAAGATGCGGGCCGCTGACCCCACGACGGGCGCCCAGGAAGAGACGCGCTACCGCTACGAATACCGGCCCGACGGGTATCCGACCCGGATGATATACCCCGATGGCCGGAAAGAAGAGTTTACGTACAATCAGTAGGGCGGTTTTACGGTTTTCAGTTTTCAGTATACGGTTTTCGGGTTACGCCCGGACGGTGCATTCGTTGCTTAATATCGAATAATGAATAACGAATAATGAACGCTGAAGGCGTCAGTCCCGGCGGAGAGCCGCACCGCAGCGACGGCTGGGCGAAAACCGAATACCGTAAACTTATCCTTGCTTTGGGCGCTTGTACAAGGGCACGGTGCTGCACGGTTCGCCGAACAGGATGCTTTGCACAACGGGCCGCAGCCGGCGGGTGATTTCGACATAGGCCGCCGTCGGAACCGGTACGTTGCTGCACCCTTTCACCACCACGCGGCTGTCGCGGAAGTCTTCGATGTTGATGCGGGCGATGGCGTCGAAATAAAGTTTTTCTTCCAGATCCGGCAGCGAACCAAAGACAACGGTACTGGCGTGCGGTTCCAGGTGGATGGTCAGCAGCATGTACGCCCAGGTTGGCACAATGGCGTCTTCCGAACAGATCACAGCCACATTTTTTCCCGCATACTGGCTCCAGTCGTGGCTTTTCAGAAACTCCCGAAAATCTTTTTCCTTCAGAATCAGGCCCATGAACAGGTTGTCTTTCAAATCATAGACAAGCCGTTCGCCGGGATGATAATAATCTTCCAGATCCAGTGATACCAGGCCGCTTTTGGCCACGCGATTGACAATCAGTTCGGTTTCCATACCGGCTAAACAACCAACTTCTTCGGCTTGGTTCCCACAAAATCTTTCAGGTAGTACGGTTCAAAACCGGCAACATCCTCAAACCGGTTTTCCTGATAGGCAACTGCCGCCAACTGCCCCACGGTTTTGGCCGATGGGTGCATGGTTTGTTCCGGAAAAACCGCATGGGGCTGGTGCGCTAAAACCGCCCGGCATTTGGCCGCGCCGTTGCCGAAGAAGACGAGCGGTTGTTGCGCCAGCAAATCAGCAAACGAATGCTCGTCGATGATCTGCGCCGAAGTTGGCAAAATTGCCTGGCCTTCCGAATTGTAGACCGCGCAGTAGACTTCCATCCGCCGGGCGTCGAGCATGGGGCAAAGCGCATAAGACGCCGGATAAAAACCGCCGGCCTGCCGGGCCAGCGCTTCGAGCGTATCGATGGCCAGCAGCGGTTTGTCGAGCGCAAAACACAAGCCTTTCGCCGTCGAAACCCCAATCCGCAAACCCGTGTAGGAACCGGGGCCTTTGGCAACCGCCACCGCATCCAGGTCCGAAAGCTGAAAACCGCTGTGCCGGACGGTCTGCTGAATCAGGGTCGTCAGCAGGCCCGACGAGGATTTTTCGGCAAATAATTCATAACACGCCAGCAGCAAACCGTCGCGGTGCACCGCCACCGAACAAACCGTCGTGGACGTATCGAGGGAGAGAATGAGGGACATGAAAATGAATGATGAATGATGAAGGATGAATGATGAAGGAAATGTGCTGTAGCCCATTCATCGTTCATCCTTCATCCTTCATCATTACAAAACTACTGTTTTGCTTTCAGGATGGATTGGTACCGGTTCATGTCTTTGAACAGGTCGAGGGCGACTTTGATTTCGGGATCGGTCGAGAAAGAAGCTTCTTTCATGCCTTTTTGCAGGTAGTAATGACCGACGATTTCCTGTTCGAGCAGCGTTTTCAGTTCGCCTTTAAATGTTGCCAGATCAACGTCCTTGCTGTGCGACAGTTTGGTGCGCAGGGCTTTCAGCTGATCCTGAATCTGATCGAATGATTTTTCCTTTTTGGCCGAGGCTTCCAGGGTGCCCAGTTCTTTTTCCACCTGGGTGGTATAATCGTACTCCTTGTCTTTTAGCCACGCCACAAAATTCTGGTATTCGGAATCCGACAAGCTGAACTCGCGGGCGGGTTTGATGGTCGGGTGGTCGTGGCGGTATTTGATGGCGTAATCGAAAATCAACCCTTTGTTTGTCAGACTCAGGGCAATGGGCGCGGGCGAAGCCGCTTCCACCGGGACATCCGGCGTTACCCCGCCCCCGTCATACACCGGGCGACCGGCTTTGGTTTTAAAGGCGGTTTTCAGCGAATCCGGGATTTTGCCCACGCTGCCGTCGGGATTGCGGTGGCTGTAATCAATCGCCTGAATGCAACGACCGCTCGGAATGTAGTATTTGGCCGTCGTGATTTTCAGTTTGGTGTTGTACGACAGTTCGCGGGTCGTCTGCACCAGCCCTTTTCCGTACGTCAGCTGACCCACCAGAACACCCCGGTCGTAATCCTGAATGACACCCGAAACAATTTCGGCCGCCGACGCGCTCCGGCTGTTGGTCAACACCACAATCGGGATTTCCAGATCCAGGGGCGGATTCAAAGCCGTATACGTTTTATTCCATTCGGTTACTTTACCTTTCGTCGTCACAATTTCCGACTCGCGCGGCAGCCAGATGTTGGCAATGTCGATGGCCATGTTCAGCAAACCGCCCGGATTCTCACGCACGTCCAGCACCAGCTTCTTCATGCCTTTGCCCTTCAGTTCGGTGAAGGCGTTGCGCACCTCGCGCGAAGCCGTTCCGGTAAAATCCTTCAGGTCGATGTAGCCCACGTCGCCCGTAATCATGCCGGAATAAGGCACGTTGGTCATCTTGACCACATCGCGCGTGACGTTCAGGTCAATGGGGGCATTGTTGCCAAACCGCTTGACGGTCAGTTTGACGGCCGTGTTGGTTTGTCCGCGCAGCAGTTTGTCAGAATCCGCTTCCCGCCGGGTTTTAATGTCCACGCCGTCAATCTTGAGGATTTCGTCGCCAATCTGCAAGCCGGATTTTTCGGCGGGCGTTCCTTCGTAAATCATCATCACGATGCTGCGCCCCTGCCGCGACCCGATCAGCGCGCCAATGCCGTTGTAGCGCCCGGTCGTCATCGTCATGTAGTCCTCGATTTCGTCTTCCGCAAAAAAGTTGGTGTACGGGTCCAGCGACTTCAGCATGGCGTCGATGCTGGACTTCACCATGCGGTTCGGGTTCAGTTCGTCGACGTAATACAGGTTCAGTTCCTTGAACAGCGTCGCGTAAATATCCAGGTTACGGGCGATTTCGAAAAACCGGTCGTCGTTGCGGAACGAGTAAAAACCAAGGCTTCCTGCCAGGAGGGTCGCGCCCAGGGCGACGGTCAGACGTTTACGCGTAAACATAGTTTCAGGAGTTGTTTCGCGGAGCTAAGCGGAGAATAACAGCAGTAAGCGGGGTGTTTCTCCGTTGACCGCTGTTATTCTCCGCTTGACGCTGCGAAATAGTAATCTATAGACGAGCTAAAGCTAATTTCATACTTTTTTCTATCTCTTCAAACGAAATTTTCTCGCGGGCGGTATATAAAAAGACAATATAAGCGGGAGGTTGCTTTGGTTTTTCGGGAGTTCCGAACAGAAGGGCCTTGTTTTTACGGTAGGCTTCGCGGACGCGCCGGCGGATGAGGTTGCGGTCGACGGCTTTTTTGTAGTTGCGGCTGGAAACCGAAATCAGAATGGCGGGCAGCGGTTCCGTGCGTTCGGGGTCACTGGTATACAGGAGCCGAAACGGAAAAAGGTAGAACGTCCGCGTGGTCGCACTACCTTTTTGAAACAACTGTCCGATGGTTTTTTTACTGCAAAGCCGTTCGGATTTCTTGAACGTTTGCTTCATAAGCGGTTTACGGTTTATAGTTTACGGTATACGGTTTAGGTCGCTTGATCGAACCGTATACCGTAAACTATAAACCGTAAACTAATTAAATCTTAAACCGGTCGCCTTTTTTCTCGTCCGAAACCGTCAGTTTATGACGTCCTTTTGCGCGACGGGCGGCCAGAACCCGGCGGCCATTGGCAGATGCCATGCGCTCGCGGAAGCCGTGCTTATTCCGGCGCTTACGGTTCGAAGGTTGAAACGTTCTTTTCATGACTAATTATATCTTGTATGCCTGTTTTTCAAATGAGTCTGCAAAGGTAGAAAATGTTTCAGAATGAAGCAACTATACTTTCCAGATTTAGTGTTTCATGCGCAAGATTCGAACGATTGCCGGCCTTACTCGGCGCGCAGGGATTTGACCGGATCGGCCAGCGCGGCCCGCCACGAGCGGTATCCTACGGTTAGCGTCGCAATGACGAAGGTGATCAGCATCGCCAGCAGAAAAATACCGGGACCCAGCTCGATCCGGTACACAAAGTCGTTCAGCCAGTTGCTCATGACCCACCACGCCAGCGGAGCCGCCAGCCCGAAAGCCACCAGTAACAAACCGAAAAACTCTTTGCCAAATAACCACAGAATCCCGGCAACACTGGCGCCCAGCACCTTCCGGACACCGATTTCCCGGGTTTTCTGCGCGACCATAAACGAAACCAGCCCGTAGAGCCCCAGGCAGCCGATGAAAATGGCAATCCCGGCAAAGGCCTGAATCAGCCGCAGAATCATCGTGTCCAGCTTGTAATACCGGGCAATTTCCTCGTCCAGAAACTGGTACGTGAAAATGGAAGAAGGGTACATCGCCGACCAGTTTTTCTCAAGCCCGGCCAGAGTTGGTCCCAGATGGGCCGCATTGACTTTTACGGCGCAATTCAGGTAATTTTCGCTGCGTGTGGTAATGCAGAGCGGCTCAATGGCCGTATGAAACGACCGGTAGTGGAAATCTTTCATGACGCCCACGATGGTTCCTTTCCGGCCGTTGATGATCGTCGTTTTGCCAAGAACCTCCTGACTGGAAGTCAGCCGCAGGGCTTTTACGGCGGTTTCGTTCACCAGATATTCCCGAATGGTGTCCGACGGATTCAGGTTACGCCCGGCCACAATCGGAATGTCAAACGTCGACGTGTAGCGCTCGTCACCGGCTTTAATGGAGATAGGGAATTTTTCGGCTTCCGGGCGGGAATCGAACCAGATGCCGGTGCTGCCCACGTTTTCCGAAGCCGGTGCCGTATCAAAATAGGTAACGTTTTCGACGCCCGCCAACTCGGAGAATTGGGCGCCCAGCGTGTGGATTTTGGCCTTTTTATTGTCGGGAACCGGCAGCACAACGATGGCGTCTTTCCGGAAGCCCATGTTGGTTTGCTGGGAAAACCGCAGCTGGTTGGCAATGACCAGTGTGCCGATAATGAGCAGTTGTGAAATCGCGAACTGCGTAACCACCAGGCCCTTTCGCATCGAAAAACCGCCTTCCGGCCGCTGGGATACTTTGCCTTTCAGGGCCAGCACCGGCTGAAAACGGGCCAGGACCACACCGGGATACGAACCGGAGAAGAAAATCACAATCAATAAAATGACGGGTAGAAACGTGAGCAGGTAAACGTCCTGAAACGGATTGAGGGCCAGCTCAATTTCAAAAAGCCTGTTGACCGCGGGCAAAGCCAGGTAGGCCAGCAGAAAGGCCGTGCAGGTAGCCAGCCCGGCAATGAAGGCGGTTTCAGTCATGAACTGCCAGAAAAGCGTTCCCCGCTCGCTTCCCAGCACCTTCCGAACGCCAATTTCCTTGGAGCGGCCCAGCGCCTGCGCCGTCGCCAGATTGACAAAATTGACGCAGGTGGTGATGATCAGAAACAGGCCGATCAGGGCAAACGCCCAGAGGTTCTTTTTCTCGGTGTACCCTTTCAGTTTGGGGTTGAAATGCACGTCGGAAAGCGGCTGAAGTTTGAACCGGAAATACTTCGCCATGTTGGCATCGTAATATTTATCGGAGAGGGCCGACAGCGCCTGTGCATCGACCGCAGCCGGCACGACGCCCGGTTTCAGCCGGATGAAGCACTGCATCTTATCATCGACGCTGAACCACCAGTCTTTTTCCACCATCCAGGGACTGTGGTCTTTCAGGTTGCTGAAGGGAAGGTAAATTTCCGGACGAAAATCGGTGGTCGACGGAATGTCGCGGAGAACGCCCGTAACCCGAACCACCAGCGAATCATCGACGTGGAGAATCTGGCCGATGGGGTCGTCGGTTCCAAAGTATTTTTTAGCGATCCGGTCCGTCACCAAAACCGTATTGCGTTCCTGCAGGGCGGTTTTCGGATTGCCCTGTTGCAGCGGAAAATTGAAAATGTCCAGAAAAGCCGGGTCGGCAAAGGCAATCGCTTCCTGAAACCGTTTCTCCGGCGTTACCGAAATCACTCTTTTGGGCAAAAAGGCAATCCGGCCCACCTGGTCGGCAAGCGGATATTCTTTCTGAAACGCTTCGCCCAGCGGATTGGGGACGCCCGGATTATAGCGAACGTTGTCGCCGTGAAATTCGGTGTAAATCCGGTAAATCCGGTCGGCATTGGCGTGGAAGGTGTCAAAACTCAGGTGGTAGTTGATCAGCGTAAAGATCAGAATCGCGCAGCCGATCCCCAGGCTTAGGCTCAGAACGTTGATCAGGGCGTAGGCTTTGTTGCGCCGGAGTTTTCGGAGGGCCACTTTAAAAAAATTGCTAAGCATAGCCAATGGATTGGGGGTAGAGTTATCAGTCGTTTGCGGAAAAGAAGCAACAGCCGCCCGGCGCCAGAGCCGCGGGTGAAGCAGCAAAAGCCCATCCAGCAGGTACAGCAGCCGGGCCCTGGAAGCCCCGTAACGGCCCACGCGCCGGTGAAACAATTCGTCGAGATCGCCCAGGATTTCCTCCTGCAAATGCGGAGCCGTGATCCGTTTCAGCAGCTGTTCGGCCCAGCGGGGCGGCCGGGGAGTTGCGGGTTTATTTTTCATGAAAAGCCCCCGCCAAAGGCGGTTTTTGGAATTCCGTCCCACAGCCCGTTCCGGATTCGCCGGGCTTCCTGCAGGGATTGCTCACCGGCCACCGTAACCGTAAACAGGCGTTTCCGCCGACCACCCCGCTCGGCGCTGGCGTCCCCGAAGCGCGAAGCAACCAGCCCTTTTTCTTCGAGTCGCTGCATCGTGCGGTGAACGGCGCCCAGACTCATGGGCCGCTCCAGGCGCTGGCTGAGCGTTTCGACCACGGCCACGCTGTAAGCGTCGTCATAGAGCAGCGCAATCGTGAGCAGCACCAATTCCTCAAATTCACCCAGTTGCGTTCCTTTCATGCCTTCTTCAAAATCCGGTTTTATTTCTTCCTCTTTTGCATAGCAAATAACACACCAACGAATACAAAAGGCCACTACGCTTTAAAAAGGCGGTTTTTAGGAAAGTAGGCCACGGTTTTTTGTCCGTTTCTGGACATGCGTCTGTACTATAGTGGACAGTAGAGTCAGCGGCTGCAGCGAATCATTGATGCGGTTTTGCATTTCAATTGTTTCACCGTTCCGGTTAGCGGTTACAACCAAACAAGGCGTATATTCGCAGCCATGCGCTACCGTATCTCTTCCCGCCATCCCGCATCCCGGCTGATCGACGTTGAGTTTTTCCTGACCGAAATCACCACCCCGACCGTCGAGCTTCAACTCCCGGCCTGGCGCCCCGGTCGCTACGAATTGCAGAACTTCGCCAAAAACATTCAGCGGTTTGAGATTTTTGATTCGGCCGGAAAACCGCTGGCGTTTCGGAAAATTACCAAAGACCGCTGGCGGGTGCAGACCGAAGGCGTGTCGGAGCTGGTTGCCCGGTATACCTACTACAGCAATACCATCAACGCCGGAACCAGCTTTGCCGATGACCGGCTTCTGTACCTCAATCCGGTTAATTTGTGTTTGTACGCCGACGGCCGTCTGCGGGAACCCTGCACGCTGGAACTGGCGGTTCCGACCGATTGGCCGATTGCCTGCGGGTTGTCAAAAACCGCCCCCGCCCGGCTGAGCGCATCGGATTTTTACGAACTGGTGGATGGGCCGCTGATCGCGTCGCCGGATTTGCAACACGCTGCTTACGAAGTGAATGATACGGTTTTTCACGTCTGGATTCACGGCAACATCAAACCGGACTGGGAGCGGATCCGGCGCGATTTTTACCGGTTTTCGGCCGCGCAGCTCCGGCTTTTCGGCGAATTTCCGGAGAAAGAGTACCATTTTCTGACTCTGATTCTGAACACGGCGGTTTACCACGGCGTCGAACACCGCAATTCGACGGTGCTGGTGCTGGGGCCAAACGACGAGGGCGAAGGGCTGTACACGGATTTACTGGGCGTTTCGTCGCACGAATTGTTTCACGCCTGGAACATCATCCGGATTCGTCCGGCGGAATTGTTACCCTATGATTTTACCCGGGAAAATTACTTTACCACCTGTTTTGTGGCCGAGGGCGTCACCACGTATTACGGCGATCTGATGCTTCGGCGGTCGGCGGTTTTCGACGATGCCGCCTATTTTAAAGAGCTACAGGTGCTGCTGAAACGGCATTTTGAAGCCAGCGGACGGTCGTTTCAATCGCTGGCCGAATCGTCCTGGGATTTGTGGCTCGACGGCTACGACAAGGGAGTGCCGGACCGCAAGGTGTCGGTCTACCACAAGGGCGCTACCGTGGCGCTGATGTTGGATTTGTACCTTCGCCGGAAATGGAACCACGCCCGTTCGCTCGACGACGTGATGCGCCTGATGTGGGAACGATTCGGAAAACCGTTCGTGGGGTACACGCTCGAGGATTACCGCGCCGTTACGGAAGAAGTAGCCGGTGAACCGCTCGACTGGTATTACAACCGCTGCATTTTGGGCAATGAACCGCTCGAAACCCTGCTGAACGAACACCTGGCCTTTGTCGGGCTGCAACTGGAATCCGACGCCACCGATCCGGGCAGTGCGCCCGCCGTCTTTCTGGCTTCGGTTGACGATGCGGAGGGCCTGAAAAACCGGATCCGCTGGTTGGGTGAAAATCCTGACAGCGCCGAAACCGTCTGACGCTGTCAGGAGGATAAAAACTTAGTTTTTCTTCGTTGCGCGCATTTCGGGCAGGGTTTGCCCGGTATCACCCTGGGCCGCCTGCGGAGCGTCCAGCGTGTTGGTGGTGGTGTCGCCCTGGATACCCATAATGGTCGTATCGTTCGACATGGCCGAGGAGTCGGTGGTGCTTTCGGTGCTGTCCGTTTTGGAGCCGCAGCTTAAACACAAGGTGGTCAGCAGGATACCCAATCCGGCGGTCAGGCTCCGGCTGCCCATTTTCAGGTTGTTTTTCATGAGTGTAAACGTTGAGTGAATAGAACAATTGCTTAACCGGCTGCCTGAGGAGTTGTTCAGGAAACCGACGAACCGGGGCGTTCGCTAACAATCTTGCAAACGAGCCGTTATCTTCAAAACCGCCTTGTTTCCATTTGTATTTTTCCGTATCTTAGCTTGTTATGAATTTCAAGCTCACGTCAGAATTTAGACCCACCGGCGACCAGCCCAAAGCCATTGAAAAACTGGTCAACGGGATTAAGGAAGGGGAACCGTCGCAAGTGTTGCTGGGGGTTACCGGATCGGGCAAAACGTATACCGTTGCCAACGTCATCGCCCAGCTAAACCGCCCGACGCTCGTGTTGAGCCACAACAAAACGCTGGCGGCTCAGCTCTACGGCGAGTTCAAGCAGTTCTTTCCCGAAAACGCCGTTCATTATTTTATTTCGTACTACGATTATTACCAGCCCGAAGCGTTCATCGCGACGACCAATACCTACATTGAAAAGGATTTGGCCATCAACGAAGAGATCGACAAGCTGCGGCTGGCTACGGTTTCGGCCCTGATGAGCGGTCGGCGGGATATTGTCGTGATTGCCTCGGTTTCCTGTATTTACGGCGCCGGGAATCCCACCGAATACCAGAAAAGCATCGTGCGGCTGGGCGTGGGCGAGATCATCAGCCGCAACCAGTTTTTGTTTAAACTCGTCGAGATTCTCTACAGCCGGACCGAAGTGGAGTTTACGCGGGGCACGTTCCGGGTCAAGGGCGATACCGTCGATATTTTCCCCGGCTATGCCGATTTTGCGTACCGGATCATCTTCTTCGGCGATGAAATCGAGGCCATTCAGCGCATCGATCCGGCTTCGGGCAAAAAGCTGGCCGACGACCGGATGATCGCCATCTTCCCGGCGAATCTATTCGTAACGGGTCGCGACACGCTGAACATGGCGATCGGCGAAATTCAGAATGACCTGGTTTCGCAGATCCGGTATTTCCAGTCCGAATACCGGAATCTGGAAGCCGAGCGGATCAAGGAACGGACGGAGTTTGACATTGAAATGATGCGCGAACTGGGCTACTGCTCCGGCATTGAAAACTATTCGCGCTACTTCGACCGCCGGACGCCGGGCCAGCGACCGTTCTGTCTGCTCGATTATTTTCCCGACGATTTTCTGACGGTGGTGGACGAAAGCCACGTCACGATGCCGCAAATCCGGGCCATGTGGGGCGGTGACCGTTCCCGCAAGGAAGCCCTGGTGGATTACGGTTTTCGCCTGCCGTCGGCGCTGGACAACCGCCCGCTCACGTTTCAGGAATTCGAGGAACTGACCGGCGAAACCATTTATGTCAGCGCCACGCCCGCGGATTACGAACTGCGCCGGAGCGAAGGGGTCGTGGTCGAACAGCTGATTCGCCCGACGGGTTTGCTCGATCCCGAAATCCAGGTGCGCCCCAGCCTCAACCAGATCGACGATTTGCTGGAGGAAATCGACAGCCGGATCAAAAAAGGTGAACGGGTGCTGGTCACGACGCTGACCAAGCGGATGGCCGAAGAACTGAGCAAATACCTCGAACGGGTGGGCATCAAAGGACGCTACATTCACTCGGAAGTAAAGGCGCTGGATCGGGTCGAGATTCTGCGGGAGCTGCGGCTGGGCGTTTTCGATGTGCTGGTCGGCGTCAACCTGCTGCGCGAAGGGCTCGATTTGCCGGAAGTGTCGCTGGTGGCCATCATGGACGCCGACAAGGAAGGTTTCCTGCGCGACATTCGCTCGCTGATTCAGACCATTGGCCGGGCCGCCCGGAACGCCAACGGGAAGGTGCTGATGTATGCCGACCGCATCACCGGTTCGATGGAGAAAGCAATCAGCGAAACCAACCGCCGGCGGGAAATTCAGATGGCCTACAACATCGAAAACGGCATTACCCCAACGACGGTTTTAAAATCCCGCGAAGCCATCCTGGAGCAGACCCGCGTGGCCGATTCGCGCCCGGCAGCCAAGCAATACTACGTCGAACCCGAAGAATTCCGGATTGCCGCCGATCCGGTGGTGCAATACATGGGGAAAAACGACCTGGAGCAGGTCATTAAGGAAACCCAGAATA
Source organism: Larkinella ripae (assembly GCF_054780775.1). NCBI lineage: Bacteria > Pseudomonadati > Bacteroidota > Cytophagia > Cytophagales > Spirosomataceae > Larkinella > Larkinella ripae. The sequence continues at coordinate 342,649 of NZ_BAAGVR010000017.1, forward strand.
AAATGGAAAAAGCCGCCAAGGAACTGGATTTTCTCGAAGCAGCTCGTTTGCGGGATGAACTCTTTCAGCTGCGCGACCGGTTGAAAACCGCAGCGGTGTAACAGCCGGTTCCGGCCGACAAAAACCGTACGGTTTTTGTCGGCCGTTTTTTTTCATTAAGCCACGGCGGCTTCTTTCATCCGTTCGGCGTTCTCGGCGATCCGGAGCTGGTCGATAAAGTTATCAATATCGCCGTCCATCACGGTGGGCAGGTTGTACACCGTCAGGCCGATGCGGTGATCGGTAACGCGGCTTTGCGGATAATTGTAAGTCCGGATCTTGTCGGAACGGTCACCGCTGCCCACCATCGACTTGCGCTGCGAACTGATCTCGTCGTTGTGTTTCTGCAACTCGATTTCGTACAGACGCGACCGCAAAACCGTCAGGGCTTTCTCGGTATTCTTAATCTGCGAACGTTCATCCTGACACTGCACCACCAGCCCCGACGGAAGGTGCGTCAGCCGAACCGCCGAATACGTGGTGTTGACCGACTGACCACCCGCGCCCGACGAACAGAACGTATCTTTCCGAATGTCGTTCATGTTGATCTGAACGTCTACTTCTTCGGCTTCGGGCAAAACCGCCACGCTGGATGCCGACGTGTGAATCCGTCCCTGCGACTCGGTGGCCGGAACGCGCTGCACCCGGTGAACGCCGGATTCAAACTTGAGTTTGCCGTAGACATCCTCGCCCTCCACCTGAACAATAATTTCCTTGTAACCGCCCGAGGTTCCTTCCGTATAATCCATGAGCGACATCCGCCAGCCCATGCGGTCGCACAGGCGCTGGTACATCCGGAAGAGGTCGCCGGCAAAAATAGAGGCTTCGTCGCCCCCGGTTCCGGCCCGGATTTCCAGAATAACGTTTTTACTGTCGTTGGGATCTTTCGGAATCAGCATTTCTTTCAACACCTCTTCCATAGGCTCCCGTTGCGGTTGCAGTTCGTCGAGTTCGGCTTTGGCCAGTTCGCGCAAATCCTCGTCGCGTTCGGTCGCCAGCAGTTCCTTCGCGCCCTCAATGTCCAGCAACAGTTTTTTGTACTGCTGGTACTGTTTGACGATTTTGTCGAGGTCTTTGTATTCCTTGCTCAGCTTGGTGTATTTCTTCTGATCCGAAACGATTTCGGGCATCATGATTTGCTGAGAAACCTCCTCAAACCGCTCTTTTATAACTTCTAATTGGTCAACCATTGTCTAAAATAGATTCGGGACAAGTGATAAACGACAGGGTCCGGCCGTATTGCAAGACAAATCTACGAAAATTCGGTCAGTCAACGGTTCCGCCGTACATTTGTCAACGAAACAACCGCTTCCGTCGTTATCCGGATAGATGACAAGAATTTATCACACTAAGTTCCTCGCAATGAACCGCATCTTCGCACTGCTCGTCTTTCTTCCGGGTCTGGCTTTTTTCTCTGGCTGCTCGCCCGACCGCAACCAGAACACGAAGGAACTGGCGCAGGAAATGAACGACCGGAAAATCAAGCGGGTCACGGATGCGCAGCTGACCACCACCGTCGATGAATGGGGCAAAGCGCTCGTCAAAACCGCCCGAAAAGCCCTGACCGCGGAACTGACGAAAAAACCGGGTAGTCCGGCGCCCTGCTCGCTCGACGGGATCCCGGTGATTCAGAAACTGGAGAGCCAATACGCCGTTACCATCGACCTGCTGAGCGCCAGGGATACGGCCAATGCGGTTCTGGACGCCAAGGAGCGGGAATTACTGGCGGCTTATCGCTACAACGCCCTCAACAACCTGGAGCAGATCGACAACATCCAGAAAGTCAACGACACGCTCTTTGTCTACAATTCGCCGGTTTCGACCGACGACCCAATCTGCAAAACCTGCACGGACCAGGCCGCCCTGCCGTTTGTGATCTGGCGGGTGGTTTTCAAAAAACGGGAAGTCATCCGGCGAATCAATCCGAAAAAGCTCCAGTGATGCGGGTACGGCCGGAATGGTACGAAAATACGATTAAATAGTACTACCGAAACAACCATTTCGTATTTTTGAACGAAACGATTCCATCCCTTAACAAACGTACAAATTCACGCATGAGCAATCTGAACAACAAGGCAGATCAGTCGGTTAGCCGGCGCGGTTTTGTCAAAGCCTCGTCGCTGGCGCTGGCCGGAGTGACCATTGTGCCCCGGCACGTATTGGGCGGAAAACGGTCCGACGGGTCGAGGTTTATTGCGCCTTCCGATAAACTGAACGTGGCGGGTGTCGGCATCGGCGGCATGGGCAAAAGCAACCTCAACGCCCTGGCGCCCACCGAAAACATCGTGGCCCTCTGCGACATCGATGAAAAATACGCGGCACCGGTTTTTGAAAAATACCCGAACGCCAAGCGCTACAAGGACTACCGCAAGATGCTGGAAGCCCAGAAAGACATCGACGGGGTGGTGGTGGCCACGCCCGATCACCTGCACGGCGTGATTGCGTCGGCGGCCATGAAACTGGGCAAACACGTTTACGTGCAAAAACCGCTGACCGTGACGGTTTGGGAATCCCGCGAACTGGCCCGGCTGGCGAAGGAAAACCCGAAAGTAGTGACCCAGATGGGCAATCAGGGCCACTCGAACGACGACGCCCGACTGATCAACGAGTGGATTGCCGACGGCGCCATCGGCAAGGTGCAGGAAGTCCACGTCTGGACCAACCGCCCCATCTGGCCGCAGGGCATGGACGTACCGAAAGACGCCGAAGATGCTCCCTCGACCCTGGATTGGGAATTGTTTCTGGGACCCGCTCCGCACCGGCCCTACCACTCGGCTTACACGCCCTTCAAATGGCGCGGCTGGGTCGATTACGGCGCCGGGGCCCTGGGCGACATGGGTGCTCACCTGGTCGATCACCCGTACTGGGCGCTGGGTCTGAATCCGCCGATCAGCGTGGAAGCCTCCTCAACGCCGTTTAACAAACAAAGCTATCCGATGGCGTCGATGGTGACGTACGAATTTGAGACGAAAGACAAGAAAAATCCGCTCGTCATGACCTGGTACGACGGCGGGATTCTGCCGCCCAAACCGCTGGAGTTTGGCGACGGTCCCGTGCCGAAGGGTGGCGGGGTCCTGTACATCGGCACGAAAGGCAAGCTGTTCCACGAAACGTACGGTTCCAAACCGCGTCTGCTGCCGCAGGAACGGATGGATTCCTACAAAAAACCGGCCCAGACGATTCCGCGCGTGGGCATGAGCCACGAACGCAACTGGGCCGAAGCCTGCAAAGGCAACGGCAAGGCGGTTTCGCCCTTCGAATACGCCGGTCCGCTGTGCGAAAGTATGCTGCTGGGCATCGTGGCGCTCTACAAACAAGGCACGAAACTGAACTGGGACACGAAAAACATGCAGTTCACCAACGCCCCTGAACTGAATCAGTACCTCAAACGCGAATACCGCCAGGGCTGGGCAATGTAGCTGGGTAAACACGGGAAGTGGAGCAGGCGATTATCGACGGTCTATCGCAACCGCCCTTTGTCGCCTGCCCCGCTTCTTTTCTCTTTCTTCTTCATGAAAAAAATCGTACTGGCCATCCTGTTGGTTTTATCGGGCTTTCAACTTTTCGCGCAGGGGGCCAACATCCTGACGGCGCAGGAAAAGAAAGAAGGCTGGAAATTGCTCTTTAACGGAAAAGACGTTTCGGGCTGGCACACCTACGGCAAAACCGGCGTGGGCTCGGCCTGGATCATCGAAGACGGGGCGCTGAAACTGAACGTGCCCGAACGCGCCGGAAACAAGGCCAAAAATGGGGGAGACCTCGCCACCGATCAATCCTTCAAGGGAGATTTTGAATTCAAGGCCGATTTTAAAGTCGAGCGGTTTACAAACAGCGGTATTTTCTTTTTCGTGACCGAATCGCCGGAAAACAAGCAGATTTACCATACCGGTCTGGAACTTCAGGTGCTCGACAACGCCATCTACGAAGGAGCGCCGGAAAACACCCACCGGGCGGGCGATTTTTTCAGCGTGGCCAACGCCCGCATCCGCGAACCCAAGCCCGTGGGCGACTGGAACCAGATTCATTTCAAGCTGAAAGGCAAGGTGCTGTCCGTTTATATGAATGGTTTTCTGATTCAGGAACACACCACCGACAGCGACGACTGGAAGAAGCGCGTTGCCGCCAGCAACCTGAAAACCGCCCCCATCAGCAAAGGGCAGTACAGCGGACGAATCGGGTTGCAGGACTGGGGGAGCACCGTCTGGTACCGCAACATCAAAATCCGGCCGTTGTAGGCCCCGGCGAACGGATCTTTGGGGAAACGAGCCCGCTTTTGCCGCTCTTTTCTCCTTTATTCTTTGTTATATTTGTTTTGCAAAACCTAAACAAATATGAATCGTCCGTACCTAGGCGAGTTTGAGGAACTGGTGCTGTTAACCGTCGCAATGCTCAACGGACAGGCTTACGGAGTGACGATTCTGGAAGAAATCGAGAAACAAACCGGTCGGACGGTTAGCCTGAGTGCGATTCATGCCACCTTGCAACGACTCGAGGAAAAGGGCTACCTCCACTCGAAGATGGGCGGGGCCACCACCGAGCGCGGGGGGCGCCGGAAGCGGTTTTTTACGGTGACGGTCGGAGGTAGCCGGGCGTTGCAGGAAATTCATACGACGCGCAACCACCTCTGGAACCAGATTCCAAAAACCGGCCTGGCCTGATGCGGCCCGGCCCGTCACCGGAAAACCGGGTGCCGACCAGCCGGGACCTGGCGCCATTCCTGTAATCCTGTTCATTTGTCCGAACCTTGATACGCAATTCTGTGTTGACTGACAAAAATCCCATTTTCATGGACTGTCAGTACCTTCCGCTCACCGCTACCGGCCAGTTTTCGACGCTATTCCTCGATTATATTTCGCAAAAAGAAGCCCTCCACCCCTTTTACAACCGCTTTCCGACGCTCGAAGCGTTTGCCCAACAAGCCCAAAACCGGTCGTTCGACGACGCGAAACGCCAGACCTTGGTGGAAGTTCTGGAACGACAGTACCAGCACATTCCGAACAAACCCGACTTTTCGGTCCTTCTGCAGCCCAATGCGTTTACGGTGACGACGGGCCACCAGCTTAATATTTTTACGGGGCCGCTTTACGTGCTCTATAAGTGGATTACAACGGTCAATCTGGCCAAAAAACTGACCGAAACCTATCCGGAATACCGGTTTGTGCCGATTTACTGGATGGCGAGCGAAGACCACGATTTTGCGGAAATCAATCATTTTACGCTGTTTGGCAGGAATTATACGTGGGAAACGGCCCAACGCGGGGCCGTTGGGCGCATGAATCCGGCGGAGTTGAAAACCGTCTTTGAACAGATGCCGGAAAAGCTGTTTCTGTTTGAAGAAGCTTACCTCAACCACCCGAAGCTGTCCGACGCCGTGCGCTGGTACGTCAACGAACTGCTGGGTCAGGAAGGGCTGATTTGCCTGGACCCCGACGATGCGGACCTGAAACGGCTTTTTGCGCCGGTGATCAAGGACGAACTGCTCCACCAGGCCACCGGTGGCCTGGTGGGCGAAACCAGCCAGCAGCTCGAAACCCTCGGCTACAAAACGCAGATAACCGCCCGCGAGATCAACCTTTTTTACCTGGACGATCAGGTGCGCGAACGAATTGTGCTGAAAACCAAAGCCGACGAAACCCCGCAGTATGAAGTCCTGAATACGGAACTGCGGTTTTCGCAAGCCGAAATCCTGACGCTGGCCGACGAACATCCGGAGCGTTTCAGCCCGAATGTGGTGCTGCGGCCGGTTTATCAGGAGGTGATTCTGCCGAACCTGGCTTACATCGGCGGACCGGCGGAAGTGCCGTACTGGCTGCAACTAAAGGGCGTTTTCGATCATTTCCGGATGCCGTTTCCGATGCTGATGCCCCGCAATTTTGCCTTATACGTCAACCCGGCCAGTGCCAAAAAGATGGAAAAGCTGGGCGTTTTGCCCGAAGAATTGTTCTGGGACGAGGTGAAGCTGCGCCGGTCGTACACCGAGCGGATCAGCGAAAATTCCCTGAGCCTGACCGACCAGATTGCTTGTCTGGAGCAGTGTTTTGCGGAGATTCTGGACAAAGCCGTTCGCGTCGATAAATCACTGGAAGGAGCCGTGCTGGCCGAAAAAGCCCACCTGATGAACAAACTCGACCACCTTGAAAAGCGACTGAAGCGCACCGAAGAAAAGAATTACGAGACGGTTTTGATCCAGCTGATGACGCTCAAAAACAAGCTCTTCCCGAACGGCGGCATTCAGGAGCGCACCGAAAATTACCTTAATTTTCAGATCAACGATCCGCAGTTTATTCAGAAACTACTGGCGGTTTTCGACCCGCTGGAATACCAGATGCAGGTGCTGAAAGATTGAACGCATGACCAAAGCCGAGTTGCGGGTGGCGTTCCGCCAGAAACGCCGGGCGCTGTCGGAAACCGACTGGCAAAACCGCAGTGAGGCCATTGCCGCGCTGTTTTTTGCTGCTTTTTTGCCGCAACCGGCTTCGGCACTGGCCAGCTTTCTGCCCATTGAAAGCCGGAAGGAAGTAAACACCTGGCTCATCATCCGGAAACTCTGGCGGGATTTTCCGCAGGTTCGCGTGGGCGCGCCCGTCACGGATCTGAAAACCGGCACGCTAGCCCATTACGCCCTTACGCCGGGCACTCCATTGACCCTAAGCCCGAACGGCATTCCCGAGCCGCCAGCTTCATCATCCGTCCTTCATCCGTCAGCATTCGATTGTAGTTTAATTCCCCTGCTGGCCTTCGACCAGGCCGGCCACCGCGTGGGCTACGGGGGCGGTTTTTACGACCGGTTTTTGGCGGATTGCCGCCCGGACTGCCTGAAAATTGGGTTGTCGCTGTTCGATCCGATTGCTAAAATCACGGATGTTTACGAGCAGGACGTTGCTCTGAATGCCTGCATCACCCCGGGCCGGGTCTGGCGGTTTTCCTGATGGACGACCTTGGACAGGAACGCAGCCGGGTTGCCGGGAAATTAGTTTTAATCCGCTGCATCCGTCCAAACCGCGTTCCTATTTCGTAGCTTGCCGGAATGAAACCGCCCGCTTTCTGGTGTTGTATGCTGCTGACTATCCAAACTGTATCGGCCCAAAACAGGACGGCGACCCTCGACGCGGTGATGCACCGGAATTTTCCGGCCGATCAGCCGGGCGGGGCGCTGCTGGTGGTGATCGACGGCCAAACCGTGTACCGCAAAGGCGTTGGCCTGGCAAATCTGGAGACGAAAAAACCGGTTTCGGCCGTCACCAACTTTCGGATGGCGTCCGTTTCCAAGCAGTTCACGGCGCTGTGCATTCTGCTGCTGGACAAACAGAAAAAGCTGTCGGTGGACGATCCTCTGCTGAAATTCTTCCCGGATTTTAACCCGCGCGTGGGCCAGAAAATAACCCTGCGCCATTTGCTCACGCACACGTCCGGCCTGCTGGATTACGAATCGCTGCTGCCTGATCAGCGCACGGAACCGGTTTTTGACGCGGAAGTGCTGACGCTGCTGAAACCGCAGGATTCGACCTATTTTGAGCTGGGGAGCCGGTTTCGGTACAGCAATTCGGCCTTCTGCCTGCTGACGCAGGTGGTGGAGCGGGTTTCGGAAAAACCGTACCGGGCCTTCATCACCGGGCAGATTTTCAAGCCGCTGGGCATGACGCGGACGACGCTGTACGAACCCGGCCAGCTGATTCCGAACCGGGCGATGGGATACGCGCGCGGCAACGACCAGACAATCCGGTTTTCGGACCAGAGTATGACGAGCGGCACCCAAGGCGACGGCTGCGTTTATACTTCGCTGACGGATTATCGGAAATGGAATGAAGCGCTGGCGACCAGCCAACTGGTCAATCTGCCGGAATACCTGGAGCGCCTGGCCTTTCCGCTCGCCGGAACACCGGGCGGTTTTTACGGCCTGGGCTGGTTCATAACGCGGCCAGTCGGCCAGCCGGCGGAGTTGTTCCATTCCGGCAGTACGTGCGGTTTCAGCAACTGCGTGGTCTGGGTTCCGGCGAAAAAAACGCTGGTGGTGCTGTTTACGAACCTGGCCGACAATCACCGGCCGTTTGCCGACGTTCTGAATGCATTGAAAGCGGATGTGGAACTATCCGGCGATGTCTGGGCGTTGCACAATCTGACGAATTGACTGGCTCTTTCAAATAGCGCTTTCTTGAAATAAGAAAGGGAATCTGTATATTTACCACCCGATCATTAGCTTACTAACAGCTACCTTACTATGGCATTCACCGAAACCGAACGCAATCCGCTCAGCAGCCTGGAACAATGGGAAGATGATCTGCTGGTCCGCTATCCCGAACCCGAACACAAGGCGAAGGAAGAATACCGCAATTATGACAATCCGGTTCGCGATACGGTTCGCGAATTTTACCGGCTGAATCATACCTACCAGACGTACGATTTCGTGCAGGAAAAGCGGGCGGAATTTCTAAAATTCGATAAAAAGGAAATCCCGGTTTGGGGCGCGATGGAGTTTCTGAACACCCTCGTCGACGACTCTGATCCGGATATTGAACTCGATCAGTTGCAACACCTGCTGCAAACCGCCGAGGCCATCCGCGCCGACGGCCACCCCGACTGGTTTGTGCTGACCGGTTTTCTGCACGATATGGGCAAGGTGCTCTGTCTGTTCGGCGAGCCGCAGTGGGCCGTGGTGGGCGATACGTTCCCGGTGGGTTGCGCCCATTCCGACAAGATCGTGTACCCCGAATATTTTGCCGCCAACCCGGATTCCTACAACCCGGATTTCAATACGAAATACGGCGTTTACAAGCCAAACTGCGGGCTGAAAAACGTCACCATGTCGTGGGGCCACGACGAGTATCTATACCACATCACGAAGGATCACCTGCCCGAACCGGCGCTGTACATGATCCGGTACCACTCGTTCTACGCGCAACACCGCGAGAAGGCGTACGACCACCTGATGGACGCGCACGACCACGAAATGTTCAAGTGGGTGGATAAATTCAATCCGTACGATCTGTATTCGAAAAGCCCCGTAACGCCGGTCGTTTCCGAGCTGAAACCGTATTACGAAGACCTGATCGCGAAATACTTGCCGTCGACGATTCGGTTGTAAAAACTTGAATCCGTTCAGGAAAAGCCGGTGTCACAACACCGGCTTTTTTGTTAGATTTGGGCGAAGACGAACCGACTCCCCGAATGCTCCTGACGTTTATTGCCCTGTATCTCCTTTCCAACCTCGCCATCGGTGCCTGGGCCGCCCGAAAAGTAAGCAGCAGTCAGGATTTTGTGCTGGCCGGTCGGCGGTTGCCGCTGGCGCTGGCGGCTTCGGCCACCTTTGCCACCTGGTTTGGCTCCGAAACCATCATGGGCGCTCCGGCCACGTTTGTCGAGGGCGGGGTGCTGGCCATTATCGAAGAACCCTTTGGCTCGGCGCTCTGTCTGTCTCTGGTGGGCGCTTTCTACTCCCGGCCGTTGTACCGGCTGGGCATCACGACGTTCTCCGATTATTTCAGTTTGCGGTTTGGGCGCCTGGCGGAGTTTATTTCGGCGGTTTTGGTCATTCCGTCGTATTTCAGCTGGATTGCCGCGCAGTTCATCGCCATCGGCATCGTGCTGAATCTGGTGACGGGCCTGCCCGTTTTCTGGTGCATTGCCTCCAGCGCCACCATTGTGATGATCTACACGATGATGGGCGGGATGTGGTCGCTGTCCATCACGGATTTTGTTCACAACATCATCATTGTCATTGCTCTGATTATCATTGCGGTTATTCTGTACAACCAGACGGACGGAATTTCCGGGATCATTGAAAAAACCAAACCCGGTTTTTTCAATCCGCTCCCCGCGCCCACCTTCAAAGACGGCGTGGGCTGGATAGCCGCCTGGATTACCATCGGCCTGGGTTCCATTCCGCAGCAGGACATTTTTCAGCGGGTGATGTCGGCCAAAAGCGAACGAACCACCGTGCAGGCGTCGTACCTGGCGTCGTTTCTCTACATCACCATTGCCATGCTGCCCCTGTTCATCGGCCTGGCCGGGAAGCAGTTGTATCCAAATCTGAGTCAGGACAACCAGATGCTGATTCCGAACATGGTGTTGCAGCAGGGCAGCATGCCCCTCCAGATTCTGTTTTTCGGCGCGTTGCTGTCGGCCATTCTGAGCGTGTCGAGCGGGGCGATTCTGGCCCCCGCTACGGTTTTCGGGGAAAACATCTTCCGGTTTTTCCGGCCCGACATTAGCGACAAAACCCTGCTGCTCAGCATCCGGCTGGCGGTGGTGCTCATCACGGTTAGTTGCGTCTGGATGACGGCGGTCCGCGATGTCAATATTTTTGAACTGGTCGGTGAGTCGTCAGCTTTCAGTCTGGTGTCGCTGTTTGTGCCCTTAACGGCCGGTTTGTACTGGAAACGGGCCAGCACGCTCGGCTGCATTCTGTCGATGCTGATCGGGTTTGGCGTCTGGCTGGTCTGTCTGGCCATCGAAACCGCCTATCCGGCCCTGGTTTACGGGTTACTGGCGAGTCTGGCAGGCATGGTTGTTGGGTCGCTCGTCGCCCCTCAGAAAAAAAACTGATCGATCTTCCCGATATACCCCGGCTGGTTCTGGGTGGCCAGCAGGTCCTGAATGTGCCGCCCGACATTGGGGTATAGATTCAGGCTGTCAAGCTGGTGAACCGGTTTCCAGGCCACCGTCAGCGCGCTGGTTTCCTGCGGATTAAGCCGGGGAATGCCGCCGATGAGCTGACCGGCGAACAAAACGTGCAGCACATCGTCTTTGCCGGTTTCGGGCATCAGCACGTCGCCGGTTAGCAGCAGGGGCCCAACTTCCACCTCAATGCCCAGTTCTTCCTGCAACTCACGCACCACCGTCTGCTCCAGCGTCTCGCCCTGGTCGGGATTGCCACCGGGCAGCCCATACACATCGGCATCGCCGTAGCGGTAATGTAGCAACAACACATGATTTTTTTCGATCAGCAGCAGCGCGGGCCGTACTTTCATAGGTGGAAAGAAATTGATGGAACCTGAACGGTAAAATACGACAAAACCGATACTTTTGATACTATACTTTTAAACCTGACGCATGAAAGCGATTCTGACGTTCCTCAGCATTTTTTGTTTGTTAACCGGCGCGGCCCAGGCCAAAGATGCCATTCTGGTTTTTTCGAAGACCAAAGGATTCCGGCACAAGTCCATCGAACCGGGCAAATTGGGTCTGATCAAACTGGGGCAGGAAAACGGCTTCAGCGTCGACACCACCGAAAATGCGGCTCTTTTTACCGCCGACAACCTGAAAAAATACAAGGCCGTGGTGTTCCTGAGCACCACCGGCGACATCCTGAATCCGGAGCAGCAGGCGGTTTTCGAACAATACATTAAAAAAGGGGGCGGTTTTGTCGGAATCCACGCGGCAGCCGATACCGAGTACGAATGGCCGTGGTACAACCAACTGGTCGGGGCTTACTTCCTGAGCCACCCGAAACAGCAAAACGCCGAAATCGAAATTGTGGACAAGAAACACATTTCGACCAAAATGCTCCCCGATCGCTGGAAACGCTACGATGAATGGTACAACTACAAAAGCATCGCCGACGGCATCAAGGTGGTGGGCAAGCTGGACGAGAAAACCTACGAAGGCGGCAAAAACGGCGATAATCACCCGTTCATCTGGTACCGGGCGTTCGACGGGGGCCGGTCGTTCTACACCGGTGGCGGCCACACCGACGAGTCCTACAGCGACCCGCAGTTTATGGCGCACGTCCTGGGGGGCATTAAGTACGCGATGGGGAAAAAGAAGTAAAAGGGTTTTGTCGCGGAGTTAAGCAGAGAATAGCAGCGTTACGCAGAGGAAATAAATTACTTTGTTTAACGCTGATATTCTCCACTTAACTCCGCGATACAACCCTTTTCAAAACTCAACTTATCTTGATCTTCCGCCCGGTTTCGGCGGCCTGGTAGGTGGCCGTGATGATTTTCATGTCCTGCATTCCTTCTTCGCCCGTGATGTGTTTCGGGAGTTGTTTGCCGTCGATCAGGTCTTTGCAAATGCCGTCCATGTGCATCGCCTGGTGATTGACCACCGGTTTTTCAATCGGACCTTTGCTGGTCATGCCTTTCAGCGGGCCGTAGCCAAACGCCGGACGCAACTCAAACCAGCCGTTCTCCGCCGATGCGTACAGCCGCTCCACGCCCGCAGCGTAGCTGGTGGTTGACATGGACGTGATGCCGCCCGGAAATTCGAACTGCCAGTACATCGTTTCTTCGATGTCTTTGAACTTCTGCGGATCGGTTTTGGGCGCAAATTGGGCCGTCACCGAAATGGGTTCCAGTCCCGTCACGAGCCGGACGCCCTGAATGGCGTAAATCCCGACGTCCATCATCGGGCCACCGCCCGCCATCGCTTTTTTGAGCCGCCACTGGTTCGGGTCACCGGCTTTAAAACCGTCGCTGGCTTCCAGAAACTTCAGATTTCCGAATACCTTTTCGCGGCCCAGTCGCATCATTTCCTGCGTAAAAGGTTCGTAGTGAAGCCGGTAGCCCACGGCCAACTGCCGGTTTGCTTTCTTGCAGGCATCAATCATCTCCTGACATTCTTTCACCGTAATGGCCATCGGTTTTTCGGTAATAACGTGCTTCCCGGCCTTGGCGGCCCGGATCACGAATTCCGCGTGCATCGAGTTGGGCAGAACAACGTAGACAATGTCAATGTCTTTGTTGTCGATGATGCGGTCAAACGTTTTGTAGTCATACACATTCGCCTTCGGAATGTTGTACTTGGCCGTCCATTCCTCGGCTTTGGCGGGCGTTCCGGTAACAATTCCGGCCAGCCTCACGTGCTGCGTCTGTTGCAGAGCCGGGGCCAGCTGGTTTTTGGCGTAGCCCCCCAGGCCAACCAGCGCCATGCCCAGTTTCCGGCCCTGTTGCAGCGGTTCACCCCGGTGCGAAACCAGCGTATTGATCCGGGCAAACTGGTCCTGCTGGTTCAGCGTGGCGGCATAACTCGCCAACGGCAGCGAGAGCGCCGACGCTCCGATTCCTTTTGAAAGTTTTTGTAGAAAATCACGTCGATTGGAATTCATCATAGTCAGGGTAAAGAGATAAACAACTAGAGATAAAAGAACGACAAGGCAGAAAAAAGGTGCAATTGCTTCGGCTGCGGGTTTCCGAAGCGATTGCACAAATCTAATGAAGTATAGCGATTTTGAAAGATCGTTCCGTAAAATTAACCGGCCGCTTATTCCGCGCGGATCGTGATGTGAATGTCGGTATTTCGGCCTTTGTCGTCGGCGCAGGAAATTTTGAGCGCGCCCGGTTTTGGCGGGAAGAAAACCCCCTCCGTTGGCGCGGCTTTCCGGTAGAGCTGATCGTTCAGATACCAGTAGACCTGCTTCACCTCGTTATCGGCCTGGCAACTCAGTTGCAACTGCTGCGGCTGATTGGCATTGATGAAATACTCGCTGCCGTCGTTTGGGCTCACAATCTGCGGACCCTGCTGGGCAAAAACCCGCGTGCAGGCCGGATTGTGGGGTGGTATTTTGGCGTACGGAATCCGGCGGCTCTCGTAAAACGCAATCAGTTCCGGGGCCAGATTCGGGAAAAACCGGCGAACCGCGCCACCGGGGCCGTCGGTTTCGGGCAGGCAATGGGCGCAGTACGAAACCGTACCGGGCGCGTTGGTCCAGACGGTTTTCTGGTGCTGGCAACGGCGGTAGGGCGAAACGCCCATGATGGCGTAATCGACAATTTTGTGCGCGCAGAATTCGCCCGGCACATCGCCCGTTTCGGCACAGACCTGGCGCATCGCCAAACTTTTCGGCATCCGAAACCAGCCGCTGCCGGAATTGTAGTCGATCGCGTTGAAAATGCTGAACAGCAGGGGCGTGGCAATGTTGGCTCCGCTTAGCTCGGGGACGCCCTCGCCCGAAAAATTACCGACCCATACGCCCACCGTGTAGCGTTTGTTGTAGCCAATGCTCCAGGCATCCCGCCGACCGTAGGAGGTGCCGGTTTTCCAGGCAATGCGCGGTAGGTGGTAGCTGTTGTCGAAGTTATTGGGCAAATCCGGCCGGGTAATTTGCGTGAGCGTATTGGTGACGAGAAAAGCCGCATCGGCCGAGATCAACCGGCTTTTTTTGGTTGAATTGGTGTCGGAACCAACAAAGTTGAGATTACCCATTTGGCCACTATTGGCAAAAACCGCAAAGAGCCGCGTCAACTCCTCCAGCGTTACGCCACAACCGCCCAGAATCACCGACAATCCCAGGATATTCGCTTGTTTTTTGATGGTTCCAAAACCGGCTTTTTTCAGCAGTTCGACAAAAGCTGGCGTGCTGACCTGCTGCAACGCCTTCACCGCCGGAACGTTCAGCGAGTTCGCCAGCGCCGATTCCACCGTGATTGGGCCGTAAAACTGCCGGTCGTAATTTTCGGGTTCGTAGCCCGAAAAACTGGTCGGTACGTCGTTCAGGACGGTTTTTGGCGTCATCAGGCCTTTGTCGAACGCCAGCGCGTAGAGCAGGGGCTTCAGGGTGCTGCCCGGCGAGCGCACCGCCCGGACACCGTCGACCTGCCCGCCGTCGTAGCGGTTTTCGAAATCGGCCGAACCGACATAGGCTTCCACTGCCATCGTCTGGTTATTGATCACCAGAACGGCCGCGTTGTGAATGTTCATCGACCGGATCCGCCCGACGTAATTCGCCACCAGTTGCTCCGCCTGCGCCTGCCGGCCAGGCCGCAGAAGCGTGTGAATGATCGGTTGATCGGGGTATTGTTTTTTGAGTCGCAGGGCCAGATGGGGGGCGGTTTTGGGCAACGCCCGGCGCCGGGCGTTCAGCGGTTCGGTCAGCGCGTCGGCAATGGCTTCGGCGGTAAACAGATTGGTGGTTTGGAAGCGGTTCAGCCAGCGGTTTCGTTCCTGGACAATGAACGGGTTGTTGACGCCCAGCCGCAGACTCGACGGGCGGTTGGGAATGATGGTCAGCGTCGTGATTTCGGCCAGACTCAGCAGCTGGGGCGGTTTTCCGAAGTACAGCATCGACGCCGATTTGATGCCTTCGATGTTACTGCCGTACGGAACTAGGTTCAGATACAACTGCAGAATTTCGTCTTTGGAATAAAATACCTCCAGTTGCAGGGCCCGGAACAGTTCGACAAGTTTGCTGGCGTAGGTGCGTTCGCGGGGCTCCAGAAGCCGGACAACCTGCATGGTGATCGTCGACGCGCCGGAGGTTCGGCGGCCGGTGGTCAGGTTGCGAAAAACCGCCCGCGCCATTGCCGCCGGGTTAAAACCGGGGTGGAAGTAGAAATATTTATCTTCCTTGTGGACGATTGTTTTCCGCAAAACCGGCGTGATTTCGTCCAGCTCCGTAGCCAGCCGCCACTTGTCGTCGTCACTCAGGAAGGCGTGGAGAATGGTGCCGTCGCCGGCCGTAATGACGGTCGAATACCGGGGCCGGACTTTCAGGGGAAACAGCAGACTCAATACCAAAAACAGCCCGGCCAGTGCCACCAGGGCTTTAAGCCAGCGCCGTTTCCAAAGTTGTTTGGTGATGTGACGTAATTTTTCCAATATGCAATCCCTTAAACCGGCACCGTGAAAAGTCGGTTTATGAACAATGAGCTATTCCTCAATCAATTTAGGTAGTAAGAAGCAATCCGTGCGGCTTTCTACTTTACTTTTTTATCTCTTTTTCCATGAAAATCCAGTTTCTGGGCGCGGCCCGCACCGTAACGGGCAGTAAACACCTGATTACGACCCCGCGCGGTACCCGTATTCTGCTCGACTGCGGTTTGTTTCAGGGCATCAATACCGACGATCTGAATCAGGATTTCCGGTTTGATGCTTCCGAAGTCGATTACCTGATCCTGTCTCACGCTCACATCGATCATTCCGGTTTGATTCCACGGTTGGTTCGGCAGGGTTTCAACGGACCGATTTACTGCACGCCCGCAACGGCCGAC
This sequence comes from Larkinella ripae, assembly GCF_054780775.1. Classification (NCBI taxonomy): domain Bacteria; kingdom Pseudomonadati; phylum Bacteroidota; class Cytophagia; order Cytophagales; family Spirosomataceae; genus Larkinella; species Larkinella ripae. The sequence goes on from NZ_BAAGVR010000017.1 coordinate 358,614, forward strand.
CTGTGCCGCATCATGCTGCTGGACAGCGCGCACATTCAGGAAAAAGATCTGGAGCGGGTCAACAAACGCCGGGAACGGCAGGGCAGGCCGCTGCTCGACATTCTGTACGAATCCGTAGATGTGGAACGGGCGCTGGAACGGATGCAACCCGTCGATTACGGCGAAACGTTCTGGCTCAACCGCGACGAGGTGAGTGTGTTGTTTACCGATACCGCCCATTTGCTGGGGAGTGCCGCCGTGAGCCTGACCGTCCGGGAAACCGGTCTGCAAGGCGAAACCGTGGAGAAGCGCGTGTTTTTCAGTGGCGACATTGGCCGCCCGCACGACAAGATCCTTAAAATGCCGGAGCCTTTTCCGCAAGCCGATTATATTCTTTGTGAGTCGACCTACGGTGATAAACTCCACGAACCGGAACCGGACATGCGGGCGCACCTGCTCCGGATTGTGCACGAGACCTGCGTGGTGCGCGGGGGCAAACTCATCATCCCGGCTTTTGCCGTCGACCGGACGCAGGAACTGGTGTACGCGCTCGATCAGCTGGCTAACAGCGGTGACTTGCCGCGCCTGAACGTGTACATCGACAGTCCGATGGCCGTTAAAGCGACCCACCTGATGAAAGAGCACGAAGAGTGTTTCAACCCGGAGATCCGGGCGTATATTGAAAAAGACGGTGATGCCTTTGCCTTCCCGAACCTGCATTATGTTTCGGATGTCGAAGATTCTAAAGCCATCAACACCCGCGACGAACCGTGCATCATCATTTCCTCCTCGGGCATGGCCGAAGCGGGGCGCATCAAACACCACATTAAAAACAACGTGGAGGATTCGCGCTGCACCATACTGATTGTGGGGTATTGCGGGCCGGAAACCTTGGGGGGTGCCTTAAAGCGGGGCGATTCGCAGGTGAAAATCTTTGGCGAAACGTACCCGGTGAAAGCCGATGTGGAAGTGATGGATTCGTTCAGCGCCCACGGCGATTACCGCGAAATGCTCGATTTTCTGTCCTGCCAGAATCCGGCGCTGGTGAAGCGGGTCTTTCTGGTGCACGGCGAATACGACCGGCAGGCGGTTTTCCGGCAAAAGCTGCAAAGTGCCGGTTTTCAGAATGTATCCATCCCGTCGTTGTATGAGTCGGTAGACGTGTAGTTGGTCTGCCGGATTCGTCTCAATGGTGGAAAAAAGAATAAAAACGGCGAAAATCGTAAAAATTATGGCGGTGTGACTTGCATAAAAAATCAAAACCCTGCATCTTTGCAATCCCGTCATGGGAACCCGATGCCGAAGTGGTGAAACTGGTAGACACGCACGTTTCAGGGGCGTGTGAACGTGAGTTCATGCGAGTTCGAGTCTCGCCTTCGGCACAGCATTAGATCCGTAGTTAACTGTTATTCAGTTGATTACGGATTTTTTGTTTTGACTGGAGGACGGTCTAGGGGACGGAATTATTAATTTGATACTGCTAATTTGAAAATATGTTATGAAGCAAACTGAGGATTTCGAAATAGATAGATGGATGACCCGATACTACATATACATGTTAGTAGATAGAAATGGTGAAATAGGTGATCCTAATGATCCAGACATTAGAGAAGATGCCTCTTTAATAAGGCATATGAGAAGGATGATTCAGATAGTAGAAAAATATAACGGTTTAATAGTAGAAAAATATAACATAAAACTAAATGCTGTTGATTGTTGGCAGTATGCTAGAAAAACCAACAGAATAAATTTAATTTATGCGCATGAGGATGAGATTGTGGAATATATGAAAATGTATGCATGCTATATACGAGATAATTTTGAAAAGAATAATGAAAGTATGGAGGATAAATTAGGATCGAGTATGATTGATTCTAATAGTAAAATCAAATCAAATCAGAGTTTTTCGTTTGATGAAATTGTAACAGATGAAAAATATAAAGAAGTAATTGCCCAGGCCTTAAAAAGTATGCATATAATTAATAGTTCAGGTCAGTATATATTGACAAATAAACAAAAAGGAAGACTGAAAGCTTCCCTTAATTAGTAGCACTCAAAACCAGAGATTTCCAATCAATGGACTCATC
>NZ_BAAGVR010000018.1:0-23942 GCF_054780775.1 Larkinella ripae
TGCCGCCTTACTTCACGATGTCATTGAGGACACCGAGCATAAGTACGATGACCTGTATCGATTTCTAAAGTCCCTAAAAATTCCCGAAGCCCTCATAGGCGAAATCCTGATACGTGTTGTTGGGCTAACCGATTGGTTTACAAAGGAAGCATACCCGCACTGGAACAGAAAGAAACGGAAAGCAGCAGAGCATGAGCGGATGTCCGGTTTGCCGGAATTGACCCAGACGATCAAATACGCGGACATAATCGACAATACCGCGTCTATTGTAGAGCACGATCCTGGCTTTGCTAAAGTTTATCTGGTCGAAGTTCACGAACTCCTATTATTGATGAACAAAGGCGACAAGATACTTTACGAAACGGCTCTGGCCTACGTTGAGAAGCAGATCAAACGACAGTCTCAGCCATGCGAATCCTAGCCCCCGGCAACCCCGAGCCTGAGCGTCAGGTGACCTGCCACAAGTGCGGCTGCGTGTTCGCTTACGTCAACAAGGACCTGGACTTGCCGGAAATGGGTGGGGCCTGGGTCAGCTGCCCAAAGTGCGGGCAGGGCTGCCCGGCAAGCTATTGGTACAGAAAATAAACCCCCGCAGGGCGGGAAGAGGTATGAGAGAGATACTATTAAGACTACTACAGATTTTCGTATACGTCGTTGTGGCTTTTGACATTGACCGAAACAAGCTGAAAGAGTGTAAGGTCTACTTTGGTCGTGAATCAGCTCTGAATGAGTTAGACCGGATTTCAAAGATTTACGGACGGTCGAACTGTTGGCTTTTCTCGCGTAAGGTGTTCTAACATGGAAGACTTAAAATGCGTAATCGGGTGCAAGCAGTTTGCTGGTGGCGAGTTACTTCATCACGAATCGTGTCCGCATTACCCCGACTCACTTAGCAAACTGTTCACGGAAAACCTAAAGGCTTTGAAAAGTGTGAAGCTTTGCCTTCATGTGTTGACACGTGTTCTGGGAAAGAAACAGTTAACCAGTAAAGAAGCTAAGTTAGTAGATGGTGCCAAAATTGTTTTGAAACAGCACTTTGACGTAACCGATGTGCTACGCTAACCGCCCCGCAGCCGGACGGCCGCATCACGCCCGCGGGTGACGAAGCGGGGGCAAAATGAAGGATGATATGAGCAAAGAGAATGTTTTTACCCTAGCTGATCAGTGCGCCGGATGGGTCAATAAGCGAATCGTAGGCAATATGTCCGATTCGGCTTTCAATATGAATCACGACTACATCAAGTCCGGTATGCTGATATTTTTGGAAAAGTTATTAGAAGCACAGCAACCACAGCAGCACCATGAACCAACCCGAGATTAACCGGCGCAACGAATGCCTGCACGTGGCGGGCCAAAACCAGCAGGAAGGATGAGAACAGCAGAGGAAGTACTAACCGAAGAGGTTGATAAGCCTGAGCCAAGATTGGCTAAAAGTTATATCAGTATTGATGCCGTGCGCCGTGCCATGCGACGATACGCGGCTGAGGCGGTGGAGGAGCAGGTGCGGCTGTGCGCGGAGGCGGCATGGAATTACTATTCCTATGTGCCGCAGAAAAAAGCGATTGAGAACTGTAAACGAGTCGAACTGCTATGAAGCGAGTCGAACTGCTATGAAGCTAGAAGAAACGGTACTGAGCAAATTTAAATTGCCGCTTAAATATGACTTTCACGGTCAAATGATCTTTGATCAGGACAATGAGCGAGTGGCCGACGTTCGGGCATGGGGTCACCTGCAATACTTCCCCGACGGCGACAAGTTGCAGGATACTTTGGGCTTAATGATTGTGAAAGCTTTCAATGAAAAGTATCATAAGCCATGACCAGCCAGACCCCACCCCTGCCGCTGGCTGCGATCTTCGCCTATTACGGCACAAAGGCCACTTGTGAGTCGCTGATTGAAGGCGAATGGAAGCAGGTCGCACTGGACTCTTCTTACAATTGGGGCTATGCCATGTATACGCTCATTATGATGCCCGAGTACATCCGCAACTTCCAACTCCATTTGCGCCCATTGAGCAGCATCACCGAGGACGATCTGCGGCAGGTGGCGCGGCTGGCGGGGATACGAGAGGAGGTGGATATTCATCGAACTATGGACGGCTACCGGATGAGACGCGACAATTACGATTTCATTCTGGAGTTTGACCGGATTGGTGATTTGAAAGCCGGGATGACGCTCATGTGGCAGGGTCAAATGGCTGCGCTCTTCAACCCCGCGCCAGTTGTAGATTACCTGCGCGGCCAGGGGTATTTTTGGCCGAGTAAGGCGTTGGAGGGATTCGTAAAACTTGTAAACGAGTAATGAGGATGGGATACATGACACAGGCAGAAGAGAGATTCCGGGACGCCAAAGAGGGTCTCGATAAAGTTATTGCCGATCTGTACGAGGCATTGGCGCCAGATGGTTTAGAGTCAGTTTACAATGCCGATGCCGTTGAAAAGATTGAAGCCTGCTACATGGAACTTCGAAGTATCAAAAGAAAACTGAGCGAATAAGCCATGACCGTCACCACCGACGCCGAGCTTGCGGCCGCCGAGGAGCGGCCTGTCTACCGCCCATCTGCAATTTCCGTAATCATTCGGCTTGATGGTATGGAGGCTATTCCACAGGGATTTATTAAGGAAAGAGTGAGTCAGGCCCAGCTCATGGCCATAGGTACGCCCTATGGAGGCTTGCCAGTAGATGTTCAGCTTGTGGGCGAATTAAAGGCCATTAAGCCGGCTTGGCTACACGATAGCCGCCACTGGGGCAGAACCGAGAAGCAACGAACACGCCGCCTGGTGCGGGCGGTGATTGGGAAAGGTTAGAGGTTTAGGAATAATCGAATAGCCGGGCGGCCTTGCTTCCCGGTTATTTTTCGCCCAAATAGTTGTTATACTAATTGTTAGTATACCAATAATTATGTATTATTGCTTAAAATCAAGTGCTTATGCCCCGCCAGGATTCCGTTAAACGTCCGTGGATACAATCTAAGCCCCGCGTCAAACAGGAAGGGCGGAAGGCCGAGAGCCAGGCGGTTTATAAGCCGAACCGGTGGAAGGAGACATCAGCGCAGCATCGGCGCGCTAACCCCTATTGTGTGGAGTGCCTGAAGGAGAAAAAGTTTACCGATTGCTCGCCCGGCACTAATGCGGGCGTTACTGACCACATTGTTCCCATTGCCAAAGGTGGTGATCAATGGGATCCGGCGAATTTTCAAACGCTCTGCCACCGCCACCATAATGCCAAAAGTGCTAGAGATAAATGATAGTTAAAAATATGGAATGGATAAAAATAGGCATCCAGGTAGGGTTAGCTTTAGTGGCAATTGGTACAGTTCTGTTTGGAATTTCATTGTTATGGGAAATTAAGCCCAACCGGAGAAAGGGTTTGCCAGAGCCCGACTATATCCCGCCACGCCCGCCAAGGGGTGCATTTGCTCCAAAACGGGCCGACAATGAGCCGCCACTACCACCCAGAGAACGCTATTTTAAGAACGAAGCAGAAATAAAAGGGGAAGCCTTGCAAAGAGTTTACGAACGGGAGGATATGATTGACTACATCATCAAGTATTCGCCCGAATTTGCAGCAATGGGATATTCAGCCGCTTACCGGGACCTAAATCAACGCAGTGACAACTTCATTGAAAACCTTGCAGGTATTCTGTGGAGAAACAATAAAAACGAAGCTCAAAACCAACATGGCAAAGAAGAAACCAGCCGCTGACCCGGCCGAAATCATTGAGAACCTGGCGCGGCCTAATCCGCTCATACTGGACTCCCACCGCGAGCAGTTTCAGAGCCTGAATCCAGAGCAACAGCAGCAGGTGATGGCCCGCATTGATGAGCGCATTGAGGAGCAGCAGGAACAGGGCGACTTTCACGGGCGGCTGGGGTATCTGACGACGATGAAGGAGGAATACGGGAAGTTGATAGAGCAATGAATGACCACGCTAAATACCCGCTATTAAATCACCCGGTCGACACGAAGCCGGTGTTTCAGGCATCGAACGTTAGGACTGAAGGCGATGAATTGAAGTTCGATTTAAGCCCCATATCCATCAAACCTAAGTCGGTGACTGCTCATGTTCAGGTATCAGAGGAGTGGCCCATTAGCCCCGCCTGAACTGATGCCTGAGGAGTTCGTTGCTTTGATTGAGAGATTGGAAGAGGAGGTTAAGAATACAAACCAATAGCCATATGCCAACCGGAGAAGTAAAATTCTCGAAAGAGCTTTTGTCCATCTATCAAATAGAGTGGTTTGCTGATTTTGGCTTTACTAATCCACAAGATGTCACAAGACCTGGTGATCACGATTGGATAAGGCGTTATCAATTCGAATCTAAGCACTTTGACAAAGGGTATGGTACATATGAGCTAGTGTTTACCAGAACCAACGAAGGAAGTATTGCACTGCTTAGCGTCACGAAAACCGACAACTAATCATGAGCAAGGACAATCAATTTGAAGGCATAGTGCCCAAGACCACGCTTACCATCAGCATGGACACCAACAGCCGGGAAGACTTCTTTCGGGCTACGCAAGCGTTGATACAGCAGATGATTGAAATGAAGGTAGATCCGAAGGCGATTGACCCTACCCTGCAATACAACTATGGCTATGCTTACACCAATGAACAAGCCGAGGAGGTGCGCAGAAGATATCGAATTATTAATGCACATGCAAACAAATAACATCAATACTTGTACATGCAAGGGAGGGGTGGGTAAAATCCTAAATCTGGCGGATTTCCACGACCGGATGCCCAGTCTTTCGTTTATGCATGCAAAACTCTAAGGGGGGTTCTCAAGATTTCATATGAAAAAGATTGACACAAAGATTCTGCTCGGTTTTAGCCCTACTGATTCTAAAGTATGGCCTTTAAGGGAAAGAATTCCTGAGATATCATTGCCAGGGTCAACCGGATACATACCAAAACAGGGAGATACTGTCTGGATTTCTGAAGACTTGGTTGAGGATTTGAATCTGCCCGAAAACGACATCAAAATGATAACTAGGAGGTTTTGGGTTGTATCTTATGTGGGATATTATTTTGGTGCAAAACAAAACATTGTAACAGTTTGGCTTCATCGACCATAAAAATCAAATGAGACCCAATAAACCAACCGTCATAAAGCAATTGCAAGGCACCGACCAGCCGTGCCGGACGAACAAGAACGAGGTTCAGCCGAAAACAGTGTCAATGCCTACCCCGCCGGACTGGCTGTCGGAGTTCGGCAAAGATGAATGGTGGATTGTGACCTCTGAACTCGAAGCGTTGGGCCTGCTGACGGCGATGGATCTGGCGATGCTGGCCACCTACTGCCAACAGTGCGGCATCATCCGGCGGGCGAACGAGCAAATGCAGAACGACCCCGATTTTAACGATCTGGTGGTGACTACTCCGAACGGAGCGTTACAACCAAACCCGCTGCTCGGCATCATCAACAAAGCTACCGACGTAGCCCTGAAGATTGCCGGGCAGTTTGGCTTTACGCCCTCGGCCCGAACGCGCCTTTCGGCGCCAGTCAAGAAGGAGGAAGACCCATTAGAAGCCCTTTTACGCAGTAACTGATGAACGTCGACCTGGCTAAACGGTATATCAACGATGTCGAAACCGGCAAGATACTGGTGTGCATCCCTGTGCGGCAGGCTATCGAACGGCACCTGAACGACCTTAAAACCGGGTCTGAACGGGGCATTTGGTTCGATGAAGCCGCTGCCACCCGGGCGCTTAAGTTCTTCTCGTTTCTGCGGCACAGCAAAGGGAAGTGGGCCGGCCGGCCGTTTGAACTGGCCCCCTGGCAGGCGTTCATTGTTTACGTTTTGTTCGGCTGGAAGCGGGATGATGGAACCCGGCGGTTCCGGTATGCCTACGTAGAGGTGCCCAGGAAGAACGGGAAGACCACCTTTGCGGCCGGCGTGGCGCTGTACATGATGATTGCTGATGGTGAATCGGGCGCGGAAATTTACACCGGAGCCACGACCCGCGAGCAAGCTAAAATCTGCTTTGAGGAATCGCAGCGCATGGTTCGCAAGTCACCCCTTTTGCAAACCAAAGCCAATGTGCTCGCTCACAACATCCACGTGATGAGTACAGCATCGAAAATGCAGGCGGTTTCCTCGGATGCCAATACGCTCGATGGGCTAAACCCGCACTGCGTTATTCTGGACGAAATCCACGCCTACAAAAACCGGGAGCTGTTCGATATTTTCGACTCAGCGACCGGGGCGCGCTCACAGCCGCTGATCTTTATGATCACCACGGCGGGTTTCAACAAGGAATGGTTCTGCTACAAATACCGGCGCGATGTGTTATCGGTGCTGTCCGGCGCAGTTTTGGACGACTCGCTGTTCGGGATCGTCTACACGCTCGATGAAACGGATAACTGGACCGACCCGGCGGTCTGGGGGAAGGCGAATCCCAACTATGGCGTGTCGGTGTACGAAAGCTACCTGCGGGATAAGGTGTACCAGGCGACCATTCGCCCCTCCGAGCAGGTGAACGTCAAGACCAAAAACCTGAATGTTTGGACTGATGCGTCAAAAGTCTGGATTCCCGATGAAGTCTGGATGGGGGCCGCTGGCGTGGTCGACGAAATGGAGATGGCTCAGCGTCGTTGCTACGGCGGGCTTGACCTAGCGGCCACCAGTGACTTCAACGCATGGGCGCTGCTGTTTCCGGCGGATGACGGTTTTTTCGACGTGCTGCTGCGCTGCTGGATTCCCGAAGATACGGTAAAAAAACGCATTGATGCGGGCCTGCATGATTTGCAGCAGTGGGTCGATGAAGGGTGGGTTCGTACGACCTCCGGCAACGTCTCGGACTACAATCAGATCCGCGATGACATTGTTGCTGACTTCTCCACTTTCGGCCTGGAGAGCGCGGCCTATGACCGGCTATACAACTCATCGCACATTGTCCAGGAGATTGAAAACGAGCTGGGACCCGTCTACCGGGATGGGGAATACAAAAGCCGCATGAGCCCGTTCGGCCAGGGATTTGTGAGCATGAGTGCGCCGACAAAAGAGTTTGAACGGCTGGCGATGCTGGGCAAAATCCGCCACGGCGGCAATCCGGTTTTGCGCTGGATGCTACGCAACGTGGAGATCAAGACCGATCCGGCGGGCAATATCAAGGTCGACAAAAGCAAATCGGCCGAAAAGATTGACGGCGTGGTCGCGGTGATTGAAGCGTTGGGCGAATACCTGACGTGGAACTGGAACAGCGAGGAGCCTAGCCAATACGAAGACGCATCAAACCCCTGGTTTTAAAAAATTCAACAAAACCATGACACAACTACCCACCTTTACCCAGTATTTTGATATGCTGGTGGCCCAGAAAAAACAGCAGATTCATAAGGCCAGCGATGAGGATGCCTTTGAAGCCGCAGCCCGTGAATTAGAGCAAAGATTGGGATGCCGCCCGGATTTTGGCGTCGACGCTTACCGCAAACGGAAATATTCACATAAGAAAAAGTAATTCTTCTTATAACTTTTGGTAATTCCTCTTACAGGCCCATCCCCACCCCTTCTGAACTTTACACGCATATCGTACCCCTGTAACCTGTACGTATGCGGTGAATTATTTCCAAAGAGCTTTCAACTGGGCTTTACCGACTGAAAAGCGGTCGACGACCATCGGAACCGATGCGCCGGACGAGAAGCTTATGCGGTATTTTGGACTCAACACCGGCAAGGTTACGGTTACGCAAAATACGATCCTGACGCTGCCGGTGCTCTACCGCTGCGCTGACGTATTATCCTCCACGTTCGCCGGTTTTCCCTGGGATTTGATGTATAGTGATGGTGATGTCAGCAAAAAAGCGACGGGCCACCCCTGTTCTTTTGTCAAAACCCGGCCTTACCCGCTGCAATCCTCCTTTGTCTGGCGCAAAACCCTGTTTCTGCGGGCTTTCCTGCAAGGTAATGGCATTGCTCGCATCGAACGAAATGGCATCTACCGGCCTACAAAGCTAAAAATCTACGATCAGAACGATGTCACCATCACCCGCAAGGATGATGAGCTTTTTTACAAGTTCAACGACGTCAAAGAGCAGTTGCCCAGCTCCGAAGTGATTCACTACAAGCTGTTTTCGACCGACGGCATCACCGGGCGGTCGATCATTCAGCAGCAGGCAACGCTCAAGCTGGGTCTTCAGGGAATGCGGTTTCATACGACGCTCCTGGAAAACGGATCGCAGCTATCGGGCGTTCTGACCCATCCCGGCAAGCTCGGCACCGAAGCCAAAGAGCGGGCGCGGGGCGGGTGGTTCAACAAATTCCACGGACTGGAGAATGCCGGGCAGGTGGCGATTCTGGACGAGGGGATGAAATACGAGCAGATTGGCGTCAATCCCATCGACGCGCAGCTGCTGGAGGTAATGAAGCTCACCAAAGAAGACGTGTGTACCATGTGCGGGGTTCAGCCCCACATCGTCGGCATATTGGACCGGGCTACCAACAACAACATCGAACACCAGGGCATCGAGTTCGTGACTCACACGATGATGCCGCACGTGATCAACTTCGAGCAGGAGTGCGATTACAAACTGCTGCGCTCCCAAGAGCAGGGTAGCTACTACTACAAACTCAACATGAACGGGCTTTTGCGGGGTGATACCGAGGCCCGTAAAGAATACTACCAGACCATGCGGATGGCGGGCATTATGAACGCCAATGAAATCCGGGCGCTGGAGGATATGAACCCCTACGAAGGTGGAGAACGCTACATGATTCAGGGCGCCATGGTGCCGGTCGACAAGCTGGATGAAATTATCGCATCCCGCAAGCCGGCACAACCTTCAACGCCACCGGCATCGCGGGGTGTGGAATTAAACGGACACCATAAAAACGGGCATACCGTAAACTGATGGAAGAAAAAGAGGAACTGCTCGCCATCGACGCCCCCGAAAAGCGGATTGGCACCCTAACGCCGGTGTCTATCGAAACGCGCGGAGAGGGTGACCAAAAGCGCGATTACATTGTCGGATGTGCGATCAAATACAACGTTCGCAGTCAGCTTTTGGGCTGGTTTTACGAAATCATTGACGAACGCGCACTGGATACCACCGACGTGTCGGATGTGGTCGGCCTGTTCAATCACGACAGTAACATTATTCTGGGCCGTACGGGCGCAGGCACCCTGATCCTCGAAAAACGGGCGGGTGATGGCTGCTACTTTATGATTCCCTTCGATGAACTGGACCCCGACCACGTGCGGGTACGGCGGAAAATCGAAAAGAAGGAGGTCGTTGGCTGCTCGTTTCAGTTTACCATCGCCCGCGAAGGAACGCGGTGGAGCATGGACCCGGAAACCGAAATCGACATTCGGACGGTGACCAATATCGCCAAACTCTATGACGTTGGGCCGGTCACCTTCCCGGCATACACTCAGACCAACACCGGCATCGATAAACGGAGCATGGACGCGATCCGTGCCGAGCGCGATGCCGCCAAACGGGAAGCCATCCCGCCCCTCGAAGATCCCAATCAACAACAAGAATCCAAAACCGATGAGGATGCCAGTGCGTCGGTAGCGGCCGAACTCGATATGCTGGCGATGGAACTAGAACTATAAAACCGCTGGGGCGTACCCCTGTAACAACCATGAAACGCGATTTAAAAACCGTACGTGACCTGCTCGGTGAGAAACGGGAAACCAAGCAGAAGATTTATGACACCGTTTCCAAAGAGAACCGTGCACGCAACGACGAAGAAAAGCGTCAGTGGGGCGAGTTGAGCAAGGAAATCGACGATCTGGAAGAAGAAGAAAAATTCCTGGTCGACGCAGAAACAAACTCCAAGCGCATGGCCGCTCCGGTGGATATGTCTGTTCAGGGCAAAGACCCTTCGGAAAAAGATAAGCGTGACTTTTCGAAATACTCGTTTACCCGCGCTATTCTGAGCCAGGTAAAAGCATCAGGTGTTTCTTTGGATGGTGTGGAGCTGGAAATGCACCAGGAAGCCGAGAAAGAGGCACGGGCTAATAACGTCACCATTTCGGGCGTTGGGGTTCCGTCTCAAATCTCCAAATACAAAGGGGTTGAGCAGCGGGACAACTCGGTTACAATGCCCACGCAGCCCGAAGACGGTTCTGCTGCCGTCCAGACGGACAAGCGCATATCACTGGAAGATATGCTGCGCAATGCCTTGATGGTTCGCAATCTGGGAGCAACCTATTTCAACGACCTGGTGGGCAATGTGGACTTCGTTCATTTGACCCAGCGCCCGGTCGCTACCTGGAAACCGGAGGTTGGCAATTTGGACAAATCAAACGTCAAGTTTGGATCAAAAGGCATTTCGCCGAAACGTCTGGGTACGTATACGGTGCATTCGCTGCAATTTTTGAAGCAAACCGCCCCGAGTGTTGAAGCAAAAATCCGTCAGGAATTAGCTTACTCCATTGCCGAGGGCATTGACTATGCGGCCGTTTTCGGCGATGGGGCCGATGGTGAGCCTACTGGTCTGCTGGCGACATCAGGAACGACCGATATTGCCATTGGCACCAACGGTGGCGCATTGACACGGGCCCATCTGGTGACGGCAATCGCTACGCTGCTTTCGAAAAACATCAACGGACGCAACTACGGCTGGCTGTTCAATGCACTGACCGCCGGAGCCTTGATGAATACTCCGATTGCGACCAACAGCGACAAGTTTTTGATGGAGAGCCTGTCGACATTGATGAATTATCCGGCGGCCCTTTCCAACGCCATCCCGTCAGCCACCACCAAAGGCAGCGGATCCAACCTGTCGACGCTGATTTTTGGTGCCTGGGAAAACCTGTACATCGCTCAGTGGGGCGGTTACGACCTGCTGGTTGATCCGTACACGCTGGCAAAAGCCGGGCAGGTGCAAATCATCATCCAGGCGTTTGCCGACATTCTGGTGTACGAACCGAAGGCGTTTGTGACCATCAAAGACGTCAAAAATCAATAAGTCATCACCGGCCGGACAGCTCCGGTTGTCCGGCCCCATCTCATACAGCCATGACGATCAAATTCAAAGAAGACCTGACCGGAACCGCCTACTCGTACAAAAAAGGGGACGTGGTTGAAAATGCCGAAGAGGTATTTGGCGCTGCACAAGCCCGGTATTTTGTTGAGCAGGGTCAGGCCGATGAACCCGGCGTAAAAACCGAGCGGGCAACAGATAAGCCCAAAACCGAGACTGCCGACGCCAAATGATTAACTACTTCACCCACCGCCCAACCGCTGTAAGCGACGAACTGCCCGAGGTGGTTCCGCTTCAGACGGTGTGCGATTGGGTGAAGGTTCCTTTGGATGACCGGGAGGTGCCCTTGCTGGTCAAAGCCGCTATGCGCCGGATCGAGCAGTACTGCCAGCAGCCGATTTTCCGGCGGCAGTTCACCGTTACCATGCGGGGGTTTGACCGGGGTTATTTGGGCTCGCTCAACATCAGCAGCATCGATTCGGTCGGCTACCTGCTCCCCGGCGAGACGGCATACCTGCCCATCCTGGACACGGATTACGACTTTCTGGCCAGCGAGATTGTGTTCACGGACTCGTTTCTGCAATCCTCACTGCCGTTTGACCGCATTAACCGGGTGCAGATCACGTTTACGGCGGGTTATCCGGCTGACAGCGTTCCGGAAGACATTCAACTGGCGATCCTGCGGCTGACGTCGCACGCTTACAACAACCGGGATGACAACAAGCGGGAATTTCCGTCGGAGGTGGAAGTGCTACTGAGCGAATACAAACTGATTTCAGTCTGATGGCACAGCAACGCTTTCAATCCGGGATGCTGGACCGCAAGGTGATTCCGCAGAAGCCCATCGAAAGCCGGTCAGGTTCCGGTCAGGAGGTGGTCGACTACCAGGATCAGCCCTTTATCTGGGCCAACCGCAAGGATGAACTGGCGGGTGTGTCGGAAGACAGCCCTGCAAACCGGGTCACGGCAATCAGCATGGTCACCTTCACGATTCGCTACCGGGCCGATATAACGGTGAAGTGGCGGCTTAAATCCGACGGTGACACATTCGATATTCAGCACATTGCGCCGATCGGCCGCATGGACCGTCTGGCACTGCGCTGTCAACGACACGATTAAGATGTTTCGCTTCAAACTCGACTTTTCGGAAGCCAACGGCCTGACGTATTCACTCGAACGCGCTGCTGCGATCTACCCCAAATCGGTGATCAGTGGCGCGCTACGGGAGTCAACCGGGCCAATGCTGCGAGCCGCCCGGGAAGAGGCACCGGTTAGTGGTGGCGGCAGAGAGCGCGTTGCGGTTCGCTACGGAAAGTCGGGACGAGGCAGCGCCAACGACTACCGGCGCGGGGGTGCTACCCGGCGGGACCTACGGATCAGAATTGCCGATACACGCGATGGTAATCCGGTGGCACTGATCGGGGTCAGCAAAAAAAGTGGCAAGGTTGGCTGGCGGGCGCACTTCATTACGCGGGGCGTACGTAAAGCCGGCAAGGGCCGAAACATCAACATCGCACCGAATGACTTCCTAAAACGGGCGTTTGACCGCACGTTCAACGGGGTCGTTAACGCGGTGGTCACCATTCTCGGAAGGCGCGCCCAGGCGTATTTGTCAAACACCAAATACCGAAGAAGCAGCGTATGATCGGCACCGCCTTGTATAGCATCCTTTCGGGGGCAACGCCGGTAGCGCAAAAAGTGGGCAACCACATCTACCCCGGCTTAGTGCCTCAGAATGCGCCTACAACGGCGATCTGGTACGCAACCGATGATGTGCAGCCACTGGAGTGCCGAACGCCCGGCGGTTCGTTTATGGGCTTTTTCGAGATCGGAGCCATCAGCCCCAATTACGATACGCTGATGCAGATTATCAAAGCGATCCGTGCTGCGCTGGACAATTACAACGGGGTCGCGGGCGGATTTTCCCTGAGAACCTTTTCGGGGGTCGAGCAGCCCGACGGCTACGACGACAACCTGAAGCTATACGAAAAATCACTGCGCTTTAAAACGATTGGACAACAAGTAACACAATAAAACAATGGCAGCAAGAACCCAGGAACTCGTAGCAGGCGACGAAATATACCTCTACGTTAAAGTAGCCAGTGCATACATCCAGTGGGGATGTATGGATAGCTTCACGTACCGCTCGTCTATCGAGGCTTTCGAGGTGAACTGCCGGGCCTTTGCCGGAAAGGTTCCGTCGGGCAAACTGCCGTCGTGGTCGATTTCGTCGGGCGGTTTCTACCGGATCTTCGACAACACCAACGAAGCGACGAACATTTCCGTCTCGGAGGCCCACAACTACCACACCACCAAGTCGGTGCTGGAAATCAAGTTTGGCACCGATAAAGCCAATGACCCGATCTGGACCGGCAAGGCGTTTATTTCTGAATTTGAACTTAACGGCAACCAGGGCGAAGCGGCCAAGTACAGCATCACACTGGAAGGCGCCGAACCGATCTCTGTATCAGCCAACCCATCCTAATGGAAGCATTACGGGGGGTAATTTCCAAGCCGTTCGGGGGGCGTGAGCGCACCTTTAAGTTCGGGATGCAGTCGAATTTGATTTTGGCTGATTTGATCGATATGGACCGGCTTGGGCTGGATTTCACGGTGGGTGTTAAGTCGATGCCCGCCACTTTCCTCTCCGGTCTGCTGGCCTTCGGTCCGGATGCCAATGGGGTATCAAAAAAGACAGACCTGAATGACGTCTACGACTGGATCGTGGAAATGCCGGAGGAAGATGCCGCCGACGTCTACGAAGCGGCCCAGACGGCCATGGGGTTTATGACGCGGCTGACGCAGATAGCCGCCGACCGAAGAGAAAGACGCCAGGCCGAAAAGGCAAACAGCAAACCCTAAAGCAATGGCAGCAGTGGGCGCTCGACTTTGCGTACGGCGAGCTGGCCTTAAAACCGGCGGAACTCTACGAGATGACCGTTCCGGAGTTCAACCGGATGGTGGCGGGTTTTTACCGCCGGCAGGATGCCCAGTGGCTACACACGCGGGAAATCATCGCTGCCGTCTACAATGCCAGCGCCAACCGGGACTTTAAAAAGCCGGGCGTCAAGGGTGCAGATATTTATCCGGTGGGCGACGAGCGCACCGTGAAGTTAAAAGTAAAATGGAAGCCCTCGAAGAAATCACGCGGGGCGATTGAGTTGCCGCCTAAGAAGCTGGCGGCCCTCAACGAACGATTCAACCAATAGAATATGGCTGCTGTAGGTGCCGTTAACATAAAGTTCGGAGCCGTAACCACGGATTTCGTGGCTGCCATGAAAGGGGCCGCCGGATCGGTGCAGTCCGCTGTGAATGAAATGAACGCCGACCTGACATCCTTTTACAAGCGTCAGGATCGCCAGCAAGCCGCTTTCACCAAAGGCTTTGCCCGGTTGGGCGACGACTTCAAGAGCGTGGGCCGCAATTTGACTATTGGACTTACCGCCCCCCTTGTAGCCTTAACGGGCGTCCTATTTAAATCTTACGCCGAAATTGATTCCAATATTCGTGGCTTCAAGGCTTTAAGCGGATCGGCGGAACAGGCTGCCAATAGTTTTAAGACTTACCTTGCTGTAGCCAAACTTCCGGGCCTAGGTCTTCAGGAAGCGCAGGAGGCAGGACTTCGCATGGAAGCGCTGGGTTTTTCTACCCAAAAAGCAAAAAATTACTTAGTACAGTTTGGGAACGCGGTGGCCCTGGGTGGCGGTGGACGAACGCAGTTCGACCAGATTCTGGTGCAACTCACTCAAATGAGCAGTAAGTCCAAAGTGTTAGCCGAGGACTTAAAGCCCATTGTGAGCGCGTCCCCGGTAGTGGCGAAGGCTCTGCGGGAAATGTTTGGATCGGTCGACTCTGAGCAAATCTCTAAACAGCTTCAAGCTAGTGGCAAAACAGCCAGCGACTTTCTGGATATGCTCGTCACCAAACTCGGCACCCTGCAACGGGTGGAGGGTGGCCCGCGCAATGCCCTTGAAAACTTGTCCGATGCCACCAAAATAGCCGGATATAATTTCATCGCTGCTGCCGATCAGGCATTTGATTTAACCGGCGGGTTAACGCGGCTTGGTGACACCCTGACCAGTACCGCCGAAGGGTTCGCGGACCTGTCACCTGAAACGCAGAAAGCCATCCTGGGAGTTACTGGATTTGCGGCTGCTATCGGCCCGGCTTCACTGGCTATTGGTAGTTTCGTACAATTACTCCCACTGCTCCGAAGTGGATTTGCAGCCTTAACAGGCCCAATTGCTGCGGCTGCGGCTGCGGCCACCGCACTGACCGTTTTATCGACCTCTATTTACGATTATGGCAAATCGATCGACGACACGATTGATAAAAACGCCTTGCTTTCCGGTGTGCAAAAAGATGTAACCGAGGGCATCAAAGGTGAAGTGGACCGACTGCGCGAATTAGACCAGATTGCCTTTAATGAATTAAACAACAAAAAGGCCAGGATTGATGCTTTAAATGAAATCCGGTCGATTGCTCCGCAGTATCTGGGGAATCTGGATCTGGAAGCATTCAAAACTGGCAAGGCAACACAGGCCATTGAAAAGTACATAAAAATTCTCGCTTTAAAAACAGAGTACCAGAAGATTGACCAGCGTATTAACGACGCTTATTCTGGTTACAATGAGCTAGACAAGAAAAAGACGGACTCATTCGGGGGTTTTGGGGATTACATCGGTGCGTTTGTACTAGGTTTCCCGACCGAGGGCAGCTTATCCGAACAGGTTGATAAGAAGCGACTTGAGCGCAAAAAGGCGCAACTGATTCAGTTCAACAACACCATCAATGACCTGACCGACCAGCAAATCAAGATCAAACAGAAGCTTGAAGCGCTGGGGGAAAATGCGGACCCGCTAAAATCGGGAGCAACCGGACCCGGAGCGGGCGGAGTTAATGCGGCAGGTGCGGCCCTCGATGCTAAACGCAATCAGCTAAAAAAGATAGGTGACGAAATCGGTGACTTATTAGCCAACAAGCTGAAAGTGCCTGCCGAACGCTTTGCCGAGTACCGGAAGCTGCAAAAAGAGTTAAGGGATATTGACAGCGCATTAAGTAGTCCAAAGAAACAACGCCCGGAAAAGAGTTATTTTGAAAAAGAACTACTAGACGTCGAACGGAAGATTCTGGAGTTTCGCAATAAATATCCTGGCATCGAAATTCCATTATTCCTGCGTTACCGTCAGGCGGAAGTTCAGCAGATACTTGGCCGGGGCAAAACGCCGGACATCCTCGCAAAACAGGCTCAGGAAATCGCGTTAAAGGGCAATGACTTCAAAATTAGTGCTCCTGCTGACCTTACCGCCAAATTGCAGCCCGCAATTGACAACTTAAAAGCGTTCAATGAGCAATTAATGAGCGTATACGGTGAGTTGCAGCGCAGCATCCAAACGGCATCTATTGACACCGCTGCGACGTTCGCCGATGGATTGGGGCAAGTGATCGGGGGTGTAATTAGTGGTCAGAAAAACGTCTTAAAAAGCCTGTTGAAGCTTGGCTTTGATATGCTGGCCAGCTATTTGGCCCAGGTGGCCCGCGCCCACATTGTAGCAGGTACAGCACTGGCCTTACTTGGCATCACTAACCCTATTCTGGCGGCTGCCGGAAAGAAGCAGTTAGTGGCCGGTATTGGATTGCAGGTAGCTTCCGGCGTAGTTCGGGGCATCAGTAATGCCATTCCGTTTGCCAATGGCGGTATCGTATCAGGGCCAACGTATGCAATGGTTGGCGAATATGCCGGCGCCCGCAACAACCCCGAAGTTATTGCCCCATTGAATAAACTCCGTGACTATATGGGCGAGGGCGGAAGTAGGGACGTGCGGGTGTACGGTGAATTTGAACTGCGAAATGATCGACTAGTCGCTGCCGTCAGGAAGGGTAACCGTATGGAAACAGAGTACAGATGATCCAGCTATTTGACTACAACCGGCGGCCCCTCTGGGTGAAAACATCCGAGATTATGTATCTGGAGGGTGACGCAGACTATACCAAGTTTCATCTGACCGGCGGCAGGGTTATTTCCAGTAGCTACAGCATCAAAGACTACGAACCGCATTTGGCGCATTTCTGGCGCATTTCTAAGAGCTACCTGATTAACCCCGCCTACATTCACGGATTCCACTCCACAAAGGACGTTTCCCGGCAATCCGGCTCAATTCGGCTCAAAAACGGGCAGCGGTTCGACATTGCCCGGCGTCGCATGGGGCAGATTTCGGCGAAATTCTTGATGACTGGGATTGCGATGCGGTAGGCGCTATAGTCCATCAGCAACAGAACCCCTATAATTGGCCGCCATCAGAGAATCAATATAGGTTATGTAAAGTTTAGCTTTTAAATTGTCGCCTTTTAATTCAAGCGCTACTTCGGTGTTTGGCTTCTTCCACCTTGTGTTGTATCGCAAATAACCAGTAGCAACAGCAGTCCCAAATTGATTGGGGTTATCTCGGAATAGACTTCCGCTCCAAGCGGTGGTATCTAATGTAGGTTTCCCGTATTTTTTTGTCAAGTCTTCTTTTAGTGAGTAAAAGTCCTCTATATATTTATTGTCATTTAGATGTCTTTCACTAAAGTCATACACTCCCATAAATGCTCGTCCTTTTTTGAAGAAATAGAGTAACATTACTTTATTTAGGCCGACATTAATGTCTTTATATACTATCCTTAATGTATCTTCTAGGTCTGGTGCCTTTAATTCTGTTTTTTTTACATCGGCTATCTTATCACCCCAATTCATCTTCCTAAAATCGTAGGCTTTCTTAACGGTCTTTACCTGCTCTTGACTATTATCAGTCTGACATGCTGATAAAAAAAGTAGAAGCACAAAAATCCTTTTCATCTGGCAGAGAATAGTTTGCCAGAAAAATACTATCATTTCTGATAATTGCAAAAAATGTAGACTACTTAGTGAGAATTATGATTATTACTTAGAACGAGCCCTTGTTGCTTTCTTTGTCCGAAAGCACACGATCCAATAATTCCTGGAGTTTACCTAATTGATTGATCAATACCATATTTTGATTTTGCAACACCCCCTTGTCGTGCTCTAGCTCTGCAATCCTTTTGTTTAAAAAGGTAATGTATTTGTCTGTAAAGGGGCCTCCACTATCTGGGATAGTGTATCCGAGTGAAGCAATAATACTGTCAAACTCACCTACAGCATGATTGAACATCTCTCCGTCTCCGGTTTCCAGCCAAGCTCTATTAACGCCTAAATTTTTGACGACTTTATCTATCACAACAGGCCCAACAGTTTTCTCGCCCGACAAAACCTTTGAAATGTAAGATTGAGTAGAATCAATACGACGAGCAAACTCTGACTTGTTGATTCTCAGAGTCTTACGTACTTCTTCTAGTCTTTCAACAATCGGTTCTGGCATACGATAAAGGCATTACAATAAATTATTATATAAAAACGCTTTGTTTTTATATCTTTAGTATATATATTTGTAGATCTTAGAACATAAAATATATATACTTATGGTTTCAGAGTTAAAAACACAAAAACGGAGATCCAAGAGCAGTTGGAAGCCGTTTGAGCGTGATCCGAATACAATCCGGTTTCACTCGATCTATATGTCCTTCGGCACGAAGCAACGAGCCAAATTAAAGGAATCTTTTTGCAAAGTACACGGATTGGCCTCGGCTTCTTTCAATGCGAGAGTTAATGGAGCGAATCGGGTACGCGAAAAAGAGCTTCAATGGCTTGAATCATTCGATCCCTACAAAGAATCCGCTAATGCATAAAAAAGCCTGCGTCCATCCGCCAAGATTATACGCAGGCCATTGTCTCACAACTTAAACCAACAAGTATGAGTACGGAACAAAGTTACAAAAATGAACCTCAGGTAGCAAGTAGTACCGTTGAGGGCAAAATACCGGCGTTAATCGCCATTAAAACGACTTCGGAGGGTAATAGCGTTGTATCAGCCAGGGAGTTGCACAAGACTCTGTTAATCAAACGTGATTTTACGACCTGGTGCAAACAAATGTTTGAATACGGTTTCGAGGTGGGTAAAGACTATCAGATTTTGTACGTCACCAAAAACGGTGACGTTGATAATCAGGCGGTTAAGCACTCTCCACAAACCCGGTCAATGTTGGGTATATCTGTAGATTATGCCTTGATGATGGATTGTGCAAAAGAGATTGCGATGATACAGCGGTCTGAAATCGGACGCCGGATACGCAATTATTTTATAGAGTGCGAGCGAATGGCATTAGCTAAGGTGATAACTGCGCCGTGCAATTGCTCAAAAGCGACCGCAAAACTGGAAAAGAAATTGGATCGGGTTCTGGTTATCGCGGAATCGTATATCACGCCAAAAGTTCAAAAGTTGGACATGATGGAGAACGATCCGGAATACAAGGCGCTGCGCGATGATGTGATGCGGATAATGACGGAGTATGCAAGAGGTAAGACGACTTACGAATGGAATACGTATTGGGGTTGGTTCTGGTCTTTCCTGAAAGATCAATACCGTATATCCATTATCGGTGATCAGCGCCGAGTTGGCGAATGCACTCTGGATGTCGCCTTTCGACTCGGATATGGTCGTCAGGCTTGGGAATTAGCTAAAACACAATTTGAGAACAAATAAAAATGGATACTTTAAAGATATACGAATACAGGGGCTCGTCAATCGAGTTCCAGGTTATAGATAACGAATTGTTTGCGAATGCGACCGGCATGTGTCAGGCATTCGGTAAACGTCCAAATGACTGGCTAAGTCTGCCAGCTACGCAGCGTTACATAGATGGCATTACCAGAAAATCTGGTAATGCTCAAAATGAGATAGTTAGAACGATTAGGGGCGGACTTGCACCTGGAACCTGGATTCACGAAAAGTTAATATTGAAGCTAGCCCAATGGTTAGACGTGGACTTTGAAATCCAATGCGATGAATGGGTAGGTCAATTGCTAAAGACCGGCAAGATTGAGGTTGCACCTAAAGAAATCAGTCGCAAAGATTTGGCAATGATGGTTCTGAAGGCTGAGGAAGAAAAAGAGCAGCTACTACTTGAGAAAATGGCTTTACAGGAAAAAGTAGAGTCTGACAAGTCGAAAGTTGACTTTTACGACGCAGTAACAGAAAGTGAGGATGTAGTTCAAATGGGCGATGTGGCGAAAGTTTTAAACTTTGCCGGAATTGGCAGAAATAACCTGTTTGAAATTCTACGCCAAGAAAAAGTCTTGATGAACGGGAACGCGCCTTACCAGAAATACGTAGAACAGGGATGGTTTAAGATAGTTGAGTCTAAATGGACTGATTCGTACGGGGCGAGTCACATTAGCCTAAAAACGGTGGTATATCAAAAGGGGGTTGACGGGATTCGCAACCTTTTGATCCGTCGACAAGCGCGAAACCGTCCGCTGCCGCCAGGGCAGACGATCCCTGCAAATTTATAAGTGCATAGCCCGCCCACCAGCGGGCATTTTTATTGCCTATCCGCCCTATCCTTTAAACGGCGCAAGTTCCTGCCCCCGGCGCGGTAGTTTCGACAAATTCACATCGAAGCGCCGAAATGCCCTACAATCCCCGCTACGAGTTCTATTTCCACGACGACGATCAGAGCCGTTTGTATAGAACCCGTTTGCTCGACCGGGATTATTTAGGCGGCCCCATTACCGAAATATTTCACTCGGAAAGTCCCATTGAATGGGAGGTCAAAGGTTCGGACGACCCATTTGAGTCGATGCTGGGCATTTTTGTCCGCATGGGTACGGTGACCTCGGCCGACGGTATTCAACTCCGCGACCTGTACACCGAAGACGACCGCAAATGGCGGGTAATCATCGATCACATCACCGACGGTGACCAGATCATTGCCAATGTATTCACCGGCTACCTGACGCCGTTCGAGGCCCGTGAGTCGTATATGCAGATGCCGTTTCCCAATAAGTTATCGGCCACCTGCGGACTGGGAACGCTTAAAGACTACCCCTTCAATAACTTCCCCAGCAACCTACCCCGCATTGAGAACACCACCGCCCTGGCGATGGTGAAACTATGCCTGTTGTGGCTGGGGTACGCGTTGCCGATTGCCATTAGTGTCAACTGCGTGGAGGCATCGATGATGCAATCGCCGACGATGCGCCCCCCGGCCCCTTACTCGGTGCTGGATAACTACATGATCGACCCGCACCGGTTCAAGACCGATACCGGTATGCGTTCCTGCTACGATGTACTAAAAGCCAACCTGGATGTGATGAACGCGGTGATTGTCCAGGACCGGGGTGAATGGAAAATTATGCGGCTGGATGAATACCCGAATCACGTCGTAAACAACGGGGCGGTTCCGTTCGTCGTTTACGACGAAAACTACTTTAACCCTGTTTTCTTTGGGGTTCAGCGCGACATCCTTCGCAACATTAACCGCGACAGCATCGGACAACCGCTTGCGGGTGGTGAGTTATCCATTGATCCCAGCGAACGCAAGCTAACGGCCCGCTTCGAGTACGGGGACCTTAAGAATGAGCTTAAGAACGGCGATTTCTTCGATCAACTCAATAACTGGACCCAGAGCGGCAACGCAGCCACCTGGACCGGCGACGGCTCACAGGAGAATCCGTACGGAGTCAAGTTTACCGGCCTTTCGGATAATTACATCCAACGAAATGATAATGTGTCGATCCGGCAGTCGCTGGAATACCCCGCCCGCTCGGGCAACGTCGACGAGTTGAAGCTGACCTTCTCCTATGTCAACATCAACTGCGTCGGGGCTAAAATATCGGTCATGGCGACCGTACAAAATAAGGGCGTCTATTTCCTTCAACCGGACGGCACCTGGCTTTCCAATGGACAAAAGACGGTCTACTACATTTTTAACGATAACGTCCGGGTTGATAACAACGGCTTTGACCAGTCCAAGCCCACAGAGGGTCAAAAGGTAGAAATTCCAATGAATCCGGTTCCGGGCAGGGACCGCTACCGGATCGACGTCTATTTGTTCAGGGGCCGCATTTTCAAGAACCAAAATAATGTCAATCCGACGCCCGCCCCGTATATCATCTACCGGGATATAAAGATCACCAAACGTGATGCTTCACGGGTCGACCTGACCGGTGAAGAGGTGCGCGGAGAAGCGCCGGGGGCGGATCGCAAGCGGCAGGCCACCGAGTTGACACTGGAGGTAGGTGATCAGTCTTCCTCGAAAGTAACCCGGAATGTCTTTACGACCGCTAACAACCCCGGTGGTGAATTAATCCCGGTGATTGCCTACTACCCCCGGTACGGGGCGTTGCTGCGAATGGACGGTACACCAACTGAAAAATGGCTGTCCTACGGCGCAGATCCTACGATTCCCGGGAATTTCAAAAAGTTGCAGGTGCTATGTGTGACCGGCAGGCTACAGCAGACCGGTAAGCCCGCCCGTGTATTCGACGGCGATCTATTGCTGCGTAAGGGCCAGCACATCGGCCCAATGGACCTGCTGTACTTTGAGGAAATCCAGATGTACGCCCGCATCGTGGGCGGTTATAAGTGGGATATAAAGACCAATGTGGTATCAGTTCGGGCGGTCGAAGTGATGGTAACGGCGCCCATTGACATTGACAATTACTGGCAGACGCCCGGTGGCCTCGAACGCATGGATGGCGACGCTAATCAGCCCGGCGGCAAAAATCCGCTCGCCGGAGCCTACACGCCCGGCCAGCTCCAGGAGATTCTGGACCGCAAACCCGGCGACATCAAGCTAGGCAAGGCATTTACCTACAACTCGCTACTGGGCCTGCCTACGGGCGAACGGCCCGCACCGGGAACGATCATCGAGGGCCTTTTAAGGTCCGGCAAATTCAAATTCTTCCGCCCTACCGATGGTTGACGACCGCATATACGTATACGAGCCAGAGGGCGAATATTGGGAATGGGCCATCTCCCAGGATGGCACACCGCAAACCATTGGGCCGTGGCAGTCGAGCCGCTCGTTTGCCAGCCTGCCCAATGGCGACGCTTTTGAGCTCAACAAAGACTACCTGATTTTGGGCCGGGACGAAGATGAAACCCGGCGTAATCCGATTGGTCACGACATAACCGTTCTGGCGCGCTTTTCACCGAATGCTGACGGCAGTGGTCCGGCCACCTTAAATCTTCAGCAGGTCACCGACTACGGACGGCATACTGACAATATCATTCAGACAGCAGGCTATGAAACTCCTGAATTCCCCATGGCATCAGAGGCAATCGTCCTGCTGACTGTTGAAAAGGTTTTGACGACCGACGCAGCCGGACAATCCATTCTTGTTGAGCGCGTCAAAAAAATAAATACCGATGACGCCGTTTCCGGCCCCGCGCCGGTGGCACCCGTCATCGAAGACCAGACGTTTATTGTCGGCACTTACAAAGAATTCCAGTTCCCCGAGTTTACAGGCGCGGTCAACTACAGCGTCTCCAGCCTGATCGGGGGCGTTACCGTTATCGACCCCAGCCCGACCGGGCGGCTGATCGGCGGGACGGCTACCGAAGCCAATTCCGGCAAAGAGGTGACCATAGCCGGCTACAGCGCCACCGGAAGACCCGCCAGCGTTACGTTCACGCTGAGGGCCATCCAGGCCGAATCCCGCTATATCCGCGAATACTTCGGTAAACCCACCCCCGAAGACGGGGCGCGGTTTTACCTGTTCGGCAACGGCGGTGAGCCCGGCATTCGCTTCCGGCTGCTTCAGGGCCAAACGGTGCTGTTTGACTCTCTCTGGAGCAAGGACCCCGGCAAATGGGCGGCAAACGAGCTGTTTCCGAATTTTGCCGACTACACGTATCTGGTGCCGACGCTGGCCGCCGGGACTTATACGGTAGAAGCCCAGCTAACCTCATCGAGCACTGTCTATTCGGAAGAGTATGTACACGTGCTGGGCGGGCCGGGTAAAAAGATATTTCCCAGCACGGTTAATCTGATTCTAAATAAGCCCAATAACGTCGCGGCATCGGGGGGCGTATCGCCAACAGGCTCCAACGACGGTGATACAGACACGGATGTCTTAATTGCCGGTGGCACACTATCCGCCTGGG
>NZ_BAAGVR010000019.1:0-23830 GCF_054780775.1 Larkinella ripae
CCGCCTTTCCCGGCAGCGGGCCGCTAGGTGCGCCGGCGGTCACGGCGCTAAGTTCTCGCGTTGATCTTTCTCCCGGATGGCGTCACGCACCCAGCCAGCGCGTTCCCCTTTCGGGTGCTTATCAACAATAGCCTTTACATCCGGGTCAACCCACGTATTCAGCCGAACCTTCCGGGGCTTGTCAGGGTCAACCCTGCGCCCCGATCCCGGCTTACGCGGCTTTTTCTCAAGCTGCTGCTTTTGCTGCTTTTTTGGCATCTCTCTCTTTCTTACGCTCGGCTTTCAGAACATCCGCCCTGACGAGTTCTTCCGTTTTCGGATTCAATATATACTGAATGCCGTTAATTTTTATACTCCCGTAGAACCGGGCAATCGAAAGATGTGAATGCATCCAATAATCCTTACTGATTCGCTTAATCTTGCTGGTGTCCATCGCCTTAAAATTATTTACTCTAAGGTACAAAAATAATTGCAAATTTTAATGTGAAGCAAGTAAAAAATTTGTATCTTTATTTATCGTAATCAGTGAGTTATGGCGTTGTCAGACCAGATAGCGGGGCACCGAAAAAAGATACTGGCCTATGCCAAAAAACTAACGGGCGACGAAGATGATGCCGAGGATCTGACGCAGGATGTAATTGTTAAGGCCCTGACGAATCAGGATAAGTTTGATGGGTCGAATCTGGCCGCGTGGCTGGGAACAATCACCAAGAATACGTTTGTGACCAATTACCACCGGGCAAAGAGGTTTGCTAATCCGGTTGATGTAGCGGATGCTGAATACCTGGTGAGTACTCCAGAAACAGTTTTTGACCTACTGGAACTTGAACACGCTGAGGCCGCCTTAAGCCGGGTGCCGGAAAATCAGCGCCGGTATATTGATTACCGCAGGCACGGCTATAAATACGAAGAGATTGCCCAGATCGAGCAGATACCCGTTGGTACGGTCAAAAACAGAATACACTTAGCCCGGCATGAATTGGATCGACAAATTAAATCAACAAGGCAGCCTATGAACCTTACGATTAAGCGCGTAGACTACCAGAAAATCGTGGACCATCTGGTCAGTGATCTGTACCACTCTTCGCCTGAAAACCCCGTTGTTTTAACGATTGGCGAATTGGGGCGAAAGGCCGAAGCATCTGATTTGACGATCGGCTACGCGGTAGCGTGTCTGATTGAGCAGGGTATTGTCGGCCGCCGAAAAGCCGAGCAGGGCCACAATCGCTTTGAGTACTGGCGTTTAAAGGGACTTGAAGTATTGGAAGGTGAACAGTTGCGTGAATGGGTCGCCGTTCGTATGAAGCAGGCCGCTGCCGGTAGAGTACCGAAGCCGAAGAAGGTAGTAGAAAAAAAGGTGAGTTCTCCTAAGACTACCGAACAGCCTCCGTTTGCTGCTACTCCCGCCTACGGCTATTTCGTCAACGGGTCGCTGCAATGGCTGGCGGACGGCACCAGTCGGGAAGCTGCGGTTCAGGCGGCAAAGAACGCCTGTCAGGACGGGCTGGAGGTGATTATTATTCAGAAGATTGGCAAGGTGGTCGCCGAGCCGGTTGTAACGCTTTACTAGCCCTCACCCCCTAGCGGGGCCGGGCGCAAACAGGTAAGTATGGAAACGATTAAGACATTTACCCCACTGGAGAACGCCTGTCTGGCGTTTGCGACTTACGCGCACCGTGACCAGAAGCGAAAGTATACCGGGGAGCCGTACGCCAACCACTGTATTGCCGTGGCGGGGATGCTCAAAGAGTGGGAGTTTTCCGAGGGCGTGATTTGTGCCGCCTTACTTCACGATGTCATTGAGGACACCGAGCATAAGTACGATGACCTGTATCGCTTCCTAAAGTCCCTAAAAATTCCCGAGGCCCTCATAGGCGAAATCTTGATACGTGTTGTTGGGCTAACCGATTGGTTTACAAAGGAAACATACCCGCACTGGAATAGAAAGAAACGGAAAGCGGCTGAACACGAACGAATGTCCGATTTGCCGGAATTGACCCAGACGATCAAATACGCGGACATAATCGACAATACCGCGTCTATTGTAGAGCATGATCCTGACTTTGCGAAAGTTTATCTGGTCGAAGTTCACGAACTCCTGTTATTGATGAACAAGGGCGATAAGATACTTTACGAAACGGCATTGGCCTACGTTGAGAAGCAGATCAAACGACAGTAGCATCCATGCGAATCATAACCCCCGGCAGCCCCGAGCCTGAGCGGCAGGTGACCTGCCACAAGTGCGGCCGTCAACAAGGACCTGGACTTGCCGGAAATGGGTGGGCCTGGGTCAACTGCCCAAAGTGCGGGCAGGGGTGCCCGGCAAGCTATTGGTACAGACAATAAACCCCCGCAGGGCGGGAATGATATGGAAGACACGTTTGAAGAAGGCCAAAGGGTAATTTGCATCAATGATAATTTCCCTTGGCTCAAACAGCACGGCGGTGTTGAAGATGCAGCAGACTCGAACCCTTCACTTGGCGAGGTGTTGGTGATTAATGAAGTACTTGGTGAATTTCTGCGATTCGACAAATATGATACAACTCGCTCTTTCAATTGGTGGATAGCCAAGCATTTCGCCCCGTTCGGTGATGAACAGTCCGTTGAGGTCGATCACAGATTTCAGCAGATTGCCGACCGGGTGCCCTTTTGCGTTGATTGGGTTACCTACAAAGGCGAGACGTGTTTTGCTGGCATTGACTTCGAGAAGTCTGTTCGCTGTGGTCGCCCCATTATTGAAGTTGCGCACTGTGCCACCCGTTATTTGAATGGGGTCATTATCAAGACGGTCAACTATGATCCCAAACATTTTTCCCCGTCACACTTGGGATCTTGGAGTTAGCAGCTGGCCGGCCGCATCACGCCTGCGGGTGACGAAGCGGGGGTAAAATAAAGGATGAGCCGCCGACGTAAACGTGCAGCAGCAGGTGGTGGTGTTCTGGGCGGGCGATTGCTAAACTTGTAAACGAGTGAGCTTATGGAACTGAAAACAATCGAACAATACGACAAAGCCGTTGACCGCTACCATGCACTATGCCAGAAGGATCGCTCTGCGTGGTTACAGTTTACCGAAAAAGACGATGCCGAGCTCAAGAAGGTCAAGGGGGCGATTAAGGCGTTTGAGTCACAACATGCGAAAGGCTTCCTGATTGCTGGTCCTCAGTGTACGCTTGGTGAATGCCCACCTGGTCTATTTCTGTGTGATGATACGGTCGGCATGAAGACCGAGTACGGCAATACAATTCCTGAGTGTTTTATCGTCGCCAGCGGAGAGGCTTTTGCTGGGGGTGTGCAACCCGAAGCTCTTGCCGATGTTATGGTTACGCCGTTGGTTGTTTCGCAGTACTAGCCATGATTTCAGTCACCACCCCCGCCGAGCTTGCGGCCGCCGAGGAGCGGCTCAACCACTTGGCGTTCCGGTTGGTTGAGACCCGCAGGGGTATTGAAACACTTGAATCCAGTAACTTAAAGCCAGCATTGGTAGATGCACTGAAAGCTCCATTATGCCGGGAGAAAGACGACCTCGCCCGGCTGATCGGCGAGTTGCAGGGGATTCTGGAACGGATGAAGTAAGCGCCGCCTAGTGCGGGCGCCGGAAGAGAAAGGTTAAGGGTTTAGGAACAATCGAATAGCCGGGCGGCCTTGCTTCCCGGTTTATTTTTCGCCCATCAACCAACTGTATTTTGATATAATTTGCATTGTATCTTGATTATTGTTAAAATTGTGTTATTGAAACGGTTAATATAAAGATAATATGCCCGCTCCGAAGGGTAATAAATACGCACTAGGAAATCAAGGTGGCCGCCCGCCGATGTACGCATCGGCAACAGATCTTGCGGCCCAGATCGAAGCGTATTTCGCCTACTGTGAAGGAGAGTATCATATGGAGGAACAGGTGAGAAAGGTCAAGAAGAAAGATCCTATCACTAAAAAGATCGTCACTGAAGAGGAAAAAGTGCAGGTTGAGGTTTGTGATCGGGAGCCAGAACGCCCCATGTGGACGGGTCTGGCTCTTTTTTTAGGATTCGCAACCAAGAAGTCATTATTGGATTACTGCGAAAAGGAAGAGTTTTTATTCCCGATTGCGCGCGCATTAACAGTAATCGAGCGTGAGTATGAGGAACTACTCCCGTTCACTAAGGGGAATGGCGTTGTTTTCGCTTTGAAGAACTTTGGATGGGTGGATAAAATGGAAATTACCGGCAAGGACGGTAAGGATCTGATACCTGCCCTTGATAGATTGAATCCCGACCAACTCGAACAGCTTCGAATCCTTCAGGAGGCTGTTAAACCGCAATGACGGAGCTACTGGCCTTACCTCGCATCGAAACCTATAAGCGCCTGTTTAAAGCGGGCCGCTTTGATTTCGTTGTCCACAACGCAGTAAACGGTAAGAACCTCAAGCAGGAACAGGCATTGCAAGTCCTCTGCGATAACTCCACTACTGAGTTGATGTACGGCGGGGCCGCTGGCGGGGCGAAATCATGGACTGGATGCGTGTGGCTGATGTTTATGTGCCTGATGCATCCGGAGGTAAAAGGCTTCATTGGCCGCGAGTCATTGAAAGATATTCGCGACTCAACACTGATTACCTTCCATAAGGTCGCTAAACAGTACGGCGTGGTGCCAAATGTCGATTACCGCTACAACGGGCAGGATAACTACATCCTATTCACCAATGGCAGCCGTATTGACATGCTTGACCTGGCGTTTATGCCTTCCGATCCGATGTACGAGCGGTTGGGTTCGAAAGAATATACCTTCGGGTTCCTGGAAGAGTGTGGACAAGTTCATTTTAACGCATTCGATGTACTAAAAACCCGGATTGGTCGGCACCTGAACGACCGGTACAGTATTAAGGCGAAGCTATTTCTTACCTGTAATCCAAAAAAGAACTGGATATACACCTACTTCGTTCGTCCTGCTCAGGAAGGCAAGCTAAAGCCGAATCAGCGTTTCATCAAGTCATTATTTACGGACAACACACACCGGGAAAGTGATTACGAAGAACGCCTTCGGTCAATCACCGATAAAGTGCAACGCGCCCGGCTTCTGGAAGGGAATTTCGAATACGAAGACGACCCCACTGCGCTGATCGATTACGACAAGATTCTTGATATGTGGAGTAACACCCACGTACCGACTGGGCAGAAGTTTATCACCTGCGATGCGGCCCGCTTTGGCAATAACGATGCAAAGGTGGCGGTGTGGGACGGTTGGCGTCTTATTCGTTGGATTGTCTTCCCAAAATGCTCATTGACCTTTCTGGCCGACCGCATCGAAGAGTTAATGAATCAATATGAAGTACCTGCATCCAATGTGGTGGTTGATGAAGACGGCGTTGGTGGCGGTGTTGTTGATATTTTCCGCGAGTACAAAAAGAAACGTATAAAAGGCTTCGTCAATAATTCCACTCCTCTCGATGAGCCCACACCTGAAGGTCCTGAAAAGCCTAATTACGTTAATCTGAAGTCTCAATGCTCCTACCGGGTAGCCTTCCGCATCAATAAAGGCGGTGTTTACATTGCCTGCGATATGCCCGAATCCGAGAAAGAGCAAATAGTTCAGGATCTCGAGCAGGTGAAGCAAAAGGATATGGATAAGGATGGCAAAAAGGCTATTGTTCCCAAGGAAGTCGTGAAAGAAATACTAGGCCGATCCCCCGACGGTGGTGAAACGATCATGTTCCGTGAAATCTTCGAACTCAAACCAAAATTGACATGGCGGGCATTCTGACCGATTTTCGTTACAAGCTGGCGACAGCCATTATGCCAGGTGTTGCTACTGCCGTTCGTGCCGGGCGGTTAAATTACCTGGTTACGGGAAACTCGCTGACGGTGCTCCCGCCCGAAACGATGACCTACATCAAGGCGTACATCGAAAACGACCAGATCAGCGCCGTTCAGGACTGGAAATCAGCTAAGGTAGCCGCAGCGCCCCCGGTGCTCTATAAAGTCGTTAATAAGAAATCGTTCCGGCAGTACCGGGATCTGAGCCGGAAAACCGATGCCTTATCGCAGGTGCAGGCCAAGGCGGCCAAATTGCAGGCCCTGGAACCCGTTGACAAGCATCCGGCCCTGGATACGCTGGAATGCCCCAATCCAATGCAGACACGGGTGGAGCTGTTTCACGCCATTATGACAATGCTGGATGTGGCTGGAACGACGTTTATTTACGGCAACCGCCTTTCTTCGGGCGCCAACAAAGGCCAAATCCGCGAGTTATGGCGCCTGCCCGAAATCGGCATGCAGGTAGAGGGTATTGGGCTGATGACGCCTCCGACACTCTACCGCTCCGCGACCATCCGCGAGGCCATACCCGCCGATAAGGTATTGATGCTGCGCCGGTTCAATCCCCTCTCTGAGCTGCACGGCAATTTGTACTGGGGTCTCTCCCGGCTGGAACCTTTGCGCGAGTCGGTGATCACCAAGCACAAGTACGCTAACGCTGTGGAGTCAATCAACTTCCAGAATGGCGGGCAAAAGGACTTCGTGTTTCCCAAAGGTGGCAATCTAGACGAAACCAGCTTTGAGATGGGCCAACAGATGACCGACGATTTGAATAAAAAGCTTCGAACCAAGGCTAATGTGGTTGGGGCGGCTGTTGAACTGGGCAACATCAAAGTAGGGTCACCGCTCGGGGAAATGGGCGTTATTGAGTCCTACGATAATATGCTGGAAAAGGTCTGCGCGGTGTACCACATCCGTAAGGAAACCATGTCATCGGGCAAGCAGAGTACCTATAACAACCTATCCGAGTCGCGTAAGGTGTCATTGGTGGATGGGGTGTTGCCTGACCAGGCGAACCTGTACGACTGGTTAAACCGCTGGTTTGTTGCCTCATACAATACCGATAACGAAACGTATTGGTTAGAGCCTGATTTGGATCACTACACCGAGCTTCAGGAAGACCAGAAAACCAAAGTGGAGGTTCTCAGCAAACTCTACCTCAGCGAAAACCAGCGGCTCGAAGCGATGGGCTGGGAGAAATCAACCGAGCCTTTGATGGACGTGCCGATGGGGCCACGCGACCGGGTGCCGATTACGGACTTTGCTGCACCCGATCCCAGTGAAGAAGATCCGAAACCAACGGGGGATTATAATTAAGAAGGATATGGCAACAGTAACGCTTGATGTAACGCCCGGAATGTTGAAGCCAGTGGTGGCTAAAGAAATCAACAAGGCTATTATTGATTTCACAGAGCAAGGCACCTTGTCTACCAACGACATTTCTGACGGCTATCACACGTTCGGAGAATTGTACGAGCACCGCATAACGCTGTGGATTGCGCTGTGCCAGTTGCAGCATAACCGTTTTATGCATACCAACGCGCCAAGTGTCCGGTCGGCATGGCGGACACGGCTTCACTCGGACGGCTCGGGCTTTGAGGGCTGGTTCGTACTGGGAATCGGTAAAACTTCGGGTGAGCAAATGACCTACCACCTACCCGACAGTAAATGGGGTCTATGCGACTTTGCCGAGACGCTGGAACGCGCTCCGGATTGGGATGGTCACACGTCGGCCGATGTGTTGGAACGGATCGCTAAACTGGTGTAAATGACCCGCAATGAACAACAGCGATACGCCATCAACGCCGGGAGATTCCAACGGCGCATGGAACGACGGGCAAAAGGAATTGCCAAAGCCGTGTTGCAAGAAGTCCTTAACGACATCCTGCAACAGCAAATGTCGGCAGTTTCAGATGGAACAGATGGTTTGGCCGGATTGGGCGAAAGAGTTGTTTCCGAACGCACCGCATACAATATGCTCACCGACATCTACAACGCCGTCGGCCCCGCCTATGCCGAACGGGAGTTCGACCTGATCGCTGGGCGCACACGGCTGGCCCTAAAGCGGGACGGCAGCCTGTTTAATTTGGGCTTCTTCTCGCGCAAGTGGATGCAAGTGATGAACAGGCTGATGGCTGACAGCGAAACCGCCCGCAGGGTGCAGAACATCACCGAGACCACGCGCCGGTTGATCCGCGAAGCCCTGGCAACGGCGCAGACGCAGCGGCTGGACATCCGGGCCACCTCCCGGTTATTGGCGAACGTGCTGGGCGGTAAGGCACTGAGAAACCGGGCCACGCTGATCGCCAGAACGGAGACAACGCGGGCCGCTAATATTGCCGCAGAACTGGGGGCTGAAACGACCGGCATCAAGCTCAACAAGCTGTGGATCGCCACGGCAGACAGCCGCACCCGGCCCGCCCACGCTGCTATGCTGGGCAAGAAGCCGATCCCGAAGGATGATTTGTTTGTGGTCGGTGGCGTAAGGATGAAGTACCCCGGCGATCCGGCGGGTGGGGTGGCGAATACAGCATCGTGTAGATGCATAATTACCTATTTACCCGTCATGAAGGCCGGAACCGTAGTGCCCGCTGATCCAGCTACTACGCCAGTAGACGCAATAGCTCAACGGCTTGCTATGGCCGAAATCATGGCGGAATGATATGGAAGCAGTTCGAGTGCAAGTCTGGAATGGCAATGTAGACGACCCCATGTTTTCTAAAGATGGTGGAGATTTGTTTTTCTTGCCTGTATTGTTGCCCAGCGCGCCCCATGCCGGTGATATGATTATGTTGGGGGATTTTATAGAAATCATGCCTGAATTTTCGCGTGAATACAAAGATCGAGTCAACGCTTACGGCTGGGTTGTAAAAACTACCACATGGGCATTCGATAAGCGCGGACCATACGTTCGGATATACATTGAAGGTGAATAGCCGACCCACCGCAGCGGCTGGCGAGAATGGAGATTTTGCAGGAACTAACGGTTTGAGGATATGGAGTGGATTAATCACTTAATTATTGGGCTTACGGTTTTGGCGGCTGCCGGAATCTGCGTTCTGATATTCTACAATTTGTCCGAAATCTTCGCTAAAAAGAGAGAGGGTCTGCCCAATGCTCCATACATTCCACCGCGTCCGCCAAGAGGTGCTTTTGCTCCCAAGCGGGCCGACAATGAGCCGCCACTACCACCCAGAGAACGTTATTTTAAGAATGAAGCAGAAATAAAAGGGGAAGCCTTGCAAAGGGTGTATGAACGGGAGGATATGATCGACTATATCATCAAGTATTCGCCGTATTACTCTGAATTGGGCCATAGTGTAGCTTCCAGAGAGTTGAGCCAGCGAGCCGACCATTTTATAGAAACCCTAGCTTATGGATTGTGGCTGGATAACACTCAATTTAAAACCAATGAACATGGCAAAGAAGAAACCAGCCGTTGACCCGGCCGAAATCATTGAGAACCTGGCGCGGCCCAATCCGATCGTGCTGGACTCCCACCGCGAGCAGTTCCAGAGCCTGACGCCAGAGCAACAGCAGCAGGTGATGGGCCGCATTGATGAGCGTATTGAAGAGCAGGAAAGCCAAGGCGACTTTCACGGGCGGCTGGGGTATCTGACGGCGATGAAGGAGGAATATACAAAGCTAATCAGCTAACCTATGGCATCGTTTGCGGTCAAGATCGAAAAAGAGGATGTGAACACCAATACAATTGGGGCGAACTTCATGCTTACTACGAAAGAGGGGTTTCAGATCATCTTTAGCTCCGAGGCGATGGAAGAGTTGATAGCTGATTATGGGCAGCACAAAGGCCAACCCCTTGTTAGTGGAAAGCAAGCAGCGGGAAACCATAAGTTGACTGCGCTTTCTGAGTTAGGGCTATGCGATCGCCCCTATAACAGATTGCGAGAAGCCGGAGTAAATACGGTAGAAGAGTTACTTAAAATGAGTGTCTATGACTTATTCCGTCTGCCGGGCATTGGAAAAAATTGTGTTTCAGAGATTGAGCATACGCTTCAACAGATGGGATTGGGACTAAAATTTAAATAACCTATGATACCACCCATCCCAACAAACCCGCTCATTGATGACCGACCGATCATTGCGTTTTCCGGCGGCTTGCCAATACAATTTACCCCGAAGCGCATGCTTGAAACGGCAACAGATGTCGTGCTGCGGTTTGATGAACTGGTAAATGGTATTGTCAGCCACGCTACACGCCGGTTGCCCATTCCGGATGAAGTGTTGAATGAGGTCGAAGAATTGAAAGCGCTCTGGGCTGAGAAATGGCAGGATTACGAAAAGGAACGGGCACAGGAGCGGTTGCAGACCTTAAAAAAAGAGATTGCCGACTGCCAGCACATTATTAGAGGGCTGCGGCAGGAGGTGAAGTTTATTAACGACAAATATGGCATTTGATATGGCACCACTGAAAGATAAGCCCACCGAGCACGATGCGTTTTTAGCCATTTACGAACGTTGCAAGAAGACTATTCATAAGGCCAGCATGGAAGACGCGTTTACGGCAGCGCAGGATTTGTTCTACGCGCAATATAAGTTTTGCTACTCATTAAGCTTTGACGGGTTCAAGCGTCGATTTTACGCGAAGGGAAACGGTAAAACTCCCGACGCAGAAGTTTCTTTCGCACAGAGGAAGGCAATTTGAAAATAAAACTGTCAGGTCTTAAGGCGACCGTCCTTTCGCGGTCTTCGTGGTTTTTGTAGATTTGATCTAAAGCGCTCCAGTCACCCATAGTTGCCTTTTCTTGCGCCAGGGAAATCTCTTCATCCGACGCGGGCGGATAAATAATACGAAGCTCCCTTTCAGCCTCACAGCCCCCTTCGCACTCAATATAATTAATATCATCCAACATTTCTTCCGTGGCTTTTGCTTCATAGCAAAACCAGATGTCGTGCCGACGAAACTCAAACCTCAAAGTGCATAAGTCGTATAGCACATCTCGGCCCTTTTGAAGTACCGCAGTCAGTTTGATTTCTGGTAATTTTTTTGCTTTCCCCATAGCATTTCTATTGACATTTCATTACTACAATATACACTATTTTTCTGTATTTTCTATCTGATAATCAGGTATTTTGTATCCAAAACCTTCTCGCGCACGTGCGGAACTTGCTGACTACAACTGTTAGCTAACGTTTCGACCGGTGCTTCAACTCACTAAGACTTTTGATTCGCCATGTTCCATTAAGGATGCTGACCCCAAAAAAGGCATCGTAACGGGCTATTTCGCCTGTTTTGGCAACAAAGACTCCGACGGCGATATTATTGTCAAAGGGGCATTCGCTAAAACCATCGCCGAAAACGGACCATCCTCCACGCAGCCCCGCATCAAGCACCTTCTCGATCACAACACCCGGCAAGCTATTGGCAAACTGACGCTGTTGAAGGAAGATGATTTTGGCCTCTACTACGAATCGCAGATTGGTTCCCATGCGCTAGGGGTTGATTTTGTCAAGATGGCCGAAAGTGGGATCATTACCGAACACTCCATTGGCTACCGGGTGATTGACGGCAAAGGCGTTGACCTGCCCGACAACAACCACGCCTATCAGCTACTGGAAATTAAGCTGTTCGAGGGGTCAAGCCTGCAATTCTGGGGAGCCAACCCGAACACTCCGCTACTGGGTGTCAAATCAGCGGCCGACCTACTGGCGCTGCTATCCGCTCTGGAAAAGGCACTGAAGAACGGTGATTACACCGACGAAACGTTCAAAACAATCCAATCGAATTACGACCAAATCGGAGCCATCCTGAAGGAGCGCACCACGAAGCCGGGCGGCCAGACCGACACCACTTCGCCGGACGCCAAGCAGTACACCGATCTGATCGATTCAATCAAATCCAACAATTTATTTACACTGAACTTGTCATGAACCAACAATTTATGTTGTTCGCGCTCGGTCTGGTTGCCCTGTTGCTGTTTATGCGCAACACCCCCGGCAATGGACTGGCCTACGCATTTAGCGGACCCCTGCAACGCTTTACTTTTTCCGGCCTTTACGAGTCCGTTAAACTGGTCTTCGAGAAAGAGGCCGATGAGCTGAAGGGCCTAATCAAAGAAGGCATCGACGGTATTAAAGAGCAAGTGAAAGGCTGGAAAAACGAACTGGAAGAAGCCGATAAAAAAGCCGCCACCAAGGAGGAAATCGAAAACATCAAATCCGAGCAGAAAAAAACGCTCGAAAAGATGCAGGAACAATTGGACGACCTTTCCACGAAGGCCAGCCGCCTGGAAACCAATGATGAGAAAAAGGGCAAAGGCTTGATGAATGAGGTAGAAAGCGAAGTGCTCAAACTCAAAAACAGCAAAACCGGAGCGTTAAAAGAACTTTGGGACGAAAAAGGCCGGGGTGGTAAGGAGTTGAACATCGATTTAAAAGCGGTGTCCAACATGACCACGGCTTACGGCCTAACGGGCGCGAATGCCAACATCATGCGGGCCTTTGAAACCGAGCCCGGTGTTGCCAAAGACCCCACCACGCAGCTTTTTGTTACCGACATCATCTCCACCGGCACAACCGATTCTCACACGGTATTCTGGACGGAACGGGCGCTGCTGGAAGGTGGAGCGGGCCAGGTAGCTGAAGCCGCGAAGTTTCCGCAAATCTCTGCCAAATACGAAAAGAAATCAGCCACCAGCAAAAAGACCGCAGCATACGCTAAGCTGACGGAAGAAATGGTGGAAGATGTCGAATACATCGTATCAGAGATTCAGGACGAAATCGTCAACGGCCCCAACTCGATTCGGGTGCAGCTTGAAAACCAACTGCTGACGGGCGACGGCACGGGTGAAAACCACCGTGGCCTGTTTACCTACGCTACGGCCTTTGCTGTGCCGACTGGATTTCAGACCCTGGAAGCGCCGAACATGTACGATGCGTCGCGGGCAGCCATCCTGCAAATCCTGAAAGCCAATTACATGGCTTCGCACTTTTTGGTAAACCCTTCGGATCTGCTGAACATGGAGTTAACCAAAGACGCCAACGGCAACTACGTAATCCCTCCGTTCATCGGACAAAACGGGATGGTTGTAGCCGGGGTCCGCGTCGTTGCCAACAACCGCATTGGGGAAGGCGACTTTCTGGTTGGCGATATGCCACGGGCCAAACTGTTTATGAAACGGTCGCTGACGCTGAAATTCTTCGATCAGAATGAAGATGACGCCCTGTTCGATTTGCGCACGATTACGGGCTCCCTGCGGGCTATTTTCCGCGTAAAAGGCCCGGACACCAAGGCATTCGTAAAAGGCAGCTTCGCCGACGTAATCAACGCAATCAAAACCCCGTAGTCATGAAACTGGAAGCATTAACCCGCATTACTGGCAGCTACGGCGTAGCCAACAAAGGCGACATCATTGTCGTATTGGACGAAACCGGAGAGCAGTTGATTGAGGCCGGCCTGGCAAAGAAATCCAGTAAGGGTGCTGATGATGCCGAGCCCGAAGAAGTCTCTGAACGCAACCTGTCGGGCATCCCTTCAGGCGAACCGGTTCAACTTGACGGTACGCTGCGCGAGAAACTGAACACGGAAGGTCGGAAGCTACACGAAGCGCCGGGTGACATCGTAAACGATGAGCAGGTAAAAATCGAAGAAGCCGTGAAAGACGAATTGCCGCCGGTTCAATCCGAGAAAGCCGATAAGGAGGCCAGCGACCGGAAGACCAAGGAAGACAAAGAAGCCGCCAAAAAGGATAGCAAGTAAATCATGGGTGTAGCAGTCGGTTTGCAGTGCACGGTTACTGAGTCAGCCCCCACGGGGCAGCTGAGTTTCATCCTCGACGCGGTAAAACGTCGCCTGCAAATCGACTTCTCCGACCACGATGACCTGCTTTCTGATCTGATCGGGCAGGGCGCTGAAGAACTGGAGTCCTTTACGGGCATCACCTTCTTTCCCAAGACCCGCAAAGTTACCTACCGAAGTTTCGGTGCGATGCGCGATGCGGCTACGGAAACCATCCCTTACGGCCCGGTGATCGAAGTGCTACAGCAAACGGAAGGTTTGACCATCGAGAACGGCGCCGCGACCGGCGAGTTTCCGGCTGGCATATCCATTACGTACCGGGCGGGGCACGAAGAGCTCCCCGCCGACCTGCTGGGCATTTTGATCACCTGGGTTCGTGAGCAGTTCGAAATCCAGACCGGCACAGCTGAAGGGAATGTCAAGCCCTCGGAAGCCTGGAAGCCAGCAGCCCGGCGCAAACGGGTATTCAACGCCTTTACATGAGCTACCGGGAAAAGATCGTTCAGACGCGCACGACAACCACCGAATCAAATTCCGGTGGCCAGATTGAAGACAGTCCGGCAACAGTGCTCAGTACGGTGGCCGATGTGCAGATTCTGCGGGACCCGCGCCGGTTGGAGGCTTTGAGTCTGGAGTTTGGCAAGGCGATCATCATCACGATCCGAAACCGCCGGGGCCTGGATGCCAAAGCGGGTGACCGCTTCGAATACAACGGCAAAAAATACACCGCGCAGGGGGGCTGGGTGCCCACCAAAAACGAAAAAGAAGTCACACTATTAGCCATTGAGCAATAATGAAAGCACTACTGACCATTACCGCATTTCTGATTCTGGGTTTTTTCGCCGCACCTGACGCTAAGGCGCAGAAGGTAACGAAGATTACCGCCGTAACCGCTGCCACCGGCATTCACGTGCTGGAAGACACCACCGGAACGGGCTTTTATTCGCCGGTTGCCAAGGGGGATGTCTACATCCGGGTATTCGGAACGGGCAACACAACCAAAGTTGGCGTATATACCAAGGCGACCGACCGACTGATCTGGACGGGGCCCTTAAGCACTGTCTACGTATTGGGCGCTCCGGCGGCCAGTGTAGCGGCCCAGACGATTAGCCAGAAGCTGACGTACCTGAAAACGCACTTTCCCAAGTAGCGATGATCAAGGTCAGAGGGCTGGATAAGGTCGTAAACTACCTCAAGCGGGCGGCATCGGGAGTTCCCAAGGCGCTCGAAGAGGAAATGGAGACCACTGCCCTATTGATCGAAGCCGATGCCAAACTAGCAGCCCCGGTCGATACCGGCAAGCTCCGACAGAGCATCACCAGCGAGGTCAAAAAAACCTTTACGGGCTTTTCGGTCTCGGTTTCGGCCAACGCGCCCTATGCCATGTTCATCGAGTTCGGCACCGGGGGTTTGGTGGATGTGCCCGATGGCTGGGAGGATTTAGCCGAGCAGTACAAGGGCAAAGGCATCCGGCAGATCAATCTGCCCGCCCAGCCCTACCTGATACCAGCCTACAACCGGCACGTGAAAAACTTTATGGTGCGCCTGCAAGGGCAGGTTCGCAAGCTGACATGAAAGATCCGTCGATTGCCGTGCGTACCGCCTACCGGGCTTTGCTCAACAACATGACGGTTTCGGGCAAACAGATCAAGCTGTACGTCAGCATGGCGCCTTCGGGCGCTGAGCCGCCGTACCTGATTCTGAAAAGCCAGCAGACGCTCCCTGACAGCACCAAGACCAGCTTTGGCGCCGAGCATCTGGTTACGCTGGCGGCAGTCACCCGCTGGACGGGCAATCTGATCGACAAGGAGCCCGCTGAGCTGATTGCTAACGAAGCGATGGCAAAGCTGATGCCCGAGCCGGGCAAGGTTGGACTAGCCCAGCAGCCGGGATTTCACATTTACACCGCCACGCTGGAGACTGCACAGGAGTTGTCGCTGGATACCAAGAGCGGCACGGATTTTCAAAAACTAATCACCTTCAAACACCTGATACAGGAAGTATAAGATGGCAAAATTTAACGCAACCGGTCTCAAGTTCTACGTCGAAACGACGGTTGGCGGAACGACCAGTTACAAGCTGATCAGCGAACAGGTATCGGGGTCGATCGACCGCAACCGCGAGACCATCGATACAACCAGCAAAGACCACGATGGCTACTCAGAGTTCATCGGTGGCCTGCGCTCGGGCGAAGCCTCGTTTGAAATCATTGTCGATTACGCCCCCGCAAGCGACAAGGTGAATTACCTCGGCCTGGTGGAGTTAAACGACTCGGTAGGCTCCGGTGTTCATTCGTTCCGTTTGCAGGGTGAAGGTCGAAAGGTGGACTTTGATGCCATGATCACCGGCTTGACACTGACGGCGGACATGGAAGATACCGCCCGCTGCGAAATCAGCCTTCAAATCTCCGGCAAACCCGTTGAATCTGTCCTATCGTAAGCGATGAACAAGGTATCAGGGTATACGGAAATCGAATTGAACGACGGCACAAGATTGCCTCTGAAATTTGGCATGTGGGCGTTCCGGGAAATGTGTAAGACCTGGCAGGTAGGCTTTAAGGTGTTGCCTATTGAGGTAGCAACGCGCTTTGAAGAAGACGAAGCATCAACGCTATTCATCCTTCTCGGCAAGAGCGCGGAATATGCTTCCCGGGTAAATGGAAATCCTAAGGTTTTTGATGAAGCTATTGTCTCTAGCTGGATCGATGACCTTTCCCCGGAAAAACGCATAGTTGCTCTTGATCAAATAATGAATGCCTATAACGAGGCGTTAGGCATTGATCTAGCGGCAGAAACGACCCAAATAGAGGGAAACGTGCCAGCCCCGCAAGAGGGGTAGGTGACTGGAAAAAAGAATGGATGGAGTTAGAGGCTCAGGCATACGGCCGGGCCAGGCTAGCTCCAGCGCAGTTTTACGACCTCACACCCTGGGAGTTCGACCGATGCCTGGAAGGTGCTGGAATTGCGCAGGAAGAATTATTCAGGGTGGCCCGCTGGGCCGTATCTGTGGTTATAGCCCCGCACGTCAAAAAGCCGCCAAGCCCCGAAAAATTACTGCCACTTCCCGGCGACGCCAAAAGGGAGGTGGCCCTTACCATTAAAGGTGATGATTTTATAAGCCTCTTCACAAAGCGTTACAGCTGATGTCTACTCAGAAGCTACAGGTTGAAATTGAAGGCGACGCTTCGGGGTTGGTAAAATCAACCGACCGCGCCCGCGATGCCCTGGGCCGCTTTGTGACAACTACCGACAAAGCCAATGCCGCTACGGGCCGGGCAAGGGATGCGCTGGGCAGATTTGTCTCCACCGGGCAACGTACGGAAACTTCGGTCAATTCCCTGCGCGGCTCATTTAGTTCCCTGTCCGGCAGCCTTACCGGATTAAGCGGCGGCTTTTTCTCCCTTACTGCCGCTTTTGCGGCCGTCAAAAAGGGCCTACAAATCACCTCCGACTTTCAGCGGCTGGATGCTTCTCTAAAAGCCGTTTCCCGTTCGCAGGAAGACTACACCAATACCCAGGCGTTCCTACGCTCGGCCGCTGACACCTATGGGCTGTCCATCGAAGCGCTGGCCGGTTCGTACAAAGGACTTAAAGCAGCCTCCAACGGAACCGCACTGGAGGGCCGGGCCACAGAGAAGATTTTCATGGCTGT
Organism: Larkinella ripae; assembly: GCF_054780775.1. Classification (NCBI taxonomy): domain Bacteria; kingdom Pseudomonadati; phylum Bacteroidota; class Cytophagia; order Cytophagales; family Spirosomataceae; genus Larkinella; species Larkinella ripae. Next base: position 17,200 of record NZ_BAAGVR010000019.1, read on the forward strand.
GGCTAAAGCGTCAGCCGCCCTCAAGCTGACGTCTGATCAGACCGAAGGCGCTTTGCTGGCATTACAGCAAATGATGTCAAAGGGGACAGTCCAGGCGGAAGAGCTTCGCGGCCAACTGGGTGAACGAATCCCCGGAGCCTTCAAACTGTTTGCCGATGCCGCCGGTGTTTCTGAACGTCAATTAAGTAAAATGCTGGAAGCTGGCGAGGTGGCGGCCGTCGATGTGCTGCCAAAATTCGCAGAGCAATTAGAAAAAGTGTACGGTAGTAAGGCGCAGGACAGCGCAAACGGCATGGCAGCGGGTTTCCAGCGGATGACGGACCAGTTGAAAATGTTCGTCGCTGAGTTTGCCGAAACCACCGGCATAGATACTTTTTTTGGGAAACTTGGCAATGGAATAGCCAATTACATTAAAGGGTTGCGGGAGGCCCAAAAATTGGGATTACTATTGCAGGGGCTTAGTCCCACCAATGGTTATCTTATTCGCGCAGCGGCTTTAGCTGGGCAGCAGGTGCAAGATCGTGAACGCCAAAAGCGGGCTGATTTTGAGGGAAAGAACGCAAACGATCGCGCAGCAGCCATTCGAAATCAGGAATCTGTTGCCAAACAGGCTGGTGATAGGTACTATGGAATGGTCAATAGCGGCTCGACAGACGAGGCCGCCAAAAAGAAGGCTTCCAGGAATTTTGATGCTCAGTCCGGTTTCCTTAATGAGTTAATCAAGCTCAACGATGATCTGCTGCGTAAGGAAGGAGAGCTTGCAAAAGTACCACCCACGTTTGAAAAGCTAGAATCTAAACTGAAGGGCTTAAAATCCCAATTTCTGGACCTTCGGGCGGCAGGTAATAAATCGGGGGCCGATAAGATATACAAAGAGTACGAGGCTCTCCAGAAAAAGATTGACACGATTGAGGGTCCGTTCAATAAAGTCAAAAAAGCTAAGAAGGAAGACACCTGGGCCGAGCGTATGCGCAAGGACCTAAAGGCCGTCAGTGACCTTATAACTGAATTTGAGGCCAAGAACGCTGGCAAAAAGGCGCCTTTATTTCTCCGGCTGCAAAAGGGCTATTATCAGGATCAGCTAAAAGAGGTTGACAAAGCATCAGAGCAATTTCTGGATATTACCGACAAGCAGCTGAAGCTGGTAAAAACCCGGTCGTCAAGAGAGTTCGAGGATTGGGGCAAACGGATTGCAGGTTACGGCGAGAAGCATTGGGGCGAATATTGGCAAAAGGCGGCCGACGGTACAGGAAAAATGTACGTGGCCGCTGACAAGCTCCAGCAGTATTTAGAAACCGCAGCCCAAAAGGCCGCCGATAAGAAATGGGCTAGTGGGGGGTACGAAAAAACGGATGCTGGACAGGACGGTCAGCTACTCATTCGGGACCTTAAAGAGTTCTCGAACCGGATCAATCAAAGCGGAACCCTAGGCGAGGCGGTTTCTAAGTTCTTCGATAAAGACAAGGTTGAAGCTGCGTTCAATAGTGGCAAACTGAGTCTTGCCGGATTGCAGGTGGTTTCACAAAACATGATGGCCGCAATGGACGCCATGACTGTCGGGCTTCGTCAGGCAGGCATGGCGGCATTTGGCGGGCTGTTTGAAGCAATTGGACAGTCTCTCGGCGGAGCGAAAAACGCCTTTAACCGGCTGGGCAAGTCAGTTCTGGGTATGCTGGCGGATCTGACCCTGCAAATCGGCAAGTCGATGCTGATGTTCGGAGCGGCCATGATGCTGGCGGGTATTCCTACTCCACAACTGGCGGCCGGTGCTGCGTTAACCGTGGCGGGCGGCTTCATCAAGGCGCTATCCAATAAGGGGGTCGAAATTCCGGCTTATGCGAAGGGGGGGGTATTCACCAAACCCGGACTGGGCATCTTCGGGGACAACAAGGGAGCTGGCCGGGGCAATCCCGAAATTGCAGCACCGATCAATACGATCAAAAAGTACCTGGAGCCTAATTCGTCCGGCATGAATTTTCCTCAGCGCCTTGAATTTGAAGTTCGCGGAACTACACTTATTGCTGTTATGGAGGCTGCATACGAAGCGCAGGGCAATAACCGATGAGGCCACACCTGCTCATTCAGATTACCAGCGTAAAAGATGGCTCAATTCGCGTTTCCTTCGATGATATTATGTATCTCGATGGCGACAGAGCTTATACGCAGTTTCATCTAAAAAATGGCTCCGTGGTATTAGCCCCTTATAACATAAAATGCTACGAACGAATTTTTCCGCATTTTATCCGAATTCATAAAAGCTACCTTGTAAATACCCGGTACATAAAGCATTTTAGTAAGACCGGGGGCGTTGGCACTTATAATGGATATGTGACGCTGAAAAATGGCAAAACGCTGGATGTGGCGCGTCGGCGGATCGGACAAATTGCTACCAGTCCTCTTTACCGCTCTTCTTCTCCATTTCAATTTGCAAGTCTTCAATGAGGTTGACAAAGGGGGTGGTAAACTTCAACATTCGTTGATACTGACGCTCATTGTATGTCTTTCTGGGGCCACTGCCTGAGTTGATGGCCTGATCAAGGCCCATGCGCATCCCATTGGCAATCATCTGAATATTGGCTATTTCGTAGCGATAGCGGCCATCCTTAACACGAATCTCAAAAGGGGTGTAATACTGCAAATCCCCTGTTAGCAGCATATTGCCAACCGTGGGCGCTGGGCGTAACAGACCTTTGCCAGCCAGCAAGCCGCCTGGTTTATCATCCACCTGAATAACCGCATCAGCGTTCATAAAGGTGCGAAAAACAAATGCCTTTGCTCTGGTATACAACTGCTCTGCGGTAGCCCCCGGGACCTGAACAACCCCCTTAAACACAATTCCTTTCGTCACTGAATCAATATCAAAAGGCATGTCTTCAAGTGTGTATTGCGCTTTTTGCCCAAAGACTGGAATGGTCAATAGTCCAAATAAGAGTACGTATAGGATTTTCATGTGTCGATAGTTTTCTCAAAAATTACAGCCTATAAGTCAATAGGCAACAATTTCTACTTGGACGGCTTATTTGTTGCATAAAATGACGATTTGACAAACGGTTGAAATGCCCCAAAACGCCGGGGTAATTTCGGGGAATCACCCGAAAAATGGCCTACGGACTGCGTTTTACGGCGGAATTCAAGACTCAATCGGCGCCCAGTGGCGAGCCGGGGGTGTCTACCGTTGTTAACATCTACCGGAAAGACTATTTAGGGGAGGTCTCCCAGCTTCAGCCCGGCGGCACTCCGCTGGTTTTGGACAAGTCCGCAAAAGAGGGCAGCGGCATTTTCGCCCCCTTAATGACGACCGTTGCCGAGTTTAACCTGGTGACGGATCAGAACTGGGAGCTTAAGGACCTGTTCACGACCGACGACCGCACGTTCTTTGTCGAAGCCCTGCAAGGCAGTACCAACATTTTCAGCGGCTTTATCTCGCCGTTTGACGCCCGCGAGCCTTACGAACGCTACCCCTATCCGGTGCAGTTCCAGGCTACTGACGGCATTGGCTCGCTCAAAGACTTTCCGCTCAACAACTTCCCTACGGAGTTTCCGCAGGTTGGTATTTATACGGCGCTGACTGTTGTAAAAACATGCCTTTTGTGGCTCCAGTACCCTACGACGCTACCGTTATCGGTTTCGGTGAACATCCTGGAGCAGTCCATGATGACGGGCGCCCTCCGGCCACCGTTCCCGTTTTCAGTTCTGGGCAGCTTTCAGATCGATACGCGGCTGTTTCTGACCGACACCGGCATAGAGTCGATGTACGACGTACTGGTCAAGACGCTGACGATACTCAATGCAACGCTGGTTCAGGACCGGGGCAAGTGGCTGATTGTCCGGCGCGACGAATTCATTCAGCACGTCACCAATAACGGCATCATGCCATGGGTAACCTACGAATCGTTTGCCAGTAACATAGTTTTCGGTGAGCTAACGCCTTCGGTCTATACGGTTTACAAGGCCCTTGATCTAATCCCACAGCGCAGTTCATCGCTGGGCATTCAGGCCGGCAGCAAGAAGCTGACCATCAATTACGAGTATGGCCAGCTAAAAAACGAACTTAAAAACGGCGACTTCCGTGAGGGCTTGCAGCACTGGGTCCACCCCAGAACCGCCCAGCAAATATTACCAGGCGAAAACGGCGTTACGGCCGTTGGTGACGGCTCTGAGCAAAAACCCTACGGTATCCGCGTTGCCGGCACGACGGACGACTACCGCCAGCGCGTCGATTTGGTTGGCGTTGGGGCTTTCCTGGATTATCCAGAGAGGGGCCAGAACGCGGACGGCTTTACCTTATCGGTTCGCTTCAAAAACTACCGCACCAGCAAGGCGAAATTCTCCCTGGTCGCCAACGTGCAAAAGAAAGGCGCGTACGCGCTTCAGGAGGACGGCACCTGGTCGCCTTACGATGCCAATAAAGACAAGACTTCCTGGTACATCTTCAAGCAAAACACCTTTGCTGATAGCGACGGATTCGACAAGCCCAGCGCATCCGAAGGCAAGTTTGAGGTAGCCGCCAATCCGGTGCCGGGCAAAGGCTCCTACCGGCTGAGTCTGATTCTCTACCGGGGCGTCAATATGCCCTTTTACGACAAAGACCCTACGGCTTACATCGAGTACCGGGAAATAAAGATTACCAAGCGTGATCTGGCCGTCCAGAACCTGACCGGTGAAAAAGTGGAAAGCCAGGCCGAAGGCGCCGATCGTAAGCGCAAAGCCGAGGAAATGACCGTCTATCTGGGCGACCAAACCTCCGCAAAAATCACCCGTACTGTATTTAGCACCGCAAACTCACCCAATGGTGAGCTAATCCATTATACGGTATACTATCCCCGCTACGGGGCCTTACTGCGTCTTGACGGCAACCCCACCGAAAAGTGGCTCAGGTACGGCGCCGACCCTACGGTTTCGGCCAACTTCAAACGTGTTCAGGTTCACTGCGCCGAAGGAAGGCTGGCGATGCTGGGCAAACCCCTGCGGCTAAACGACATCAATCAGGTCATTAACGATCCGGCCGACCGGATGCCGGGGCCTTTCTCGATTTACTACCTGCCCGAAATCAAAAACACGGACGGCAACCCCACCTACTGCCAGGCATTGGCATTTCGCTGGGAAGTCCAGTCGAACCGGCTTAAAACCAAGCTGCTGGAGATTCCCAACAATGCTATTGCCGTCAGCACAAACAAATACTGGCAGACGCCGGAGGGCATACAGGACATGCCGCCCGACGAAAGCAAGCCCGGCAACAAAAACCCGCTGGTCGGAGCCTACACGCCAGGGCAGCTTCAGGAAATCATCGATCGAAAATACAAAACGGGCGTCGGCAAAGGCTTCTCGTACGACTCGTCGCTGGGCATTCCCATTGGCGAATCATCCGGCCCAATGGACAAAATCAGGGGCCTGCTGCAAGCGGGCGCACAAAAGATATTCCGGTAAATGGCACAGGACAGAATCTACATAAGCGAGCCCGCCGAGCAGTTCTACGAATTTGCCATTTCGCAAACTGACACATTCAGCGCCATCGGCCCCTGGCAGACCGGCCCGACGGAGGATGACAAACGATCCTTTGAGAGCTTGCCCGACGGAACGCCTTTCGAGGTGGGCAAACAGTACGTGTTTTTCGCCCGCGATGAAGACCCGGCCAACGTGCCCCCGCGCGGTTACAACTACCTGATTACCGTCACGTTTGCGCGGGACGGGCAGAGCACGGCGACCGTCGATTTACAGGGCGCTACCGATAACGGACGATTTACGACGAACAAGATCAATGCAAATGGCTATCAGGCCCCCGAATTTCCGATGGTTACCGAGGCTACAGTCCTAATGACCACCCGGAAGGTTCTGGTTACCCGCCCGAATGGTCAGCAAGTCCTGGAGGAAGAAATTGTCTCCATACAGGTTGATGACGCCGTTTCCGGCCCCGCGCCGGTAGCACCCGTCATCGAAGACCAGACGTTTATCGTCGGCACCTACAAAGAGTTTCAGTTCCCCGAGTTTACCGGCGCGGTTAACTACAGCGTCTCGAGCCTGATCGGGGGCGTGACCGTGATCGACCCCAGCCCGACCGGGCGGCTGATCGGCGGGACGGCTACCGAAGCCAGCGCTGGTAAGGAGGTTACCATAACGGGTTACAGCGCTACCGGGAAGCCCGCCAGCGTGACGTTTACGCTCCGGGCCATTCAGGCCGAATCGCGCTATATCCGGGAGTATTTCGGTAAACCCACCCCCGAAGACGGGGCGCGGTTTTACCTGTTCGGCAACGGCGGGGAGCCGGGTATTCGCTTCCGGCTGCTTCAGGGCGCCAATCCGCTCATTGACTCTCTCTGGAACAAAGACCCCGGCAAATGGGCGGCAAACGAGCTGTTTCCGAATTTTGCCGACTACACGTATCTGGTGCCGACGCTGGCCGCCGGGATTTATACGGTAGAAGCCCAGCTGACCTCATCGAGCACTGTCTATTCGGAAGAGTATGTACACGTGCTGGGTGGACCGGGCAAAAAGATATTCCCTAGTACGGTCAATCTGATCTATAAGAAGCCCAATAACGTCGCGGCATCGGGGGGCGTATCGCCAACAGGCGCCAACGACGGTGATACAGACACGGATGTCTTAATTGCCGGTGGCACACTATCCGCCTGGG
>NZ_BAAGVR010000020.1:0-419617 GCF_054780775.1 Larkinella ripae
ACCCTAACCCAGTGTCTCCCCCGCAATCGCATCCGCCGGAACTTGGACGCCAGCGGGTCCTGACGCCTGACACGGGGCGGGGCCATCTGCCGCTTGCTGCTGCGGATGAAAAGCCAAATGATGAGCAGGCAGAGGACGAATACGGCGGTGATGGCGATAATGAGTTCCATGGTCAGAGGTTGGTTTCGATGTAGTCGGCGATTTCGAGGAAGGTTTGCCCGCAGTCGTTCATGCCGGCTAGTTCGCTGGCGTTATCGTAAGCGAGGTCTGCCTTTTCAAGGACTTTTTGCGAAGGGTAAGAAATCCCATCTACGCCATGTCTATATGCCTTACGGCTATTCATTATCCGCCACGCTTTGGGATCGATCAGGTCAGCAAGAACGCCTAAGCAGCAGTGCTGATACTCCCCTTTCATGTTTACCACACGGAGCGCACATTGAACCTGCTGGTATTCGCCCGACCGAAGCGCGGCCAGCCATTTCGTTTTGATTTCAGCGTTCATCTTATCTGCGGTTTTCAATTTCAAACTTGAATACCACCACATCCAGCCACCTTCTGATCGCCCACGCCACCTGTCCGGCGGGCGCGGTGAATATCTGCTGGCGGGCGGTGGTCGCCAAGGTGTTGAGGTCGGTTGTCATTGTTGCCAAGCGGGATCGTTCGTTGTGTCAACCACCTCTACACCTTCATACTGGCTAAGGAACTTTTCAAAGCAGGAGCCTGAACAAACGAAATGGACGCTCTTGCACGATTCAAATTGAGCGTGACCATCAACGATTGTAAATCTCTTATGGGCCCACCGTTCGGGGCGGGCTGCGGCAGGCTCTACAACTCGGAGAGTGTTTACGACGCGAATACACTTGTAGTTTGCCATCCTGTAGCCGCAGATGCCGCAACCGAACGTGGTCGTGTCTAGCTTCGTTCTGGCTTCGATCTTTTGCGAAATGATGTCAAATGCCCGTTGGTGTGTTGCTGCTGCTTCCATCTGTCTGTCTGGTTTCCCTGCCGGAGCCCGCCCGGTGCGGGGTGGCTGGCGAATTGGTATAGACAAATGTAATCAAGTGTTTTCTATTTTGCAAGCATTTGATTACAAATAGTTGCAATCTTTTACTTACAAAATGATTACAAACTCATAATCAAATAGTTACGCCAAAAAGATTTTTGCGAAAGCCGTGGGGATTGCGTAGGTTGGAGGGGAAGAAAGAATAATATGTACCAAAACTTGTGGACGCAGTACCTACTCGATGTAAAGGCTTCGATAGATGAATGCTATAAAATAAATCGAAAGATTAATTGGGGTAAGGGGGTTGAAATAAGGGCACATAAAAATGCCGCTAATGCTTTATATCATTTTCGCGAGCACTGGGAAAAAGCGGTTGATCCATCAATAACATACGAATATGTAAATGGCGAATGTGAAAGCTATAGCCTATTGGGAAACGTCGCCAATGCGTCAAAACACTATATTCTGACCCGTGGTAAGCCGGTGGCTAAGAGTGCGACCGCAATAATGGATCGCTTGAAAATTTTCATTTTCAGTGACGCTTTGGGGGAGTACGATCACTCAGAAAAAGGTGTAATTTTACTTGCTGACGATGAAACAGTTTATGACGTATGGGACCTAATTGTTGAGGTTCATAATTTTTTTGCAGACCTTATGCTGAAGAAGGGCATAGCGCAGGGGTACTTTCTTTACCAAAAGAATAAAGAAGAAGTTAGGGCGAGAAGTGCCTCTAATCCCTCAAAAAATTACGTTTATGACCAGCTTGAAGGAGCTGGATTCGCTTGTTATTTTACGATGCTTAAATATGACTACCAGAACAACGAGTATGAAGAATTGAATATTAAAAGCATAAGGATGCTTAATAATAAGACCGATTTAAGTCTTAATTCAATTCTTCGGATAACTTAGACAGTTTTCTCAGTTCTTCTACTTCTGCCTCTGTAAAAACAATACAATCATACATTGACTCGGATCGGCACTGGCCTACAAAATATGTCCCCTCAAGGCGACCCACATTAGCCATGTATTTCATAAGTAGGTCGCGATAATTTATTGAGTCAGTTTCCATATGAATTCTTAGGATTTACTACACGCTAAAACATCTACCAGGCTTTTGACCCCATTGGCTGCCTCAAACATGCCGTAGGTCAACGTTTTCAGGTCTGCGAACTTGGCATAAACCTTTACCTCCCCCTTTGCTTTATCGGTCAGTTTTAGGCGATAGTAGTCTAAAATTTCCCTGACCGTTTCCATATCACTTTCAAGAACGTCAACCCCGTAGTCACCATCGAAAATGTACCCATTGTCGTGAATCACATATTCGTCTCCCTGCTTAATGACAAAGAGTGAGATAAAGGATTGGGTTAGTGTTGTAAATGGGGTTTCAATGCGAAACTTGTTGCCGTCAATTTTGCAGGAGAACAGTTCGTTGATTTGCCCGAGGAAATCCTTGTACGCACTTTCAATATCTTCCATGAGTGAACGTTTATTGTATCGACCATATAGGTAAAGATCACAGGATCGGCAGGGGTCAGCTTATTGCTGGCTTTTTGTTTTTAGTCCGTCACATCCGGCCAGTGCTCGCCATCGAATGGATAAGGGTCGATATTAAACCGGATTCCAAACAGTCTTTCAAGCCCCCAGAGAATCAGAATCGCAATACCAGCTATCAGGGCAGACCCGGCCGCAATCACAATCAGCGCCAGGCCGATCACTGCGTAAAAAATAGAGGTTACAAAGAACAGTAAGATTGCTTTCATGTTACGGGTAGGCCAGCGTGTGGCTTAGTTTAAATAAATCGTGCGGTTGTGGTGCTGGTCTGGGCATGTTTTTCGTGAATGGTAAGGGGTGGTTTTCCGGCAATCTGACCCCTGAGTGCAAGTATCTGGTCGTACATTTCCCGGGCCGTGGCCCACTGCCGGCGTTTGACCACCAGAAAGAAATCGCGCACCAGCGCCGTTAATTGTCTGTCAAACCCTACAATGCCGTATTCGTCCATGTTACATAGCTCACACAGGGCAGACCATTTACTGATGCGTTCGTCCAACCGGGGCAGGTGATCGGCGAACGCATCAGGGTTGGCAAGGATTCGGGGCCAGTCAATCGGCTTCATGCCCGGCGTGCATGGATTAGTGCCTTTGCAATATTGTTTGCAACCGAACGACACGCCATTTCACATTGAGCATTTCCGTACAGCTTATTGTTTTCGATCTTTTCGGCCGAGATTGCCTCAATCAGGTTTACGGCAATTAGTTCTACTTCGGGCATATTCTCGCGCACATTCGTTCCGTCCGGAATGCCCTTCCGATATCGAACAACCTCTGCTGTGCCTCCGTACAGGCAGACGTACATGATGTTCGTACAGTTTTTGTAGCCTTCATTCTTTACGCCATGCGCTTTTAGGATACTTGTAAAATGCTTTCTGGCTAACATACCTTTCAGCCTCGTTTCAATCCACTTGTCTGTTTTGCCCTGTTTCTTCCAGGTCCGGATCGCCCGGTCCTGCCCCCGCTGTATTGCAAGCTCCGGATTATTCTCTTCCTCTACCCTTTCGAAGAAAGTTTGGTTAACTGCATAGTGCAGCTTCGGATCCAAATATTTCGCATAAGCTAATGCGATTTGTTTATGCGCCCAAGTGCCGCCTGTAACTTTTCCACGACCGCGTTGTACTTTTATTATGTGAGTTTTTCTCACATTAAGAATATCCATGATCGTGTCCATCAGTCGGATGGCCGACTCAGACCTAAGCCAGGTGCGTGGATCCTTGTTTAGCGGTGATCTGGCCATACGCCAAATGTCATTCAGGCTAATCAGTCCATCACCGTCCTGGTGAAGTGGAAATTCACTCCCTGTTTGAATAGAGTCCATAGTTTTAGAATTTAATTGTTTTTAGATATGCGTTTAAAGCGAGGTATTTGGCCCGGGCAACCACCCGGTCTTTGAATTCCTTGTTTTCCTTCATTACGGCACCGATTAAGCCTTTCAAGCGGATTCGGTCCTGCGGGTGGCGGGTGTTGTCGGCCGCATTTTCAGCCAGCATAAGGCGCTCCTGCGGCTCGGCATCGGCCATGAACTTTAATTTCTGCTGCTTGGTGAAACTTAGATACCCCAGCGAATCCAGCCAGTCGTACAGACCGTTACCGGGATCCGGGTAATCATTGCCATTCTGTACGGTTTCAATAGCCTGGCCCAGAATGGTTTGCATGAATTCATTGATTTCCTCCTGCGTTTTCTCGGGCTCCGTTTGGTCAATGTGCTGCTGACTGCGGAATACGGTAATTACCTCGGGATCATTATTTACCCGGCTGTGGTAGGCTTTGATAATTTCGCCAACATAGCGGGGGGCCAGCACCGGAATTACTTTTTCGATGTCCAATTCACCTTTAACCGCCATGTTGTAGGCGAGCCTGAGCTCCTGCCAGGTTAGCGATGGGTATTCGCGCAGCATCCAATCGTTGAGGTTGCGCAAATCCTCCATAAAATCGCTGTAACTGGTCTCGGTGTGGCGAATCCCCAACAAGCCCACAATCTCGTTCCAGACGGCTTCTAACTGGCCTTCCTGGGCGTGTATCAGCATCGTGCCCTGCTCACGGGCCGTTACGACGCAAAGAGCCTGGCGCGATAAATGCCGTCCGCTTGGGAGCGCCGGAAGAGTTGACGCCGGCTTTTGTAGTGCCGACTGCTGGGTTTTGATTAGTTCGTGGCTCATTGCGTAATTGTCGTTGGTGTTGTTCTTTCAGCCAGTAATAGCAGTGTTTCTTTACGTCCTGGTAGGTTCGGCCCTTATCCTGATCGGTGGCCCGCATTTCGGCAATGTATTCGGTGATGTGGCTTCTAATCCACGATTCTGGGCGGTGCAGGTTCACGGCGGTGTTCTGGATCCAGGATAAAGCCGCCTGCATCTCGGCTTCGTACTCAGCCATTAAATCAGGCGGAACCTCCTCTTCCAGATCCCACTCAGGCAATGGGGGGGCGGGCGCAACCGGGGGGCTTTGGGCAGCCCCTTCGGGGTTTTGACTAGGGTTGTCGTTTTCGGCTTCGCCCGCGTTTACTCTATCTATACTTTGTTCTTTTAGTTCTTTGTCTTTATTAGTTCTTTGTAGTGTCGGGTTTCCCGATGTCGGTAAACCCGATGTCGGTTTACCCGATGTCGGTTTTTCTACATTCGGTTCCGATTGTTGATTTTCTGCATTCGGTTCGACTTCAACTAACGGGATTTCATATACGTTGTAATTATAGCCCAGCATTTGCCCCTTTTCGTTGCGGGACATCACCGCTTTGATGTACCCAAATTCTACCAACTCCTCAAAGGCGGCATCGGTCGAAAACCGGCCGTCGCGCTCGGAGTGGTTTTGTAGTTCGGTTTTGTAGACGTGCCAGTCTTCGGGCAGCGATAGTAGGTAGGCCAGCAAACCCCTGGCTTTCCAACTCATGCGCCGGTCCTGGAGCATGGAGTTGGAAAGAACCGTGAAGTTGGCCTCTGAGCGCCTGCGGGTGATTTTGCCTGCGTTCATTTCTTTTCCAGAAAGTGAATGTATTCCTCTACGTTCCGGGTCGAAACAAGTTCTCGTGGCGTAAACTTTACGGAGTTAAGAATTGACATATTCGGCAGTCGGTCCGTTATATGGTTATTCTTTATCTCAATAAAAGACAGTCCTTTGTAATCGAATTTGTAGATATACGCACTGATGCCAGGGCATGATGTTGTTAGATCCCAGAAATCTATTGACTCAACCGTGTCCCCTATTAACACCCCTCCTATTAATATTTGGAAGTTTATTTTTGGTTGATCCTCCTTTTTGGCTGCTTTCACCAATACCTGCACCCCTCTCATGTAGCGGTGGACCTGAGTGAGGGTGGAAGGCCCTAAAGCACCTTTTTTTAGCTCATAAACCGTAACTGCAATTGTTTTTTTTAGCGAGGACCTATCGGTCCCCGCCTCAATTGCTTTCTTTTTGCCCAGATAATGAACAGTCACTAGGTCAGCTATTCCGTATTCCCCCAAATTAACCTGGCGGAATATTTTCCCCTCAATGGCAAGTCCACGCTGATGTAAAAACAGTCTGCCCACATCGGTTATGGCAGCGTTGTAAATGGTGTCTTCAAGGTCTTTCTCTGATAGCTCCATAATGGTACGCAGACGATGAGGTAAGCCGCCGTAGGGCGGTGATTGATTCCTGAAAATGATAGATTCGTGCCTAGAAGTTTAGCTTAAACTAGGTTTAAAACCCGGTCCCTCTTTTCGATGATTGTGGAGTGTTTTGAGTGCTCCAGTTCAATCAATTGTACCACAGCATTCCATACGTTTATGTTGTCTGTGAGCCACCATAATACCTGACGAATGTAAGCCGTTTCATAGTCCACCCCCTTTGCAAGCAGGATTTCGCGAATCTTCGGGCCATATCGGTGGATCTTGGGAACCAATGTTCCATCAGGCATTACCCCCTTCAATTTACCGTATAATAAGGCTTTTTGCTCTTTTGTGTACAAAACGCTTGCATTTTCCATGATGATGATTACATTTGAAACGATTTGATTGATTTGAAATCGTTTGGTAGACATTGAATCGCTATCAAATGTAATCAAACAATGATTCCATTGCAAGCATTTGATTACAAATATTTCATAACTGTATCGTATGGACACTCTTGAAAAACCTAAAGTCTCTGTGAATGAGTACTTTGTAAATTTCATCGACGACCATGATGGCGTCGAAACGGTTGCAAAACTTTCGGGCATTAACAGACAGACGCTACGTCAGGCGTATTTGGGCAGAAATGGCATCAGTTCTAAAGTTACTTCGATGCTTGCCACCACCTTTAAGGACTTTGAGCCCGAGCGAGTGTTTGGCATTGTTCAACCCAGCAAAAGCCTTACTGCTCAGGCTACGGGGGAGCCAGGTGACAACAGAGTTCAATTACTCGAAGCCAGGGTTAAGCATTTGGAAGAAACGCTGGAGGAAAAGAAGAAGACCATCAAAGAGCGCGAAGCCATGATTAAATTCCTAGCGGCTACTCACCCTGAGTTTAAGGAGCAGCTCGAATCATTGGGTTTTAATTTGGGCGTAACTAAAGAACGGTTTAAAAACCGTGGACCCATCCACAAAAACGAAGAATGCTTTTTGGTAACCTGGCCCCAAGATCAGCCGGAGCCTGATGCGTAATTCGGTAACGGATGCGGTTACGCCCAGTGTTCGCCATGAGCTAACACGGTCAAAAACAACAATTTATATAGTAAAGGTGTCACATCCTTCCTCTCTGCATACATACGTCACAAGCCGCTGTTATACAGCGGCTTTTTATTTTTGAATCTCTTGTTAAAGTGTAGGCGGATCTTTTTTGCTTTGGCAATATGTACCAAAACTAAATTACGTCGACCAACGATCAAATAGAATGGTGATCGAAAGCTCCATATAGCGATACATTGTTGTTAGACCAATTGTATCTCACCTTTAAAGGTTCGGTCAAAGACCTATTCTAATTCTTGTGTTTTCTACCTACATTTCAATCTATGAACTCTACCATCGCTATGAACCTAAACGACAAGTGTTGCTCAAAACCCTAAAGTATACCGCAATTATGGTGGTTGGACTTGGAGGTTTTGCATTTTATGCCCACGATCAGGAATCGCAGGGGGATCCACTTCAACCTGTCGAGCTTATTGGTGCACTTTCCCTAGATGCTGTCTGCCTGGAAACGACCTTCTGTGAAGACATTCAGGATTAAGTTAGATGCCAGCGTCGTAGAGGGTGCTGGCATTACTTTTCGTAATCACTTAATACAATTACAGCATTAGCTCCCTGCTGGGCACCGTATCCATTCAGGTGGATGCCATCCGGGAAAAACCATCCGGGCCGCTGTACATTAGTATTCCTAGCCATTTCAGCCGCCTGGCCAATGTCCAGCACTTTATTAATTCCAAAAGGCCTTGAACGGATCCAGTCATTCAAAATACCTCGAGCCTGTACCTGAGCCGAGGTGATACTTTTCGCCGGGGTGATGGTTGGCACCCAAATTTCTTTTCCTGATGCTTGGATGCGCTTCCAGATTGGGGTTAGGAGCGCTTTAGCCACATCGACAGAAGAGACTTTTGCTGCCACTAAGTCATTACTCCCTACGGCGCAGATAATCACGTCGGCCTCGCTCGAAATAGCGTGCTTAAGGGCGATCTGCCCGGTTGGGTTCAGAAAGTGGGTGGCCCGGTAACTGCCTAGGGCGTAGACGCTGTGGGCAATACCGGCGGCATTCAGTCCCCGTCTGATCCATCCGATGCCGTCAGCAATCTGCTGGGAGTCACCCAGAACTATAACCGATTTCTTTTTAACCGTGCCCAGGGGCGTCCCAACCACCAATAAGGGGCCGTAACCTTTTCCGGCGGGATCATTGGCGGAGAAGATGGAAATGGGCCAGCGCGGGGCGGTTACGGTCACAAACAGCTGATAGGTTACGCCTGGCGCGAAGTGGCCAGAGGCCGGATCGTTTCTTAAAGTAGCACCAGGTAAAACCTTCCCTTGAGTAGCTCCAGAAAATTCGAGGGGAATCGTGCCCACTCGCGCCGATACTGAAATGGGGTTCACGCCTGCGGCTTCGCCCGGTCCGCCATTTTGGCCCATCGCCCAGTTGGGAAAGTCGAATTGAAGATTGGTTACGGCAGTCGTTACCGTAAAATCCCAGCGGTAGGTCTGGCTGGTACCAGTGGTGAAATTAGTTGGTGCACTAAACCGGCCAGACACCATTACTTTGACCCCTGGAGCGGGAGTTGCCGGTACTTCGGGCAGGATCACGGCATCGAGTACAGCTTTTACTTTGGATAAGGGAACGTTTTTTTGCTGAGCCAGGACGCAAAATGGAAGCAGAAGTAAATAGAATAACTTTTTCATTTTTAGATGTAAAAACTAAATTTATTCGATAATGTCTTTAGCATTTAAAGGCAACTGGCATTCCTCTTCTAATTCCAGGCGCGGGCGGATTAATTCAATCTGCTCTGGCCATATCCAAAGAGCTTTTCAACCTAGAATTGGCGGTAGTTACAACCATCCTCTTAAAGCATATTGAGGATCCTTATCCCCTTCTCACCACATAAATATGTTAATTGAATGCTTAAACCGCTACTATGGCCAATTTTTAGTTCTAATACTATCCAAATACCCAACTAGCCGGCAGTTGAAAACAGGTCAAAACGGAGGTATGTAGTTAGAGATGGGATGCGGACAAAAACGGAAAGAAAAGCCTTGCAATGCTGAACGTTATCCGGTAATTTCCCCAGGTTCTATGCACACCTCCCGACGCTCAATCCGTATGCTAAGCACACGAACAATTTGCCTGCTGATCGTTTTCATTGCAAATCTGAGCTGCCAGCAACAAACCAGCTCCTATGTGGGTCAGGAGCCGCCTGGCCTGGAGCCCAAAGTATTCGCACCAGGATTAGTGTCTCAGGAAAACCGGTATGAATATGGATCCTATTTTTCTAACGACGGAACGGAATTTTATTACGCAGCAATTCTCAATCAAAAACCGCAAATTTGGATATTGAAGCAGGTAGACAACCGGTGGACTGCCCCGCAAGTCGTGCTGGCCAGTGATCAGTACGAATACAACGACCCGTTTCTGTCGCCCGATGGCAAGCGGTTATTTTTTATTTCCGACCGGGCGCTCGATGGGAAAAGCGATAGGAAGGATTTTGATATCTGGTACATCGAGCGCAATAACAGCGGCTGGTCGGAACCCATCAACGCGGGCCCGGCGATCAACACGGGCAAGAATGAATATTACATGTCATTCACCACGGACGGCACGATGTATTTTTCGTCCAATGCTGAATCGAAATCCGACAAAGATTATAATATCCGCTCCGCCAAATTTTTAGGCGGTCAGTTTCAACCTTCTCAGCTGTTGGGTGCTTCAGTAAATTCTGAGGCTTATGAAGCGGATGTGTTTATTTCCCCCGATGAGCAATACATGATCTATTGCGGAGAACGGCTTGAAGGATTGGGTCAGGGTGATTTGTACATCAGTTTTAAGGATGAAAAAGGCCAGTGGCAAGCCGCCAAAAACATGGGAAAAGGAATTAACACGGAAAAATATGAGTTCTGCCCATTCGTCTCCAACGATGGCAAATACCTGTTTTTTAGCCGCGATGGTGATATTTACTGGATTAGTGCTGATGTTATCAATTCACTTCGTTAAGAACCGCCGGTTAAGTTGAAAACAGGAATTTGTGAATTTAATCCGGTTGGGCTTCCCACTTGAATTGCTCCGAATTTTGTCCAGGTTCAGTGACAAACAAGAAATTGGAAGGTCATTTAGGAATCCATTCCTGCTAAGTTTCAACCCAGTCCGTGATTGTGACGATGAAAAATACCAGAATTTACCAAATGTCTTTTGCGAGCGTTTATCCCCATTACCTCCAAAAAGCCGAGAAGAAAGGGCGCACAAAAGCAGAAGTGGATGAAATTATTTACTGGCTGACGGGGTATGATCAGCAGGCCTTTCAGCATCACCTGAATGCAAAAACCGACTTTCAAACCTTTTTTGCCCAGGCACCACAAATCAATCCCAACGTTACGAAAATTACGGGCTTGATATGTGGGTACCGGGTGGAGGAAATCGAAGACCCACTCATGCAACAAATTCGCTATCTGGACAAACTGGTTGATGAATTGGCGAAAGGAAAAGCAATGGAGAAGATTTTGCGGACGTAAAACCGGTTGCCAAACGAATCAACCAGTGCGTCCGTCCAGGGTTGGTATTCGTTTCTAATTAGGTAATGACCGGGTAAAACCGGGATCGTGCGGTTGCCTCCTCATATATTTATCCGATTTACAAGGTCAACTGGGCGAACTACCTTTGTTTCATCCGAAACCAAAGCCGCTGCATTCCTGAGCGTCAATGCAACCAGGAACTTCCAACGACTTATAACACACTATTTCCGATGAAAACCACCTTGCTTTTTGTCCTGCTGACCTCTCTGGTCGATTTCTGTTCCAGTTCCCTGATCATTACCAAACCGATCAAACTACCGACTCCCTGCCAGATGTTGAACGGACAAAATCGTCCATATGCCTGCGAATTTGAAATAACCGCAATCCACTTTATGGGTCAAAACAATGAGGTTTTGGCGACCAGTACGGCAAACGGCCAGGTCATTCAACTACCTAAAAGTAAGGCAGTGAGCACGAGCACAATCGCTCAGGGTGGGTCTTTGTTTTACAACGTATCGGTTGATTTTCGGCGAATCAATAAACCGTACTTTCCAACCGCAAGCTACACCCTCAGCAAGTCATCGATTACCGATCCCATTTCGCCGGGTGAAACCAGCGTGGTTGACAATACCATCCAGGTCAGTTCTGAACTACCCCAACCGTACGTACGACCCAACCGGGTCATGTTCAAACTTCAGCTAAATTATGCAACGTCCCAGGGTCAATCTCCGTTTCTGGTGGCTCCTACCCAGTTGGTGATGCTGGAAAATCCGGTGACCTACGCCAAGATGACCAAACCGACCTATCATCACGACCGTGACCGGGCCGAAGCCTGGCGATCGTTTCAGTTGAGCGTCAAATTTTCCGAATAAAGTATCGGTTCATATTAGATTTAGTCGGTTGTCGGGCCGCCGGGATAGAAAATTCTATTTCCGGTGGCCAGCAGCTTATTCCTGTTTATGGAACATCAAGCCGCTGACCTGAAAAATTCTCAGGAAGCAAGGCTGTTTTCGTGCCCTTAGTCCAGCCAAACGACCCAAAATATATCCTGATTTCCCCAAGACTTTCCTAACTTTTGCGTATACTTGTTGTTTCCATATCCTTTTGGTATTGAATGAAAAACCGTATACTTGAACTTGATGGACTTCGTGCTTTTGCCGTATTGGGGGTGATTGCTTTCCATATGAACGGTTGGTCGGGCGCTATCCCAAACACCAGCCCGGTACTAAATGCTATTATTGAATGTTACGGCCCGGCCGGCGTATTCATCTTTTTTGTCATTTCCGGTTTCATCATCACGACTCTTTTGCTACGAGAGCGGGAAAAAACCGGGGATGTTTCGCTCAAATCCTTCTACGTACGCCGGCTTTTCCGGATTGTCCCGCCTTTAGCAATCTACTTGCTTGGTCTTAGTATCCTGAGTACGTTGGGCTATATTACCGTCAATCCGGTCAATTACCTCTATAGCCTGCTCTTCATCACGAACCTGGGGTTCCTGACCGACCCGGGGAGGGAGTTTCTCATTCATACCTGGACGCTTTCAATTGAAGAGCAATACTACGTTTTTTTGCCCCCGGTTATCGTTCTGGTTTTTGCGTTTCGAAAAAAGCCAATCACCTTCCTGCTAATTGTCTTGTTTATCTTTTGCCTGGTCAGTATGTCGCTGGCCACCAGGCTTGCCAAACTTAATCCATCCCTGATCAATCTGGCGACATTTTACAAGTTTCGCTTCATCATCGTCGGTGTCCTGCTGGCCCTTTACCGCCAGCGCGTTAAACCCTTCCTGGTCGGGCGCTCCATTATTTTCCCCGTAATGGCTTTGGCTTTCATTTTCTGCCATTATTATCTAAAAATTCCCGCTCCCTTCAATCTGATGATGAGTGCCCTGGAAGCCATCGTTTGGGGCCTGTTTGTTATGTGGTTCGTTGAAAATCCAGAGAAATGCAGCCTGCTCCGATGGCCTGTTATTCAATGGTTGGGCACCATTTCTTATAGTCTCTATCTCTGGCAACAGTTATTTACCTGTGCCCCGGAACTTTACCATAGCTGGGCTTTTACTCAGTCTCCCATTGTCCTGATCCCAATTTTGCTTTGCGGAATGTTATCATATTACCTGGTTGAAAAACCGACAATTCGCATGGGTCGCTGGCTGAGTAAACGAATTGAAATGCAGCAGCGCCTGGAGCAACTCGCCTGATTTACAGCTTATCCTCGCGTCAGAAAATTTTCGTCTACGCTTTTGACCCTAAATTGGTCCGGAAGTCGAATTTCGAGTTGCAACAGCTACCTGCATCCTGCCAATAATTCCGTCCAGTCCGGCAAACAGAAACGCCCGTGGCGGGTTATGAAAGGTGAAACCCAATTTTGTTCACCTGATAAACGCACGATCATGGCTGAGAAGAGCAAAGAAGAAATAGAAGCCAAACAAGCGATTGGTCCCGCCGGACTGGCTAATCAATCGGCGAGTGGAACCAGCGGACCGGGAAGCCAAGTTCCCGACGAAGAGATTCAGGACATCGAGCCCACGGATATCGAGAATAAATACCTGGACGGTGACGAAGACCAAACCGGAGCCAACGTCCACGGAACGCATCCGAACCGAAACCGGGACGGGAAACCCCAACTGGATAAACCGTCTTACGGCGGAGGTCATTAAAAAAAGGGCGCTTTCAGCGCCTTTTTTTTTGCCCCTTTTCCCCTACTGCTTTCTCCACAGACCGTACGCATGAACGTCGTAACCGTTGCCTAAAAACTATCGGCAACGGTTTCTTTTTTTGTTTACGTTTAATGCCGCAGCCAGTTGGTCGCTGCCTCTTCTCAACTTCCCCAAACGGAAACCAGTACTTTTGTACAAATTGACAATCAGTAGCTTATTAAATTTTCAGTTCGATCAATGACAGTTTGTGAGGTACCCAACCTGTAATCGCTGCCTTTCCCGCTTACCTTTTCCTATAACCCTTGCCCTTTTTCAACATGGAAACCTTCGTTGATATTCACTGTCATCCGCATTCAAAACCGTTTGGACAGAGCATCCCCGGTATGAAACAAAGCGATAACCGGAACAATAAAACCAGTGTCTGGCACCACGACCCACCAACTTTCATTGACAAACTGGCCAATTTTGCCCTGACGCTGACCAAATTCCGGCAGAGCGACTTAACGGCATCCAGTCGCGGCAATGTTCGGGTGCTGGTCAACTCGCTCTATCCGCTCGAACGCGGTTTCTGTCGAAACCGGCTTGGGCAGAGCATCATTTCGGATTTGCCCCTCAATCTGGTTACCGGTTTTGGCAAGAAATACATCGACCGGATTCAGGCCATCCAGACCTCCGATGCCTACTGTACGGAACTCAACGAGCAATACGAATTCCTGAAGCAAATGGACGGAAAAGTGATCGAGCTTTCCGGTGGACAGAAAGTCCGGTATGTGTTGACCAAAAATTACGATGATATTGAATCCCTTATCCTGCAATCCACAGATTCGGAGATCATAACGGTAGCGGTTATGCTTTCCATTGAAGGGGCCCACGTCTTTAGTTGCGGCATCGAAAACGGGGCCGTGGAAGAAACGGTTTTGAAGAACATCGCCGATTTGAAGACCTGGGAACATCGTCCGCTGTTTATCACCTTCGCCCACCATTTTTACAACGAACTCTGCGGCCACGCCGAAAGCCTGACGGGCATCCTGAAGAAAGTGCTCGACCAAAGCGAGAACCTCAACGAAGGATTCAAGCAACTCGGGGAAAAGGCGGTTCGGGCCCTGCTGGACACCACGAACGGTCCACGCATTCTGATCGACATCAAGCACATGAGCGAAAATTCCCGGAAACGGTATTTTGAGATTCTGGACACGGAATACAGCACGCAAAACATTCCGATTCTGGTCAGTCACGGTTGTGTGCGGGGCAACGACACCGACCGGCACCGCTACCACGACCACCCGATCAACTTTTCGGACGACGAAATTCTGCGCGTTGCCCGCTCAGGCGGACTTTTTGGCATCCAGCTCGACGAACGGCGGATTGGCAGTGAAAGCGCTCTACGGCACGCTCGCGGCCACATCAACCGCCGGGACATTCTGTTTTTCTGGGCCGAACTGGTTTGGTTTCAGCTCAAACACATCGCCGAACTGCTCGACCAGAACGGTTTGTTTGCGTGGGGAACGACCTGTCTGGGAACCGATTACGACGGCATTGTCAACCCGATCAACGGGTACTGGACCCACCGGGAAATGACCGACCTTGATTCGTTTCTGCTGATGCACGTCCACAATTACATGCGCAACAATCCCCCGCTTCGGAATGCGTTCAATTTGCTGCACGAAGGCGAAATTGTCACCCGGTTTATGGGCAGCAATGCCATCGACTTTTTCAAACTACATTACCGGTGAGGTTGCCAAAAAGCCTGATTAGCGCCATTGCATCAGGGCCGAGTTCAGAGCTTCCTCCACCCGGCGACGGGGTTGGTGGAAGTAAATCATGCCGTGACCGGGAAGCATCAGATCGGTGTCCACCCTGGCAAACCGGCGCAGCGATTCCGTGTACCTCTTTTTGTCGAAATCGATGGAACCGCTCCAGCCGAAATCGCCACTCAGCAGGGTTCCGATCACATCGCCACTGATCACAATGCGCCGGTTTTCCCACTGAAACAGATAAGCCGTGCATCCCATGCTATGGCCGGGCAGGTGCATGACCCCGAATTCGACGCCAAGGACAGTGATTTTCTGACGATCAGCAACAATTTGATCGACAGTCAAAGGCTGAAAGGTTTTGTGGTATAGGTATCCGCAGCAGCGTTCGTCACCCGCAGCCACTGCTTCGGCGGTTTCGCCAATGGCGATAACCTGCACGCCCCGGTTTTTCAGAAGATGGGCGCCACCGGCATGGTCGAAATGGGCGTGGGTCAGAAAGCAAAACCGGACGTCGTCGGGCGAAAGATCCCAGTACCGCATGTTGGCAAAAATCTGCTCCAGCGTTTCTCCGCAGCCGCAGTCGAACAGAATCAGGCCCTGGTCCGTTTTCAAAACATACGTATTGGCATCGTTCCAGAGCGCTCCGGGCTGGTCAAATGTGATGCCGTTTAGATCGCCCCCAACCTGAAATAAATTTTTAAGTATCTGCATGAAAACCGGGTGTAAGCACCAAAAAAGATCCGTTGATTTAGATACGCCCGGTATTCAAAAACCGGCTAGCCCACTTCAAGAAATTATTCAAAACCGGACCAAATCGGGTCAACGGGTCCCCAAAATCATTTTTAGGCTTTTTTTAGGATAAACCGCCCGGGAGTTGCCGGGCTCTGGGCATCATTTGTTACATTTCGGCCTAATCACAAATTCACACGATTGTATGGAAATTAAACGCAATGCCACCGCCCGTTGGGAAGGTTCAGGCAAAGAAGGAAAAGGCACGATTAGTACCGCCAGTACGGTATTGAGCGATACCCAGTATTCGTTCAACACCCGCTTTGCCGATGGCGTAGGCACGAATCCGGAAGAACTGGTGGCGGCTGCTCATGCCGGCTGTTTCTCCATGAAGCTGGCGTTCAACCTTCAGGAAGCCGGTTTTACGGCCACTTCCATCGATACCAAAGCCGTCGTGGCGCTGGATACCAACAGCGGCAGCATCAGCAGTTCCAAATTGACCGTGACGGCCAGCGTGCCCGACATCACAAAGGAAAAATTTGATGAACTGGTGGCCGATGCCGAAAAGAATTGCCCGATTTCAAAATTATTCAATACCGCCATCAGCGTTGAAGCGACCTTAGCGTAAGGGCTGCGAAACCCGGCGGGCGGTTTTTGCGCGCCGGGTTTCGTTCTCCGTAAATTCCCATTTTTGGTTTATCAGGCCCAATCGATATACGATGTAGCGGTTCATTTTCGTTTGAAATGGAAAGTCTGTATTTTCAGGCACAACATGATAAACCACCTAGGTCAGATGAGACTTGTCGTCACCCTTTTTATCCTTGTATTGAGTATATCGGCCTGTAAAAAAGGCGGTTCTTCCGCGGAAGAAGTCGATCCGCGGGAACAATATGTCGGCACGTATGACATTGATTACAGCTCTACGACGGTTATTCTTCCCTCCATCAAATTCAACGAGGAGACTAACAAGGGAACCATTGCATTTACCAAAGGCGAAGGAGCCAACGAAATGAGCATGGTGATCAGTTTCCCGAATTTCAGCGCCACCGAAATTGTCAAGCTCAGCGGCACCCAGTTTACGATGAACCGGACGCGGGATAAAATGCCGTTTGGCAACAAAATATACGATGCAGAATTTACGGGTAGTGGCACCTTCGAAGGCCGGAACCTGACGCTCACCTCCATCACGAAATTAAACGAAGGTGGCACGGTTGTCCAGTGGAACCGGGCTTATAAAGGCTTAAAGCGATAAGCGTTCATCGGGCCTTCCAAAGTCCATCCGGTTCGGCTGTAACCGGATGGACTTTTTGTTTACCGTCAATTTTAGCGGTATTTTTACGGCCTTCATCACCTTAACCTATCCCCCAAGTGGCTGTTTATACGGATCATATCCGATTACTTTTTGGCCTGAAATTAAAGCAGATCCGGCTGGATAAAGGATTTTCGATCAGTGAATTGGCTCAGCTTTCCGGGCTTTCCATTTCTTACATTACCGAAATTGAAAAAGGGCGTAAATACCCCAAAACCGATAAGATCGCGGCCCTGGCCCGGGCGATGGAAGTGGAATACGACACGCTGGTTTCGCTGAAGTTAAGCAAAAAACTGGAACCCATTTCCGACCTGCTGCAATCCCGGTTTTTGACCGAAATTCCCCTCGAACTGCTGGGCATCGATCCTTCTGACCTGCTTGAATTGCTGGCCGAGGCTCCGGCTAAAGTCAGCGCCATGATTTCGACCGTCATGAACATTGGCCGGAGTTACCACGTCAGTGTCGAGCGACTTTACATGGCGGTTCTGCGGTCGTACCAGGAGATGCACGACAATTATTTCGACGATATTGAAGAGGAAGGCGACCGGTTTTTTTCGGAATTTGCTCCGGGCCAGGTTGTAGTCGATGAAACCCTGTTAGCCAGTGTGTTGCGCACCCACTACAAGTACCATTTCATGTCGTTCGACGGGGAGACCCACCCCGAACTGGCCGGTTTGCGATCCGTCTACCGCCCGGAAACCGGGGCCCTGTTCCTCAACGCGAATTTGTCGGCCGAGCAGCGAACCTTTATTCTGGCGCGCGAAGTTGGGTTTCAATATTTGAATCTAAAAATTCGTCCGTATACCTACACCTACGTTGAAGTCGAGTCGTTTGAGCAGATTCTCAACAACTACAAAGCTTCCTACTTTGCCGGGACCATTTTGATTCGCCGGGCGAATTTAATTGCAAAATTGCAGGCGATTTTCGACCGCCCTGCCTGGAGTAATGACGATTTTCTGCACCTGATTCGCTCGTTCAGCGTAACCCCCGAACCGTTCTTCTACCGGCTCAGCAACTTGCTTCCAAAATATTTCGGCATCGACCAGCTGTTTTTTTACCGGTTCAACAACACCGCCGGCCAGACGAACTTTCACCTGACCAAAGAAATGCATTTGACCCGCCAGCACGGCCCCAAAAGCATGGTCAATGAACACTACTGCCGCCGTTGGGTGGCGCTGACTCTCCTCCAGGAACTGGCGTTTTTGCAGAAAAACAAGGAGTTTGAAGGCGCCCTGTGCCAGTCTCAGCTGTCGACCTATGCCGATACCGGAAACACATTTTTTATTGTCACGGTGGCCCAGCCGTATCAGCCCCATCAGCAGCAGAACATGAGTGTTTCGATGTGCTTTAAGCTCACCGATACGCTCCGGAGTAAAATGAAATTCCTGAACCCGCTGGCCCCCGGCATTCCGCAGCGGATTGTCAACGAAGCCTGCGAACGATGCGGCATATTCGACTGCCGCGAACGGGTAGCCGCCCCCACCGGCTTGCAGAAAAAACGGCAGGTAGAAGCGATGAAAAAGGCAATGGAAGAATTGAAATAAACTGAGGAATTATAAAGGGTAAACGATGAATGGGCTACCGCAAGTAATTCATCGTTCATCCTTTAAACGAATTGATTCCCGTGATTTCGTGGCCCAGAATTAACAGATGAATGTCGTGGGTTCCCTCGTAGGTAACCACCGATTCCAGGTTCATCAGGTGACGCATAATTGGGTAGTCGCCCGAAATGCCCATCGCACCGTGGATCTGCCGGGCTTCCCGGGCAACGTTGAGCGCCATTTCCACGTTGGTGCGCTTGGCCAGCGAAATCTGTGCCGTGGTCGCTTTTCCTTCGTTTTTCAAGACGCCCAGCCGCCAGCAGATCAATTGCGCCTTGGTGATTTCGGTGAGCATTTCGGCCAGCTTTTTCTGCACCAGCTGAAACGATGCGATCGGTTTTCCGAATTGCTGCCGCTCCAGCGCGTAGCGCCGGGCCGAATCATAACAGGCCACGGCCGCTCCCACGGCGCCCCAGGCAATGCCGTAGCGGGCTTGATCGAGACACTGCAAGGGCGCTTTCAAGCCCTCAGCGTCCGGCAGTAGATTTTCTTTCGGTACTCTTACATCCTGAAACACCAGCTCGCCCGTCGTACTGGCCCGCAGCGACCATTTGTGGTGAATTTCGGGCGTCGAAAAACCGGCCATACCACGCTCCACCAGCAATCCACGAATACGTCCCTGCTCGTTTTTCGCCCAGACCACGGCCAGATCCGCCACCGGCGAATTGGTGATCCACAGCTTGGCGCCATTGAGCAAAAAGTAGTCATCGTGTTCCGTGAATGCGGTTTGCAGGGCCGCCGGGTTCGAGCCGTGGTCGGGTTCGGTCAGCCCAAAACAGCCCAGCAGTTCGCCCGAGCCTAGTTTTGGCAAAAACCGGCGCTTCTGTTCTTCCGATCCAAACGCATGAATCGGCCACATGACAAGAGAGCTTTGCACGGACACGCAGGAACGCATCCCCGAATCACCCCGCTCAATTTCCTGCATCATCAAACCGTACGAAAGGGCATCCAAACCGCCCCCGCCGTAGTCGGTCGGTATCGTTGGGCCAAACGCGCCAATTTCACCAAATTTCTGAACGATTGAAACCGGGAACTCGGCTTTCTGAGCGCATTCTTCAATGATGGGTAGGATTTCGCGGTCTACGAATTCCCGCATACTCGCCCGAATGAGCTTGTGTTCCTCAGTCAGCAAATCGTCGATTCCGTAAAAATCCGGCGCTTCAAAATTCATCATGGATTGCGAATAAACCTGTAAGGTCTTCAAGACCTTACAGGTTGCAAACAGGCTTTTAGTTAACAATTACTCCAACTTCCGCTGCCGACGCCCAGTGTTCGTTTTCATTAACCGACGACAGCGCCACCAGTTTTACAAACCGGGCCTTCTGAGAACCGGCAAACGGTACTTCCTGCTTCACCGGATTGTTGCGGATGTTGGCAAACGCCTGCTTTTCCAGAACCGGTTTCCAGTCCGTGCCGTTTTCGCTGACATAAAAACTGTACTGATAAATTGTGCCGCCGTTCTGACCATCCTGGCGGGGCGTGTACGTAAATCCTTTCAGGTTCAACGTTTCGCCCAGGTTAATCACCAGTTCGTGCGGATGGTGGCTGCTTCCCTCCTGCCGGGCGGTTTGCCAGACGGTTTTCGGATTTGAATCGATGGCCCGATTCGCTGAATTGCCCGCCTTTTCATCGGGGGTTACAACGGACCACTTCTCGGGTGCCAGATCGAACGAAGCCGGTATGGTTTCCGACGACTCCGCACCGTTTTTAATGAAAGCTTTTGCTTTGATGATGCCCCCTTTGGCGTAGGGAAAAGGACCCGTATAGCGCGCCGACGCCAGCGTAGGTTCCTGGCCGTCAGTCGTGTACCGAATCACCGGATCGGAAACCTCGGAGGAAATGGTCACAACGCCCTGTTTGCTGCGGGCAATTTCGGGGTTCGACAACAGCTCCGGCGCTTGGTAAATCCCGATTTCGGACAAAACCGGGCAGGCGTTGGATTCCAGAATGGTCACCCGGACTTTAGTAGTTTTCAGGGTCGGAAACACCAGAATCCGTTTGTAACCGATGGTCGTCTGCTGGTCGATCAGCTCATACTGCCTGCCATTCCAGGCTTCCACTTTAAATCCTTTTATGCGTTGACCCAGCGGAATGTATTCCTGCAACACCACCCGGTTGATTGCCGTTGGTTTTCCGAGATTAATTTCAAAAGATGCCTGCCGTACGGCATCGTCGGTCGTCCAGTAAGTGTCAAATTTTCCATCCAGCAGATTGGCCGCTCCAAACTGTTTGTCATTGCCGCGGACAGCCGAGGCCGTGGCGGTTTTTCCGGTTGCCAGGTTGGTTTTAAACGACGCATCAACGGTTCTCCGGAATTCCATCAGGCGCGTTGAGTCGTTCTTGTGAATCAGACCATCGCGGGAAACCGGCACGTTCAGCAGCAAATTCCCGTTGCGGCCCACCGACGAATAGTAAATTTTCATCAGGTGCGTCAGCGTCTTCACGAGGTCGTCGGTATCGGGACTGTAGAACCAGCCCGGCCGGATCGACACATCGACCTCCGCCGGAATCCAGTATTTCCCGTTTTCGTTGCCCGTATTCAGGACGTGGGTAGGCGGAGCCGCAGCGCCCATGCCAAAGCCGTCGGTGTTCAGCGTTGACCAGTTCGTTTCGCCCGCAATGCCGGATTCGTTGCCCATCCAGCGGCAACCGGGACCAATGTCGCTGAAAATGATGGCTTTGGGCTGGTGTTTGAATACCACACCCCGAAACAGATTCCAGTCGTATTCGTGCCGTTTGCCGTTCGGGCCTTCTCCATTGGCGCCGTCGAACCATTGTTCAAACACGTCACCATAGCTGCTCAACACCTCATCAAGTGTATTGGCAAAAATCTGGTTGTACTTCGGTGTTCCGTAGGCCGGGTGATTGCGATCCCAGGGTGAGAGGTAGACGCCGAACTTCAGGCCGTATTCCTTGCAGGCGTTGGACAGTTCCCGCAACACATCACCCTGGCCATTTTTCCAGGCGCTCTCCCGAACGGTATGCTTGCTGAATTTGCTCGGCCACAGGCAAAAACCGTCGTGGTGTTTTGCCGTAATGATGATGGCTTTCATCCCAGCGGCTTTGGCGGTTTTGGCCCACTGCCGGGCGTCCAGCCGCGTCGGATTGAACACTTTCGGGTCTTCGTCACCGTGTCCCCATTCCTTGTTCGTAAAGGTGTTGGGCCCAAAGTGAATAAACATATAGTATTCCATTTTCTGCCAGGCAACCTGCTGCGGACTCGGCACGGCTCCGTACGGCGCGGGTGGGGCGGTTTTCTGGGCCCTCGCCAAAAATGGACTGAGTAGAAAAAAGAAGAGTATTTTTTTCATTGAGAAATGGGTTATATAATCTTGCTGGCAGCATCAACGTTTTACCGGTCCGCATCGCGGATTCAAATATATCGCAGCCAGGCCGGGAATGCGAACGCTTGAATTCATTCT
The DNA here is from genome assembly GCF_054780775.1 of Larkinella ripae. NCBI lineage: Bacteria > Pseudomonadati > Bacteroidota > Cytophagia > Cytophagales > Spirosomataceae > Larkinella > Larkinella ripae. The sequence goes on from NZ_BAAGVR010000020.1 coordinate 22,175, forward strand.
CCGCACATATTCGCCGGATTGACTAATTTTACCAAAAAATACCAAAATAATATAAGAAATAAACCGCGAACCCGGAACGTCCTGCGGTTGTTGAGAATAGGAGGAAATTTACGGTATGATTCATTCGCTTTCATTAACGCTCGAACCCGATATTGCTTTTGATGATGCGGCTTTCGAGCGGGAACTATACAATCGCCTGCATTTGCCGCCCGAGCTGCTGCTTGTTGCGGAACCGGAACGTCCGGTGGTTCGCAAACTCCGGCAGTCCATCGATGCCCGGTCCCGGCAGGTTAAAGTACACGTGGATGCTGAAGTCTACATTGGCGAAGCTCCCCGTCCGTTAATAGCGTACCAGCGCGCTTACCCGAATGTCAGTCAGTCGCGCCCGGTCATTGTGGTTGGTGCCGGTCCGGCGGGTTTGTTTGCAGCTTTACGGCTGGTCGAACTGGGCCTGAAACCCATCGTACTCGAACGCGGCAGCAATGTGCGCGCCCGTCGGCGTGACCTGGCCGCCATCAATAAAGACCACGTTGTCAACCCCGAATCGAACTATTGCTTTGGTGAAGGCGGGGCCGGCACGTACTCCGACGGCAAATTGTATACCCGTTCCAAAAAACGGGGTGATGTGCGCCGGATTCTGGAAATTCTGGTCGCCCACGGGGCCACCGAACAGATTCTGGTTGATGCGCACCCGCACATCGGCACCAACAAATTGCCGGAGGTTGTGGTGGCGCTCCGGCAAAGCATCGTCGATGCGGGGGGCGAAGTCCGGTTCGATACCCGGATGGTCGATTTGGTGCTATCCCAAAACGAAATACAAGGCGTCATCACCGATCGCGGGGAAGAACTGACCGGCCTCGGCGTCATTCTGGCCACCGGCCATTCGGCCCGCGACGTGTTTGCCCTGCTGCACCAAAAGGGAGTTACCATCGAATCCAAACCCTTTGCCATGGGCGTCCGGATTGAGCACCAGCAGTCGTTCATCGATCAGGTGCAGTATCACCGGCCTGATCGGGGCGATTTTTTACCCGCGGCCTCCTACAGCTTGGTGACGCAAACCCGCCACAAAGGCCTTGATCGGGGTGTATTTTCGTTCTGCATGTGTCCGGGCGGTTTTATCGTTCCGGCGGCAACTGCCCCGGGTGAGCTGGTGGTCAATGGCATGTCGCCCTCGCGCCGGGATTCGAAATACGCCAATTCTGGTCTGGTTGTGGCCGTGCACGAAAATGATCTGAAGCCGTACCGGGAATATGGACCCCTGGCCGGTTTACAGTACCAGAAAGAAATCGAACAGCGGGCCTGCCTCCTCGCGGGTGGTGACCAGACCGCTCCGGCGCAGCGGGTTTCCGATTACGTAAACGGGCGCATTTCCGGCAGTTTGCTGGATACTTCCTACCAGCCCGGCCTGAAACCGGTGGATATGCAGGCGGTTTTGCCCGAACCGATTGCCGCCCCCCTGAAAGCCGGTCTGCAGCAATTTGGTCGGTCGATGCGCGGGTATGTCACCAACGAAGCACAGCTGATCGGTGTCGAAAGCCGAACGTCTTCACCGGTCCGGATTCCGCGCCGGCCTGATACGCTTGAACACATTCAGATTCAACGCTTGTTTCCCTGTAGCGAAGGGGCCGGTTACGCGGGCGGAATTGTTTCGGCGGCCATGGACGGTGAGAAATGCGCAGAACAACTCTTTAAACGATATGCCTGACCCTTCGTTCCATAGCTTTGCCAACTCCCTGCGGGAGCGATTGGCCGATCCGCTGCCCGGCGCAGAAGCCCATTTGAAAATGGCTTCCCGCTCGCGGTTACGCATGGCTATGCAACCGAACGAACGTACCCGGCGGAGTGCGGTTTTGATTGTTTTTTACCCCTATAAAGGCTCGATTCTGGTGCCGTTGATTCTGCGACCGCAATACGATGGTGTGCACGCCGGACAGATGGCGTTTCCGGGTGGACGCATGGAGCGCAGCGACGAAAACCTGATCCGGACGGCCCTGCGCGAAGCTCAGGAGGAAGTTGGCATTCGGGTGACGGATGTGACGGTTTTGGGGAAACTGACGGAAATTTACATTCCTCCCAGCAACTTCTACGTGCAGCCGGTGGTCGGCATTCTGCCATACCGTCCCGATTTTTACCCCGACCCGCGCGAAGTTGAGCACGTTGTCGAAGTTGCGTTAGACGAGCTGATGGACGAAACCATCATCGGAGAAAATGCCATCGAAGTGCGCGGAACGCTCATTGATGCCCCCTTTTACCAGATTCAGGGATTCAAAGTGTGGGGGGCAACCGCCATGATGATCAGTGAACTCCTGACGGTAATTAATTCAGTTGCCAAGTAAACCAACTTCCTGTTTCGGTTTAAGAACCGGCCTTCTCGGGGGCAGTCAATAACCTAAAATAGCGTTTAAATAGCGAAAAGGCGGTTTTCTATTTTAAATACACTATATTTGTAATACAAGTATCATATACCTATTTCAGAAAGTTTCGTATGAACTGAAATTTGGTTTAAACAGTACGACCTTCATAACCGATTGGTATTAAAACGGCATCGGTTTTGTACGGGTCAGATTTGGCGACGTAAAGATTTAGTTATCCGCCCGAACCACGCTTTTTAGCGTAATTTAGGCACTATTTTACAATAACTATTGTATCTTTATTGAGCTATCGACGGATCATTTTTCCCCGCCGACCCATTCTTGACGATAGCATTTACCATCGATTTTATCCGTAACCATCCGAATGAGCGAAATTCTGGACCCAACTGAATTACCGGAAGATCAAAATGAAGAAACCCTTCACCAGCAAACTGTGGTGTCGGGCTTATACGAAAACTGGTTTTTAGAGTACGCATCCTACGTCATTCTTGAACGGGCGGTTCCAGCCGTTGAGGACGGTCTTAAACCCGTTCAGCGCCGGATTCTGCACGCTTTGAAAGAGATGGACGACGGCCGTTTTAATAAGGTGGCCAACGTGATCGGGCAAACCATGCAGTATCACCCGCACGGTGATGCGTCCATCGGCGACGCTCTGACCACGATTGGCCAGAAAAATCTGGTGTTCGACACGCAGGGCAATTGGGGTGATATCCGCACCGGCGACGGCGCAGCGGCTCCCCGCTATATTGAGGTCCGGCTATCGAAATTCGGCAATGACGTCATCTTTAATCCGCAAACTACGGAGTGGCAATTGTCCTACGATGGCCGGAAAAAAGAGCCGGTAACCTTGCCGGTCAAGTTCCCGCTGCTGCTGGCCATGGGCGTTGAAGGAATCGCCGTTGGTCTTTCGACTAAAATTCTGCCCCATAATTTCATTGAATTGATCGACGCGTCGATCAACATCCTGAAAGACAGGCCCTTTACGCTCTATCCGGATTTTCAGACGGGTGGTTACATTGACGTCAGTAATTATAATGACGGCGGTCGGGGCGGAAAAGCCCGCATCCGGGCTAAAATCGAAGAATTTGATAAGAAAACGCTGATTATCCGCGAAATACCGTTTGGCACCACCACGACTTCGATCAAGGATTCGATCATTAAAGCCAACGACGATGGTAAAATTAAGGTTAAGAAAGTAGAAGATCTGACGTCGAAAGATGTCGAAATCCACGTGCACCTGGCTCCCGGCGTTTCCCCCGATATCACCATCGACGCCCTTTATGCCTTTACCGAATGCGAGGTTTCGGCTTCGCCCAATGCCTGCGTGATCATTGGAGAAAAACCGCATTTTGTCACGGTCACCGATATTTTGAAAATCAATACCCGGCAGACGGTTCAGCTGCTGGAGCGTGAACTGGAAATCCGCCGGGCTGAGTTGCTGGAAAAATTGCTTTACAGTTCGCTCGAAAAGATTTTCATCGAAAACCGTATTTACCGGAAAATCGAGGAATGCGAAACGTTTGAAGCCGTTCTGGAAACCATTGACAAAGCACTAAAACCGTTTAAAAAGCAGTTTTACCGCGAAATTACGGAAGATGACCTGATCCGGCTGACCGAAATCCGGATCAAGCGGATCTCAAAGTACGACGGTTTTAAAGCCGAAGAACTGATGCGGAGGCTGGAGCAGGAACTGGCCGAAACGGAAGACGACCTGGCCAACCTGACCCGCTACGCCATCAATTACTTTAAGGAACTGGCCAAGAAATACGGCAAGGGCCGCGAGCGGAAAACCGAAATCCGGGCCTTCAACACCATTGCCGCCAACGTGGTAGCGGCCACCAATGCCAAACTTTATGTGGATCGGGAGGGCGGTTTTGTCGGCACCGGTTTGAAAAAGGATGAGTTTGTTTCCGAGTGTTCGGACATTGACGACATCATTGTTTTCCGGCGCGATGGCAAATGCCTGGTTACGAAAATCCAGGATAAAACATTTGTTGGCAAGGATATAATCTTCTGTTCCGTCTTTAAGAAAAATGACGAACGGCGGGTCTACAACATGCTGTATCTGGACGGTAAGTCGGGCATCACGATGGCGAAGCGGTTTTCGGTGACGGCCGTAACCCGCGACCGGGAGTATGACCTGACGATGGGTAACCCCAAGTCCAAAGTGCTGTGGTTCTCGGCCAACGACAACGGGGAAGCGGAGGTGGTAACCATTAACCTCACGGCCCAGAGTACGGCGAAAAACAAGCAGTCCGATTTCAACTTTGCCGAAGTGGGCATTAAAAACCGGTCGGCGCAGGGCAATATTCTCACCCGGTATCCAATACGAAAAATAAGTTTGAAGTCGGGCGGAGTTTCGACGCTGGGTGGAGTCGATATCTGGTATGACGAACACCTGGGCCGGCTGAACCGCGACGAGCGGGGAAGGTATTTAGGGAATTTTGACAACGGTGCGAGCATTTTGGTCGTCTATAAAGATGGGCAGTATGAACTGACCAATTTTAACCTGACGAATCGGTACGAACCCGCCGACATTGCGGTGTTGGAGAAGTTTGATCCGGACCGGGTTTTGTCGGCCGTGTATTACGAAGCCAGCCAGAAGCTGCATTACATCAAGCGGTTTAAGGTGGAAACCACCACGCAGGACAAGAAATTCAGCTTTATTGGCGACACCAAAGGGTCGAAGCTCCTGGCGGTTTCGGCCGATTCGGCCCCGCGCTTCGAGATTGCTCACCAGATGAAAGACCGGGGGCCGCTCGAAAAAATGGTGCTGGAACCCGGCGGTTTTATCGACATTCGGGGCTGGAAAGCGCTGGGCGCAAAACTGCCGTTTGCCAAGGTAAAAGAAGTGAAATTGCTCCCCCCCCGGCGGAATAATGAGCGGGATGTGGCGGAAAATAGAACCGTAACCCCTACCTTACTCGTTGAAGAACCGGAACTCGACGAACCGTTGGATGAGGGAAGCGAAACGGAAGAAACCGGCTCCGAGAAAAAGGTGAAACAACTAGGCCTGTTCTCATGACATGAACCCAATGTCGTATACGTCCCGCCGGCAAAACGGCAATTACAAAGGAGTCCACCCGGCTATTCGGGGGTCGCGCACGAAGCGCCTGATCAAAGGCGGTATCGTCGTGGCCTTTGTGGGCGTTACCACCGTGCTCCTCTGTAATTTCTGGGTCGTATACAGCACCCGGAGTCAGGTATATTTTGACATGGACAAGTTGCCGTCCAATGAAGTTGGCCTGGTGCTGGGAACCAGCAAATCCGTGAAAAGCGGCAACGAAAACCTGTTCTTTCGCTACCGGATGGAAGCCACTGCCCGGCTCTGGAAAGTCGGCAAAATCAAACACATCATCCTGAGTGGTAACAACGACTCGGAATATTACAACGAACCCTCCGACATGAAAAAAGCCCTGCTTCGGCTGGGCGTTCCCGAAGCCGACATGACCCTTGATTACGCCGGCTACCGGACCTTTGATTCGGTCGTGCGGTGCAAGCAGGTGTTCAATCAGGAAAAAATCACGATTATATCCCAGAATTTTCACAACGCCCGGGCCCTTTACATCGGCAATCACCAGGGCATGTCGGCCATTGCCTTTGCCGCCCAGGATATTCCCAGCGGCTATTCATTTCGCACCCTGATCCGCGAATACCTGGCGCGCCCGCTGGCGGTGCTGGATGTGTACGTGGTGCATCCGCAGCCCGAAATGGAAAACAAGGAAATCAAGTAAATCTTCATTCTTCCTCAAGCCGGTCAAAAACCGGTACTTATCAAGTTAAATCGACTCGTTATCGATCGGGGCTGGAAGCCGGTTTGTTGTCCTTCTATTTTTGAATCAGCAACAACAAATACACCCTATTTCCAGCCATGAAACTTGTTCGTCTCTTCTTGTCCATCCTCGGATTGGGCGGTTTTTTCTCTTGCCAGAAACCCGCTTACGAAACTAAAAATGGCGCTGTTTTTTTCAAGGGTCAGCGCGTTCAGGTAGAAGACTTCGACTCGTTTAAAATCCTGAACTCGGTTTTTGCCAAAGACGCCCTGCGGGCCTATTACCGGGGCGCATCCATTAGCATTGCCGACGCGGCCAGTTTTGCGGCTTTGGACGAGCATTATGCCAAAGATAAAGCGACGGTATTTTACTGTGGTAGTTTTCTCGAATCCCAAACCTATTTCACCAGCCGCAAGAACAGCATCCGGCGGATTTATAAGGCCGACGTGGCCACGTTTACCGTCCTTTCCAAAGGCTACGCAAAAGATAAATTTCACTGTTACGCGGATGGCGTTTTGTTTCCGGTGAAAGATGCTGCGAGTTTTCAACCCCTTGATTACGGTTTTGCAAAAGATAAACGGGCCGGCTATTTTGAGTCGGTTTTGATTCCGGAAAGCGAAGGCAAATCGTTTGAAATCGTTAGTCACAATTTTTCGAAAGACCGGAATCACGTTTATTATTGCTGGATCAATTACGCCGATCCAAAGAATCCGCGCCTGCCCGAAGCCCAGTTGATCAGCGGGGCCGATCCGCTTTCGTTTGCCGTACTGGATGCGGTTTATTCAAAAGATAAAAACCGGGTTTATTACAAAAACCGGCCTATAAAAGGCGCTGATCCGGCTCATATAAAATTAGTAAAACCGAATCAGCTCGATTACGTATCCGACACCGTGCACGTATTTTACCAGGACAAACTGATTGGGGGCGCCAATCTGGCCCATTTCGAAATTCTCAACGATCGCTATGCCTGGGATCAAACGGCGGTTTATTTCGAAGGAACGGTGTTAAAAAATTGCGATCTGTCGACGTTCACGGTTTTAAAATCAGGCTACGCGAAAGATGACCGGCACGTTTATTTTAAAGGCATGATCCTGCCAGGTGCAGACCCTGCTTCGTTTAAACTGCTCGAAAATACGTACGAGCAGGACGCGGTAGATTACCGGTACGCCTATTATAACGGCAAAAAATCAAGCGCAAAACTGAACGCTTTGTAAGCAGCTTATTCCGATACCTCAACTTCGGGCCTAACCCGACCGGTTTCTAGGGGAGCACGATAGAATGGCCGACTGCTCCGAATCCTCTGATCCCTTCTTTGAACAGATTCTGAAAGCAAATCCGGAGATCCCGTTTCCAATTCCCCAACGCTTGAAGAAGCGAAGTTGATCGCAAAAATTTCAAGTACGCTAACCCGAATAAACGTTTCAGGCTGCCAGCCGCTTTGGTAGCTCACGGCCCTTCTGTGTCGGTTCACTCCCTTCAATTGTCGTTTCAGAAAACCGGGTTAGGCATCGTGCGTGAAATCGAATTAATTTGGGTAAGAATTTGTCTGTTAGGCAGTACCTAAATCGTGGGACTATGCCATTCATTTACCACCAGCGGCAAAAAGAAGAAATCAGTCCGTACTTCAACCTGACGTTCGCCCAGGAAAATATCCGGCGCGAGCAGCAGCGGGCCGGGTTGCTGGCGGGCATGTTTGTTGCCGGTTTGTTTTTTGCGGCTTTTTTCTCCCTGTTTGTGCCGCTCACGGCTTTTCCGATGCAGGCCAAGAATGACCTGCTCCGGGTTTTACTCGCTTACCTGGGTTTCATGGCGGTTTACGAATTGAACATGTGGAACATGCTCCGGATCTGGTCGCGGAAAGGATTAAGCCTTCCTCAATTAGCCAAGTACCTCAACGCCACCTTCGAAATCACCGCCCTGACCCTCCTGCTGTACCTGCTGTCGGACAAGTTCGATCACCCGATTCTGGTCATGGTGTCGCCTTTTGCGTCCCTCTATTACTTTTTCATTATCCTGTCCACCCTCCGACTCAACTTCTGGATTTCGTTTTATACGGGCCTGATTTCCGGCATTGAGTTTTTGCTGCTGAGTCAGTATCTGCTGGAAGAACCGTCGACCGTCATGGGATCGTTCAGCCTGTACCTGACCACCACGTTTGCCTACGCCGTCAAATCGATCATTTTTGTGCTCTGCGGCATCTGCGCCGGGTATGTTTCCCGCCAGATCCAGAAAAGCATTCAGAGTTCGATCGAACGCAGTGAAACGCAGAATCAACTCATCACCTTTTTCGGCCAGCAGGTTTCGCCGGAAATCGCCGATTTAATCATCAAGGAAAAAGGGATGCTGAAAAGTCAGCACATGAAGGTCAGCGTGTTGTTTCTCGACATCCGGAATTTCACCAAATACGCCGATAAAAACACGGCCGATGAGGTCGTTACCTACCAGAACGCGTTTTTCCGCATCATAGTCGAGGTGGTTAACCGGCACGGCGGGGTGGTCAACCAGTTTCTGGGCGATGGCTGCATGATCACCTTCGGGGCGCCAATTCCCCTGGAAAATCCGGCCGAAAATGCGGTCAAAGCGGGCCTGGAGATCATTACCGAGATTGAAAGCGCCGTGCGGGAGGACCGGATTATTCCGACCAGCGTGGGCATCGGCGTTCACGTTGGCGATGCCGTAATTGGTAACATCGGCACCGAAACCCGCCAGCAGTTTTCGATCACGGGCAATGTCGTGATTCTGGCCGCCCGCATCGAACAACTGAACAAGCAGTATGGCACCAACATGCTGGTGTCGCAGGATGTGATCAACGAACTCGGCGGGCACCCGGTTTTGTCGGAACAACTCGGGGTGGTCGATGTAAAGGGCATGGAGGTCGGCGTCGAACTTTACAAGCTGTCCTGACCTCAGAACAGAAAACCGACCCGCAGCATCGGCAGTTTTTCCTCCTCCGACATGGCGTACAGCACCGAAATCACCGCCTGTTTATACGGCGACAACCAGATTCCCCCGCCGTAGCCGTGGTGCCAGTTTTTGGAGTTTTCACCATTCATCCAGACGCGCCCAACGTCATTGAACGCCAGTACGCCCAGGTAGGCCGGAAACAGGTACGTCCGGATGGTAGCCACCTTCAGCCTGACTTCCGTGTTGTTATACAAGGTGCTTCGTCCCGCAAACCGGGTCCGGCGGTAGCCCCGCAGGTTTGACAGACCGCCCAGCGTGTTGGCCTGAAAGAATTCAAAATCTGAAAAATTGATCCCCCCGCCCACGCGCGTAGCAATCGTGAGCGTGGTTGGCAGCCGTAAACTGACGTAGAAAGCAAGATCGGATTGCAGCCGCGCCAGATTTTTGGCGTAGGTTGAAATGCCGTTGTAGAGCCGCAGCTCCGTTCGCCAGAAAGTCCCGCGCGTGGGCAACACCTGATCATCCCGGTTGTCGATCAGAAAACCGCCTTTTAAACCGGCATACCACCGGCGTTTGGATAGGTGCTGTCCATCGGGTAAACGACTGGCAAATTCGTCGATAAAACGCTGCTGATTTTCTTCCACTTCGATGCTTTCCACCGCCGGACCCAAATACAGCTTCATCCTCCCAATGGTACGCTGAAAAAGCGCACTCAGGGCAATGTTCTCAAAACGGGTCCGGTAATACCGTATGCCCTTGCTTTTGTCAAAAACCGTGTTGTTGCCCAACCCGAAAAAGTTGGACACGTAGTTGGGAGCCTGAATATCCGCGTCCAGGCGCAGGTCGGTTTTTCCGATGATGCCGGTCAAAACGCCATCGTAATTGAAATTATACGCGCGGGTCGCAAACGCGTGATTGACCACAAACCGATGCTGCTGGGCAAAGGGTATTTTCCGAAAACCGTGTTTGGTATACCGAACCCCGCCCCCCAGAAACAAGCCATCATCCGGATTGTACTGCACCGAAATCTGCGGAAACAGCACGTCGTACTGAAAGGATTTCCGGTCATACCCGTTGACCATCGACTGGCCCGAAAGCCGCACCCGGGTTTCAGAGCCGGGTTCCACCACGGTTTTTGGGGAATCGTACACCACGGTTTTCCGCCTGATTCCGGTTACTTTCGACGCATCGGTGATCCGATCGCGGCCTTTTCCACCAACGATGCGCAGCAAAATGCCCTTTTGGCTTTCGCCTTTGACAACAAAGACATCGTCTCCTCCCAATCCGTAGAGTCGCACCTCGCGGGTTTCGTCGGGGCTGAAAATCCGCCGGTATAATTGATCGCCGGTTTCGCCTTCTTTTTTCAGTTTTAACACCACCACCGCCATGCGACCGTCGGCAAATCGTTCCACTTCGAAATACTCCTTCTTGTCACTACCGGTAACCTCAACCGAGCGGGCCAGAAAGCGGTAGAGTTCGTGGGCATACCGGCCTAGCTCCGTCCGCCGGTGCTGAAGCCGGACTTTGATTGTGGCGGCCGTTTCCTGATAAGCCGCTTCGGGTAATTGCTGTAGGGCCTGGTCAATCACGGAATCGGTCAGGTGGTGAGCCAGCGAATCGGCGGTTTTCAGCCAGTCGTCCAGCGACGGTTCGGTGAGAAAACTCCGGTCGAAATAGCGGGCGTTGAAGGCCAAACCGGGCACATCACGTATGGATGTACCGAACCCCTGAAATTTCGGCATGGCCCATTTGCGGCTCACAATGCGAGGAATAATGCCCATGTTCACAAAAAAAGCCTGGTCGCGGTCGCGCGGAATGGGTTTGAACAGCAGTCCTTTGCCCTCTTTGAAACTCGCCCAGCGCCATTGGTCGTCGTGCCGGTCCCAGTCGCCCAGCCAGATATCGAACAGCCGGGCTTTCAAAACCGCCTGCTGATCGACCCGGTTGTCATTGTCCTCGGTGCGTTTGTAGAGCAGCTTGGCCGTGCTGTAAATTTTCTTTGTTCCGCCAAATTGCGGGCTGTTGGCATAATTTCCATCCACCCGTTCCTCAAACAGCGCCAGCGTTCGGGCAAACGTCCGGCGGTACGGCCCCAGCAGGGAGTCATCCGGCACCACCACCAGTTTGGGATGGGTATGAAAAACGCCGGCGGCTTCGGCCAGTGGCGGCACCACCAGAGCCGCATACGGATGCGAAGCCGAAATCTGATCCTGCACCAGATCGTTCACAAAACCGCTTCGCAACGCTTTTGGAATGGCATTTTCGGCGTATTTTTCCACCGAGCGCAGCACGTATTCTTTGCCATCATTTCCGGCCATCCGCAGCGAAAACGTCTGCATACCGCCCCCGCGCTGCACGGGTTTCAGCCCTCCCGCTTCCTGTCGTAAATTCAAAACCGGGACCGTTACCGGAGCCCGCCAAACGTTACGGTAATTCTCTCCCAAAATCAGGCGGTGCCAGGGCGAGGCTTCGTACTGGGAACTTGCCAGCGTCGTTTGCGAAACCGCTTCGGCCGGTGTATTGGCCCGGGAGACGGTTTTTAGGGGTAACGTAAACGTGGTTTCAAACAGGAGTCTACCAGTAGGGTTTCCGGCATCCGGCGCAAAAAACCGGACGTTGGTTCGGCCATTCTCGTCAAAATCCACCCGCGCAAACCCCTTGTCCCGCGAGGCAAACAAACTGTGTCGGCCTTTTTTGACGGGCACCGACTTGGAACCGCTCCCGCTGGTCAGGTAGTACGTCGAATCGCGCAGAATCAACTGTTCATTGTGGTCGTGCCCGTTGACATACAGCACATTGCGGTATTTTTTCAGCAGCGCCACCAGACCATTCCGGAGCAGTTTATACTTCGGATTCGGAATATCCTGAATGTTGCCAATCAACGAGCGGTAAACCGGGTAAATGGATCCGATCACCGGCAACGGAATGTACAGATTTGGCTTGAGGGCGGTTAAGGGGAACAAATGGTCTTTCAGAGTAAAATACCCGCCGTGTTCGCCGTGGCTGTACATCGGATGGTGGCCCGCCAACACCACTTTCCTGTGTTGATTACGGGCCAGCACATCATCCAGCAGGACCAAAAAAGAAGGCAGGTCTTTGGCCTCGCAGTCGGATTCTTCCCCCGGTTTTTCCCAGGGATGCAGCCACCACTGGGTGTCGATCAGCACCAGGGTTATTTCGCTGTTCAACGAGATTTCCACCGGGCCGGGGCAACCGTCTTTCGGAAAAAACACATCGTCCCGGCCCAGTTCGGCGCCAACAAAAGCCGCCTGATTCCGAATCCGGTCCCAGCCTTCGCGTCGCCCCTGTTGCCAGTCGTGGTTGCCCGGAATGACGAACGCGCGGCCCTTGAAGCCGTTCAGAATCGCCAGTTGATCACGCATCCGGCGTTCAGCATCCGCCCGGTCCTGGTGGGACGAATCGGGTAAACCGCGTGGGTAAATGTTGTCGCCGAGGTAAATGATACTGCTGTTGGCCCCGCCCATTGCCAACTGACGCTGGACGGTTTTCAGGACAGCATCCTGGCCTTTGGGCTGGGGCTCACCGGCGTCGCCCAGCAGAAAAACCGTATGGGGTTTCGACTGAGCCTGCACCCATTCGGAGCCGAAAAATAAAAGAAAAATAACCGTGTAGAGCAGCTTCATACGTCCTACTACCAATCGGCCTTACGGCCGGTTCGCAAACTCAAGAATAGACCCGGCTTTGCCGTCGCCTTCGCTGGCGATGAAGAGCGTACCGTCGGGCGCGAAGCAAATGCCTTCGGGTTGCCGAAACAGCTTCGAATCAAGCGGTTTCGAGGCCACAATCCGGCCTTTCCGATTGACGACGACCACCCTTTTGCCGACGGAGGTCAAAAAATAAAAATCGCCGGTTTTGGGGTGTACGGCCAGGCCCGACGGCTTGAATTTCTCAGGATCCAGGTTGGCGTCTTTCAACGCTTTGTCTTTGATGGTCATGCCTTTAAACACTACTTTGGTTTTCAGGTCGTACATGTACACCGCTTTTTCGTCTTTTTTAGGGCCTTCTTTCACGGCGATCAGGAGCCGATCACTTTCGGTGTCGTAGGCCAGTCCTTCCACCTCCGTTTTTTTGGGCAGATCGGTGGGGATACGGGCAATCTGTTTCGAAAAGGGCTCGAAATGGTACAGATCGCCGTTGCTTTTCAAGGTGTAAATCTCATTCTTCACCCATTCGATGCCTTCAAAATCGCCGTAATTTCCAAAAACCGAGGAGTCGGCGATCTGCTTTTTCGTCAAGTCGTAGACATACGCCACCGCCACTTCATCCTGGACACAAAGCAATTGGTTGGCTTTGTAGTAGGATAAACCGGAAATTTCTTCCAGTTCCGGGGGCAGGGTGAACCGGCGGGCGGGCGTCTTCAGGTCGTACGGAATTGCCAGAGTTTCCGACTCCTTCTCGGCCTGCGACTGCTGCGTTTTCTTTGCATCGCAAGCCGCAAACAACCAGACCGATGCCAAAACTAAAAAACGTAAATTGTTCATGGTGGGGATTTTAACTAAAGCGATCAACGAACGGGAAAGAAATAGGCCGCGATGCCAAAAGCCAGCACCGATGCGGCAAAACCGAACATAAACAACGTATAGGATATTCGAAGCAGACGGTATTTTTTGCCGAGAACTTTCCCGAGGTAATAAATGTCCCGGGTCATGCTATTGTACAAAAAATCGGAATCCTGCATCATTTCCCGCATCCCCCATTCATAATCGACCAAATCCATTTTGTGAAAATTGCCAAAAAATAAGAGGTTCGCCTGTTTCTGGTGAATATCTTCTTTTGAAAACCGGCCGCTGGTGATGGTGGGCCGGGTGGCCAAAATGGCAAAAATGGTCGCCGATAAACAACTGAACGTCAGCATCACGGTGGGAATGATCAGCTGCGGCCACTCTTCCAGTTTCCGGATTAGAATGCTGATAATCAGGGAAACAATGATGGTATTGACCGAGATCATGATGTTGGCCTTGTTGTCGGCCATTGCGCTCAGTTGAAAATGGTTTTGCGAGGTTACCCGAAACATGGTTTCGATGCCCCGATCCGGCCGTTTCGGTTTTCGGGGTTCGTCCTCCGAAACCGGATGCGCCAGCGGTTTTGAATCCACTGCGTCTTCTTCCGCTTCCAGTTCCGCCAGTTTGCGCCGGGCTTTTTTCAGGTTTTTTTCCTTGAGCGGAGTCAGCACTTCCCGGCCGTAGTCGGTAAAGTAATGGTGGTTTTCCATCAACTGAATGGACCCCAACATCCACTTTTTTTTGCTGATTTTGCCCGTCGTATTTTTCATTTCCTGGCGCATCAACTCGCTGCGTTCCAAAAACCGCTCACTGCTCAAATGAAACATATCGGCATCGCACACCACTTCGGCGACCCGGTTTTGGGGTTGTTGCGGTAATTTGGTCGCCAGCACACTTTCCGTGATGCTGTGAATTCGCTCGGGCTCCAGCCCCAATTCCTCCAGCAACGGCAAGGCCATTTCAACGCCCGCTTCTTCGTGTTGCTGGCGTTTCCGGGCGTAGCCAATGTCGTGTAACCAGGCCGCAATGATGGCATTTTCCAGTTCTTCAGGGTTCAGGCCGGCCTGATTGCCAAGGAGTTCGGCCGCTTGAACCACCTGTTGCGTGTGCTCAAGATTGTGGTAGACCAGGCTAGCGGGCAGGGCGCGCAGCAACGTTTCCGTGTATTCGCGCGTACGGTCTAACAAAGGTCGATCGGTGGGCATGGCAGCTTGCAGGTTGAACGAAACAAATGAGCGTACGAAGGTGACAAAAAATAGAATATAAAGTCTAAGCAGTATTGAAAAACATCCTTTGCAGCGACAATTTATAGGATTATTTTGGTGGTTCGTCTAGACATTTCGGCGATTCGTCTGGAAATGGCCGTAAATTGGCCCAATTGGTAAACTCTGTTGACTACATTTGTGTTATTCCTCTATTACTTTTATTTCTGCCTATTCGAATGAGGTCTACTTTACGGGATCGGCTCGGCATACTCCTTATTTTTCTGAGTACGCTCTTTTTTCCAGCGACGGCGCAAACTACCTACAAAATAAGTGGACGCATCACCGACGCGGCTACGGGCGAGGGCATTCCTTTTGCCAATATAGCGATCAAAGGCAAAACCGCCGGTGCCACCTCAGACGAAAACGGCCGGTACTCCCTAACCACCACGCAAACCGGCGACTCGCTTCTTTTCTCTAGTTTAGGTTACCAAACCCGCGCGTATCGACTGGTTTCAACCGTTTCCCAAACCATCGATGCCGCATTAACTTCCTCAGCCACAAAGCTTCAGGAAGTCAAAATATACGCCAAAGGCGGTGACCCCGCTTACCGGATCATCCGGGAAGCCATCCGTCGCAAAAGCCAGTTTGATCCCGATCAGCTGACGGCTTTTCAGTACGAAAGTTACTCGAAGGTCGAAGCGTACGTCAATAATTTCGCCAACCAGCGCAAGAAAGGTCGCGGGCCGGGTCCGGTGGGTCGGGTGTTGTCGAAATTACCGGCGATCTACGACCGGGAAGGAAAACCGGCGGTTCCGGTGTACGTTTCCGAGACGTTTTCGGAGTATTTTCAACGATCGGACCCCCACAAAACCAGGGAGCGCATCCTGAAAAGCCGGGCGTCGGGGGTCGGGATCAGCGACGGCGGGGTGTCGGCCCAACTCACGGGTTCTTCGTTTCAACAATATAATTTTTACCGGAATTACATCAGCCTGCTGCGGAAAGACCTCCCTTCTCCCCTGGGACAAGCCTGGCAGGCCATTTATACCTACCGATTGATCGATACGGTAACGGTGGGTGAAAACATTTGTTACCAGATTGATTTTGAACCCAAACGAGCCACCGATCTGGCGTTTGTGGGCACGGCCTGGATTGACACCACGCGGCTGGGTTTGTCACAGATCGACGCCAGAATCGACCGGCGGGCCAACATCAACTTTGTCGATGAAATCCGGATTGAGCAGGAATGGGAGGACGTAGCCGACAGCACCCAATCGAAGGGAGTCCGTTTACCCATTCTAACCCAACTGCTGATCGACACGGACGAACCGACGCCCAATGCTCCCGGTGCGCTGGTCCGCCTGTACGCAGCCGCCCGGAATGTGGTCGTCAATCAGCCGCAGGAACTTCGTTTCTATGAACCACCCCTCGAACTGGCTGAAAATTACACGGAAAAATCGCCGGATTACTGGAAAACCGTACGTCCGGAAAGTTTGAGTCCGGATGAACTACGGGCGTTTGAGGTTGTCGATTCGGTTCGGAATGTGCCGTTTATGAAAGTGCTGGGACAGATCGTAAACCTGACGATGGTAGGCTATTACCCGTTGGGATCGTTGCACCTCGATGCCGGTCCTTTGCTAAACAGTTACGCCTTTAACAACGTGGAAGGGCATCGGCTGCGGCTGGGCCTGCGGACCAATACCGGTTTCAGCCGTCGCTGGATTCTGGGTGGTTATCTGGCGTACGGAACGCGCGACCAGCAATTAAAATACGGCATGAACGTCGATTATGTGATTCGGAAAAAACCGTACACCATCGCCGGTATTCAAAAAATTTACGACCTGGAACGGCTGGGAACAAACTCCGAAAACCTGGGGGGCAACGCCATTTTTGCGGCTTATACCCGCTTCGGAACGCTCCGGCGGCCCTACATGCAGGAATCACACACCACTTACATCAAGAGCGAATTGGGGAAAGGGATTACCCAGACCATCAGCCTGCGGAACCGCACGTTTGAACCTTTGTTTCCTTTTGCTTATTCGGTCAATACCGCAGACCAGACGACGGCCAGTCAGTACCGAACCACCGAGCTTTCGTTCGAAACCCGGTTTGCACCCGGGGCGCTGATGATCCAGAGTGATAACGACCGGTTTACAGTGGAGGGCAGCAACAATCCGGTGATTACGTTTCGGTACCAGCTGGGGATGAAAAATGTCCTGCACGGCGATTTTGCCTACCACCGGTTTAGCCTGAACCTGCGGCATTCGTTCCGGGTTGGGGTGCTGGGCCGGACGCGCTATCAGGTGAATGCCGGTTACATTCCTTCGACCATTCCGTATCCTTTGCTGCACATTCCGCTCGGTAATGAGACCTTTTTTCGGGTCGAAAATGCGTATAACCTGATGAATTTCTTTGAGTTTGTCAGCGACCGCTACGTGGGCGTCATCGGCGAGCACAATTTTGAGGGCCTGTTTTTCAACCGCATTCCCGCCATTCGTCGCTTAAAGTGGCGGTTTTTAGCCACCGGTGCGGTTTTGATGGGGGGCATCAGTCCCACCAACATCAATTTAATTCCACCGACGAATGAGCTGGGCCAGACGGTTCTGGGCTTCCAGTCGCTGAGCCGGGCACCATACGTGGAAGTTGGTTACGGCATCGACAATATTTTTAAAGTATTCCGGGTTGATGCCATCCACCGCCTGACCTACCGCAACAATCCCAACGTGTCGACCTTCGGCATTAAAGTCTCCGCCTGGGTGAACCTGTAAAAACCGGCTTTTGATTGGCTGAAATAACAACCTTTGACTTGACACAGCGATTTTTGGGTAAAAGCGGTACCTTGCATCCGCAACCAGTATAAAACCGGACCAGTGCTGTCGGTTCGGGCTGTTCGGTACGAAAGTCCGACCGTCTGGCAGTAATCCTGATAATCAGCAATTCACATGGCAAAAGCACCAGAGGCCGAAGTGGCCGTTTTAAAGGAATTTATCGATGCAAGCGGGATTTCCGCTACGGCCGACGAGCGCGGCTTTTTTTACACCATCCAATCTCCCGGTTCGGGTGAGAAACCTACCGTTCGTTCCAACGTCACCGTCAATTACGAAGGCTCGCTGACCAACGGAAAAGTTTTTGACAGTGGCAAAAGCATCAGCTTTGGTTTGTATCAGCTCATTCTGGGCTGGCAGGAAGGCATTCCGCTTATCGCCCCCGGCGGCAGCATCACACTTTATCTGCCGCCCAGTCTGGCCTATGGTTCGCGGGCGCAGAGTGGCATTCCGGCCAATTCCATCTTGATTTTCAAGATTGACCTGTTGCGGATTAACTAATTCGGGAGAAAAGAAAAGCGGATCGGAGCCGCTTTGATAAAAAACCGGCTTTTGAATGGTTAGCAACGTTTCCAGTTCGGAAAACGTAGTGCCAGCAATTCAAAAGCCGGTTTTTATTGACGCAATGCGAAATTTCCGGTTAACTTACCTGGCTTGACTGGGAAGGGTTTATTCCCACCAGTTCAATGTCGAAGGTCAGTTCTTCGCCCGCCAGGGGGTGATTGGCATCCAGCGTAACCGAGGTGGCCGTCACATTCCGGACCACCACCGGAACCGCCTGTGGGTTGCCATCCTGGTGCATATTGAGCGTCAGCCCGATTTCCAGTTCAATGTCGTCAGGAATCTGAGAGCGGTCGAATTCAAAAATCATATCTTCACTCGACGGCCCGTAGGCATCTTCCACCGGAATTCGTACGGTTTTAGACTCTCCCAACTCCATTCCTTTCACGCCTTCGTCGAACCCGCGGATCACCATGCCGCTGCCGACCTGAAATTGCAGGGGTGCCCGGCCGCTGGAGGAGTCAAACACGGTACCATCGTTTTTTTTGCCGGTATAGTGCACTTGCACCGTATCTCCAGCTTTTGCTTGTGCCATAATTAAAATTGTGTGTGTGCCGACAAAACTACCGAAACCCGCCGAAAGTCAATGCCTTTTGAATGATGAATTATGAATGAAGAACGATGAGTTGTAAACCATTCATCGTTCTTCATTCATAATTCATCATTTCCTTAGTAGGCCCGGGCAAAGACGACGCGCTGTTTCGACGGTTTTCCGCTGTAGATGCAGGTTCCTTCTTCCAATTCGGCGTCCAGGGGGATGCAACGTATAGTGGCCTTGGTTTCTTCTTTAATGGCTTCTTCGGTTTCGGACGTGCCATCCCAGTGCGCCATTAAAAAACCGCCTTTTTCGATCTGTTCCTTGAAGGCATCGTAGGTATCGACCTGGAAGGTGTTTTCCTGCCGAAACTGGGCCGCTTTCGTATAGATGGATTTCTGGATGTCATCCAGCAGATTCTGAATGTGATCAACCAGGCCATCGGCCGAAATGGTTTCTTTAGTTTTCAGATCCCGGCGCGCAATTTCGACCGTGTTGTTTTCCAGATCCCGCATACCCATGGCCAGCCGAACCGGGACGCCCCGCAGCTCGTATTCGGCAAATTTCCAACCGGGTTTGTTGGCATCGCTGGTGTCGTACTTCACCGAAATACCGGCTTTCCGGAGTTCTTTCACCAACGGATTGATTTTCTCGGACAATTGCGCCAGTTGTTCATCATTCCGGAAAATAGGCACAATGACCACCTGAATCGGGGCCAGTTTTGGGGGCAATACCAGCCCGTCGTCGTCCGAGTGGGCCATAATCAGCGCGCCCATTAACCGGGTGCTGACGCCCCAGGAGGTGCCCCAAACGTAGTCCTGCTGGTTGTCTTTCGTCAAAAATTTCACGTCGAATGCCTTCGCAAAATTCTGGCCCAAAAAGTGCGAGGTTCCGGCCTGCAACGCTTTTCCGTCCTGCATCATGGCTTCAATGCAGAGCGTATCTTCCGCCCCCGCAAACCGTTCGTTGGGTGTTTTCGCCCCCCGAATTACCGGCATGGCCATCCACTCCTCCGCAAAGGTTGCGTATACATCCAGCATCTGGCTGGTCTCTTCCTGCGCTTCCTGCGCGCTGGCGTGGGCGGTGTGCCCCTCCTGCCACAGAAATTCCGCCGTGCGGAGAAAAATCCGGGTCCGCATTTCCCAGCGAACCACGTTGGCCCACTGGTTAATCAGGAGCGGCAGATCACGGTACGACTGAATCCAGTTTTTGTAGGTGCTCCAGATCACGGTTTCCGAGGTGGGCCGTACGATCAATTCTTCTTCCAGCTTGGCCTCCGGGTCAACAATAACGCCCGAACCATCTTCCGCATTCTTCAGTCGGTAGTGGGTCACCACGGCGCATTCTTTCGCAAACCCCTCGACGTGGGAAGCTTCCTTACTCAGGTACGATTTAGGGATAAACAACGGGAAATAGGCGTTGGAATGGCCGGTTTCCTTAAACATATCATCCAATGCCCGCTGCATTTTTTCCCAGATGGAATAGCCGTACGGTTTGATTACCATACACCCTCGAACCGCCGAATTTTCGGCCAGATCGGCTTTCTTAATCAGTTCATTATACCACTCAGAATAGTTCTCGGAACGCGAAGGAATTGCTTTTGCCATGACGGACTGAAATATATTTTTGGTGCGATTAAACCATCACCTATAAATGTGGGTCTAATACTATGAGAAGCTTGCAAAGATAGGTTTTTCTCCTATATTTGTAATCAAACGGCCTATTTGTAATCATTTTGCCAGTTTCTGTGTTTTTGTACTAAGTAGGTCCCAAGAACCTTTTACACCACAATCCCATGAAAGTGTTACATACCTGGAAATACCTCACGTTACTGGCGGCACTCGGCTTTTGGGGCTGTGCTTCCAATAAACAGCTGGCGGTTGAATCCGATGACCTTTATGGCTCATCGTCCGATGCCCCGGTTTATGCTTCCACCCAGAAGCAGCCGCGTACGCTTGAGCGGACGGCTTCACAACGGTACGAAGACAGCAAACTTAACGCCAATCCGGATTATTACAACGAACAGACGGCGGGTCAATACAATGACGAATATTACAGTGAGGTTTCGGCCCGTAAAGTGACCCGTGGCATTTCCCCCGATCCGGGCTGGAATACCAACGATTATACCAACGGTTTTTCGGACGGCTACAATACGGCATTTATGAATTCGCGCTGGAACCGCTGGGGCTGGAACAGTCCTTTCTACGGCGGTCTTAGCCTGGGCGTTGGTTTGGGCATGTCTTCCTTTGGATACAACAACTGGGGTATGAACAGCTGGCGGTATAATTCATTCTACGATCCGTTCTGGGGTGGTGGCTATGCCTACAGTCCTTTTTACGGTGGCGGTTTTGGTGGTGGATTTTACGATCCGTTCTATTCGCCGTTTGGCTACGGGTATAACAGCTTCTATAATCCGTATATGTACGGGTATGGGGGCGGTTTTGGACGGCCGACGGTTATCGTCAATAATTACGACAACATCGGAGCCAGCCGCAACGCCCGCTACGGTGCCCGGACTGGTGGTTCACGCGATCGCTACAACGGTGATTTCGTCAATACACCCCGGAGCTATAATAACAACAACGGTGGCCGTCGGTCCGGTGAGTTGAACTCTTCGAACAACTCGGCCAACAACAATACGTATTACAGCCGTCCGAACAATTCCGGTTCATCTGGTAACTCCTACGGCGCAGGCCGGGCTAACAGCCGGGGAGCGGATTATTACTACGGCGGATCGAGCAACGGCGGCCGGGTCAACAGCACGGACAACGCTGCGTCCCGCCCGACGTACAGTGCACCGAGCAATTCCGATTATTACGCAGCTCCCCGTCAGAACAGCCGGGGCAGCTATACGCCACCATCGGACAACAGCGGATCACGGTATAGCGCTCCGCAACAATCGCGGACCTATCAGGCCCCAACCCGCTCGTATGAAGCACCGACTCAACAACGGAGCTACAGCCCGCCTTCACAACCGAGCTACAGCGCTCCGTCTTACAGCGGTGGTAGCCGCGGAGGAGGTTCGAGCAGTGGTGGCGGTGGTTATTCCGGCGGTGGAGGTGGCGGCTCACGCGGTCCCCGGTAAGGAGCAGTTCGATCACTAGTTGAAAAATAAAAAAGCCCGTCGGTGTTACAATCGACGGGCTTTTTCGTTGTATTATCGGGCGGGAATTGCAGCTCAATGGAAAACTAAAGCGGTTTTTTGGGGTTATTTTAAACCAATGGCCAACGAAATGCATCTATAGTTCATTGTCCGAAATGAAACGCACATCCGACTCATGATTTCCATTTTTAGCACACACTTTATATGAAAAATAGCATTTGCATCGTGGGTCTGCTTCTGTACGCAGGCAGCGCGCTTGGCCAAGCCGATATTTACGCTGGCGACGCCTTTCGGTACTCGGAATTAACACAAACCGGAACGGCGCGTATGCGGGCGCTGGGCGGTAATCACGCCAGCATTGGCGGAGATGCCAGTGCCGTATTCGGCAACCCGGCCGGGCTGGGATTTTACAACCGCTCTGAAATCAGTTTAAGCCCAACGTTCAATCTGATCAACGCCCAGACGACCTACATTGGCAATCAGCAAACCAACAACATCACCCGACCCGGTATTACGCAGTTCGGGGTGGTGCTGGCTGGTAACAAACAGAACGAAAACCGGCGCTGGCGCCGGACGGCCTTAGGCATTACGTATAACCGGCAGGTGAGTTTGACCAACAACTTTGTATTTAGCGGGCGGAACAACCGCAGTTCGATCCTCGACACCTACATTGTCGATGCCAACGACCGCAACCTGACGGGTGATCAGCTGGATGGCCAATATAATACCAATACCAATGAAGCGAACTTTGCCGCTGCGGCTGCCTACCAGCTCTTTTTGATCAACGGCACCCCTTCGTCGACGAATCCTAATCAAACCGGACCACCCTACTTCCGGTATGATGCCACGGCCCCAACCGATCAACGCAACACGTTTGAATCCTCGGGCGGGCATTCCCAATGGACCATTGGCTACGCTGGGAATCTGGACGACAAATTGTATGTGGGAGCGTCGCTTGGTCTCAGTCGACTCCGGTATGATTTCGAAAACGTCTACCGCGAAACAGTAGTCGGAGGAGCGGTTTTTAATAACTATAGCCAGATCGATAACTTCACCGTAACGGGGAATGGAATCAACTTCTCTTTTGGGGTAATCTATAAACCGGATCGTAACCTCCAACTGGGAGCGTCGTTGGCTACGCCGACGTTTACCAGCGTCAAGGAGTCGTTCGAACAGTCTATTCGCGTCGATGCGAAAGATCCCAATCTGCCCATTAATCAAAATGAGGTGTTTGTCACCCCGCTTAATTTTGAGTACAGTCTGACGACGCCATTCCGGGCATCCGGCGGTTTGACGTATTTTCTGGGCGGTGGGAAACTCGGTTTCATCACGGCAACGGCCGACTACGTCGGTTACGGTGGAATGCGCGCAACGACGAGTGTTTATGATTCGCAGGACAATACCGACTTCAAGAATGATGTCAAAAGCGAGGTTCAGGGCACCTATAAAAATGTGGTGAACCTGCGGGCCGGAGCCGAAATCCGGGCGGGCCTGCTGCGTATTCGTGGTGGAGTGGCCTACTTGCCCGATCCGTATAAAACCCGGTTGAACAACCTGGATCGGTCGCGTTTGCTGGTATCGGGCGGGCTTGGCGTTCGTACGGACCGGTTTTTCGTTGATGCCGCCGGAACCTATGGCACGATGCAATCGGCTTACACGCCCTACTCCCTGCCTAACTCGGCTGATTTTGCATCCGCACAAATTGACACCAAATTAACGAATATCACCCTCACCGTAGGGGTATTCTTTTAATTAGCTGAAGTCCAAAAACAAGACGGGAGCCCTGATGACCAGGGCTCCCGTCTTGTTTTTGGACTGGCTATTTTTACCTACCAATTAATCAGTTTCCTAACAATTTAACGCGGATTCTGTTAAGTAATTCAAATAGCTTTCAGTGAGTACTTAGAATCGCTTACCGGTTTTTATCACTGATTATCCCGCTGTTACCCAACCGTTTGAAAAAGCCCTTTACTTCGGATTCTGAACTCGATCTCATTGAAAGCTTAAAAGCTCACAGCCGCTTGGCTTTCAGCCAGTTATACGACCGATATGCGTCGACTCTCCTCAGTGTTCTCACCAAGATCGTCAAAGATGAAGCGGAAGCTCAGGATCTTCTACAGGATACATTCGTTAAGGTCTGGAAAAATATCCACCGGCATGATCCGTCGAAAGGCCGACTGTTTACCTGGTTACTGAACGTTACCCGCAATACGGCCTTTGACCACCTTCGTTCCCTTAAAAAAGATTTGCACGTTGAATTGCCGGTGGATGATTATCTACCGGGAATGGCTGTCACGCTGAACAACGTGGGCTACATCGGATTTACGGATGTGGTTAACACCACGCTGGAGCCCCGGCACTGGCAGGTGATCAATCTGGTTTATTTGCAGGGCTACACCCAGCAGGAAGCGGCCGAGGAGCTTCAGTTACCCCTCGGCACCGTCAAAACCTGGACCCGACTGGCCCTGATTCAGTTGCGGCAGAAACTGCACAGCGATCATTACGTCATTCAACGGTATTAGAGCGCAACACCGTCGTTTTCCTGTAATTGCTGTTCCGGTTTTTGGGTGGCCTCTTTCAGCTCGGCCAGCTTTTTCTTGCCGTACGCAAACCGGGTAATGACTACGAACAGCACCGGCACGACAAAAATAGCGAGAGACGTAGCGGCCAACATGCCACCAAAAACCGTCCAGCCAATGGTTTTCCGGGCTACGGCTCCTGCTCCACTCGCAAAAACCAGCGGTAATACACCCAGAATAAACGCCAGGGATGTCATGATGATCGGTCGAAGCCGCAACCGGACGGCTTCGAGAGTTGCTTCCAGCAAATCGACTCCTTTATCGACGCGCTCCTTGGCAAATTCCACAATCAGAATGGCGTTTTTAGCCGCCAGACCGATCAGGGTAATCAAGCCGATCTGCGCATAAACATTGTTACTCAGGTAAGGGATCAACGTCAGGGTCAGGATTGCGCCAAAAGCCCCAATCGGCACCGAAAGCAAAACCGCAAAAGGCACCGACCAGCTTTCATAAAGGGCCGCCAGAAACAGGAATACGAACAGCACGGACAGGCTGAAAATGTAAACCGTACTGGAACCGGAACTGATTTCTTCCCGACTCAAACCGGAGAAATCGTACCCATAACCCGCCGGTAAGACTTTATCGGCCACCTCCCGCAGCGCATCAATGGCCTGACCGCTACTGTAACCCGGTTTGGGGCTTCCGTTGATTTCAACGGCCCGAAACAGGTTGTAGTGCGAAATCAGGGGCGCATTTTCAATCACTTCGGTTTTGATAACCGTGCTCAGCGGTACCATCGACCCGGCGCTATTCCGGACAAAATACCGCTTCAGTTGCTGAATATCCGCCCGGTAAGCCGTGTCGGCCTGCGCCACCACCCGAAATTTCCGACCGTACACAATGAAGTCGTTCACATAAACGCTACCTAGGTAGGTCTGCATGGTGGTGTACACTTCGTTGACGTTGATACCGAGTTTTTTACACTTTTCCCGATCCACATCCACCCGGAAAGCCGGGGTTTTGGAGGTAAAGTAGGTAAAAGCCCGCGCAATTTCGGGTCGCTTGTTGGCTTCGGCCACAAAATTCTGCACCACGCGGTCGAAGGCTTTGACGTCGTCGGTACTTTCGCGCTGCTCGATTTCAAAGGTAAAACCGGCAGTTTGTCCCAAACCGGGGATGGCCGGGGGCGGAATCACGACCACGCTGGCTTCTTTGATGGTTGAAAGCGCCCGTTGCAATTTCACCACTACCGAATCAATCTGCACCGATTTGTCCGTCCGTTCGCTCCACGGCTTAAGCTGGGTAAAAACCGTACCGCTGTTCGACTTGCTGGAAAAGGTAACGGCATTCAGACCACCCAGCGCGGAAAAGTGAGCGACATACGGCTGCTTCTTCAAAATGTCCATCACCCGGTTCAGAACGGCCAGACTGCGCGTGGTCGAAGCGGCTTCCGGTATTTCGTAGGTAATGATAACGCGTCCTTCGTCTTCCGTTGGGATAAAACCGGTGGGTTTGGCCTTAAACAGAAAACCGGTTCCCACAAACAGACAGCCCAGCAACACCAGCACCAGGGGCGAGGCTTTAATCAGCCGGTTAACGCCACCGCTGTACGAATTGGACGTCCGGTCAAACCAGTGGTTAAACTTGAAGAAAAACCAGTTCAGGCCTTTTGATTTCTGGTTTATTTCCGTTGGTTTCAGCATCAGCGCGCACAGGGCGGGCGTCAGTGAAAGCGCGACAAAGGCGGAGATCAGGACCGAAACCGCAATCGTGATGGCAAATTGCTGATAGAGCCGCCCGACAATGCCGGGAATGAAACCCACCGGCACAAAAACCGCAGCCAGGATCAAGGCGATGGCAACCACCGGTCCGGCAATGTCCTTCATGGCCTTTCGGGTCGCATCCCGCGCCGATATTCGTTCGTGATCAATGTAATGCTGGACGGCCTCGACCACCACAATAGCATCATCGACCACAATCCCGATTGCCAGCACAAACCCAAAGAGGGTCAGCGTGTTAATCGTAAATCCCAGCGGAATGAAAATGGCGAACGTCCCCAGAATTGATACCGGAATGGCCAACACCGGAATCAGCGTGGCCCGCCAGTTTTGCAGAAACAGAAAAACGACCACCGTCACCAGCGCCAGGGCTTCGAGCAGGGTTTTAACTACTTCGTCCACCGACACCTGAACCACCGAAACCGACTCGAACGGGACGACGTAATCAATGTCTTTGGGGAAGGATTTCTTCAGCTCGTCCATGGCCGCGTACACGCCCTTGGCCGTTGAAAGGGCATTGCTGCCCGGCAACTGGTACAACAACAGATAAGCCGCCCGGTTTCCATCCACGAAGGAGTTGCTGATGTAACTGAACTTACCCAACTGAACCCGGGCCACATCTTTCAGATAAACCACGGACCCGGTTTCGGGCTTGCTCCGCACAATGATATTTCGGAAATCGTCTTCTTTGCTTAACCGGCTGTTGGTAAAAACCGTGTATTCAAACGCCTGGGACGACTGCTGCGGGGGTGCCCCTACCGAACCGGCGGCAATCTGGAGGTTCTGCTCCTGCAAAGCGCCAACCACTTCGGCGGGCGTCATCCCCAGTTGCGCCAGTTTATCAGGCTGCAACCAGATCCGCATACTGAAATCGTCGGCGCGGGAGAAAATATCGCCAACGCCCTCGACCCGCAATAGGGCATCGCGGATAAAAATGTTGGCGTAATTGTCCAAAAACGACACGCCGTGGGTTTTGTTGGGCGAATAAATGGCCACCAGCATAAACAAACTTGGGTTCCGTTTCCGCACGGTCAAACCCAGCCGGGTTACCTCCGAGGGAAGCTGCGGCTGGGCAATACCGACCCGGTTTTGAACGTCAAGCGCGGCAATGTTGACGTCCGTTCCGACATCGAACGTTACGTTCATGGTCATCCGGCCATCGCTGGTGCTGTTGCTTTGCAGGTACAGCATGTTGGGCGTCCCGTTGACCTGCGTTTCGATGGGGGTTGCCACCGTCTGCTCCACGGTTTGGGCGTCGGCACCGGTGTAGGTTCCGGTAACCTGGACCACCGGGGGCGTAATATCGGGATACTGACCAATCGGCAGATTCATAATGGCCAGAATACCCAGTAAGACGATAACAATGGAAATAACAATAGCCGTTACAGGCCGATTGATGAACGTATTGGCAAACATTTCTTAAGCTGGTTAGCGGGTTTGGCTGCTGGCTGAGGGGGCTGTAGTGGCCGACTGCCCAACGGCAGCCGAATCGGCAACAACCTTCACAACCGCCCCTTCCCGCAATTTCTGAATTCCTTCGGTCACAATTTTATCCCCCTCACGCAGTCCTTCTTTGACGACGATGTTAGCCCCGATGCGGTTTCCGAGCGAAATCTTCCGCTGCGAAACTTTGCTGCTGTCGCCCACCACGTAGACAAAATATTCACTCATCTGCTCGGTGACTGCCTTGTACGGAATCAACAGGCGCTGCCCCGATTCGTTGTTCAGCACCCGGATATTGCCATTCATCCCGGCCTTCAGCATTTTCTGCCGGTTCGCAAAAAACAGTCGCACTTTCAGGGTGCCGGTTTGCGGATCAACGGCCCGGTCGATGATGCCAATCTTACCCGACGCTTTGTAGGATGTGCCATCCGGCAGGACAAACACGAACGTCGAATCGGTCACTTTCCGGTTTTGCAGCCGGACAAACCGGGTGATATCCGTTTCATCGACCGCAATATCAACCGCAATCGGATCATCGGACGAAATGGTATTCAGCAGCGTCTGCCCCGGTGAAACGGCAGCACCCAGCTTCACCTGCGAGATTCCGATGGTGCCGGTTATGGAAGCCTTGATGGTTGAATAATTCAGGTTCGTAGACACGCGGACTACATTCGCCTTGGCTGCCGCAACCTGCATTTTGGCCGACTCCAGGGTAGCTTCGGCGTTATCGACCACCTGCCGGGCAATCGCATCCTGCTTCGCCAGCGTTTCGTAACGGTCGGCGTCTTTCTGCGCCCGATTCAGGTTGGCCTGCGCTACGCTGACATTAGCAACCGCTTCGTCGTAATTCGCCTGATACTGCTGCTTATCAATCTCATAAAGCTTTTGGCCCCGGCTAACCATCTGGCCTTCCGTAAAGAAAATACCGGTGATGTACCCGGTTATTTGCGGATAGATTTCCACCAGATTAAGGGGTGTAACCGTTGCCGGATATTCATCGTAATAAACGGCCGTTCCCTGATTGGCAACCGCCACGGCAACCGGTGTTGGAGGAGGTGGCCCTTGCTGAGCCGGTTTTTTATCCCCTCCGCAAGCGGATACTATTGCCAGCAGAACAACGGGTATGGAACAGGAAGTTAAACGCCTAGTCATTCGAATGATTGGGTAAAGACAAACTCGCATAATTTATTTTCACTAATTCTGCACCACTCCCAAGGCCCGCTGCACATCCAGTTTGCTGACCAGAACCTGGTACAGGGCGTTGAAATACGTCAATTGAGTGGTCCGAAGATCGTTTTGGGCGATAATTACGTCCAGATAGGCGCGCACTCCCGAGCGGTATTGCAGTTGGATGACCCGGTAAACATCGTTGGCCAGATCGAGATTTTCCTGCAAAGCCCGGTACGTGGCCAGATTGCCTTTGTAATTGGCAAGTGCCTGCCGGTATTCCGTCGTGACGGTATTGGAAAGATTGGTCAGTTCCCACTGGGATCGCTGCACCTGTAGTTCGGCAATCCGAAGTTCCTGAATGCGCCGACCGCCCTGAAAAATCGGAAGGGCAATGGTCAGCCCGACGAGTGAGTTAGGAAAATTGCGGCTGTAAAGTTTGGCAAATTCGCTGTTTTGAAAAACAAAATTGTAGTTTGCGGTAGCCGAAACCGTTGGTAGATACGCCCAGCGGTTATACAATACATTGGCTTTCAATAAATCCTGTTGCGTCCGAAGCAACTGAAATTCGATCCGGCTTTCCGGTTTGACCAGTTGATTGGTATCGATGAAAACTTCGTTGGCCAGTTGCAGCGTGTCGTAGGTCAGTGTGAGGTCCGCCCGGGCCGGATAACCCATCAACTGCTTGAGGTACTGCGACTTTCCCCCAATTTGCTCCTGCGCCTGTTTACGCTGCGCCCGCGAATTGTTCAGGGCAATGGCCGCCCGTTTGTAATCGGTTCGGTCCACAATTCCGCTTTTGTATTGATTAGTGGCGTCCTGCAAACTACGCTCCAGCCGGGCAATGTCACCGTCCAGAATGTCGACCTGTTTCTGGGTCAGAATCAAATCATAGAACGCTTTGCTGACGTTGACCGTTACATCGATCTGGTTGTTGACCAGATTCTGACGGGCCTGCAATCGGTACGTATCGGCGGTGCGGCTCGCCAGCAACACATCCCGGTTGAATATATTCTGACTGAGACCTAATTGGAGATTCGACAGGTTGGCAACGCCGGTTGTTACCGGAATCCGCTCGGGCGAGGTCGGATTGTTGAAATTGGGAAACAGCGAAACCGGCATTTTCAGGTAATGCTGCAAATTGTAATTCGCGGAAATCTGCGGCAACCAGCTCGACAAGGCGCTGCGAATGGATCGTTCGGCAATCAATTGATCAATTTCGGCCTGTTTGATAACGGGCTGATGCTGAAGGGCATATTCGACACAACCTTGCAGCGTTGCCTGTTGTAGCGTAGAATCAGTGGACTGTTGCGAATACGATAGATACGGCCAAAGAACGATTAGAAAGGCAATCAGGCACTTTTTCGCTAGTAACATACGGATAGACGGCGCAATATTCCTTTTTGAAACGGCCGTCAAAAACGGCAAACTGTATTGAATACATATTGACGGTTTTAAATGGTTCCGTGTTCGGCAAAAAGTTATTGTACCGGCCCGATTTCCGTGCCTTACAAATAGCGTTGAATTTCTCTGGCCAGGTCTTCCACAACGGTTTCCCCCGGCACAACCCAATCGGCCTGGCTGTAAAAAAACCGGCGATCATTGTATTTCTGTTGAAGGTTTTCGAGTAAAGTGGGGTCCTGGCGATTAAACAACGGGCGGTCGTCGTGCTGGTGGCGGACCATGCGCTCCAGCAATTGCCCGGGTTCGACGTCCAGAAAAATGCTAAAACCGCACGATTTGATGTACGCCATATTATCGTGAAAACACGGCATTCCGCCCCCGGTCGCAACAACCAAGTTGCTGTCAGGCTGAATGGTGTGCAGAACCCGGCTTTCGACTTCCCGAAAATAGGCTTCGCCGTCGGTCCTGAAAATATCGTTGATGCTGCGGCCGCCCTCCTCCTGAATAATCAATTTATCGGTATCCACGAAGCGGTAGGCCAGATGGCGGGCCAGCCGTTTGCCGAGCGTGCTCTTTCCCGACGATGGCATTCCGACCAGAAAAACATTCCTCATTAAATTTTTCTCTAAAACCGCACCTTATTTTTTAGCCAGCAGCGCCATTACTTCTTCCGGTGCCGGGGTGTCGGTATGATGCCATTTGCCTTTGACGACGCCATTGCTGATCAGCCACAAACCCGGATTCGAGCGCACGATGGTTTTCAAAACCGTCGCGTCGGCTTT
Source organism: Larkinella ripae (assembly GCF_054780775.1). Classification (NCBI taxonomy): domain Bacteria; kingdom Pseudomonadati; phylum Bacteroidota; class Cytophagia; order Cytophagales; family Spirosomataceae; genus Larkinella; species Larkinella ripae. The sequence goes on from NZ_BAAGVR010000020.1 coordinate 53,066, forward strand.
GTACACCGGAACCGCCAGCTGGTATTCGTGCCGAAAATCGTTGATCTCCTGATCACTCACTGAGGTTAGAATCAGGGGCATCACGGTTTTGTTGTCTACCCCCTTCATCAGCTTCCGAATGGCGGGCATATCGCCAATGCTCAGATCGTGAATATCCCGGATAATGAGCATCAGTTTGGTGCCTTCAAACGTGCCTTGCGTAAAATCGCCTTCGTCGTTCCAGATGCGGTAGTCAGTAATTTTAGGTTTTGCCGATTCGTTCAGCAAAATCATCTCTTTGAATTTGTAGGTCGTATCAGTCGGGTACTTGTCAAATTCGTACTCCTTGCCATCTTTCTCCAGCTTATAGGAAAACCGCAGGGGTTCAGACGGTTGCAGCTGGGCCGGAATGCTCTTGCCCACGGCATAAGGCAGCAAATCCAGCGGGGGCAGGTGCTGAATGGCGTACACCCCGATCCCGATGGAAGCAATGGTCGCCATCCCCACCAGAAAACCGGTGCGTGTGTTCCGAAACACGTTGCGCTGCCAGATAATCACCAGAATCAGTACGAGCAGAAAAATATCCTTGCTGAACGAAGTCCACGGTTGTAATTTAATCGCGTCGCCAAAACAGCCACAATCCGTCACCTTGTTGAAGTACGCCGAATAAAACGTCAGAAAGGTAAAAAATACGATCAGCGCCAGCAACACCCAGGAAGTCAGCCGGATTCGGTAGGACAGCAGGAGCGCCACCCCCAGCACCACTTCTGCCGCGCAGAAAAATACCGATAGGATAAGCGTAAAAGGAATCAGACCGTGAAAAAAGCCCGCCATTGACGGCAGATCGACCGCAAACACTTCGAAATATTCGGTGAGTTTAATCTGCGTTCCGACCGGGTCATTGATCTTGATCAATCCCGAAAAGATAAAAATCGCGCCAACGACAAACCGGGCTACCTGCGCTACCACGCGCTGCCAGGTTGCAACCTTCCGGACAGGTACGGACCGGGATTTACTTACATTCATGCAGGTACAGAGCTATCAACAAATTCCAACTTGATTAAACAGAACACGGCATAATTGATCATGTCCATGTAATTCGCATCGACGCCTTCCGAAATCAAAGTTTTTCCCTCATTATCTTCGATTTGCTTCGTCCGGAGGAGTTTCATTAAAATGATATCGGTCATTGAACTAACCCGCATGTCCCGCCAGGCCTCCCCATAATCATGGTTTTTGGCAAACAGCAGGCTCATGACACGGCCAATCTGCCGGTCGTAGAGCTCGGTCAGTTCACCCACCGGAATTTCCATCTGATCGCTGTCGGCTAACTCGAGCTGAATTAAAGCCATCACGCAGTAATTGATGATGCCCATAAATTCCGGTACGACACCCTCCTCAACGCGCTGCGTGCCCCGCTCCTGCAAGGTTCGAATCCGCTGGGCTTTGATAAAAATCTGATCGGTAATCGACGGCAGCCGCAGAATGCGCCAGGCCGTACCGTAGTCTTTATTCTTTTTCTGAAAAACCTCTTTGCAGAGTTGAATCACTTGCCGATATTGAGCTTCGGTTTGCAACATACGTTGGAATCTTCAGTTTTCAGGAGCCATTCGTTTTCCGCAGCATTCTAGGGGATGACTGAGGAATTCCCACCGAAGACTACCCACTAATTTCATGCCGAAAGTTACGAAAAAAACGCTCAATCTGCGGGGAAAAGTTCTGGACCTGACCACGCCCGTCGTCATGGGAATCCTGAACGTCAATCCGGATTCCTTCTACGCCAAAAGTCGTTTATCGTCTGTAAATCAGGCCGTTGATCAGGCTGGACGGATGCTCTCCGCAGGTGCTGCGCTGCTGGACGTGGGCGGTTATTCGACTCGCCCCGGGGCGGCAGATATTTCGCCGGAGGAAGAAGTCGAGCGGGTTTTGCCGGTGATAGAAGGCATTTTGGGGGCTTTTCCGGATGCCTGGCTTTCGGTCGACACCTTTCGGGCAACGGTAGCCCGGCAGGCCGTCAACGCGGGTGCGGTGATGGTTAACGATGTGGCGGGGGGCACGCTCGATCCTCTCATGTTTGAAACCGTCGTCCAGCTGGGTGTTCCGTACGTCCTGATGCACATGCGCGGGACTCCGCAAACCATGACCCAGCACACCGCGTATACGAATTTAGTACCGGATGTGCTGTTTGAAACCCAGGAGCGGCTTCGGCAGCTTCGGGCGTTGGGCCAAAAGGACGTTATCATTGATCCCGGTTTTGGTTTTGCCAAAACACCCCCGCAGAATTTTCAGTTGCTGAATCAACTGGCGGTTTTCCAGTCCTTCGAGGCTCCGGTACTGGTGGGGCTTTCCCGCAAATCAACCATCTGGCGAACCCTGAACATCCGGCCGGAAGAAGCTTTGAACGGAACAACCGTCTTGAATACGGTGGCAATTACCAAAGGCGCGGATATTTTGCGCGTCCACGATGTGCGGGAAGCCGTTGAAGTCATTAAATTGGTTACAAGTTGTCTGCAAACCACCGAATACCAGACAACACTATCACAATCTCTACTATGAAAATTGGTTTTCTTGACATTGAATGGGTGGATGTACTGGACGTAATGCTGCTGGCCTTTCTGCTTTATCAGATTTATTTTCTGGTCAAAGGCACCATCGCCAGCCGGATTTTTCTGGGGTATTTATTAATCTATTTGCTCTACCTGGTTGCCAAAGCCATTGGGCTGGAATTGTTGACAACCCTCCTGGGCTATTTTATCAGTGTCGGGGCGCTGGCGTTGATCATTATTTTTCAACAGGAAATCCGGCGATTCCTGCTCATCATCGGCAAATCGACCAACATCGCCAACAGCCGGTTTTTCCTGCGGTGGTTCCGGACGCCCACGGTTTCGGAAACCGCCACCCCCCTGAAACCCATTGTGGATGCCTGCAAGTCCATGTCTTCGGAATTTACGGGCGGGCTGATTGTCGTGGGGAAGAATGATGATCTGGAAAAATTCATTCAAACCGGCGACCGGCTGGATGCCCTGGTTGCCAAACGATTGCTCCTTTCCATTGCCGGCCAATACAGTCCGTTGCGCGACGGGGCGGTTATTATTTCAGAAGACCGCATTCGGGCGGCTCGTTGCATTTTGCCCATTTCCGAAAACGACGAAATTCTGACGTCAACCGGTTTTCGGCACCGGGCCGCCATCGGAATTAGTGAAGTAACCGATGCCGCAGCCATTGCCATTTCCGAAGAAACCGGCCGGATTTCCCTGGCAATCGACGGTGAATTGTATGCCAATATTTCATCCGGTGAGCTGGAGGAAAAACTCCAGCAATATCTGCTGGAAATGAATCGAACCCGAAAACGGGAAGGCGGAAAAGATGCCCCGGTTTGATAGCGAATTTGTTACCGTTTTACCATTTTAAATTACTTAGAGTCAACGACCTATACATCAGGAAGACCTAAAAAACCGGATACTAACTTTGGAATTGTAATTACACGCCAGTCCTTATTTTTATCGGCAGGAATCGTAAAATGGCTTGGAAGCAACGACGCGCTCAGCATTTTCCCTTCCCCAATCTGGCATGTTAACCCAACTTGAATACAATCAATTACCTTTATCCAAGAAAGCCGATTTGCTCTGGATGCATGGCCACCATTTATTGAATCGGCCGTCTCCCCCCTTTACGGTTGGCCTTTACGCGGTCGGTGATTTTTTTGTCGAAGCTTATTTCAGAAGAAGTCCCTATTACGAAGGCAATCACGAACTCCTCCACCTGTTATCCCTCAAAAGTCAAAACCGCAGCCAATCGAAAAGCCAGCATCCCTTTGAACCCTACTTAAATCAGATCGATCTGCGTCAGCTGCTGTAAATGGACGTTTGTAGTTAAGAAATCCTGCGCCGGTTTTTTGAGTTGGCGCAAAAAATACGGTCGAATTGGGCTACCGTGAAGCGTCGCCCAATTCGACCGTGTAGTTCCGGCAATCAGGGATGATACCGGCCTGAAATCCCTTTTCTGGTTATTTGCCGGCGGCTTTCGTTCCCGCGACTTCGGCCAGCGAATCGGCGCCAATCAGTTTTTTATACAACGTAAGTGCCTGAGCAACTACCTGATCCATGTTGTAATACCGGTAGGTTCCGAGCCGTCCGACAAAATGCACATTCTGCTGCTGATCAGCCAGTTGCTTGTATTTCCGGTAAAGCTCCGCATTTTCGGGCATTGGCACCGGATAATAAGGATCGCCCTCGGCCTGCGGATACTCAAACGTGATGCTGGTTTTTTCTGGATGTTCCTGGCCCGTCAGGTGCTTGTATTCCGTCACCCGCGTATACGCATGATCATTGGGATAATTGACCACGGCCACCGGCTGGTGCCATTCTTCATTGAGGGTCTGGTGTTCAAAACGCAGCGAACGATACGGTAATTTCCCGTAACAATGATCAAAATATTCGTCCACCGGGCCGGTGTAAATCAATTGGTCGTATGACAAATTGTCTTTAACGTTGTTGAAATCCGTGCTCAGCATCTGCGTAATGTTCGGATGATCGACCATTTTCTCGAACATTTTCGTAAAACCGTGCAGGGGCATCGATTGAAATTCATCCGAAAAATACCGGTCGTCCTGGTTCGTCCGCGTCGGAATGCGGGAGGTCACGGACTTATCGAGTTCGGAAGGATAAACCCCCCACTGTTTTTTCGTGTAATTCCTGAAAAACTTTTCGTACAGATCGCGGCCCACCTGACTCACCACCACGTCTTCCGAGGTTTTGATATCGTCCACCGGTTCGCCCACCGTCTTAAAATACTCGCTGAGTTCTTCCGACGTGAAGTTTTTGCCGTAAAGCTTGTTTACCGTGTCCAGGTTAATCGGGATGGGGAGCAACTGTCCTTCGACCGACGCCAGCACCCGGTGTTCATACGGACGCCATTCGGTGAAATTGGACAGATACCCAAATACTTCCGGTGAATTGGTGTGAAAAATATGTGGTCCGTAAAGGTGAATCAGAATCCCATCTTCGTTAAAATAGTCGTAGGCATTGCCGCCAATGTGGGGGCGCTTATCAATCAATAAAACATTTTTTCCGGACTGGCTGGCCAACCGTTCGGCCAAAACACTACCGGCGTATCCGGCTCCAACAATAGCAAAATCATAACGCTGCATACAGGAACAAAAGGTGTTTGTGTGGGATTAAAAGTAGTCAAATTTTCTGAATCAGCCGTGGGCAAAACGCTTTCCTTATTTAACGAATCAGGTACCGGCGACGCACTTCGTTGAGCAGAAACTTCTTTTGCGTCGTAAAGCTTTCCGGATGAAGCTGCCCAAATTCGGTTTTCCAGGCATCGAACCGGCTGGGTTCGTGCCGCCTGAATTGCTGCTCATCGATCTTTTTACTGGCCAGATATTCTTCAAAAGTCATCGTAAATCAAAGTTCGGTTTGGCGACTGACAAATTGACGGTGCTTGGGTCCAATTTGGCCTGGTACGCAATTTGAAAGTTGCACCTACAACTAAATACCTCAGGTCATGGAATTTCATTTTGTAACCAATACCGGCACGGAGTCGATGCCGGGCGGGTCGGGCGATCAGGATACACCGCTGCTCGATGCCTATTCCAACACGGTGGTAAATGTAGCGAAAAAAGTCAGCCAGTCGGTGGTCCAGATTAAAGTAAGCGGACGTCTGAAAGAGGGCCAGCCCCCGGTTCGGGGTCGCTCCCAGCCCGACGGCGGAACGGGTTCCGGTTTTCTGATTTCATCGGATGGCTACATCATCACCAACAACCACGTCGTGGTTGGCGCCAACCGGATTGAAGTGGCTTTACCCGATGGGCGTGACTTCGAAGCTTCGCTGATTGGTTGCGACCCGGCAACCGACATTGCCGTCATTAAAATTTATGGTGAAGGTTTGAAAGCCATCCGGTTTGCCGATTCCAGGCAGGTGCAGGTCGGGCAAATTGCCATTGCGGTGGGAAACCCATACGGTTTTCAGTATTCGGTGACGGCCGGCGTTGTCAGTGCCCTGGGCCGTACGCTTCGCTCGGAGTCGGGGCGCCTGATTGATGATGTGATCCAGACCGATGCTTCCCTGAATCCGGGCAATTCCGGGGGGCCGCTCGTCAACTCCCAGGGCGATGTGATCGGGGTCAATACCGCCGTGATTCTGCCCGCGCAGGGAATCTGTTTTGCGGTTTCGTCCAACCTGACTGCGATGGTAGCCGGAAAGTTGATCATGCACGGCCGGGTTCGCCGGGGCTACCTGGGCATTGCCGGGCAGTTGATCAACCTGACCGAGCGCATCAAGCAATACAACCACCTGAATGGCAAAACCGGCGTCATTGTGGTCAGCACCGAAGCCGACGGCGTTGCGTACAACAGCGAATTGCAACAGGGCGATATCATTGTTGAATTCAACGGACAGCCCATCACTTCGGTTGATGATTTACACCGGTTTTTGACGGAAGAAACCATCGGAAACCGCATTTCAATGGCGGTTTTGCGGGGCAACTTCCGCCGGGAGCTAAGCGTAATTCCGGGAGAAGTTAAATGAATCGTTCTGAACATAATCCTGACTGGTAAGAAAGTATAAACAGGCTTTCTTACCAGTCAGGATTATTTTTTTATCGCCTTTTACCAGACGCTACAAGTAAGTTTCATAGGAAGAACCGCTCTGATTCGGTGCTATTTCGCAGTCGATTATCCGGCGTTTACCAGTCCGATTTTATTTTGAATCAGAACCGGACGTTCGGTGGTCAGGCTGAGCAGGTAATTTACCTGATAATGCCACGTACTAATACGCTAAACAGAATTAAATACTTGACAATGAGCAGATCATGGGATTATTTTAGTGTATAACCCTTGCCTGCTATGAAAACCGATGACAACAAATCACACGACAAAAATTTTGTAAGAAACCGGGTACTGACTGGAATTGCCATTTTTATCGGCTGGTTAATCCTGTTCTTTATTGGCATGAGTGTTTCGTCCGCAGCACTGCTGCCGGTCAACAACGGAAAAATCGTATACTGGGACAAGCTCTTTCTTTATTCGCTGACGTTTACGCCCACCAACACGGCCTTGTTAGCGGCTTTAGCCGGCATGCTGGGCGGTCTGGCCAGCAACTTAAGCGCCTTTAATGAAAAGGAGAACACCGACGTTAATGAACTGGAACGCGATTCGTTCGAATACCGGAGTTTGATTTACATGACCGAGCACCCGCTGGTTTCCATGTTTCGCGGTTTTCTGGCTTATTTGATTTTAATTGCCGGCACGTACGTTGCCAATTTTGCCATGCCCGGCGATAACGATACGGCCAAGATTTTGAGCGTTTCTCCGTCTTCCTACTTCAAATTTGCAGTTACGGTTTCGCTCCTGTCGTATCTGGTGGGCTACGATCCCTCGCAGTTACAGCGATTGATTGGTTCGCTCAATGTGGGCGGAAAAAAGGCCACCGACTTTCAGGGGCAGGTCCGGATTCGCGACGGCAAAACCATCAAGGAAGGCGAATTCATCGGCAAAGCAACCAGCTCGAACCAGGCTCCGGCCTTGTCGCATCCGGACGAAAACCCGGTTTCGGAAAATGGTAAAGCTACGCTGAATGGCGAAGTAAAAATTAGCAAGGCAGCCGTTTGACAAGCGTTTACTTCTCGTTAAAGAAGATTTCCAGACCGTCTTTTCCGGCAACGATGATATCCAGACGTCCCGTTCCCCGCAGATCGGCCAGGGCAAAATAGATCCCGGTTCCTTTGCCTTTCCCCGGCTGGCCGTAGGAAATGGTGTGTTTGGAAAATTCTTTACCATTCCAGGTAAAGTAGTAAAGCCCCACGTCGTCGTAGGCACCGGGGTCGCCGTCGTTGTGGGCGCGGTAGCGTTTGCCGGTAATGAGTTCGGGCTTTTTGTCCCCGTCGAGATCAGCCCATTCCAAAACGTGGTATTGGGACGCTTTTTCGTCGATGCTGTGCTTTTTCCAGCCCCGTTTGCCACCTTCCAGCGTTTGTTCGTACCAATGCAAGCCGTAGCCGTGGCCCTGCCCAACAATCAGGTCATTGCGTTTGTCGCCGTTGACATCGACCACCAGAATCGGCACGCTGGCCGTACCCAACTCAAACTCCGGATGCAACGTCCACGGACCTTTTTCGCGGTCGGCCGGGGCTTCCAGCCAGCCTTTGCTGACTATAAAATCGTTCCGGCCGTCGCCATTGACGTCACCCATTCCCAGGCCGTGGTCCTGCGTGGGTGCCACATTGACCTGCCTGAACGTCCCTCCTTTTTCGAGTTTGAAATATTTTAACGGATGTTTGGGGTTGTTGGGCACAATTTCAACGGTGCCGTCCCCATCCACATCCCAGGCCCGCGTGGTTTCCACATTGCCCACTTTGGCAATTTCGTGAACCGGCCACAGGTCTTTCTTGTCCAGACCCGGATTTTCGAGCCATTTCAAATCCTGCCCAAACCAGCCACCGGTGACGATGTCGGCGCGGCCGTCGCCGTTGACATCGAGCGGGATGGTCGAAAAATCGTCGTAATACTGGTCGAAGCGTTTCTGGTTGCCGATCAGGTACCGCTTGCGAAACCTGGCTTTCGGATCGCCCGAATTTTCGTACCAGAAATCGCCCGATACCAAATCAGGCTTCCCATCCTTGTTCAGGTCGACCACGCCGACGGTTTCGTAACTTTCGGCGGCCACAAAGTAGCGGCTAAACTGAATCTCTTTCGAATCGGTCGCCAGGGAAATCAAACCAGCAAGTCCGATGGATATTAGACCTATCTTCATACCTGCAAGTTTATAAATAATCTGGATTTGTTACTCAACCCACAAAACCAATCCTTTCAGATAACCGCCTTCCGGGTGAAACAAATTAACCGGGTGATCGGCGGGCTGGCTCAAATGGTGCAAAACCCGCACCTGACGGCCTGCTTCGATGGCAGCCGCCACGACGGTATTGTAGAACAACTCCCGGTCAATGACCTGCGAACAGGAAAAGGTGAAGACCACGCCCCCTTTAGCGACCCGCCGTAACCCTTCGGCATTCAGTCGTTTGTAGCCCTGCACGGCCCGGTGCCGGGCCGACATGCTTTTGGCAAAAGCCGGGGGATCCAGCACCATTACTTCGTAGGTATCATCGTGCGTCTGGAGGTATTTCATTACATCGTCGGCAAAGGCTTCGTGCCGCCGGTCAACCGCCGGGTCGTCCGCATTCAGGCTAACATTTTGATTGGTCAGGTCGATGGCTTTTTGGGAAGCATCTACGGAATGCACCAAAGCGGCTCCGGCATTCAGGGCGTACACCGAAAAACCGCCCGAATAACAGAACGCATTCAGGACTTTTTTTCCGGCCGAATACCGCGCCAGCAACTGGCGGTTATCGCGCTGGTCGAGAAAAAAACCGGTTTTTTGCCCACTGATCCAGTTTACCAGAAATTTATGGCCGTTTTCCTCTACTTCGTGCGGTACCTCCACCAGGCCGTAGCGGTAGGCATTTTGGACGGTGGCGGCATAATCGTCGGGCAGGGTTTCGGCACTTTTGTCATAAACTGCCCGCAGCTCGTCACCAAACACATTTTTCAGCGCTTCCGTAATCAGGTTGCGTTCGCGGTGCATCCCGATTGAATGCGCCTGTAAAACCGCAACGCCATTGTAGAGATCAATGATCAGCCCCGTGCAGCCGTCGCCTTCCCCGTGAACCAGCCGGTAACAATTTGTCCGCGGGGGCAACAGGGCCGCTCGGATGGTTCGGATGGCCGCTAGTTTTTCCGTCCAGTAGGCCACGTCTGGACTAACCGGTTTAAACGAAAAAATCCGGACCAGAATGCTGCCGTTGTGGAAGTGGCCGGTGGCCAGGTACTTGCCCTTCTTATCGACCACTTCCACCACATCGCCATCCTGGGGTTCGCCCTCGGTGTGGGCCACCGCGCCCGAAAACACCCAGGGATGAAACCGCCGGATGGCTTCTTCGCGCCCGGAACGCAGGTATATTTTGGGTAAGCTCATGTGTCTTTCGCTGCTTTGAATCGCGAAAGTACAAAATTCGGGCGAACAGAATTTCCCTAGTCCTCGCTGCGCACTTTCAGCAGCCGCCGGAGCCAGCTTTCTTTTTCTTCCGAATCCGTTTTCTCGTCTTCGTCAGTCAGTTTACCATCCGCCAGCGATTTCAAATCCGGCTGCCCGGCATCAACCCAGCTGGTGTACCAGAAATCGCCCACCATTTTGATCGACGACCGCATTTGCCGTTCGACCTGGCCGCTCAGTTGCTCGTGGTATTTTCGGGAAAACGCATCGGCGAAAACTTTGGTGGTTACGCCATTGCGTTCTTCAAAACCGTATTTTCGATTTTCGCCGAGTTCGTCGGTTAACTGCTTTTCCAGTCGCAATACCGAGTCCAGGGCGGCATGTGCGTCGAAAACCGCCCGCCAGGCCCGCTTCTGCGGTGCGTCCACGTAACTGGCCGGACCCGTAAAAAAATCGTACTCATTGCTGAACAACTCTGGTAATCTCGATTCCCAGAAACCGTGGATTCCCTGCTGGCCGGTCAACTGCCCGTTGTAATTGCGGGTGGTATGCAACGGTACGTTGGCATCGGCAATGTAATGGCCCAGATCGGCCGAAATTTTCAGGATTCGCCGGGCATCGCGGGCTTTGAATGCTTCGGTTAACTGAAACTTCGCCAGTTGAATGTGCCAGGGAACAATGCCGTGCAAGGCCAGTGTGTCCTCCCCAAACCGTTCCACCGCCGGTTTCCACGCCCGGGGCAAGGCGGTTTTTGACGTATCGGCGTACGCATCCAGATCAATAAAATGCCGGGGAGCTTCTCCGATCACGGCGTACCTTCGACGATCCGGATTCACCGCGTTCTCGGTCAGGTAGTCGATGTGTTTTTTGTAAAAGACCAGCATTTCCGGTGGCAGGGTAAAAACCGCCAATCGATTAATCTTTTTATGGCCGTAAAATCCCCACTGTGGTTTTGTGAGCGAATGGGCTTGGCCGGCCGAACTCAAAAAAATCAGCAAAACCACTTGCTTCAAAATATTAATACAATACCTTTGTTCAAACATAGTACTTAAGTAAGAAAACCTGTCACTTTATTTATAACAGACGGTGTCATTCAGAATAAAATTTGGAATAACATCAATTTTGCAAACACGATGAAACGTAAATCCTTTGGCTACGGCCTAATTCTTTTCTTCTTTGGTGTTTTTGGCTTGGTAATCTATGGTGCCTACTCACCCGCGCGGAAAGCCCAAAAGCAGCAAATCGTATGCTTTAAATTTAAAGAAGGCACTAAAACTGAAGCAATTGAGCAACATATGCGTGAGTTTGCCGCTTTAAAGCATGAAATTCCACAGATCATTTCGTACACTTCCGGCAAGACGTTACAGACTGCGGGTGGCAATTCATCGGAATATGACGTCATGCATTACCTCACCTTTCAGACCGAAGCTGACATTGAGACGTTTAAGAAGAACGAAAAGCAACGGGCATTTATAAAAAATAATCAGGGAAGCTGGGAAAAGGTGTTTATCATCAATTCCGAAATCCGGCAGTAAGGCGTGTAAACCGCGATTTAGCGTAGGAATTATTTGCATAGTTTCTCACAAATACCTACTTTTGCGGACATTTGTGAGAAAACTGTATACTGTACCAATAAGCAATGGCAAATCATAAGTCGGCATTGAAGCGGGTCCGGGCGAACGAGAAGAAACGTTTGCTGAACCGTTTCCAACACAAAACGACCCGTACGATGATCAAGAAATTGCGGCTGACAACTGACCAAGTAGCTGCAACTGAACTGTACAAAACGGTGTCGTCGCTGCTGGATAAACTGGCAAAGCGTAATATTATTCACAAAAACAAAGCGGCTAACAACAAGTCTAAACTGGCGAAATTCGTCAACGGACTGGCGGTAGCAGCGTAATGGATCCACGGACGGAGCTCTGGCTCTGGCGTTGGAAATACGGTATTTAATTTCCGATCCGAAATTCGGGAATACGAAACGTTAGAAGGACCTTATCTGATTTACTCGGGTGAGGTTTTTTTATTGCCCTGTCCCACCACGATGTACGACAGTTCCCGCAAAATTCTGAGCTGGGCCGAAGAAGACCGCCCCCGCGAAAAACTGATGCTCAAAGGCCGGGCCGCCTTGTCCGACGCCGAGCTGATTGCCATTCTGATCGGCTCCGGGACCCGCGATTTGTCCGCCGTCGATTTGTCAAAGATCATTCTTCAGAGCGTCGGCAACAACCTCAACGAACTGGCTCGACTAAGCGTCAAAGATTTATCGAAATTCAAGGGAATCGGGGAAGCCAAAGCGATCAGCATCGTAGCGGCCCTCGAATTGGGACGGCGTCGGAAAGAAGAAAACCGCCCCGAACGGTTGCGAATTACCGGCTCACGGGATGCGTACGAAGAGATAAAACCGCATTTGCTGGATAAACCGCACGAAGAATTCTGGATTTTGCTGCTCAACCGGGCCAACGAAGTCATCCGGCCGGTACAAATTAGTTCCGGGGGGGTGTCGGGAACGATAGCGGATCCCAAACTGATTTTCAAACACGCCCTGGAACAGCTGGCCAGTGGCCTCATTCTGGTCCACAACCACCCGTCCGGCAACCTGACGGCTTCGCAGGCCGACAAAGACCTGACCCGCCGATTGAAAGAAGCCGGGCGGCTGCTGGATATTCCGGTGCTCGATCACCTCATTTTCACCGATCGCAGTTACCTGAGCTTTGCCGATGAAGGAATTTTGTAGGGCGGAAAAACCGGTACAAAAAAACCTGTCAGGTTTTTGAGCCCTGACAGGTTTGAGAAATCAGCTTTCCTGAAGCTTACTTCTGGTTTACCGTGATGACAGCCTCCTGCGGGGTGCCATCCGGTTTGGTGCCCGGATAAGGCTGCACGTCCGAAAGGGTCACCTCGTAGCTTTCGCTCCCCAACAGAACCGTAATCGCATCCCGGTTTTTCTGCTGCTGGCCGCATTGCCCGATACACAGTTCGCCGGATTGGGCCTGGGTGTCGTTTTTCAGCGTGAATTTCACTTGCGCATTGCCAAGCCAGACACAAAGAGCGTTCGCCGGGCAACGGCTGTCGGTAATGGAATCGACGTTCAGGCTAACGTTTTGCTTGATGCGCGCCGACTGATTCACTTTTACCGTCACCGGTTTATTTTCTTCGGTGGGCGTCACTACCTGATTGTCTCTTTCGCAGCCAACGGCCAGCAATCCAACCAGCAGTAAACCATACAGATTTTTAAATGGTGTCATAGACTTTTGTTGTTATTGTATCTGAATGACCCAAGCCTGTTTGATACCGTTGGAACGAGCTTGGCTTTTTTCCTTTTTTAAGCACCGGACACGCAAAAGGGCCGGTTTCGGCCCTTTTGCATTCAAAATGTATATTCCGCGCAATCAAACGATCCATGCAGAAACCTGAATCGTTAATAATTCCGCTCTTTGCCTTCCAGCCAACGTCCCGCAATGAATGATGCCGTTAACAGAACGATGTAGAAAACGATGGTGACGATGGTCATGAACATAATGGTACCGGTTTGTTAGTTTCTTGACGCAAAAATAAGAAAAACTGAATCGGAAGCACGAAAAAACCGGATTATTCTCGTCGGCTTACAGAACTCCTTTGGTGCTCGGCAGGCTATCCAGCGCGCGCAAATCGCGTTCTACCGCCATTTTGATGGCTTTCGCGAAGGCCTTAAAGATGGCCTCGATTTTATGATGTTCGTTCTGCCCTTCCACTTTAATGTTAAGGTTGCAGAGGGCCGCATCAGAAAATGATTTGAAAAAGTGGTGGAACATTTCCGTTGGCATGTCCCCAATTTTTTCCCGGCGGAAATCGGCATCCCACACCAGCCACGGGCGACCGGAAAAATCAATGCCCACCTGGGCCAGCGCTTCGTCCATCGGCAGTAAAAAACCGTATCGGCTGATGCCCCGCTTGTCGCCCAACGCCCGGCGGAAAGCTTCCCCGAGCGCCAGCCCCGTGTCCTCAATGGTGTGGTGCTCATCGATGTGCAAATCGCCCTTGACCCGGATCGCCAGATCCGCTCCGGAATGCCGGGCCACCTGGTCGAGCATGTGATCGAAAAAACCGATGCCGGTTTCGATGGAAGCATGCCCCCGCCCGTCGAGGTTCAGTTCAACCCGAATTTGTGTTTCATTCGTATTGCGTTGAACCACCACCGTTCGCGCCGGCAATTTTAAAAGCTCGTAGACTTTATCCCAATCGTCCGTGCACAACGCCAACGCTTTGTGCATTTCGTCCGTCATGCCCTCAGTTGGCTCGCTGGAAGCGATCAAAATGGCTTTCGCTCCTAGATTCACCGCCATTTGAACATCCGTCAACCGGTCCCCGATGACGTAACTTTCCGGCAGATTATAGGCTTCGGTAAGGTAATCCGTCAGCATCCCAATACCGGGTTTGCGGGTCGCTGCGCCCTCATGCGGATAGGTTCGGTCGATGTGAACGGCTTTAAAATGAATCATTTCGCCCTCCAGCGTTTTCATCATTTTGTTGTGGGCCGGCCAGAACGTATCTTCCGGAAAAACCGCCGTTCCGAGACCGTCCTGATTCGTCACCATCACCAGTTCAAAGTCGGTTTCCTCCGCAATTTTGCGCAGGCCGGAAAGCACTTTCGGAATATATTCGAGTTTTTCCAGCGAATCAACCTGCTGGTCCGGTTGGGGTTCAAAAATAATCGTGCCATCCCGGTCAATAAATAATACCTTTGTCATAACAATAGTGCTGGTCTGCAAAGGTAGCGATTGCGAGAAACCAAGCGGCATTTCTCCTTTTTTTTGTTATTTTGCAGACGAATGATCTTCTCTATTAATAGACTACCCGGTAACGTTTGCGTTTTACTTGCTAACTTACTAACAGTGAGGTTAGTAACCGTTTTTTATATTTAAGTAAATATCAAAAAATCAAACAAAAATTTAGTTTTAATACCAGTTTATATTTTCTACACATTCCTAATGCAAACTAAAAAATCCAATCAATTAACTCGGATAGCAGTAATTTATGACGGTAATTATTTCTTACACGTAAGTAATTATTATAACTATTCTCACGAAAGAAGAAGCCGCATCAGTATATCAGGGCTGCATGATTTTATCCGTGCGCAGATCGCGCAAGAAGAAAATTCTGATTTCCGGCTGTGCCAGATCGTAGACGCCCACTATTTCCGGGGTCGCCTGAATGCCCACGAAGCCAGTCAGCGTAATAATCAATTGTTTTACGATCGCCTGTTTGATGACATTTTAATGTCGGAAGGCGTGGTTACCCATTATTTGCCCGTTAAAAATTTTCAGGGTTCCCGGCAGGAAAAAGGAATTGATGTATGGCTGGCCCTGGAAACGTTCGAGCTGACGATTTCCAAGAAGTTTGACGTAGTGGTTTTGATCACCGCCGACGGGGACTACGTTCCGCTCATCCGAAAACTGAACACCCTCGGAACCCGTCTGATGGTGCTGAGCTGGGATTTTGAATATTTCAACGATGAGGGCGAAAAAATGGTCACCCGAACGTCGCAGGATCTGCTTTCGGAGGTTTCCTATCCCGTGGCTATGCACGAAATGATCGATGCGCGTCTGCGGAAAAATGACCCCCTGATTCAGAATCTGTTTGTTAAACAATCGACCCGGATGCTAATTGGCAGCGGCAGTTCGACCACGACCAACTCGGTGTATGACGGCTATGCGGACGGCATGATGGACGATTCGGACCCCACCGAATTTAAAATCAGCACCATTCGCAGTCTGAAAAATGGGTACGGTTTTATCAATTACCCGCCTAATAACCTGTTTTTTCATTACACGAGCCTGAATGACATCGACTTTAATGAATTGCAGGTAGACGATGAAGTAAAATTCCGGATCGGAAAAAACGCCGAGAGCAAGGACATTGCAATTGATGTCCACCTGGAACCGAATCAATAGGCATGGCCACCCTGGGTACTCGTCAGGAGCGCACTTTTTGCCAGAAATCAATGGACTCGCAACCCGTTGGTTTCTGGCAAAAAAAAGCCCTGAACTGGGCCATGCGTCAGTATGACCACCTCGTTTTTTTCGACAACAATCGCGCCCGGCTTCCCGGTTTGTCCCTCCCTTTCGGCCCCTTTCCAAATCGACTTGCCGCTGGCCTGTACCAGCCCGTCGAATTTTCGGTAGACGCTGACCCGTTTGATGCCCTTCTTAGGCACCATCAGCAGCAGCCAGATTTTCTGGTTGGCTATTTTGGCTATGACCTGAAAAACCGGATTGAAACCCTGACGAGCCGGCATCCCAACCGGTTGGATTCACCGGAAATTTATTTTTTCCAACCGCTACACCTTATTGATTTTGAGGCAGAAGGGGTAACAATCCGGTCGTGGGAAAACCCGGATGCGGTTTTTGCGGCTATTTCGGCAACTTCGGCCGAATCGGTTCCGGTGGGGTTCGGTTCGGGCCCGAAAATGAAAAACCGGGTTTCGCCGAAACATTACCGCCAGACAGTCCGGCAAATTCAGGAAGACATCCGGGAGGGTACGGTTTATGAACTGAATTACTGCATTGAGTTTTACGCCGAAAACGCCGTCCTCGACCCCTTGTCGGTTTTCCACTCCCTGGGCGAACGCTCGCCGATGCCTTTTGCCCACTTTCAGCGCATCCGGAATCAGTATGTCATGGGTGCCTCACCCGAGCGGTTTTTAAAGAAAGAAGGAAACCGGCTTATTTCGCAACCCATCAAAGGCACCATCCGGCGCGGCAAAACGGCAGAGGAAGATGCGCAACTTCGGCAGCACCTGCGGAGCAGCGAAAAGGAACAGGCTGAGAATTTGATGATTGTCGATCTGGTCCGGAACGATCTGGCCCGCAGTGCCCAAACCGGCACGGTGCAGGTGGACGAACTCTTCGGGGTCTATCCGTTTCAGCACCTGTACCAGATGATTTCGACGGTATCGGCCACCGTACCGGACGACCTGCCGTTCACCGACGCCATCCGCCACGCTTTTCCGATGGGCAGCATGACGGGCGCGCCCAAAGTCCGGGCGATGGAGCTGATTGATCAGTACGAAGCCAGCCGGCGGGGTATGTACTCCGGTGCCGCCGGTTTCATCACCCCCGAAGGCGATTTTGACCTCAATGTGATGATCCGGAGTTTGTTTTACAATGCCGAAAACCGGCGGGTATCCTTCTCGGTCGGCAGCGCCATTACCTACGACGCCGACGCCCAGCAGGAATACGAGGAATGTTTGCTGAAAGCCCAGGCCCTCTTGTCGGTAATCTAAAACCGGGTTCACAAAAAAATACAATTAAATACAGACCCCACTTGCTATTTCTAAAAATTCTTCTTACTTTTGCAACAGTTTCAAGCGGACATCCGTCCGATCTCTGTAACAGAACGCTTCATGAGCTTTTTTCTTTTACCGCAGAGCAGCACGGATGTCAACCGGAAAGGGGTTTAAACATTCGTTGGGCGCATCTGTTGGGGCAATTGCATTGGTGAAACATTTCACTTTGGGCTAAGCTGGGCATTTTCGGGGGTTCCTTCACGAGTGTATCTCAAACACATAGTACGTATCGTTTACCGATTTTTCGCAATCGGACTGCATGGCCGTGCAGAGCGAGCACTCCTGCCGATTAAACGCTTGTATTGGTTCATTTTAAAAACTCTTACAAGTTATGACTCCTGAAATCACAGAACAGGAACTGAGTACCAAACCGGCTGCTCCGCAACGGACATTCGCCGATTTGAACGTATCCGATGACATTTTACAGGCGGTTACCGAAATGGGTTTTGAGCATCCCTCCCCCATTCAGGCCGAAGCCATTCCGCCCATTCTCGACGGTCGTGACGTGATCGGTCAGGCGCAGACGGGAACGGGAAAAACCGCAGCCTTCGGGATTCCGGCTATCGAGATGATCGATGTGACTGAACGTCATCCCCAGGTGCTGGTGCTTTGTCCGACCCGCGAGCTGGCGCTCCAGGTTGCTGACGAAGTGCGTAAATTATCCAAATTTAAACGCGGTATTCGGGTCGAAGCCATTTACGGTGGCGATTCCATTGACCGCCAGATCAAATCACTGAAAACCGGGGTTCACATCGTGATCGGAACGCCGGGCCGCGTGATGGACCACATGGAGCGCCGGACGCTGAAGCTGGACAACATCAAAATGATGATTCTGGACGAAGCTGACGAAATGCTCGACATGGGTTTCCGCGAGGACATCGAAGGCATTCTGGAAGATATGCCCGAAGAACGTCAGACGATTCTGTTTTCGGCCACCATGTCGAAACCGATCATGACGATCACGCAACGGTTTCAGAAAGACCCGGTTTTGGTGAAAGTCGTTAAAAACGAGCTGACCAACCAGAACATCGAGCAGGTTTATTTCGAAGTAAAACCGAAAGCCAAAGTCGAAGTGATGTGTCGCTTGATTGACACCTATAACCTGAAACTGCTGCTGGTTTTCTGTAATCAGAAAAAACGGGTTGACGAAATCGTCGAAGATTTGCAGGTCCGGGGGTATCAGGCCGAAGGCTTGCACGGCGATCTGCGCCAGGCGCAACGCAACAACGTCATGTCGAAATTCCGTTCGGGGGTTACCAACATTCTGGTAGCAACTGACGTTGCCGCCCGTGGAATCGACGTGGACAACGTGGACGCCGTAATCAACTACGACATTCCGCTGGACGAAGAATATTACGTACACCGCATTGGCCGGACGGGCCGCGCCGGTAAATCCGGCAAGGCGTTTTCGCTGGTCGGTCGGGACGAAAAATACCGGTTCCGCGAAATTCAGAACTACACGAAAGTTCGGGTGGAAAAAGGGGTGATTCCTTCGTTTGAAGACATCGTCGGTCTGCGGAAAGCCCGGTTTATCGAGCAGGTTCAGCAAACCATCGAGAGCAGCGAAGACCTGAATCTGTACGAGGACGTGCTGACGGCTTTGCACCACAGCGGTTTTTCGACCGAACAAATTGTGTCGGCGCTGGTGAAACGCGGCATGGGCATTGAGAAAAACGAATTCTCGGATCAAAACCTGGGCCACGACGATGATCGTCGGGGAAACCGGGAAGGTGGCCGGTTCGGCGACCGGGATCGGGGGGGCCGCGAAAGCTCAGGTCGTTTCGGCGACCGGGGCGGCCGGAACGAGAGCACAGGCCGGTTTGGCGACCGGGGTGGCCGCACTGAAAGCGCGGGCCGCTTTGGTGACCGTGATCGGGGTGGCCGGTTCGGCAACCGCGACGAAAACCGGGGGGAAGGCCGTCGGTTTGAGCGCGACGACCGGGAGCGGGTTCCCCGCGAACGGGAAGCGAACATGACGCGCCTGTTTGTCAGCGTGGGCCGTCGGGATTTCATCCGCCCGGGCGACATCGTGGGTGCCATTGCCGGGGAAGCCAATATTCCGGGCAGCAGCATTGGTCACATTGACATTTTTGACAAGCATACGTACGTGGACGTCCCGCGTGATTTCGCCAATCGGGTGGTGGATGTAATGGAAGGAAATACCATTAAAGGCAAACGGGTTCAGATTGAAATTGCCCGGTAATTCCCTTTAAATCTGGTTATAAAAAAACCGCTCTGCACCAGAGCGGTTTTTTTATTTTCATTTCAGTAAAAGCAGCCGTACCCGAATAAAAAAGATTTTAACTCAACAATGTAACATGACGAATGCCAACTATAAACGGTATGGAGCCGGGATTACTTTTACCATCATTATTCTAAATTTTATAGACACCAATTTGTTTTCGCCGTTTTATTCTTCCAGATAGTACCCAAAAATAATTCCCATTTCGTCTTCACTACTCAGACCAAAATTGACGGTTTTACCGGTGGTATTATTGTACGTAATTTCCGATACCAGTGCATCGCCTTTGGCCAGTTGAACGGGGGTCGTAAAGGTGGTGATTTCGGGATGTTCCCAGTCCGTGGAGGTATAAATGATTTCGCCGTTGCGGGCACCACCTTTGATTCGGATGACAAATTTCTCCCCCAATTTGTGCGTATGCGAAGTCAGAACCAGCACCTTAACCGGTTTCGACATGGTGAACGTCTTGGTCAGCGTCACCCGTTTATTGGCCGGAATATCGAGGTCGGTATTGTTATAATCCATGGTTTTCACCACGTTCTTCACCTTTGCTTTGTCGGTCGTATATAAATTCATGTAAACCTCCCCCGTGAGGGAGCTCGCGGTTTTGTTTACATAATGCGAATTCATATCCATTGTGGCATTGGCCGGCACGGGTAAAGCCGTCCCTTCCGGAAAAACATAATTAACATACGGCGATTGTACGCCAATAAAATACACGTGATTTTGCATCGAAAGCGCCGTTTGAAGATTGTAGGAATTGTCCGGATTACGCAAATCCCGAACCTGATTCATGGCGGGAAGATTCTGGCTATTCCGAAAATTATACGCCACAAAGTGGTGGCTATTCGGTCGCATTTTAACTTCAAACCGGTTCACGTAAACATCCTGCGAATTGCCAATTGATTTTCTGACAAATAACTCCCGTTCAAAATTGGGCGCAACCGTAAAAGGCTCCAGCCGAACCTGAAAACCGTCGGCAGCGGCCGGAGCTTTCAGCGCTTCAAAATTCTCCGCAAGTGAACTGGGCGTTTTGTCATCCAGCAGGGTCGAATCCACGACGCTGCCGGTTTGGGGGGCGCCGGCTTCAATCCAGCGCCGGACAAATTCGATCTGCCCGACCGTCAGCAGGTCTTTGCCGAGCGGCATCGGATTCCCGTAATTGGCTCCACTGTGGTGACTCGCTGCGGCATTGAGCTTGTGATAGAGCAGGCTTTCAAGGGCGGCAAACGGCTTCACCCGCAGCAACCCATTGGCTTTTGCGGTGGCGTTCGTTGAGGCCACACCCACCAGATTTTTATAGGCCTGACCGGTTGCCAGAACCAGTCGATGCTGGTTGAAGGTCGCGTCGGTTTCGGACGAATGACAGCCCGAAGTGGCGCAGGTTGGCGTCAGAATCCGGCGCTGCAACTGGTCGAAGCTGGCAACCGCTGGCGTCGGTCCCGTCCCGTCGTTGGCTTGGTCAGCCGCTTTCTGACACGAGACAATCACCGCAACCAGGCTCAACCCGACCAAGAAACGCAATGTAAATGATTGAAAATCAGACTTCATGAAACAGCCAGGCTATCGTGAATACGCTCAATTACTCCCATAAAGGTATCTGAATGATAACGCGAAGAACCGGTTCTTATTTCCGGCTCCGACCGGGTTAAAACGTCAGGACAAAATCCTGTTTAGGTTGCTCTTTTCTAAAAAATACTAACCCGATGTAAAACAGATCAATCGCAACAGTTACCTCCGGATGGGCTTTAATAACCGTCCAGGCCTGCTCCATTTCGTCGGACCAGTGAATATCGTCAAAAATAAAACAGGTATCGTTGTGAATTTTCGGAAGGCAGGTTTCAAAATACCGTACGGTGGGCTCAAACCGGTGGTTGGCATCGAAAAAAGCAAAATCAATTGTCGAAACCGTCTTTAAGCGTTCACCCAGCGTGTGATCAAGATTCCCGGTGATAATTTCAATGTTGGTGCGATTCAGTTTCTGAAAATTGCGGGCGGCCACGGCTGCGGTCTGCGGACATCCTTCAAACGTCAGAATCCGGGCCGTTGGAGCCGCTGCGGCTTCGTACAAAGTCGTGATCCCCAGCGACGTTCCCAGATCAACAATGGTCTGGTACCCAAACCGCTGGATTAACCGGTACATCAACCGACCGAAGCGGGCCGGTTTCTGGGAATTCTTCGCAATGTCCCGAATGGCCCGTTCGCGCGCTGCGTTGATGCGGGAGCCCGCGCCAAAATCCGTAATCTGGATCTTCCGCTCGTCTTGCAGCAATTCCCGCTGCAAGGCACGAATGGGGACAAACGCGGGTTCCTGCGGATTATCGGAACGGATGAGCCTGGAATAAAGATCGAATAAAAAAGGCGAATGCAGGGAATGCGCATTGCGGGCCTGCAAAAGAAAATTCAGATAAGCACGAATCAAGCAAGCAAAACCGCCAGGGCGGACATTTAGCAAAACAATTAATTTAATCGGTACGGAACCACCATCGTAAACTCCGGGATGTTCACCCGGAATTGCTTTCCATCGACAATTCGTTCCATCAGGTAGGTGCCGCCCATTTTGCCCAGGCTCGAGCGCAGGTTACAACCCGACACATATTCGTGCACCTCACCCGGTTCCAGAACCGGCTGCTGACCAACCACGCCCTCCCCTTCCACTTCCCGCGCCGAGCCGTGGGCATCGTAAATTACCCAGTGCCGACGCAGCAACTGAACCGTCGATGAGCCGCCGTTTTCAATCGTAATCCGGTAGGTAAAAACGTAATGCGCCTGCGACGGGCTGGAATATTCCGGCTGGTATTCGGTCATCACACTGACCTTGACGCCTTCGGTAACTGCCGATATCATTCGAATAGCCTTTGGTTAACAACCTTAAAACGAAAATTATATTTAAGAGTTTATAATTCCAAAAAGGCCCGCCAATTATTTTCGGTTTGGCCTACATTTGCCCTGGCTGCGGTCCAAAGGCTTCCGCTGGCACTTCTATTTAAACAAATTCACGGTTTCATCGCTTACATTCCCTAAATCCACTTGTATGAAGGTTGTTATTGAACCCGCCTGGCAGGAGCGCCTGCACACCGAATTTGAAAAACCGTATTTTCAGAAGCTCGTCGAGTTTGTGCGGGTCGAGTATATGACCCAACGATGTTATCCGCCGGGGAAGCTGATTTTCAATGCCTTTGATAAATGCCCGTTCGATCAGACGAAAGTTGTTATTCTGGGACAGGACCCCTACCACGGCGAAGGACAGGCCAACGGACTCTCGTTTTCGGTCAACGATGGCATCACCAAACCGCCTTCGCTGGTCAATATTTTCAAGGAAATTCAGGACGATCTGGGCATTCCGGTTCCGAAATCCGGGAATCTGGAACGCTGGGCGGTGCAGGGCGTGTTGCTGCTGAACGCAACCCTGACGGTTCGGGCCAGCCAGGCTGGTTCGCACCAGAACAAAGGTTGGGAAACCTTTACCGATGCCGCCATTCAGCACCTTTCCAACGAAAAGGAAAACCTGGTGTTTCTGCTCTGGGGCGCCTACGCCCAGAAGAAAGGGGCCATCATCGACGACAAAAAACACCTCGTTCTCAAATCCAAACACCCCTCGCCGATGGCGGCACAATGGGGCGGCTGGTTTGGCAACAAACATTTCAGCCAGACCAATGAGTACCTGAAAAGCAAGGGACTACCGGAAATTGCGTGGTAAAAACCGGTTCACTCCTTCACCCGTGTCAGCCGGATGGCAAGGTACGGTTTGGCGGGCAGCCGGATTTTCTTTACCGTTTCGTCGTAAAGGCGATAATTTTGTACCTCACCCAGCTTAAACGTCTCCGAAAGCGGAGTAATGGTCATGTTCCAGGTGTCGATCAGTTCAGCTTTGAAAACCGTGCCGGCAGCGGGTGCGCCTTTTTTCGGCAGGTTAAAGACCCATTCCGTCGGCATTTGCTTTCCAAAATAAATCAGGTAATGCGCGCTGTCCGACTGGCAGGTCTGGTGGTCTTTCCACGGATCGGCCAATTGCAGCGGGCCGGGTTCTTCTTCCAGCAGTTTGCGCAGAAACGCAATCCGGGCCGGACTCTGGCCGTGAAACCGCCCACCTTCCGCCCAGAAAATGGTGTCGCCCGGCGTCCGGTACGTTTCGCCGTGCGTTACATACGTGCCGGCAATGACGCCCTGCCAGAACGTCTCGGTCATTTCTTCGGCACTCAGTCGCCCCCAGCGCTGCGGCAGATTCCCTTCGTAACAGACTTCGTCGTAGACTACCGGTTTTCGGTAGGCGTCGCGTAACAAAACCGCCCTTCCAAAATCCTCCACCACCGACCCGTTCTGGATGCTGACGTGCGTGTAATACGGCTTCCAGTTGTCGAAATACTCCGTTCCGTTGTGGATCGAACAGAGGTGGTGAAACGGGTCGGCTTCCACCACGGCTTTGCTGTAAACATCCCAGTCTTCCCGCGATTTGTTCTTGATAAAATCAAACTCATTCGCCAGCGACCACCAGACGTTCGGGTAGGCCGACAGCCGGGCAACCAGGTATTTGATGTAAAACAAATCGTTCTTCATCCCCATGCTGTCGAAGCCCCAGCGGCCTTTGTCGTACGGATGAAAAATGATCAGGTCGGCTTCGATGTTGAGCTTCGCCAGGTCCGCAATACGCTTTTCAAGGTGCCGAAAAAAAACGGGATTAAAGCGCGTAAAGTCCCATTCATAGTGGAGGGTTCCGTCGACGCGTTTGCTGCGGTTTTTCGCCTGATAGGCAAACAAGGCCGGTTCATCCTCCACGTAACTGTACGTTTTCGGAAAAACACACATCCGGATTTTGTTGAAAGGCGCGGTTTTCAGCGTGTTTAGCGTCTGTTCCTGCAAAGCTTCCGACTGGTGCGTCCAGGCGTAGGCGGTGGTCCCGAACGGGTAGTACGGTTTTCCGTTGGCGTACTGAAAATGGTACATATTCCAGACCTTGACGGGGCCGTGATTGGCCGCCGAAGGGGCACGACAGGCCAGCGTTCCCCGTTTGCCGGTCAGCGCCTTAACATTGCTGGCGGTTCGGTACGACCATTGGCCGACGCTATCCGGCATAAACCGGATTTTATACACGCCTTCCCCATCGTAAAAACCCGTAACCTTGATTTTTTTAGCGCCCAACGAAAACTCGGCGGAAAGCCAGACATCCGTGAACGGATTACCGCCGGATGGCCCCGCCAGGGAAATCTCATAAAGTCCCCATTTTTCAACGGTAGATTCCGGGGCAGCCGGTTGCGCAACGAGGGTGAACGGTAAACAGAGGATCAGAAAAAACCGTATGAAAGCCAGACCGAACATGAGGTAAGGAGAGTTTATCAGCCAAAACGTAAAACCGGAGTTCAGGAAAAAAACCGGTTTTCTAAAGTTCGGGAAGATTTTCGGAATGCCGATCAAAACGGACAAAATGATACATATCCCCGCTAAAATGCTATAGAAGTGAAGGCGTATAAAACCAATTCTTTGTAATTCGAACGAGATGTAATGACAATCGGTAGGGCTCCTTTCGGCGTTCGGCCGGATGGAACGGGAAAACATGAAAAACCGCAGAATCGCTTTATACATTATCGGGTGTTGGTCCGTCCTCAGCAATCTGCAGGCTCACCAACCGCTTAGACTCTGGTATCAACAACCCGCCCGTCAATGGGTGGAAGCCCTGCCGATTGGCAACGGGCGGCTGGGCGGTATGGTGTTTGGCGGCATCGAAACCGACCGGATTCAGTTCAATGAAGAAACCCTCTGGACGGGCGAGCCGCGGGAGTATCAGCGGGAAGGAGCCTTCCGGTCTTTGCCCCACATTCGCCAGCTGCTCACCGAAGGAAAGCAGGCCGAAGCCGAAAAACTGACGCAGGAGCAATTCATGGGTCGCCACAGCAACGAAGCCAATTATGCGTCAGAAAAAACCGCCTGGTTTGCCAAAATCCGTGAGCTGACCGCGCTGAAGTGGAATCCGGCTGCGGTTTTGGGGGATGATCGGACCTGGAAAACCATGCCGGTTCCGACCGTCGAGGGCTGGGAAAAAACCAGTTTGGAAGGGTTGGACGGCGCCGTCTGGTTCCGAACCTCGTTCGACTTGCCCGCAAGCTGGGCCGGCAAAGACGTGGTGCTGGATCTGGGCCGAATCCGCGATCAGGATTTTACCTACCTGAACGGCGAACTGGTGGGTTCCGACGAAGGCATTACTAAAAACCGGCGGTACAAAATTCCGGCATCCCGGCTCCGCGCGGGCACAAATCAGGTGGCGATTCAGGTGATCAACTGGTTCGACAAAGGCGGTTTTATCGGCGTCAAAACCGGGCAGCCAACGTTTGTGGTATATCCGGAAGGCCGGCAACCGGCCGAGGGCGTGCCGCTCGCCAAACCGTTTCGGTATAGGATTCAGGATGACCAGCCACCCCAGCAGCCGCGCTATCAGGCCGATTACCAACCCTTCGGCGATCTAAAGCTGCGGTTTATTGAACCAAAGAAAGTGACCCAATATCAACGCGAACTGGACCTGACGAGGGCTATTTCCCGCGTCTCGTATGCCGCCGACGGGGTCCATTATATCCGGGAATATTTTGCCAGCGCTCCCGACCAGCTCCTGGCCGTTCACCTGACCGCCAGCCGGCCGGGTCAGATTAGTTTTGAAGCCTCGCTGGAAAGTCCACACCACGGTTCGACGGTGCGAAAAATTGATCATCAGACCATTGCTTTGTCGGTTCAGGTGAAAAATGGAGCCTTGAGAGGGGAAAGTTGGCTCCAGATCCGCACCAGAAAAGGAACAATCGTGGTTTCCAACGGAAAACTGATTGTCACGAAAGCCGACGAAGCCACGTTGTATCTGACCGCCGGAACGAATTTCAAGAATTATAGGGATGTTTCCGGTGATCCGGCTTCGCTGTGTCAAAAACCGCTCCTGGCCGTTCGGACGAAGGACGTTACGGCCGTCAAAACCGATCACATCAAGGACTACCAATCGAATTTCAATACCTTATCGCTGGATCTGGGGCACACGCCCACCGAGAACCTTCCCACCGACAAACGCCTGAAACGGTTCGAAACCGCTTCCGATCCGTCACTGCTGGCTTTATACCTGCAATACGGGCGGTATTTATTAATTTCCAGTTCACGCCCCGGCACGCAACCGGCTAATTTACAGGGCATCTGGAACGACCAGCTGACCCCGCCCTGGGGTAGCAAGTATACCACCAACATCAACCTTGAGATGAACTACTGGCCCGCCGAAATGCTCAACCTGTCGGCCTGCCACGAACCGCTGCTGAAGGCCGTTGAAGAACTGGCCGAAACGGGCCGAAAAACCGCCCAGGCACACTACAATGCGCGGGGTTGGGTGCTGCACCACAACACCGATCTCTGGCGCGGCACGGCCCCCATCAATGCTTCAAACCACGGGATTTGGGTAACCGGCGCGGCCTGGGTCTGCCGCCATCTGTGGGAACGGTATCGATACACGCAGGACCGGGCGTTTTTGCAAAACCGGGCGTATCCGATTCTGAAAGATGCCGCCCGGTTTTTTGTGGATTTTCTGGTCAGCGACCCCAAAACCGGCTGGTTGATCAGTAGTCCGTCCAACTCGCCCGAACACGGCGGTCTGGTGGCGGGTCCGGCGATGGACCATCAGCTCATCCGCGATCTTTTCAACCATTGTGTGGCCGCCAGCGAAGTTCTCGAAACCGACATGCCTTTTCGCGATTCCCTCAAAACGCTTTACGCCTGGCTGGCACCCAATCAGATCGGCAAACGCGGTCAGTTGCAGGAATGGCTCCAGGATGTCGACGATCCCAATGATCACCACCGCCACGTCTCGCACCTGTGGGGGGTTCACCCCGGCACCGATATCAGCTGGGACGAAACGCCCGAGCTGATGAAAGCGGCCCGGCAGTCGCTGCTGGAGCGGGGAGACGATGGCACCGGCTGGAGTCTGGCCTGGAAAATCAATTTCTGGGCCCGTTTCCGCGATGGCAACCACGCCTATAGCATGCTCAAAATGCTCCTGCGCCCCGCCATTTCTCCGGATGGTGTGGCGGGTGGCGGCTCCTATCCCAACCTATTCGATGCACACCCGCCGTTTCAAATCGACGGTAATTTTGGCGGGGCTGCGGGCATCGGTGAACTCCTGCTGCAAAGTCAGGGTAAATTCATCGACCTGCTGCCGGCATTGCCCACCGCCTTACCGACCGGTTTTATCCGCGGGATTTGCGCCCACGGCGGTTTTGAACTGAACATTCGCTGGCAGGATGGGAAACTAACGGAAGTAGAACTTAACTCGAAAGCCGGACTGGCCTGTACGCTGCGGTACGGCAACCAAGCCATCCTGTTGGTGACGGAAAAAGGAAAAACGTACCGGCTGAATGGGGAATTGAAGGTTTTGTGACATGGAGGAAAGAGAATGTATAATGAAGAACGTCGAAAAGGAATCCAACGATACACCCTTTTACATTCGACATTTTACATTTAACCTTCTCAACCTATTCAATCTTCAGGCTTTCCGCTTTCCCTTCGTTTAAAACCGGCGTTTTGACGTGCCGGAAATTGTTGCCACTGACACTGATCTGCTGGGTTTGTTCTCCGTTCAATTTCAAAAATACGTCCGTACCCGGTTTTGGAAAACAGTCGTACACGAAGGCATCTTCCACGTTCGTCAGTTCCACCACCGGCGTATCCGGAAGCGGACGGGCGGTTTTTACACCGTCGATTTCCAGCGTTTGGACTTTTTCGGCAACGATGGCCGGGCCGGTTTTGGTGCTGACAGTGACGTTGTGAAACGCGATGTTCCGGGCCTCTTTGATCGCAAATCCGGTTTCGGAATTTACCGTCAGATCATTGAACGTGATGTTCTCGATGGGCATTTCTTCCAGTCCGTTCAGAAAACCGGCTTGCCTGGCCTCGGCGGTGATGTTGCTGAAATGGATGTTCCGGAAAGCGGGCGTCCGTTCCGAAACCGGTTCGGGCTTCGTTTTGGCGTATTGCATGTCGAGTACGATGGCCTGTTCCCGGATGTTCTTCATAATCACGTTGTCCACCCGGATGTCCTCCACCACGCCCCCGCGCCCCCGGGCGGTTTTGATGCGGATTCCGCGGTCCGTTCCGTCGAAAATGCAGTTGGAAATGCTGATTTTCCGCACTCCGCCCGACATTTCGCTGCCAATGACCACGCCCCCGTGCCCCGACAGCATGGTGCAGTTCGTAATTGTGTAGTTCTCGGCGGGAATGTTCATCTTCCGGCCGGCCCGGTCTTTGCCGGACTTGATGGTGATGCAGTCGTCGCCCACGCTGATGTGGCAGTTGGAAATGTGCACGTACCGGCACGATTCGGGGTTGATGCCATCGGTGTTGGGAGAAGGCGGATTGGTGATCGTGACGCCCGTGACGGTGACGTTTTCGCAGAATTCCGGGTTTACGGTCCAGAACGGCGAGTTGCGGATGGTGATGCCCTCGATGAGCACGTTTTTGCAGTGCATTGGCTGAATGAACGGCGGGCGCAGAAACCCTCGCTCCACCCAACCGGGCAGGTCGGGCCGCAGGATGTCTTTATTGAGTCGGTGAAATTCATCCTGCCACTTCGATCCGGGTGAATTTTTGACCGTTACTTCCGAATATTTCCACCATTTTTTTCCGTGACCGTCGATGCTTCCCCGCCCGCGAATGGCGATATTTTCTGCTTTGTACGCGTAAAAGAGGGGCGAAAAATTGGTCACGTCCGTGCCTTCCCAACGCGAGGAGACCATTGGCAGGTAATCATCGAAATTGTCGCTGAAATGCAGCTCGGCCCCGGCGTCGATCAGAATCGTGATGTTGCTTTTCAGATGAATCGGGCCGGTTTTGTATTTGCCCGGCGGAAAATAAATTGTGCCACCACCGCCTTTGGCCGCCGTTTCAATGGCTTTCCGGACCGCCGTCGTGGCCAGTTGGCTGCTATCATTCCTGGCCCCGTATTGAAGCACGTTGAAGTACGTTGCGGGTTGGGCCAGCGCGCCCATCCCCGTCAGAACCGATAGCCAGCTGATTAGAAAAAAACCGTATTTCATGGCGTATTGCGAATGCCCCATTTTTATAGTTTATAAAAGAATACCCCGAAGCTAAACGGGATTTACACGGTGCCGTGCAAATCCCGACCAACATAGATTGAGTAAGAGAGATGGTAAGTGGTTCTGAGAGCCATAATAAGCCAACTTCCCCTGTTTGCTTACTTCAGCGGATCGAACGAACCGCCCCAGGTGGTGTTCTGGATCAGTTTGGGATTGTTGTCGATGGCCGTCTGCGGGATGGCAAAGAAGTAATACGCCGGTTTCCAGTTGATTGCGTAGCGGGTATCGAGTTGTTTGAACTCCAGCGTAAAATAATCCGTGTAGGCTTTGTCCAGGCTGACATTGTCGCGGCTGGTGGCGAAATCGGCCGGGACGCCGGTTGTTTTCAGGCTAATCGTTACCCCGGTCCGGCGGGTGCCGTTCAGGGTTTCTTCGATCAGTTTCCAGCGCCGTAAATCCCAGAACCGCTTGCCTTCGAACGCAAACTCAATCTGCCGTTCGAGCAGAATGGCCTCAAACAGTTCGGCGCGCGTCATGGAGGCTTGCAGCCCGTACAAACCATCGGTTCCGGCTTCGATGCCCGCCCGCTTTCGGA
This sequence comes from Larkinella ripae, assembly GCF_054780775.1. Classification (NCBI taxonomy): domain Bacteria; kingdom Pseudomonadati; phylum Bacteroidota; class Cytophagia; order Cytophagales; family Spirosomataceae; genus Larkinella; species Larkinella ripae. Next base: position 83,248 of record NZ_BAAGVR010000020.1, read on the forward strand.
TGGCTTTCAGGTGCGTATAGGCTTCGTCCAGTTTGTTTACGCCAACGGCACTTTCGGCCAGATTCAGCAACACTTCCGCAAACCGGAGTTCGATCCAGTCGGTGCCCGAAAACTGAACATCGCCAACCGCAGGAGTCGGGTTTACGGCTTTTCGGGTGTAAAAACCAGTGTTGGAGGCTTTGGCTTCGACGGTTTTTCCACCCACAAAATACGTCCAGAGCTTGTAGGAAGTGTTGCCGTTCAGCGGCCAGTTCACACCATTATAGGCAATGGTCTTGTCGAAGCGCGGGTCCCGGTTTTTGTAGAACGACTGATCGGCATACTTGTATTTGGTCGATTCACCCGGTTTTTTGCCGTCGAGCATCGGGAAGGCTTTGACCATTTCCCACGATGGCTGGTTGGAACCTCCGCCGGTTCCGGCATACGACGGACGGGTCGCGTTGTCGTAGCCGTTGTTTTTCCGCGTCTGGTCACCCGTTGCGGTGTTGAAACCCGTCACCAAAACCGCTTCGGGGTTGTTGACTTCCTGAAACCAGAGTTGGTCGAACGACGCGTGCAGGCTGTACCCGTTGGTCGTCAGCAGGTCATAAGCCTGTTTGTTGGCATCGTAGGAAACCTGCCATTTGGCTGCCTCATCCGTCGGGTTAAACTGGGGGCTGGCGGCAGTCAGCAACACCCGGCCTTTGAAAGCAGCCGCCGTTCCTTTCGTAATTCGGCCCCAATCGCTTGAATTCCAGCGGCCGGGCACCGATGCAATCGTCGAATCCAGGTCTTTGACGATGGTGGCAAACGTTTCGGCGGTGGTATTTCGGGGCAAAAAAGCCTGATCGCGCGCTTCGACGCCCACAGCCGCCAGCGGAGTCAGGACCAGCGGCACCCCGCCATACAGGCGGACGAGCTCAAAATACCGCCAGGCCCGGAAAAACTGCGCCTGCGCCCGAAGCTTGTTCTTGGTGAATTGCGGCAGCGTTCCGCCGTTGACATCACTCAAAAACATGTTGATCACCCGGATTTTTCCGTAATTGTTTTTAACATCCAGCGATGTTCCGAAATCACCCACTTCGTTGACGAGCAGGGTGCCCTCCAGCACTTTACTTTCACCGAAGGATTCGTCCGTCAGGCTGGTAATGCTTGGACTGCCCGGCCCCAGAGTCGGAATGCCTAACGGCAGGTTCTGGTCGTAGATGTAATCGAGACTCATCTGCGTGAGCGTCGAATCGTTGAAAATCAAGGCCCCGCTGGTTGATCCGAGGTCGGTTTTGTCCAGCACATCGGTGCAACTGGCGAGCGCCAGCGCCGAGCCGAGAACGGTTAGAATTTTTGGCAGATTTTTCATGGTAGCGGTCGAGGATTACAGGCCCAGATTTAAACCCAGCGAGAAGGAACGCAGCACCGGATAAGCGTCGTAGTTACCCGAATACGTTTTGTAGTCATACGGATTATACAGATTAAGCGGATTGGTAGCCACCAGATAGACCCGGACGTTGGTCAGTCCCAGCCGACCCGAAAAACCGGCGGGCAAACCGTACGAAACGTTGACGTTGCGGACCGCCAGTTGGGTCGAACTCCGGAACCAGAAATCCGAATCGACATTGTACGTATCCTTGTAATACGGATTGGGGTAGGTCGCATTGGGGTTTTCGGGCGTCCAGTGATCGGCCCAGAATTGCGGCCGGTTGGCCGTGGGCGTAGCCTGCGAGCGGGCGGTTGATTCGACTGCATCCTGCCCGCCGAACGATCCGCTGATGACGGCGGCCACCGACAACCCTTTGTAGGACGTGCTGAAATTGAACCCAAAACCGTAGTGGTTACTCGCTTTCCGCGTCAGAAACTGCATGTCGGCTTCCGTAATTTTTCCATCCGGAGCGGTGTATTGCCCGGAAGCATCTTTCGGACCGCGAACGTCTTCGTAATACAACATACCCGGTTTTGGGGCGGCTCCGAAAAGGGTGTAGCCCGGATTTTGTTCCAGATACCGATCCACATCCTGCTGTGACCGGAACATCCCGAGGTAGCGGTAGCCCTTGAAACCCAGGTCCGACGACTTGCCCAGCGGGTCCTCAAACGTACCCAGTTTGCCTTTGTCGACATCGATCCGAATTTGCTTATTGTCGCTCCAGGTCAGAAAGGCATTGACTTTGTAGGACCAGTCGCTGCCAATTTTGTCGTTCCAGCCCAGCGAGAATTCCGTTCCGAAACCATCGACAATCGCGTAGTTCTCAGAAGGCAAGGTCGCTCCCACCAGCAGCGGCACCGATGAGGTCAGGCTGGTCAGCATGTTGTAGCGGTGGTCGTAAAACGCATCCAGCGTCATCGAAAGGCGGTTTTTGAGAAACTGCGCGTCGATCCCGATGTTGTACTTCGTGTTATCATCCCAACGGGCCTGGCGGTTGGCCATCGCGTTGTTCGGGGCCACAATCAGCGGACGATCGGTATTGCCGCCAAAAACCGCCCCTTTCCCGGTTTGAATCGAATAGCTCGTTAGCCAGTTGTACGGCTTGGTGGCATCCCCGCCCAGAAAACCCAGCGACCCGCGCAGTTTCAGGAAGTCAACCCAGCGAACCCCGCCCCGAAAAAACGGTTCTTCGGAAATAACCCAGCCGGCCGAGAACGACGGAAACAAGCCCCAGCGGTACTCGGGCGCAAACCGGGTCGAAGCATCGTAGCGAATGGCGGTTTCAAAGAAATACTTGTTGGCGTAGTTGTAATTGACCCGACCCGCATACGACAGAAAACCGGTTTCCGATTCGGTTTCGGTGGTCGTCTGGGTGCCAACCGCGTAACGCATGTTGTCCAGCCCGCCGATGATGACGCCCTCGGCCATGGCGGCAATGTTGTCGGCGTGGGTTTCGGCCTGCTCGAAGAAGGCGATGGCCGAAATCTGGTGCTTGCCAAACTGCCGGTCGTAATTCAGATACCCGTTGAACTGGTAGGTATCGACATAACCCGGATTGGCCCGCACCCGGTCGCCGTTGTTCAGCGTAACAATTTTCTGCACATCGCCCCCGTAAATGTGTTTGTGGTCGCCGAGCATCGAGAAATTGTAGACGTTGTATTTCGTGCCGTACTGCTTGCCGAAGGTGTTATCAAACGTCCGGCTGTAAAGAACCCGCGCTTTCAGGCCCTTCACAAACGGGATGTCGTAATCCAGATTGGCCGTAACGTTCAGGCCGCTGCTGCGGGTCTGGGTGTAGTTATTCGATTTCTGTACTTCAAAAAAGTGGAAGGCACCGAAGTCGTTGGCCCCGCCGTTCGATAGCAAAACCGGCAAACCGTTCACATACGGCGCGGCAAACTGGGGCGTATACAACAAGCTTTTCATGTCGTTTTCGGCACTTTCACCCCCCTGTTTGAGGTAATACATCCGTTTATTCGACAAATCCCCGCTCAGCGAAAGGGCCGCTCTCAGTCTTTTGGTTACCTGCATATCGGCACTCGCCCGAAACGTCCATTTGCTCGAATTGATGTTATCGAAATTGGCATTCTGCGCGTTGTACGAAGCTCCGGCAAAATACGTCGCCTTTTCGTTGCCACCACTGACGTTCATCGCATGGCGCTGAACCGTAGAGGATTGCCAGGCCTGCCGCAACCAGTCGGTATTGTTGTTCTGGTAGTGCGCCAGCTCGTCGGGGGTATAAATGAGGGGATCGGAAGCCGGTTTTCCGGCGGCAAAATTCAGGCTATTCAGGTAGGTTGCGTGCTCGAAGCCGTTCATCATCGTCGGCAGTTTCCCGTCCGAAATCCCGGTCGAACCGCTGTAGCTAAACTTGGGCATCCCGGCTTTTCCGCGTCGGGTTGTGACCACCACGACCCCCTGGTTGGAACGGGCACCGTAAATGGCCGCAGCCGCGTCCTTCAGAACCGACACCGCTTCGACCTCCGACACATCCAGTGCGTTGAAATCCTCCTCCGTCCGCACCACATTATCGATGACGTAAAGGGGTCGCAAGGTGCCGCCGTCCTTCGACAGAACAATCGGATTCCGGACCGTAATCTGGGCGCTTTCGCCGGGGCGGCTGGTACCACCGGTCACCCCAACGCCCGGCATCTGCCCCACCAGAGCCGCCGATAAACTGTTAACCGGCAGATCCTGAACCGTTTTCAGATCGATGGTTGCCACGGAGCCCGTCAGACTGACCTTTTTCTGAACCCCATACCCCACCACGACGACCTCACTCAGCGAAGCGGCATCTTCTTCTAGCTGAACCACAAAAGACGTTCGCCCCTTGACCGGAACTTCCAGCGTTTTAAATCCGATATAACTAAAAATCAGCGTCTCGTCGCCTTTGGGCAGATTCAGCCGAAACAACCCGTTAACGTCCGACACCGTCCCGGTTTTCGTTCCCTTGATGAGCACGTTCACGCCCGGCAGGGGCTCGCCTTTGGCATCCTTCACAGTTCCGGTAATGTTGTCCAGCGGAGCCGCAGCATGCCTCCCTACCAGCGCCAGAGTCCCGCTATTTTTTTCAGCAAAAACCGCTTCCGAGATTCCCCCCAACACCAGGGCACAGAGCAGTTTTCCGGTGCCGAAGAGAATCGCTTTCTTTTGTAAAACCGGTGTCATAGGAGTAGTATTAAAAGTAGGTTTGTAGGATTTACTGCTATCAATTCGCTAAATTTATTCTTTTTCCTGACGGGATTTGGCTTCCTGCGCAATGCGCGCTTCCCACGCCTTGCTTGCTTTTTTCATATCGATTCCAGCCGCCGACAAATAATTGTTAATCCGACCTTTATACTTGCCAAATACCGCGTGTTTTTCGTTAGCAGTACCTTCATCCATGGCCCGCTCGCGCGCTTCCGTTAAATAGGCACGTATCTGTTCTTTTTGATCACTAGTTAAATCGGGCAGCATCGCCTGATAACCTTTCAGCGTAACGGGTAAAACTCCGTACGTCATTCCATCTTTGACCTGATCGATTTGTACAGCCGTTAAATCATCTTGTAACGCCAGTAAATAATCCGCATGAAGCTTTTTTAAAGCCTCGGCCATCTGGGCATCCAATCGGGATTTACCGGATTCCAGAGCATTGGTGTCAGCGGTTTCTTTCAGGGTTTTCAACGCTTCCTTTCGGGCTTCGTGAATGGTATTCAGGCTTCGGTACTGTTGCGCAATTTTCCCCTGAACCCGGACCGCTTTGACCGAATCGGCCAGCCCCAATGTAGCTACAATTTTGGCGGCCCGCTCGTTAACGGTTTTGCTATACGCATCCCCTTCCGTTTTTGCGCCGAGGGGTTGTCCCATTGCAGTTAGCTGGGTAAGAAAAGCGAAAAAAAGGCCCGGTAATAGAAGTTTCAAAGTCATGGCAACACGGATTTTCAAGATTGATAGTATGGACCCAACAACACGGCTTTACTGGTACAAACGACGGTGGTGACGGGCTGGGTTGTGGTTCAAAAAAAGCCCGTGAAAGAAGAAAAAAGCAAGAATTTACTATAATATTCCTTAGCTGATTACAAAATTATGGTACATTTCTTGGGCATAGCTGCATTTTTTTGTCAACTTACTATAGGAAATTATCATAGAATAAATAGGAATTATTAGAGTTATTCGATTATGTTTGCAGGTAAGATTTCTCAATCAACCGATTGAAACAGGATTGAAATGGATTCGGATCGGCCGCTGCGGCCGTTCAGCGAAACCGGGAAGCCAGACTACGCGTGGTGGTCGTTCCCCAGGTTCTTTTCGCCTGCGTTACCTCGGTATTTGAAGACCCGTACCATGAAGCCCTTATTTCGCAAAGTGACGGCCAGACCGGAGAGCTCGTTCACCGTTCGGCACGATACCTTACCGCACTTTAAAAACATCTGGCATTACCACCCGGAGCTGGAACTACATTATATTTTAAAGGGCGAGGGCGTGCGGTTTATCGGCGATAAAATCAGCAATTTTTCGCACGGCGAAATCGTCCTGGTGGGCGAAAATCTGCCGCACACCTGGCGCAGCGGCAAAGAATATTTCCACAACGATCCGGATTTAATGACGGAAGTTATTGTTATTCAATTTCTGCCAGATTGCCTGGGCGATGATCTTTTAAAACTTCCGGAAGCGTATTTAATTCCGAAGCTTTTTGAAAAAGCCAAAAGCGGAATGGTAATTCACGGAAAGGCCAATGAAAAACTCGCCGAACTGATGCATAAATCGCTGGACGCTTCCAACCTAGATAAGATTATAATTCTTCTTTCGCTTTTAAAAATTCTGGCTGAAACCGACGAATATGAGTTGATCGTAAACGGGCGGGCGGTTTTTTATCAATCCAACGAATCGGACACTTTACGACTCAATACGGTTTGTAATTACACCCTAACGAATTATAAAAAAGAAATTACCCTGGAAGAAATATCAGCCATCAGCAATTTGAGTGTTACCTCGTTTTGCCGGTATTTTAAATTAATGACGAACAAAACGTATTACGATTTCCTGATTGAAATTCGAATCAGTCACGCCTGCCGGGCATTGATCGAGGATAAGGCCCCCAACGAGGTGATCTGTTTCGACTGCGGTTTCAATAACATTTCCAATTTTTACCGGCATTTCAAAAAAGTAACCGGTTTGACGCCACTGGAATACAAACGGCAGTATTTCAACCAATCGAAGCTGCTGGTGGCCAAAGCCTGAGGAGAACCCGGTTCGAACGGACAAAAGATTCAGGCACAAAAGTATCCGTTTCAGCCGCGTTTTCCCACAAATTCCTAAAACCGCCTGATCATCACCGGTCCCGGTTTGTCAGCCCGAAAAATCTCGTTTCCGTTGGCAAACACCCGAAACCCTTTGCCTTTGCCATACTGCTTCCCGGTTTTGTCGTACAATATGGTCAGGCTTTTTCCGTGGTAAAGCACGTTGTCCAGGCAATACCAATCCCACTGGTTTTCCGGCAGAACGGGGCGGATTTCCAGAACGTTATCGGCCCGCGGCTTCAGGCCGATCAGGTCGTTGATGATTAGATCCGCAAAACCGGAATGGTTGTAAAATTTGCTGCGCGGATTGTCGCCTTTCAGCCATTCTCCGGTTTTTTCATCCTGATACTCACCCAGATAGAGCTGTCCGTTCATGGTGTGCGAACGGGCGTAGTTGAGCAATTCGTCGTAAAAAACCGCCTTTGTCATCGTTCCGTGATGCCGATACCTGGTCAGCAGATTCGACAAGCCTTTGAGGGTCTGCGTGGTAGCGAAGGGCCAGAGGGGTCCATCCCACTCACAACTGTGGCCCGAACCGTGCGTCCGAAATAGCGGGTGGCGTCGCTCGGCGGTGGTGAGCCCCCAGGGCGCGGAAAAACCGCTCGTATCAGTGAGCTGATTCCATGCCACGGCATACACCGGTTGGTCGTCGGGCAAATTGAAATACCAGGGAATAAATCCGATGGCTTCGCGGGCGCGGGCAAAACCGCCTTTTTCCGATCTGACTTCAAAAAACGACGATTCCGGGTTCCACAAGCTATCCAACGATAGCTTTTTCAGCTTCGTCGCCAGTCGTTCATAGCGATTTTGGAGCGTATCGTTCTTAACCAAACCGGCCATTGCCGCCAGCGCTTTTGCATTGCCGTACATGTAACTGTTGATGGTCGGCCGCCGGTTTTTCTCTTTCCGCGAACCGCTGATGGACTCTTCCATCGCATCCCGAACGTCGAACTGCCAAAACAATCCGCCGGGCAACTGCCGCTCCTGCTGCCATTGGCGGAAATCCGCATCCAGCGCGATCAGATTTTTCTGAATAAATCCGTGGTCCAGATTAACCAGGTAACGATTGTAAACCGCATCATCGACCCAGCTGCTGAACGCATGAAACCGGGGCGCTTTGTGCTGCGGATCGACGTAGAGCCAGAACGAAAGGTAGTCGTCGATGTATTTCGGATTGTGCAGCCAGCGTCCTTCGTAAATGTGATGCCCCAGCGCACTGCTGATGGCGTTATACTTCCCGGCGTGTTTGACGTCCGTGATAAATTCCGTGAAAATATAGCCCTCCGGTGTTTGTTTCAGGTGTTTCCGGAACGCCCACCAGCGGTAATAATACACGGTTTGCAGCGTCGAATCGGGGCAGTCGAAAAGCGGAATATTTTCGGAAAGCCACTCGAATGCCTGCGCATTCGGAACCTGATTTTTAACGGCTTCTTCATCGGTTGCATTGAAAGCAGTGACGTATTTTTCCAGTTTCTCCGTGGATAAGACGGCTGCCGACTGCGCAGCGCTGAACCCGGTTTTGAGCAGGCCAACCACCACCAGCACGCCCAGTAAAACGGTGTGTCGTCGTCTCCCTGAATCCATTCCAAAAAGCTGCATCCTTTGCTCAATCATACGCTGTTAAAAACCGGTACGTTCACAAATATACTCCCTAAATTTGCCCCAGATCTCTACTATTTTCTCTCATAATTATACCATATTAGCCTTGCTTTCTACCATACTATCCTCCATAAAAAACCGGTTTTTGGCTGGAACACTAATCGTTATCCAACTGATAGCCAAACCCTTGTTTCCGGTTTTGGCCCAACCCTCGCCCGTCGATGCGTACAATCTGGTTTGGACCAGTCCAAGCAAAAATTCGTCAGAGGCCATACCGTGCGGTGGTGGCGACATTGGGCTGAATGTCTGGGTTGAAAAGGGCGATTTACTGGTTTACATCGGTCGCAGCGGCACCTTCGATCACAACAATACGGTTTTGAAGCTGGGCCGGCTGCGCCTGAAACTTTCCCCGAATCCGTTCGACGAGGGTGCAACGTTCAAACAGGAGCTGGTCCTGAACAAAGGGCAGGTTGTGATCAACGGCAGTCGTTCCGGCCTTTCGGCGCAGCTGACGGTTTGGGTGGATGTGTTTCGCCCCGTCGTACACGTCGATGTGAGCTGCAACAAACCCATCAAAACCGAAGTGGCTTTTGAAAGCTGGCGGCACACCGACCGCGTTACGAAAGGCCGCGAGAATAACGCCAACTCCTACAAATGGGCGCCCCCGGCCGAAGTCAAAACGCTGAAGGATGGCATCGAATTTCGCAATAACGACCTCCTTTTTTACCACCGAAACGGCCCGGAACGGTCGGCCTTCGATGTTACTGTGCAACAACAGGGTCTGGACAGCGTTAAAAGTCAACTGTTTAATCCGCTGGCGGACCTCACCTTTGGCGGACTCCTGTCGGCCCGTGACACAAAACCGGCCGGAACATACCTGGGAAAATACCGGGATACGGACTTTCAGGGCTGGCGGTTGATTAGCGTTCGGCCCAGCCGGAGCCACGCCATCACCGTCCTGCTTCACACCCAACCGGCTCCCACCCTTGACCAGTGGCGGAGCGGTTTATCGGCGGCCCGAACCGCAGCGGAGCTGGCCGCCAAAACCGCCCGTCAGCAGTCGGAGGACTGGTGGAAAGCGTTCTGGCAGCGGAGTTTCATCCTGGTTTCGGGTCCCGAAACCAGCCCCCATTGGCAGATGGCGCGGAATTACCACCTCTTCCGGTACATGCTGGGTTGCAACGCATTCGGGAAATTCCCCACGAAATTCAACGGCGGATTGTTCACCTACGACCCTTCTTATACCGACTCCACGATGCGGTTTACGCCCGACTTCCGCAACTGGGGGGGCGGCATTCACACGGCCCAAAATCAGCGGCTCGTGTACTGGCCGATGCTGAAAACCGGCGACTGGCAATTAATGAAACCGCAGTTCGATTTTTACCGGAACATTCTGAAAAACGCGGAACTCCGAACCGCGGTATACTGGAAACACGCGGGGGCCAGTTTTACGGAGCAGATTGAAAATTTCGGGCTCCCCAACTCCGCCGAATACAACTGGAAACGACCGGCCACCTACGACATGGGCATGGAGCACAACGCCTGGCTGGAATACGAATGGGACACGGTGCTGGAGTTTTGCCTGATGATGCTCGAAACTGAGCGGTATGGCGGGCAGGATATTTCGGCGGATATTCCGTTCATTGAAAGTTGCCTGACGTTTTTCAACGAACATTATCAGTATCTGGCCAAACAGCGCGGCAGTAAAACGTTCGATGGTAACAACAAGCTGGTTCTGTACCCGGGATCGGCCGCCGAAACCTACAAAATGGCCTACAATGCCACTTCGACCGTTGCCGGGCTCCAGACGGTTTTAAGGCGCTTGCTGGAGTTGCCCGATCCGTACCTGACCGCCGAAAAACGGACCCACTGGCAACAGATGCTGAGCCGGATTCCGCCGATTTCGTTCCGGGAATTTGACGGCCACCCGACGATTGCCCCCGCCAAACTCTGGGAACGCATTAACAATGTGGAATCCCCCCAACTCTACCCGGTTTTTCCGTGGGGCATCTTCGGCATCGGAAAACCGGGTCTGGACACGGCCCGCAACACCTACTGGTTTGACAAAGATGCGCTGAAATTTCGCAGCCACGTCGGCTGGAAGCAGGACAATATTTTTGCGGCCCGGCTGGGCCTCACCGACGAAGCCGCCCGGCTGAACCTCCTGAAACTGGGGGATTCGGGCCGGCGGTTTCCGGCGTTCTGGGGACCCGGTTTCGACTGGACGCCCGATCACAACTGGGGCGGTTCGGGAATGATTGGCCTCCAGGAGATGCTATTGCAAGCCGATGGCCGCAAAATCTACCTGTTTCCGGCCTGGCCCAAACGCTGGGATGTCCAAGTCAAATTGCACGCGCCTTACAAAACCACCATCGAAGCGGTTCTGAAAAACGGGAAGCTGGAAAAGCTGCTGGTGACGCCCGAATCCCGACGGAGCGATGTTGTCAATATGCTGAAGTAATCCCCCATCCAATCACCGCAACGGTTGTGGCCAAAACAAGAGCTCGACAAGGCGTACTTTGGATAACCCCGGATGCAATCCGGGGCTCGGCAGTCCGGGGCTCGGCAGTCCAGGGCTCGCCAAGCTAGCCCAAACCTCTACCGCACCAGTGGAATCCATACGGCCATTTCGGAACGGCCCCGGTTGCTCCAGGCGTAGTACGGAATCAGGCGGATCGTGGTCGAAACCGGCGCCTTGTCCGACACTTCGCGGTAAAGCTGGTGAGCCCAGTTGGTGGTATCAAGGTGTTGGGCCGTGCCTTCCAGCGCCATCATTTTACTGTTTTCAATGGTCACCTGTTTGGGTTTGAGGGTATTTTTGGGCGATAGCGCCAGCGTGGTCAGCTTCTGGCCCGGATTATCGACCGATTCCAGGCAGTACACCACCGGCCCGCGTTTGACGGCTACCTGATTCCGGGTTTCTTCGACCAGCGGGTTGGCTTCGATCAGCTTGACGGGCATCGGCAGGTTTACCTCCACCCGATCACCCGGTTTCCATTGCCGGTTCAGTTCGGCGTATTCGCCCGCTTGGATGGCCGCCGAAACCGGCGCACCGTTCACCCGGATCGTTGCGCCCTGACACCAGCCGGGAATCCGGACAAATACCGAAAACGGATTGGCCGAAACCTGCTGCATGGTTAGTTGAACGGCTCCCTCCCAGGGATACGCGGTTTCCTGCGTCAAGCGGAGAACCGAGCCGTCTTTGAGCGTAGTGTTCAGTTGGTTAGCGCCGTACAGGTTCAGCCAAAGGCCTTTGTCGGACACGCTGTAGGCATAATTGCTCACCTCGGCCACCGTCCGCACCGTGTTGGGCGGGCAGCAGTTCGACTTTCCAATGTAGGCCTGACGACCGCCCATCCAGCGCAGCTGGTACGGATAATTATCGGACGCGCTCAGCGGATTGGTGTAGAAAAACGTATCGCCCGTCAGGCTGATGCCCGACAAAATGCTGTTGTACAACGTCAGTTCCATCACGTCGGCGTACTTGGCCTGCCCCGTAATTTGCAGCATCCGGTAATTCCAAAGCAGGTTGCCGATGTTGGCGCAGGTTTCGTTGTGCGCCGAGTGATTAGGCAGTTGATAGGCTTTCCCGTAGGACTGATGTACTTTCTGCACCGTGTCGGGTTTGTAGGAGGTGCCCTCGGGTGAAACCCCATCGTACAGGGCCCCGCAGCCGCCGGTGACGTACATTTTGCGGTTGATTACATCCTCCCACATCAAATCCAGCGTAGCGAGCAGGGTGCTGTCGCCGGTTTCGGCAAAGACGTCCGCAACGCCCGCAAAAAGGTAGTTGGCCCGCACCGCGTGACCGTTCACGCTGGTCATCTGGCGAAACGGCAACCGGTCGGAATTGTCGTCCGTGCCCTCGGTCATCCCGCGAATGTCGATCAGTTTCCGGGCCAGCGTCAGATAAGCCGGTTCGCGCGTGGTGCGGTACATTTCAATGATGCCCATGTAATGCGACGGACAGATGGCGTTGCGGGCCTGTTCGGGGCTGGCGTTGTTGTAAAAACCGATCAGGAAATTGGTGGCTTTTTTGGCGATGTCGAGCAGGGCGGTTTTTCCGGTGGCCCGGTAATGCACGCAGGCCGCCGTCATCAGGTGTCCGAAATTGTAGGCTTCAAAGCTCAGCCGGTCGTCGAACATTTTCTGCTCACCCGTTTTCTTTTGCTGGATGATGGCTTTGGTGTAAATGTATCCCTCCGGCGTTTGCGCTTTGCCAATCACGGCAATAGCTTCATCCAGCAGCGCATCGAGCTTAGGATCTTTGGTGGTGGCATACAAACCCGCCATCGACTCCAGCGTTTTGTAAAAATCGCCATCGTGAAACGACGGCCCCCGAAAGTTACCCGTCGCCAGACCGGCGGCAATCCGGAAATTTTCATACGCATGGCTCCGCTTCGCATCGGTGTAGGTGTCCCACAAGGTCGGTACCATGGACTCGCGGCACACCCTGAACCGGTCGGCCCAGAAACCGCTGGTCCACGTCACCTCGTTCATGTTCACGCCCTGCAAGCGCACAAACCGGCTCTGCGCCGTGTTCACCAGCGCTTTCGGCTGGGCAGCGACGGTCCCAATCAGGAAAGTCCCCGCCAGAAAACCAATTGCTCGTTTCATTTTTGGATTCATCATTCAAAAACCGGATTGGGTATCTTCTTTTAGTTGCCTGCTACTTCCGATGGGGAAAACCGGCTTGTCTCCCCGGTTTCAATCATCTTCGAGGTGCCGGTTTTCGCGTTTCGCCAACCGCTGTACAGCAGGTTGGGGTCCAGCGTCGGTTTCGGAAAAAACAGGCTGGCCAGGTAGCCCACCCCGATGATGACCAGGTGGCTGTAAACGCCCAGCATCAGTTTGTGGTGCGTAAAGTTGTACGTTCCCAGGTCGAGCAGCAGTTTTTTATCGTTGCCATACCCGATCTGGGTGGAGGTCAGAAAGGCGTAGGACGTAAAGAGAATGCAGACCACAATGGCGATGTTGACGCCCTGCCGGTTGGCCCGCGCGCTGAAAATCCCCAGCAGAAATATGCCCACAATCCCGCCCGAAAAAATGGCGTACAAGGTGAACACAATCCCTAAAACCCCTTCATTGCCCGCTTTCAGGTACAGGGCACCAATCAGCATGGCAATAAGTCCCGAAATCACCACCATCGTTTTACTGACGGTCAGGTATTCGCGGTCGGCACGGGCCGGGCGGGCTTTTTTGTAAAAATCTTCCAGCCCCACGGCCGCTAGCGAATTCAGGTCGGCGCTCAGGCTGCAAATGGCGGCAGAGATCATGGCCGCCAGAATGAACCCCACCACGCCTGTCGGAAACTGGGTCATGATGAAATACGGAAAAACTGCATCCGGGCGCAGACTGCCGGGCAGGGGTTGCTGGCGGTAATACACAAACAGGGCCGTGCCGATAAACATGAACAAGGCCCAGACCGGCACTGTCAGCGAAATACCCAGAATTGAGGCTTTAATGGCGTCCTTATCGGTTTTGGCGGTCAGGTACCGCTGCACGACGGTCTGGTCGGTGCCGTATTTCTGAATGGCGTAAAACATGCCGTTGATGACCATCACCACAAACGTCAGCTTCGTAAAGTCCAGATCGTAGGGACCAAACCCGGTGCGACCGCTGGCCGTGGCCACCTCGATTACTTCCGAAAAACCGCCTTTTACGGAAAACAGAATGACGGTCACGCACAGGATGCCGCTGGCAAACAGCATGAATCCCTGAAAAACATCCAGCCAGATCACCGCTTCGATGCCCCCCAGCAGATTGACCAGAATGATGATCAGCCCGACCACCAGAATGAGGTAAAACGTATCGACGCCGGTCATGTTGGTCAGGGCCACCGCCAGCAGGAAGAAAACCGTCCCCATCGACGAAAATTGCCGGAGCACAAACGCCACGGAGCTGTAGTAGCGGGCCAGCGAACCAAAACGCTTTTCAAAATATTCGTAGGTGCTCAGCCCGATCACCTTGCGGTACAGCGGGACGATAAACCAGACGGTTCCCAGCAGCACAATCGGCACCATCAGCCCCTGCACCAGCAGCAGCCAGTTCGACGAATAGCCCTCGCTCGGGTAGCCCAGAAAAGTCACGCTGCTGATGAGCGTCGCCAGCAACGACAGACCGATGGCCCAGGCCGGCACTCGCCCTTTGGCGGCAAAATAGCTTTCGGTGGTCCGCTGATTTCGGGCGAATCGTAACCCGAAATACAGGTTGATTAACAGGACGGCCACGATTATTCCGTAATCGATACCGTGTAAGGTTGGGGTTGCCATTCGGTTCAGGAATTCATCAAAATGTCCACAATTCCGGGCTCCAGCGATAGCTACCCGGTTTTACCGTGATGTGCAGCGAATCGTTTTCCAGGGTCGCACACCGAACCACGCCTGGTGCCAGTTCCTGCGTCGGAACGAGCCGCATCACGCCGATTTCGCGCAAAATGGCCGAAGCCGTGGAACCGCCTTCGATCACCAGTTCGTTAACCAAAACCCGGTTTATGATCTGTTGGACGGTTTTTGCCATCATCGTCCGCAACTGAACCGCATCCGGCTTTTCAACCGTTCGGGGGTCAATCGCCAGGATGGCCACCCGGTTTTGCCGAAGGCTTTCCGCTGTTTCGGCGGCCCACGTTTCAAGCGCTGCTTTCGCAGAATTTTGCCCGAGTGATTTGGGCATATAATGCACGGAATGCCCCGCTTCTACTGCTTTCCGCACCAGTTCGACGCTCTCGTTAAACGCACTGCCGCAGACATACAGCCGGGTTTGCCCCAGACTGAACGGAACCGCGGTTTGGGTTTTCGGCAGCGCCAGCGAATCCAGTACAGCCGAGAAAAAACCGGAACCGCCACCCACAAGAGTCTCAGGATCAAGGTGATAAATCCAGGCTTTAAAATCGGCCGGTTTTTCGACTTCACCAACAACGATTCCCCGCTGCGGCAGCGGTTTTTGGGATGACTGAACAAAAACCGGCTCCCGGCTCCTGCTCAACCGTTTTGAAACATCGGATTCCGTGACCGGAAATTCCGGATCATCCGCGAAATGGGTCTGGTGAATCAGCTCGCCCTCGACGTAATACTGCCCGTTGACCAACGTTCGACCCAGGGCCGGATTGGCCGAAACCAGCAGGGCTTTAGACAGGTCCAGAACCTGTTGCATGGCCCGCGTCTCCGCGATAACGTGCCCCCGCAGCACCGAATCAATCTTCTTGTAAATCAACTGCGGTTTTAACCTATGCAAAGCCCGGCAAACGGCCGTAATAGCCCGAACCGCTTCCGGTTCGGAAACCGAGCGCGTATCCGTCGCCACCACCAGCAATTCAGCCTGCGTCTTCAGATTCAATGTCATCGCAATTTCCACCGTTAATCCGTGCGTCCGGCCAATTCCGGCCAATTCGGCGGCTCCCGTAAAATCATCGGCAATCACGGCGAGCATGGTTTAATGAGCGAGTGGGTGAAAGAATGAAGGTATGAAATCGGGGTGCTATAGGAAAAATCAGGTCAACATTCGCTCCGCTTCGGCGCTCCGACGCACTCTTTCACGAATTCGCACGTTCGCCAGCTGTACCGCCGACTCAATCGCCAGAATCAGGGCGTCGGGGCTGGCAACGCCTTTTCCGGCAATTTCAAAGGCGGTTCCGTGATCGACCGAGGTCCGAATAATCGGCAACCCCAGCGTGATGTTAACGCCTTTCACGCTGTCCATCTGCTTTTTCTCCGCGTTCCATTTGAACCCCGTCAGCTTGAACGGAATGTGCCCCTGATCGTGGTACATTGCCACCACTCCGCCGTAATAGCCCGTTGCCGCTTTCGCAAACAGGGTATCCGCCGGAACCGGCCCATCCACGTCAAAACCGCGCTGGCGGGCTTCCAAAACCGCCGGTAAAATTTCCAGATCGTCCTCCGTTCCGAACAGGCCCGAATCACCCGCGTGCGGATTCAGGCCCGCCACGCCAATTTTCAGGTTGGTTTCGCCCAGCGAAATCAGACCGTGGTGCAACAGCTCAATCACTTCCAGAATCCGGTCTTTCCGGACCAGATCGCAGGCTTGCCGGAGCGATACGTGCGTCGAAACGTGGATGACTTTCAGGTGATCTTCCACGAGCAGCATACCGTATTTTTTGGTGCCGGTAAAATGCGCGTAAATCTCGGTATGGCCCGCAAAACGGTGGCCGGCTTCGTTGATTGATTTTTTGTTGATCGGCCCGGTAACGGTCGCATCGATTTCGCCGGCCAGCGCCAGGTCAATGACGGTCTTGACCGACGCAAACGCGGCTTCTCCCGCCATCGCCGAAATTTCGCCGAATTGCAGGGTCACCAGATTCACATTCGCCAGGTCATAGACATCGATCATTCCCCATTGAAACTGGGCGTTCTGCACGGTTTTGACCGGATTGATCACTACATCGAGCTGCAAGCGCGTGGCAATATCCTGAAAAACAACCGCGTCGCCCACCAGGATCGGTCGGCAAATCGCGTGAATGGCCGGATTGGACAACGCTTTCACCGCAATCTCGGGGCCAATGCTGGCGGGGTCGCCCATGGTAATGCCGACGATCGGCTTGTGTTTCCTGTTCATTTCTGTTTTCGGTATACGGTTTTGGGTATACGGTTTTCGGTTTACGGTTTTCAGTTTACGCCGGGCCGTCGCCAGTTTGGCTTATGCATTCTTTTTTTAAATATCGTATAACGAATTCTGCATAACGAATAGCGAATGTTGAACGCTCAAGATGTCATGGTTGAGGGGAATCGAACCCAAGCGACGGCCCACAGTAAACCGAAAACCGTAAAGCGTATCCTGTAGAAAAGTTCAAAGCTGAATTTCCTCTTTCTCCAAAGCCTCGGCTAACTCGGCTTTCAGGCGCATTTTGTCCGGTTCCGAAAGTGCTTGCAGGGGCGGCATCACGGTCGTTCCGCAAAAACCGTATTCCTGCATCAGCACCTTGAGCGCCCACAACGATTCGCCCAGCGTCCGGCCCGATTGGTAGAGGTGACCGAATACATCCGACTGGTTCTGGTGGTAAAACGCTTTTTCGTGATCACCCGCCAGAACCGCGTTCAGCATATCGCGGTAAATTCCCGGAAACAGGTTGCCCGTGCTGGGCACCAGCCCGTCGCTGCCCGCCAGCAGGGCGTGGGCCGACTGGCCCGCCCACCCCATAAAATGACTGAAATCGGGCCGGTTGGCCCACAACTCCAGCGATTCGGTCAGTCGGTCGGCATTGCGCTCCGAGTCCTTGATCCCGACAATGTTCGGGTGGTGGCTCAACTCGTCGATCACCGAAACCGGAATCGACATTCGCGTGGTTGCCAAAATGTTATACATGATCAGCGGGCCGTGTAACTGGTCGGCCAGTCGTTCAAAATACCGTTTCATCTGCGGTTCCGAAAGCAGATAATACGACGGAAGCGTAGCGGCTACGGCATCGACACCCAGGTCGAAACAGTAGTTGGCAAACTCGACTGAATCGTCCAGGCAATTGGACGAAATGCCCGCGTACAAAACCGTATCGCCAGATTTCTGGCGGGCTGCGGCTTTCACGAATGCCCGTTTGACCGACAAAGGCAGGGAGCTTGCCTCGCCCGTTGTGCCCAGCACAAAGGGCATGGCGTCGTGCGTGTGCAGGTGCCGAAGAATTCTTTCTACAGCCGCTTCATCCAGCCGGTATTTTTCGGTCAGGGGCGTCACCAGCGGAACCACCACACCCCGGTATTTCTTTTTCATTTTCATGGCTAAAAAGCGGCTGCATAAATCGCAATGGCGTCTTCGCGGCTTATTTCACGCGGATTATTTTTCAGTAATCGGGTAATTTTCAGGGCATCATCGGCCATTTGCGGAATGGCGTCCTCCGGTATACTGACCTCGCGCAACCGGTCCGGAATCCCGCACGCCCGGATCAGTTCCCTGACTTTCCGGACGCCATTCGCGGCCGTTTCCCTATCATCACTCCCGCGGTCGCAGCCCAACGCTACGGCTACCTGGGCGTACCGCCCCATCGCGGACGGTAGGTTGAACTCCATCACGTAGGGCAATAACAGGGCGTTGGAAAGCCCGTGCGCCAGGTGGAACCGGCTGCCCAATGGATACGAGAGCGCGTGCACCCCCGCCGTGTTGACCGGCCCCAGGCAAAAACCGCCCAGCAAACTCCCCATCGCTACCTGCGTGCGGGCTTCTTCGTCAGACCCGTTCTGCACCGCCCGGACGATGTGGGCGGCAATCAGGCGCATGCCCTCAAACGCATACAGGTCGATGAACGGCTGGGCAAATTTGTTCGTATAGGCTTCCAGACAATGCGTCAGGGCGTCGAGACCGGTGGCAGCCGTGATGGCCGGTGGCACGCTGAGCGTCAGCAAGGGGTCCACGTACACCACATCCGGCACCAGAAACGGGCTGATAATGCCTTTTTTCTGCTGATCTGCGTCATCAACCAGAATGGCGTTGGGCGATGCTTCACTGCCCGTTCCGGACGTAGCCGGCACACAGACCAGTTTTTTGCGTCGCCCGTTCAGATTGCCAATTCCGACCATATCAATGAGTGATTGCTCATTGTCGAGTTGGGCCGCCACCAGTTTCGCTACATCGAGCACGCTCCCTCCGCCGACGCCCAGCACCACATCCGGGTTGAAAGGCGTAACGGTTTGCATCAGTTTCTCGAAATCCGCAAACGACGGTTCCTGTACGATGCTGGTATCAAGTAGCACCTGGATCTGCCGGTCTTTCAGCGCTTCCACCAGACTTTTCAGTTGGTTCAGCAGCGGCTGAATCGTGACCAGCAAAACCCTCCGGGGCAACCACTGACCGATTTCCCCGGCCAGATTCGCCAGCGAACCGTTGCCAAATACCAGTTTTCCCGGAAAGTGTATTGTCAATTCCTGTGTCATTCGTTCAGTGGCCTTATTCCTTCGTGATCTCCTTCGCCATCGGGGCTTCGTAGCCGTCCAAAGCCGGCCAGATGCCATTCTGAATCAGCTTGGTTTTCAGCTTTTTCGGGTCAATCACCGCGTGTTTGATTTTTTGCCGGCGCCAGGTGTAAATTACGTGCACCAGGCCATCGTTGGTCTGAATAACCGACGGATACGAGTATTGACTTATGGGCGAATCTTCGAGAATCAGCGCGGCCGACCAGCTTTTGCCATCGTCCGAAACCGCCAGATTCAAGGGGGTGCGCGGTCCTTTCGCCAGCGTGCCCGGGGGCAAAACGTGGTTGTACACCAGCACCTGCCGACCGTCTTTCAGCGTCACGGCGTCGGTGCCCGAATTGTTGTTGGGCAAGGTGGTTTTGGCCAGCGGTGACCAGGTTTCGCCGTTGTCCAAGGACCACGATTCCAGGATCGCCCGGTCTTTGCTGCGCGCCAGCAGTTGAAGTTTTCCGCTGCCGTACGACAAAAGGCTGGGCTGGATGGCATTCAGTTGGGTGCCGTCGCTGATCGGTCCGACTTTTCGCCAGGTTTTGCCAAAATCCGGCGTCGCTTCAAAATGCAGTTTCCAGCCATCTCCTTCCGTACTCGACGGACAAAACAGGGTGCCGTTGGCCAGCAAAACCGGTTTGTTTTTCACCGGACCAACAAAACCGTCGGGCAGCGCTTTGGCGGCCGACCACGTCCGTCCGCCGTCCGGCGAGGATTTCAGCCAGCCTTTCCATTTGGCCGGACTCGGACCGATTTTGTAGAACAGCAGCAGATCTCCCTGCGGAATCTGGTACAAAACCGGGTTCCAGCAGGCATACCGGAGCGAGTCGTTGACGATGCCGTTGGCGACGTTCTGCGGAGGCCCCCACCGGCCGTTTTCCTGCCGACTCACCCAGATGCAAACATCCGGGTTGCGCTCCTTGGTGCCGCCAAACCAGGCCGACACCAAACCGGTCGGCGTTTCGGCAATTGTGGCCGCGTGGCTTTCCGGAAAAGGCGGTTTTTCCACGACAAACTCATCCGTCAGCAGTCCCGATTGCCATTTTGACAACTGGGCAAAAACCGGGTTGATTACGAACAGGCCCAGCAGCAGGATGTACTCTGTTTTCATTTTCATGTCGAATCACGTATTGGCGTCTTTGCAGGAAGGCCGATTCCGGACAGTTTTGGTCAGGATGACAAATCCTGACCAGCCCCGGTTGCACTTCCTACTAGAACAGAGAATTAATGGGTTGGCGGTTGCGGCCAGGCGGCTTTTTTGGCTTTGAGCAACGCGGTGTAGGCGTTGTACATTTCCCGCCAGTTCCGGCCGTTGGCGTTCAGGTATTGCTCGGATTTGGTTTTATAGATTTCGAAAATGGCCGAAATCTCCTTCATGCTTTTGTAATCGACGGCCTGTTCCCGGGCCTGCTCCATGAATCCGAGCAGGGTGGCTTCTTCTTTTTCGGTGATGTTCGGCACAATGGCCCGGTACCCCGCCATCGTGAAGGCCACTTTGCCAATGGTGTATTTATCCAGCACTGCGTTGATCTGATTTTGCTCCAGATCCTGCCGCAAACCTTCCATCAAAGCCTGATGAACCGTCGGCGGCAGGGCCGAATCCGCGATGAGTTGCCGGTCGAGCTCCGTCAGCGGTTTTCCGGTCACCGGGTTGATGCCGGCCGGAACGGTGGTGAACGGATGCCCATTGTGCCAGTCCCGAACCGCTTTCAGGTGGGTTGCCACCACCACCGCCAACCGTTGTTCTTTTTCCGGTTGGCTCAATTGCAGCGAGGCAATCCAGTCAGCCGCTTTCTTGGCTAGTTCAGCATCGGATTTAGCCTGGTTTTCCGCAGCCGAAACCGCTGGTTGCGGGGTCTGCTCCTGACTGAATACCGGCCTTGCCGTCGCGACCACCAGGGCCAGCAAGGTAAGAGTTACCATCTTTTTCATTTCCTGTTCAGGATGTGCCCCCGGTTTTACCTGCGGGCTGTTAAGTTATTCGGCCCGGTTTTGCGGTCCGCTCGTTTTAAAGGATTTAAGTACAAAAACCGCTTCGGCTTCCAGTTCGCCGGCTTTGGGCAGGTCGTAGCTTTGGTCGGTGGGGGTGTCGGCATCCGGAAAGCGACGCACCCCGCCGGTCCGGAACATTACGCGCCGAAACGACGCAACGGGTGCGAAAAACAGGCGATTGCCTTTCGATTGACCGTTGACAAAAACCGTAAACATCCGCTTGTCGCGGTCCAGCTCCACGCGAATATCGTACGGTTTTCCGGCTTCGTATTTCTGAATTTCTGAATCGCGGTAACCGACTTTGGCTTTGAAAACCCCGTCCGCATCGAACATCAGCCGAACGCCCGGGCTGCCTTTTTCGCCCTGAAATTCAATTTGTAAGCCGTTTTTACCCGGCTGTTGCGGAACCACCGAAAACTCGACCGTAACCTTTTTGGAATCCGGAATCACGCGCTCGGCTTTGGCGTAGTCGAACGGGTCTTTATCCCGCAAAACGAGTGCTTTCGCCCCTGAAACCGACTCAATTCTGGCGGTTGCAAAAAGCGGACTGTAGAGGTTCCAGGAGGCCAACTCCTCTCCGGCGGCCATCTGGGCGAATACGTCATGGGAATGCGTCGTCACGTTGTCGGTAATTGGAACCGGAACGGTAGCCACCCAGATGTCTTCCTTGTTTACGCTGTAGGTGAGCCATAAGTTGCCACCGGGCGGGGTGCCGTTGCCTTCCTCGATGCCCCGAACGTACTGGGGACCGTACGATTTATACGCTCCTCCGTAGCGCATGGCCGTAATTTCGCCGTTGATTAGCCACAAATTCCGGTAGGTTAAGCCGTCTTTGCTGGTGGAAATCGCCAGCGGCCAGCGAAATTCCGATGGATTGTAAACCGTCGCGTAGGCGCCGTCCGAGGTTTTCTGGCCCCAGATTTTGGCATTGCTGTTGACAAAACCGGGTGCCCGCACCGGGTCGTATTGCCACGTTTTTCCGTTGTCAGCACTAATAGTCGTCAGGGCGTGTTTCCACAGCCCCACCACCCGCTGGTCCGGCAAATGGTAATAACTAAACGCCTTTGCTTCTTTTTTGAGGGCTACCAGCGGATCGTCGCGGTCGGCTTCTTCGGCCCATTGTTGCATCATTAATGGATTGGCTAACAACTCGTTACAGGCTTCCACAAATCCTTTGTCCTTGGCGCTGGTGTAGAACGGATACGCCGATTTGGTGCGGTCCCAGGAGGCATTGTGCCGGATAAAATAAATCGGACCGAAGGTGCCATTGGCGTAGACTTCACGAACCACCCGGCCAATGCCGTTGCCATCGTTTGGATCATCTTTTGGCCCCATCACAATCCCGTAAAACCCCAGGGTTAGTAGGCGCCGGTTTTTGGTGACAAAAAAGCCCATACGCTGGTGCATAACCGCATACAGGTCTTTGGCCACTTCCGGACGACCGGTTTTTTTCCAGCCGTCCGGAAGTTTGTAGGGCGGAAAAAGGACCGCCGGTTTTGACCAATTGTAGCCGTCTTTGGAGGTCAGCAGCAAAGTTTGGCCGGGCGGAACGTGTTCGCCCACCGGGTTGCTGAGGTATTGTACGTAAAAGGTGTTGTTCCAGTAGGTCAGCATCGGCGCGTGATTGTACGTCCAGGTATTGCCCCCGGCCCGTTCCGGATGTTCGCGGTTGGCGCGAAACACCTGAATATTGTGCACACCCACCGCCGGACTCAACTGCCCGTGATGGTAATCGACATTGGAAAGCGTTGACCCCACGTACCGCACGGTATCCTGCGCCCCCGCATCCGCAAGCGGCAGCGCCAGAGACAGTACGATTGAGAGCAGTTGCTTCATGTTCATAATCCCTTGCTTTTTTTAACCCAGATCACTTCGGCCCCTTCCCATTGTTTTTTCAGGCTGACCACCGTTCCCCCTTTGACCACTTCCCTGGCTTTCAGCACCTGACCGGTTTTCGGATGAATGGAACTCACCAGAAAGGAGCCGGTTGCCTTCGTCAGATCCAGTGAAACCGGGTTCGCTGCGTCATTGTAAAGGATGTAGCCGCTTTTATCGTTGCCCAAAGCCCATTGGCTGGCGGGCGTGTGGGGCAATTCCACCGGCTGCATTTTTGCGGCATCGGCCAGAAACTGGGGGTCGGTTACAACCGGCAGATTGGGTATCGAACCACCCGCCATAAAAACCGCCCAGCCCATTGAATCGAAACCATCGGCCGAATAGGTAAGCGCCTTTTCCGGATAGTCCCGGCGGTATTCGCGCACGGCCCGGTACACCTGTTCAAACGAACTTCGTTTCGGATTCAGCAGCCGGGCGTGCTGACGCGGGGCCAGATTTTGACCACCGGCGGGGGCATAAACGGTGCCGTTCGCTTGGTAGTGCCAGTACCGAATGTCGATCAGATCAACCCCGGTGGCCCGTTTGGGATCAGCCAGAATCGCATCCTGCACCTCTTTGGTCGTGCTCAGACCAACCAGGGCGTTTTTTCCGGTTTCTTTTTCCCAGGCGCTGATGGTGTCGATCCAGAACTGGACAAACGCCAGCGGTCCGGTAAACTCCGCCCCAATCAATTGAATAACGCCCGAATTGCCCGCAAATGAATCCAGGCACTTCCGGATGTAGGCCCGATGCAGAGCCCGCCGAACCGGGTCAGAAACGTCATAAAACTGCTCGGCCATGAAAATCCGCTTGTCACCCGCGTACGGAGCCGGTTCCGGGAAGCCGGTTTTGTTGAGGTTGTTGACCGGGCGCCAGGGAAAATCGGCGTAATGCGCACCCGCTTCGAGGATGTTGTGCTGAAAATACTGCTGGTGAATCAATACCAGTCCTTTCTGGTCGGCCAGATCGGCATACTGTTTCAGCCGGTTCCAGTACCAGTGGTTGTACGTCGTCAGATCGTATTTACTCAAGCCGTCCCAGGCGGTTTCCCGACCACTGCGGGCAAACGGCAGTTCATAAAAGGGCGGCCAAACTTCGCCGTCCATCCGCCGGATGCGTTCGTGATCGTCGCGCCGACGGTCGTACCACAGGCCGTAATTATGGTCGATGGCTACCGTATTATTGACTTTCATTGAGTCGGTCAGGGCGGCCAGATCATCGGTCAGGCCCGGTCCTGTCTGGCCCGGCACAAACCGGGTGAGGTGCGGTTTTGCATTGGCCAGACCGTGGGGCCGGGCGCTGCCGTTCCACCAGGGCACCTCCTGCCGGCGGCCCGTTATCAGCCCCTCCGCGCGCACCAGTTTTCCGTTCAGAATTCGCATCGGGGCGGTTTTGACCAAAACCGGCTCCTTCGGTACGCCCATCGCATCAATCGACCGGGCGTCGGATGCCGTCGGAATGGGTTGCCGTTTGGCGGCCGCCGTGATGAAATCAACCAGCGTTGGCGCGGGAAAAACCGCCTGTCTGGTCAGGTCGGCAGCTACCTCGACTTTCGGACTGCTCGACGCTTCGGACCCGACTGGCAGCAGGATGGCCCGAACCGCAACGGAGTCACCCAGCCGGTCTTTCAATTGGGCGTAATACAAACTCCGGGGCTGAATGTGTTCGTTGGACATCTCCCAAAAACCGTCGCCGGCAAATTGCGCCCAGGTGCCAAACGCCCAGTTTTGGGCCGTGGGCGGCTGAAAACAATCCACGCGGGCGGCTGTGCACTGCCAGAAAACGCTGTTGGCCGCGTTCCAGCCCGCACCCTGTCCATCCTGCCCCCGATTGGCGAACCGGAGGGCATTGCCGTCGATGTTCACAATATCGAACAACACCCCCGACGCCCAGCTATCAGTGCCTCCACTGAAGCCGTTGGCATTCCGAGCCTCGCAATGCACAAAGGCATTCGGTCCGGCGCTGCAATACCCAACCGCAAAATCGTGAAAACCGGATTTGCTATACAACCGCTGGCCCAGCACCTGCTGCCCCCGAATCAGGAAGGTGTTCCGCCGTTCGCCCCCGATTTCGGAAACCGGGTCCAGCGACTGGCAATCTTCTACCGTGATCCGTTTGGCGCTTTCCTGGACAAAAACCGCCGAACCGGCGAAATGCCGGAAAACCACCTGCCGCACCCAGGCGTCCTGCACATTTTCGAGCACAACGGCCATCCAGCGGTGATCTTCGTCTTTGGGGTTGTTGGGGTTGAACGTCGATTCCAGCCGCAGGTTTTCGATACCGGCATTGGCAATGCGTCCGGGCCAGCTGTAGCGCGCAACCGTTCCACCACCAAAAGCCGAATCGAGCGCAGTGGTCAGGGGCGCGTCGAGGGTGATTTCGGAACCCTGCACCGCCGTAATCCGGCGGTCCCAGTACAGATCCCGCTGACCCGGTTTCCAGCCCAGGGCCGAAATGCCGCCCCCGAACTGGCCGGTTCCGAGCGTTTGAATCCATTCTTTCGTGGAAGGCCGGTGAATCCGCACGTTGTCTCCTGTTTTGAAATCCGCCGGTTTTTCGACCCGAATTTTCAGGGCATTCACCGGCACATACCGCTCGGAAAGGGGAACGGCAGCGGTCGTTCGCCGGTCGTTTTTTCCGGCAATGGTAATCAGATTGTCGCGGCTGTATCCCGTCCCGAGCAGGGTGGTCTGGCTGGTTCCGCTGCCGCGCAGAACGACACCCGAAACCGGTATTTTCAGGCTTCCCGCCACTTCGTGAATGCCTTTTTCCAGCAAAACCGCCCCCCGAACTCCCTCAGCATTGAGGGGTAGAGCGGCTACATAATCAATCGCGGCCTGAATCCGGCGGGTTGCGTCGCCTTTTTTAGCCGGAACAACTACTTTTATCGGTACGTTCGGAATGGCCCGTTCGCCCGCCCTATACCCGCAGTATGAAAAGTCCGGAATCCGGTTTCCCAATTCGTCCGGTGTATAAACCAGCCGGCCGTCCGATCCCAGCGAAACCGGTTTGGCCGTCGTTTTCTCCTGCGCATACCCTTCCCCGGCGTACCACAGGATACCCCAGAGCGAGAACAAGGCAGGAAAAAAGTGGATTCTAAACACGGTTTTTGGGGAATTAGGCTACTGATCTCTAGGTTCGGGGGCGCACCTGCTGAACCGGCACGACACTATTCAGATAATCCTCGATGTTCGTGTAACCGTCTTTGTTTTTATCCTGGCTGGCATCCGAGGCATCTTTCGGGTTCAGGCCGTTTTTGCGCTCCCAGTCGTCGGGCATTCCGTCGCTGTCCGAATCCAGGTACGGTTTTCCCGTGTATTCCGGATAGCCGCCCACCTGATTGATGTCCGTAATGATGCCATTTTTGTAGGAATCGATCGGCAACCGGCGGTGTTTGAACTGCGTTTCCGGCAATTTCACCTTTGGGTCATACGTAACCTTTCCGGTTTTGACCTGTTCCACCACGCGGGTATCAACCGGGTCACGCTTCGGCAACGTGGCCCCGGCGTTTTCCAGCACATACTCATACGCCTGCCGGGTCGGCAGAATGGTAAAGTCGGGCATTGGCAACGGCTTGTTCCATTTGATGTTCGCCGTGTATTTTCCGGCGTCGGCCAGCTCTTCCACCTGCACCCCCCCGGCCCAGTTGTCTTTCGTCACCTTGTCGTGACCTTCCACGATGTTGCCGTTGACGTACGCCCGGCCAAAAACCAGGTAGCCCAGTTTGCTCCGGCCCGATTCCGGTTTCAGGATGCGGTAACCGATGGGCGAATCTTTTGGCGTCAGCGGACCCGGTTTAAAATAGTTGTTGATAATATTGTACATAGCCCGGTAGTCGCCCCCGTCGGTGGAGCGGTGGACCCAGTTGAAGATGACGTTGTTGGCAAAATTGAAAATTCCGTTCCAGCCAATCGACGGATTCCGGCCCGCGTTGTCGGCCCAGAGGTTGCGCATGAAGGTGCAGTTTTCGCCCCCCAGCGTGCTGCCAAAGGCGTGATTCCAGGTATCGAGGGCTTCGGAGAATATGGAATTCTGAATCGTAATGTTCACCGTCGGCAGCTTGTCTTCGGCGGCTTTGCCGGTGCTGTCGTTGTACATATGGCGGTACATGGACATGTTTTCGTCGAGTCCCCAACTGGCCGAGACGTGGTCGATCATGATGTTGCCGATTGGATTGCCGCCAATGGAATCGTCGCGTCGGCCCACGAAGGTTTCACCCCGGCGAAACCGCATGTACCGGATCACCACGTCGTGGGTGTTGATCCAGACCGATTCACCGGCGACACAAACACCGTCGCCCGGGGCCGTCTGACCGGCGACGGTAATGTAGGGAGCCCTGATTATCAGCGGAGTTTTCAGCCGGATGATCCCGGCTACGTTAAACACAATGGTGCGCGCGCCCCCCTGTTCGCAGGCTTCCCGCAAGGTTCCGGGGCCTTGATCGTCCAGACTCGTTACGACAATGACTTTGCCACCGCGTCCGCCAAAGGTGTGCGCGCCCCCGCCTTCGGCTCCCGGAAATGCCGGGATGCTGGCCTGCGGCAGATCGACCGGGCGGGCGGCCCACGGGATATACGGTTTTCCTTCGCTGGCTTCCTTTTCGATGATGGGCAGGGCTTTCTGCCAGGCGATGTTGGATTGCACGGCCGCTTCGTTCAGCAACGCATCGCTTTGCTTCTGAACATCCGGCGGGATGGTCGGATACTGCGCCATAACCGTCTGTTGCGCGAAAATCAGCGCGATAGTCAGTACAACAGGAACCTTTGTTTTTTTCATGGTCAGAAAAACCGGATGGAAGAGGATTTGGGCATTTTACGCAATCCGTCCCGATACCGTGTAAGGGTGAATGCTTCGATTGTCTATCAAGCTCAAAATAAGTCTAAAAAATAGGGCAATACGTATATAATTTTTCCGGCAATGTATAGAATCTTACCATCCCTTATAAAATGCAGCGGCTGGAATGCTTTTGCAAAAAAAATCCCCTGCAATTGCCAAGTCGCAACGCAGGGGATTCAAAAATTGAGTTAACGAATGAGGTCCGTGCTTAATCAATGATGCGGAACAGGCGGTTCCAGCGGATTTTATTCAGGACGCTTTCCGGACTGGGGTCGATGGACATCCAGATGAAAACCGCCTTGCCCACAATGTGGTCGGACGGAACAAAGCCCCAGTACCGCGAGTCGGCAGAGTTGTGCCGGTTATCCCCCATCATGAAGTAGTAATTCTGTTTGAAGGTATACGAAGTGATTGCTTTGCCGTCAATTTTAATGGAATTCTCCGCCAGTTCCACCTTTTCATTGTCTTCGTATTTCTGAATGACCGGCCCGTACAAGGCGATGTTTTTTTCATCCAGCTGGATGGTAACGCCTTCTTTCGGAACCGTAATCGGTCCGTAATTATCGACATTCCAGGGGAACAGGGAAGACTGTGGATAGACCGGCTGAAACGGATTGACCGAGCCTTTGGGGGTGTTCAGAACCTCGATGCCCTGCACAAAATCCTGTTGCTTCAACAGGGCTGCGGTTTCCGCCGTGGTGTGAATCCGGTAGCCCGAAGCGTCGTTGGCCGCAATCGTGTCATTATAGGTTTCCGTGCTTTGCTCAAAATCGGTAATATCATACCGTTTGAAAACCTTCGCACTAATCACCGAATTGGTTTTCAGAAAATACTCGGTCTCGGATTTTACCGGATCCGGAAACGCCTGCCCGTTGACAAACACCTGGCGGTCGCGCAGTTCGAGCACATCGCCGGGAACGCCAATGCAGCGCTTGATGTAGTTCGTTTTCAAATCCGTCGGATAGTCTTCGGGCGGGTAATTAAAAACCACCACGTCGCCCGCCTTGACCGACGAAAAACCGGGTAGCCGGTATTGCGGCAACTGAATCCAGTCCAGGTACGAGGGAATTTCGGTTCCCCAGATTTTCTGGTGCGTCAGCGGTACCTGCAAGGGTGTTTTGGGCGTACGGGTTCCGTAGTGGAGTTTACTGACAAACAGAAAATCGCCCACCAGCAGGCTCTTTTCCATCGACGGCGTCGGAATGGTGAAGGCTTCCATAAACAGCCAGCGAATGAGCGTTGCCGCAACGACCGCAAAGACAATGGAATCGATCCACTCGCGAAAAGGTGATTTTTTCCTGACGGTGGGCTTCGTAGCCGATTCCTGATTTTTAACTAAAGACATGCTTTTAAAAAATAATGAATAACGAACAATGAACAGCGAATAGCGAACCCATCCGGATTCTTTTTCTTTCGTTATTCACCATTCAGTATTCGATGTTCGATATTTAACTAACACTTACGGTTTCGCCCAACAGGTCCTCCATGCCGAAAATGCCTTGCTTGCCCGCGAGCCACTCCCCGGCAACGACCGCTCCCAGCGCAAAACCCTGGCGGCTGTGGGCAACGTGACTGATTTCGATGGTATCAACATCCGAATCGTACCGGACCACGTGCGTTCCGGGTACCACTCCTTCCCGCAGTGACTCGATGGCCACGGCTTCGGCCTGTCCGGCGGTTTCGTTGACCCAGTGCTTTTTCGTCGGAATTTCACCGATGATTCCCTCGGCCAGTGTGATCGCCGTTCCGCTGGGGGCATCTTTCTTTTCGGTGTGATGCACTTCGGTCATCGAAACGTGGTACGACGGGTAATTCTTCATAAACCGGGCCAAGACTTTGTTGAGCCGGAAAAACAGGTTTACGCCAATGCTGTAGTTCGATGCGTAGAAAAAACCGCCCTGACTCTGGCGGCAGAGTTCTTCGATTTCGGCGCGGTGTTCGAGCCAGCCGGTGGTGCCGCAAACCACGGGCCAGCCGCGCTTCAAACAATCCCGAATGTTGCCGACGGCGGCTTCGGGCGAACTGAATTCAATGGCAACGTCCACATCGGTTTTATCCAGTGCGTCGAGGTCAGCCCGGTTGTTTACATCGATCCGGCCCGCAATTTCGTGGCCCCGATCCCGCACAATCTGCTCGATGGTTTTGCCCATCTTGCCGTAGCCCAGTAATAGTATCTTCATTCCAATTCGGCGTAAAATTACTTCTTAAACTGAAAAGCCAGCCGAACACCCGGCACCGGCACGGTTCCAACGGCGGGCATCAGCAAGTCCGGTTTCATTTTCAGGGTCAGGTCCTCCGAAATATCGAACGTTTTGAGGTGCGCCGTTACGTTGGCTTCGATGACGTTGACGCCCCACAACAGCGCCATGCCCAGAAAGTTATAATCCCGATACCGGGCCGAGGCACGCGCTGCGTTTTCCAGCCGGCCCACCGAAACTTCCCCGTAGCCTTCCACCGTCGTAACCTGCGGATTCTTGTTGTAGGCTTCGATTCCGTATTTCAGAAAAAACCGGTAGTCTCTGGAGTACTTGGTGGCAAAAACCGCCAGCGTCCCAAAACCGGCGTAGATGATCGGCACTTTCCACCAGTGACCGTTGTGAATCTGGCCCAGTCCCGGCATCAGGGCCGACAGAACGGTGGCTTTTTTCGGGACAATCTTGCGGATCCGGGCGTTTTGTTTGGCCGTCAGCGAAACCGTGTCCAGCGGCACATTCTTGCCCAACGAATCCACATTGATCGCAGTGGTTTGCGTCACCGAATCCCGTACGGAAGTAGCCGGAGTCTGCCCGATGGTTTTGCCACCCAGCAGGACCAGCATGCCCATCCACACGTATTTCGACCAATTCATCCCTTCCTTCCCCCGATGCATTCTGTTCATGGTTGTGGCCTGTTGCTAACGTAACTAACGAACAGAACCCGGCCGCTGAGCAGAATTTCGAAAAATTAACGTTTTTTAGGCTTTGTAATTCAGTACTTCCAGAATCCGGTTCATCTCATCCTGGGAAGTAAACGGTATTTTGATCTCTCCCTTATGCTTGTCGTCGGCTTTGATGGACACTTTCGTGCCAAACATCGACGACAACTTGAACTGAAGGCCGCGAATTTCCTGCTTGTAGGGCGTCGAACGGCGCTCCGGTTCGGCTTCGGGGGCCGTTGACAGGCCCCGGACGGCTTCTTCCACCCGGCGAACCGACCAGTCCTCATCGATCAGCCGGTTAAAGAGCTTAATCTGAATGTCTGGATTATCGACGTTGATGATGGCCCGGGCGTGCCCCATCGAGATTTTGGTATCGCGCAAAGCCGCCTGAATCACCGGGGGCAATTTCAGCAAGCGGATGTAGTTGTTCACGGTCGTGCGGTTTTTTCCGACCCGCGCGCCCAGCTCTTCCTGTTTCAGACTACACTCGGTGATGAGCCGCTGGTAGCTGAGGGCAATTTCAATGGAGTTGAGGTTTTCGCGCTGAATGTTTTCGATCAGCGCCATTTCCAGCATCTGCTGATCGTTGGCCTGCCGGACGTAAGCCGGAATGTTGATCATGCCGATCAGTTTCGATGCCTGCAACCGCCGTTCGCCGGCAATCAGCTGGTACTGGTCGCGCCCCAGTTGCCGCACCGTAATGGGCTGAATGATGCCCTGCACCCGAATCGACTCGGCCAGTTCCATCAGGGCTTCTTCGTCGAAGCGCGTGCGGGGTTGGTAGGGGTTGGTTTCAACGTGGTTGACGTTGATTTCAGTCATTGTCGAAATCGACTCATACGGCGACGGTTTGCTCGGTCGATTCACCTGGTCGCTATCGTGCAATAAGGCCCCCAATCCTCTGCCCAGACCTATCATTTTTTTCGGATTACTTTTTGCGTTCGTATTATCCATGACTGACTAAATTCTTGGTGGACATTACACGGTCTGATCCTGCGACAACCGGCCGTTTTTGGTCAAAATTTCGCGGGCGAGATTCAGGTAACTGATGGCGCCTTTGCTGTCGGCATCCTGGGCCAGAACCGGCAATCCGAAGCTGGGCGATTCGCTCAGGCGGATGTTGCGCGGAATAATGGTATTGAAAACCATCTGCTGAAAATGCGCCGTGACTTCGCCGACGACCTGGTTGGACAAACGGACCCGCAAATCGTACATGGTCAGCAGAATGCCTTCGATAGCCAGCGCGGTGTTCAGTCGTGACTGAATGATCTTGATCGTGTTGAGCAGTTTACCGAGTCCTTCCAGCGCAAAATACTCGCATTGCACCGGGATGATGACGGAATCGGCGGCAGTCAGGCTGTTGATGGTTATCAGGCCCAGCGATGGTGAGCAGTCGATGATCACAAAATCATACTCTTCTTTCACATCGTACAGAGCCTCCTTCATTTTCTCCTCCCGGTTTTTGAGATTGATCATCTCAATTTCGGCCCCGACCAGGTCAATGTGCGACGGCAGCAGGTCAAGATTTGGAAAATCGGTCTGGATAATGGCATCCCGCGTCCGGATGTCTTCGATCATGCACTCGTAAATGCTGTTCTCAATCTCTTTCGGATTATAACCAAGACCCGATGTGGAATTGGCCTGTGGGTCGGCATCGACAATCAACGTTCGAAACTCAAGAGCGGCCAGACTAGCCGCCAGATTGATCGTAGTGGTGGTCTTTCCAACGCCCCCCTTTTGGTTGGCAATAGCAATAACTTTCCCCATGGGTTTGTTCGTTACAGCCCCAAATATCAGGAGATGGTTATTCTAAAGCAAGGAATGTTTCACGGTTTTTTTTTGGATGTTCCACAGAGTTAATACTCCGGTAACATGGAGCCCGGAACAAGGAATTGGCCCGGTTCGCCGTTCCGCAATCCGGGTTTATGACTAACTCTCTCAGGCCCAGACCTGCGTTCCTTCGGTGCAGTTTTTGCACATCTCGATTCCGGAGCGGGAATGGATGAGCGTCTGGCGGAATTGCTGGTAGGGTTCGCTCGCCCATAATTTTTCAAACGATTGTTCTTTCAGATCGCCCAGCCGGTAGTGGGCGTCTTTGTCGAAGCAGCACGGCACCACCAGCCCATCCCAAGTGATCACGCAGGAATGCCACATTTTCCAGCAGTGCCCGTCCAGTGCGTTTTTGATGGCGTAGGTTCCTTCGGCGGTTTTTTCGTAGCGGGAGTATTTGTCGATGGTCGGCATCAGGTCGGAACCGTGCTCGAAATCGTAGATCTGGGCGGTTTTCAGCCCCACTTCGTCCACGCCCAGCTCCCTGGCAATTTCATACACTTCGGCAATCTGGTGCTCATTCGGCTTGACGACCAGAAACTGAAAAATAACGTGGGGCGTCTTCGACTTCAGTTCCTTTTTCCACTTGATGATGTTTTTGGTGCCTTCCAGCACTTTGTGGAGCTTGCCACCCACCCGGTATTGCTGGTAAACTTCCTGCGTGGTGCCGTCGATGGAAATGATCAACCGATCCAGCCCGGATTCGACGGTTTTTTTGGCGTTGGCGTCCGTCAGGTAGTGCGCGTTCGTGGAGGTTCCGGTATAAATTCCTTTTTTGGATGCGTAGCCCACCAAGGTCAGAAAATCGGGATGCAGATACGGTTCGCCCTGGAAATAAAACGTCAGGTACAGAAGCGTATCGGCAATTTCGTCGATGGTGCGTTTGAACAAATCGGCCGGTAACATCCCCGTCGGGCGCGTAAACGAACGCAAACCGCTCGGACATTCGGGGCAGCGCAGATTGCAGGAAGTGGTGGGTTCAAACGAAATGGCGATGGGCGAACCGCGGTGCACGGCTTTCCCGGTCCATTTCGATTCGTAATAACTCGACAATACTTTCAGCGCATTCCACGCACGCTTGGGGGTTACTTTCGAGAAAAAATTCAGTCCGTCGGAAATATTACGGTTCATGCGGCTCAATCAAGTTGTGGAACAAATGTAAACGAATCGCCAACGGGATCAGCAATCGGGCCGGGCAAAATGTAATCAGCGTTTCTGACTGCCCCGCTCCGGTTTCGGCTTACCGGCTTATTTTTAAGACGATTGTTCCCATAAATTTATTTAGAATTGTTTCAAATTATCTTGACACGTCAGAATTCTAATTGTACTTTTACGGAGTCAATCGTTGTAAAGTCGGTTTTCCACAGTCACTTTTTTGTTATCATCCGTGTCGAATACCCACCCGTTAACCGAGTTATTTGCCAATTCCAAAGGCGTCAGCTATCAATGCGATACAACCAATCGGATTGTTATTCAGTTCGGCGAAGCGCGGGTTTCGCTCCGGATTTCTGATTTTCTGACGTTCAAGAAGCGGGTCGACTCGGTGGATATTCACACCATGATTTTCAATACCGACGACGCCTACGACGTTGAAGTGATCGACGCACCCCGCACGGATCATCTGTTTGTCCTCAGCCTCTGCGACCTCATCGCCCTGCGCGACCTGCTGGCCGGAACCCGGTTTTCGCTCGACCTCAATACCCTGCTGAACGAACGGCTGTACAGCTCCCTCGTTTACTGATCCGATCGTCTCCGTTTCCGTACATTCGTTGAACCTGCTCCTTAACTGGCTGAAACACTAAACGTAGACTGTTTCCAAATTTCGTATTGCCCAAACTTTTTCCGGCTGAAATCAGTATTCTTGTAACAGAAACGGCAAGGCTTTGCCCACACGAACAAGAACGAAAACCGAAAGTACTGATGAAAGACCTCGTAAGAATGAGAACCTCGCTGAAAGAAGAAATCGAGCGAATTCTCAACGAACAGATAAAAATGGAAGCCCACTCGTCCGCAATTTATTTAGCGATGGCCGCGTGGTGTGACCGCAACGGTTTTGACTATAGCGCCGGTTATTTTTACAAGCAGTCGAACGAAGAGCGCAGCCACATGCTGAAACTGTTCAACTACGTTTCGGACATGGGCGGCCACGCAATCTCGCCCGACGTGACCAACGTTCCGCAGGACTTTAACGGTTTCCGGGATGTGTTTGAACTGGCGCTGCAACAGGAGATTGCCGTTAGCAATTCCATCAACCGGATTGTCGGCACGGCCCGTCAACTGAACGACTTCGCGACGGATCAATTCATGCAGTGGTTCGTTAAAGAGCAAATCGAAGAAGAATACGTGGCCCGCCGGGCCATCGAACTCTTCGACGTGATCGGCGAAGAAGGCGTTGGCCGGTACATGATCGACAAAGCCATCCCGAAAATTTCGTACGGCGACGTCGAAGCCTAAGTCATTGCCCCAGCGGCCGGTTTTGAATTTGCCGGCGTCTGGCCTATTTTGATTCCTACTCACTGTAGTTAAAAACCCGGATGGTGACGAACCGTCCGGGTTTGTTTTTTCAAGTCTTTCAAAACCGCCGGTTCCCATCCGGCGTTTGTGTATCGGTAGCGTTTTCAAAAACCGCATGGATGTCATCATTATCGGAGGTGGGCTGGCCGGGCTGGTCAGTGGGCTGGAACTGGCGCGGGCTGGTCATCAGGTCGCCCTTGTGGAACGAAAAACGTATCCTTTCCATAAAGTGTGCGGAGAATACGTCTCGAACGAAGTCCGGCCGTACCTCGAATCGCTGGGGCTGAATCCGGCAACGCTGGGCGCAACCGGCATCAACCGGTTTCTGCTGAGTTCGCCCTCGGGCCGGTTTCTGGAAACGACGCTGGACCTGGGCGGTTTTGGCCTCAGCCGCTACACGCTGGACCACGCGCTGTATCAACTGGG
Organism: Larkinella ripae; assembly: GCF_054780775.1. Classification (NCBI taxonomy): domain Bacteria; kingdom Pseudomonadati; phylum Bacteroidota; class Cytophagia; order Cytophagales; family Spirosomataceae; genus Larkinella; species Larkinella ripae. The sequence continues at coordinate 118,813 of NZ_BAAGVR010000020.1, forward strand.
GCAATCGGCGGGCGTCAGGTTTTTGCTCGGCAAACAGGTCGAACGGGTTACGTTTCAGTCGGACGGTTTTTCGGTGGAGCTGAACGATGGGCAACAATTGTCCGGCCGCCTGGTGATAGGGGCCCACGGCAAACGCTCGAAAATGGATAAGCAGCTGCACCGGGCTTTCCTGCAAAAACCGTCGCCTTACCTGGGTGTCAAATACCACATTCGGGTGGATGCGCCCGCGGATACCGTTGCTCTGCATAATTTCCGGCAGGGCTACTGCGGGTTGTCGTCCATTGAAGACGGGAAATTTTGCCTTTGCTACCTGACTACCCGCGAAAATCTCCGGCAATTCGGCAGCATTCCGGCCATGGAACAGGCTGTTTTGTTCCGGAATCCGCATTTGAAACGGATTTATGAAACCGCCGACTTTGTATACGAAAAACCGGAAGTGATTAACGAATTTTCGTTTGCGCCCAAACCGGCTGTGGAGCAGCACGTACTGATGGCGGGCGACGCGGCCGGCCTGATTACGCCCCTCTGCGGCAATGGCATGGCGCTGGCAATTCACAGCGGCAAGCTGGTCAGCGGGCTGGCTAACCGGTATTTGCATCGAAAAATTTCGCGGATTGACCTGGAGCAGCAGTATCAGGCGGCCTGGTCGCAGCAGTTTGCGCGCCGGCTCTGGGTGGGCCGGACGGTTCAGCGGTTGTTTGGCGACCCGTGGCTTTCCGAAGCTGCCGTATCGGTGTTTGGATCGTTCAAACCGTTGCTGCGCGGCCTGATTCAACAAACGCACGGGGCGGTTCTGGCCGTGGAATAACCGCCTTTTCAGCGAATCCAGCGGTACCAAAAACCGGATCTACACCGGAATCACCGTGGTGTTTTTCACTTCCGACATGACAAAAAAACTGCTGATGTTCAGTAAACCGGGGATTACCGAAAGGCGCTCCTGGTAAAACCGGTTGTAGGTTTCCATGTCGTGCACCACAATTTTCAGCAGGTAGTCAAACGTGCCCGACACCAGGTTACATTCCATCACTTCCGGCAGCTCGGCAATCGTCCGGTCAAACACTATAAAGGTTTCACGGGTTTGCTTATCAAGGGTAACGTGGCAGAAAACCACCAGCAGATTTCCCAGCTTTTTCTTGTTCAGCAGGGTGACGTATTTTTCGATAATGCCTTCCCGTTCAAGTCGTTTGATGCGTTCGTGAATGGGTGATTTGGAAAGATTGATGCGTTGTCCGATTTCCTGAATGGTAAGCTGGGCGTTTTCCTGAAGAAGTGACAAGATTTGCCGGTCAATTTTATCAACGGAAGTCATAGCGGAATTTTTTCTTTACAAAGCCGTCGCGGAAGCTTGCTGCCAAATTTTTTCCTTCTAGGTTACGAAAAATAAACAGTATTTCCCAAAATGAGTTGTAGAATCAGAAATACGTTTGGCAATCGATACCTTTGTCCCTTCATTTTTCACCCAACCACAACCACCTCGTAAAATGGTCATTGGTGTTCCTAAAGAAATCAAAAACAATGAAAACCGGGTGGCACTGACGCCGGCCGGGGTGGCTGAATTTCGGAAATACGGTCATACCGTGTACATCCAGGTGAACGCCGGGGTGGAAAGTGGGTTTGAAGACGAGGAGTACATTGAAGCCGGCGCGGTGATGCTGCCGACCATTGAGGAAATTTACGGAATTTCCGAAATGATCATCAAGGTCAAAGAGCCGATTGCTTCTGAATATGAATTAATTAAGGAAGATCAACTGCTGTTTACCTATTTCCACTTCGCTTCTTCGGAAGAACTGACGCACGCCATGATTGACCGGAAGGCGGTTTGTCTGGCCTACGAAACCGTGGAGAAAGCCGACCGCAGTTTGCCGCTGCTGATTCCGATGTCGGAGGTAGCGGGCCGGATGGCGGTGCAGGAAGGGGCCAAATACCTGGAAAAACCGCAAAAAGGGCGGGGCATCCTGCTGGGTGGGGTTCCGGGCGTCAAACCGGCTCACGTCCTGATTCTGGGCGGTGGCATCGTCGGAACGCAGGCGGCTAAAATGGCGGCCGGGCTGGGCGCACACGTCACCATCATGGACATCAGCCTGCCGCGCCTGCGGTACCTGTCGGACATCATGCCCGAAAACGTCGATACGCTCATGTCGAACGAATACAACATTCGGGAAGCCGTCAAGCACTCTGATCTGATCGTCGGCGCGGTGCTGATTCCGGGCGCCAAAGCTCCGCACCTTGTCACGCGCGAAATGCTGAAGCTGATGCGGGCCGGTACGGTTCTGGTGGACGTTGCGGTTGATCAGGGCGGTTGCATCGAAACCTGTACGCCCACCACCCACGAAAATCCGACGTACATCATCGACGACGTGGTGCATTACTGCGTGGCCAACATGCCGGGCGCGGTTCCCTACACCTCGACGGTGGCCCTGACGAACGCGACGCTAGCGTATGCGCTGCAACTCGCCAACAAAGGCTGGCTCAAAGCGTGTCGGGAAAACGACGAACTGAAACGAGGACTCAATGTGGTGAGCGGAAAGATCGTTTACCAGGGCGTGGCGGATGCGTTCGGTTTGCCCCAGGAGGACGTTAACGACCTGCTGCGGCACGAACAAGAAGAAATTGACGCATAATTCATCGGATTACACTTCATCAACCATAGATTTTACTACCTTCATCAACATTTTTTAAGGGTTTAGGAATAATTGAACAAAGACGCGGCCCGTTTGAGCCGCGTCTTTTTTATGGTTTGGCTACCAGACTTTTCATCTGATTGAATTGTGGCAAAGAGAGCTTGAGAAAAACAATAGTAAGGTAGCTTTCAAAACCAGTAGAGTAGCCTTACACCCTTGTTCATCTATTCAGGGCAATTCAAATTTCCAAGACCGTAACACCGAGATCAGTTTATTGAGTGAGCAAAAGCACTACTTTTAGCTTTAATATCTATTCCTGCTATGCAAAACTTCGACGAGTTTAAGTAAATTGGAAGTCGATTAGTATCCAAGTAATACCGGACCTTACTGCTATGAATCGGGCAATCGATGTCTTTCTTTCCCGCAAAAGCCAGGATGAAAAGTTGGCAAAAAAATTATTTGATTTTCTGACGGCCAAAAACCTTGTCGTCTTTGATTCCGGCCAAACCCTTCATGAGTTTAAAAACACAGACTATAGTAAAGCTATCGATGAAGCCCTGCTTGTATCCAAAAATTTGATTGTTATCGGAAGCTCGATTGATCACTTCACTTCCCCATGGGTTGAAGCCGAATGGCGGTTTTTTCTTAATAGGAAGCGGTCAGGCAAAGTAAAAGGAAATTTATTCTCCGTAATCAATGATGGCTTGTCAACGGACGACCTACCTCCCAGCCTGCAGTATTACGAGATTATCGAATTCAAGGAGGAAAACTTCGAAAAAATCTACTCCTACATTGTCATCGACACCATAACGAAAGAATCAGCCATTCCAACGCAGGGAAGTTTTGACAAAGCATCATCTCATCATGTTTCAGATCCTCTAAAAAGGCAGGAAACTTCTACTGTCATAAAATCAAATGAGGAATCGATTCTTCGAAAAAATAGCAGCCTTGAAGATTTACTTAGAGGAATCCGTCACTATGATAAAAAGGAAATAGAAGAGGCTGTAATCTGGCTAAAAAAAGCGGCAGAATTCAACATCGCCGAGGCTCAATACTATTTGGGTATGTCTTATAAAATTGGCTTGAAAAGACGTCCGGCTCCAGAAGAGCATGTTTACCCGTATATTAACATTCAAAAGAGAGATGAATTAAGTATTGCAAAAAATTGGTTTATCCTGGCGTCTGATCAAGGGCATCGGGAGGCTCAATTTGAACTTGGCTTCCTCTATGAACGTGAATCGAAATATGGTCAGGCATTAAATATGTACGCTAAGGCAGCCGGAAAGGAGCATCCCGATGCACAATATCGCCTGGCATATTTTTATGATAATGGTCTTGGGACCGTTAAAGAAATAAAAACCGCACTAAAGTGGTATATACAAGCAGCAAAAAATGGAAATCGGGATGCACAGTTTACAATCGGCCTGTATTTTAAAAGGGGAATAGGGATCGATAAAAATAGCCATGCTGCTGCTAGCTACTTTTTAAAGGCTGCCGAGCAAGGCCATCCCGAAGCCTATTTTTATATTGGCAGCTGTTACGACTATGGTGATGGGATAGAACAAGACAAGGCGGAGGCTGCAAAATGGTACCGAAAAGCGGCTGCGAAAGGTGACTCGATTGCCAAATTACATTTAGATTACATTACTAAATCGTCCTCATAATTAACGGTTGCTTAAATTGTAATGAAGTGTCATCTGATTATGACATAAAATCTCTTTTTGCTGCACTCATCACATAAACTGAAACGCGACCACGCAAATTCCCACCAGCACGGCTTCCAAGATCCAGATGCGCAGCGTGTTTCGCATCAGCACCTGCCGAATCAGGAAATGCCCAATCAGGGGGCCAATCGTGAGTGGAACGCCAAAAATAAACTGAAGGGCGTTGTTTTCCTGGCCCCAATGCGTGATGCCGATGCCGATCGTGTAAACGCCCGCCAGCGCCAGCAAGGTGAGTGGGGTGATCCAGTCAAATACTTTTGAAAGCTCCAAAGGCGGTTTTTTATTGGTTGAGAAACGTTTCGGCCAGCTCCTTCCACTCCTCGTCTAGTGATCCGGTAAAAACCGACGCGCCCGCCCGGCGGTACCAATACCCGGCGTTCCAGTCGTCGCCTTCCTTGCGGTGCAAATAGGCGTGCAAACGGTCGTAGTCGCGGGTTCCCTCGCGGCTCTGCGCAATTTCGTGGGCGTGTTCCCAGTCGCCCCGCCCGTCGTACCACAGGGCTTCGGCGACCGGATGGAGGCCCGCCGGTGGCCGGGAATCAGTCAGACTGTTGGTAAACTCCGGAAGGGTCATGGCGTCAATGGAAAAACTGGGGCATAAAATTCATCAGAAAAGCTTCGTCGGTGGCCCGCGTAATGGCCGTATACAGCCAGCGGACAAAGTCCTGGTTCACCTGACCGTCGGGCAAATAACCCTGATCGACAAAAACCGCCGGCCACTGTCCGCCCTGCGCCTTGTGGCAGGTCAGGGCGTAGGCAAACTTCACCTGCAGGGCATTCAGGTACGGATCGCGCCGGATGGCTTCGGCCCGCTCCTTTTTTGTCTTGATGTAAAAATAATCTTTCTGAACGCTCTCGTACAAGCTGCGGTTTTCTTCTCGGCCCAGCGACGGTTGCGGTGAATACAGCGTATCGAGAATAATCTTGCTTTCAAACTCCGGCTGCTCCTCCAGATCGACCAGCCGCAGCGTGACGGTCGCGAATTTCAAACCGTGCTGCTCTTCGCGCTTGCGGATTTTCAAAACCTCCACAAAGTCGCCGTTGGCCAGAAAACCGGCCGGAGAGTCGTCGTCAAGCACCGAATAATTGTTCTTGACGATCATCAGCATGTCGCCCGTGTCGAGTTCTTCCTCGCACTGGTTGATGGCCCGCCGGATGTACTGGTTGTACTGCACCGCCATCTTGTTCGAGCGGGTGATGATGATCGTGTTTTCCCGGCCGTATTTATCGTAGCAATACCGGATCCCGTCTTCCAGCTTCTCGCCGGTCATTTTGTAAATGTCCCGGTAGTTGCGGACGTTCAGGCTGATGTGCGGATTGGCCTCCGCCAGCACCTCCCGTAAACTGGTCGCATTCAGCAAAATACCCGAATGTTCGTCCTGCCGCATCACTTCCAGCAATTCCTGCTCCACCACCACCATATCGAACTGCCGTTCCAGGTAGCCTTTGTCCAGGGCCGGACTGGTTTCTTTGCCAACCGGCGGAAGCTGAGCCACGTCGCCCACCAGCATCAGCCGGTTTCCGGGGTTTTCAAAAATAAACTCAACCAGATCGGCCAGCAGCCCGTTCATGCCAATTTCGGCGTCGTTGCTGATCATCGACGCTTCATCGACAATAAAAACCGTGTCTTCGTGGTAATTTTTCTGCCGCTGAAAAACCAGGTTTCCGGAATTGGCGTCGGCAATCTGGCGGTATATTTTCCGGTGAATCGTCTGGGCCATCCGTTTGGAATAATTCGCCATGACCTTGGCCGCCCGGCCCGTTGGGGCCAGCAGAACCGATTTGTAACCGAATTTGGGCAATACTTTAATCAGGGTACTGATCAGCGTGGTTTTACCGGTACCGGCGTATCCTTTGAGCAGAAAGCAATCGCGGTAGTGTTCGTGTTCCGAGCGGGTCATGAACGGATTCATCTGCTCAAAAAACCGTTGCTGCCCGGAAGTAGGCTTGAAAGGGAAGCGTTTCGCCAGCAATTGGGCGGGCGTCTGGGTTTCATTCATTGTACGAAAATACGAAAAAAAGGCGGTTTTTCAACCTCACATCCGACGGTAGGGAAACCGGCAACCCTGATCGTCTTCGAAGGTGACGGTTTCATTTTTGATAACAAACCGGTAGGTTTTTACCACGTCCAGGGCGTTGGAAATTTTGACGAGCTGCCGGTCAACCTCGTAGGCTCCGGCATCCCAGGCCATCTGGACGGTGGTGACGGCCGACTGACTTTGGTAGACGCCATTGGCACTGAATTCAATTACGTCGGGGTACATTTTGCTGCATTCCGCCGGACTGATTTTCTCCCAGGCGCCCAACAGCACGTTGGATTCGCTCGGCACCTCCTGGACCGGTTGCCGCCGACACGCGCCCAACAAACTGCTAATCAGCCACAAACCAATTCCCACCCTGATCCACCCCTGATTCGACCTGCGCATACCCTGTTCTTTTTTCAAACTTATCAGAACCGTTTATGAAAAACAAATTGCGTGTTCTGTTGAAAACCGCCAGACGAGATGTAACTATTTGAAGAAATTAGGCGAGTATAAGACCCGAAATGCAAAACCGGATTGTTTTTGTCATACCTAATTTTTATTTTGAAGCCAACCCGTTTAACTTTAACCCCTTCGGCTTATGAATATCCGTCAGATTTTGCAGGGAAAAACCATTAACACCATCTATTCCGTCACCTCCGATTCGACGGTGTACGAAGCACTGGAAGCCATGGCGAATAAAAACATCGGGGCCGTACTGGTCATCGATGAGGGCAATCTGTCCGGGATTTTTTCAGAACGCGACTACGCCCGCAAAGGGATTCTGCAAGGCCGGGCCTCCAAAGACACGCTGATTCGGGATGTGATGACGGCTAACCTGATCACAATTAGCAGCGACCAGCGGCTGGAAGACGCGATGGTGATCATGTCCGACAAACACATCCGCCACTTGCCCGTGGTCGATGACAGTGAGCTAATCGGCATCATTTCCATCAACGACGTGGTTTCGGCCATCATCAACGATCAGAAAGTCCGCATTGATTCCCTGGAAAGCTACATTTCGGGAAGCCCATATTGATCGTTGTATTGAATAATGAACAGGGAAGAATGAACCGGTAACACAGACGCGCGTTTTTCGCTCTTAAATGTTCATTATTCATTGTTCATTAATTTCTACCTTTGCGGTGCCAAAAACTATTGAAAACCGCCTTGGATATTGCACGCGAAGAAGTTAAACGGCTGTATGGCAATCGCCTGCGGCTGCGGGTCTGTGGCCTGTGCCTGATTGATGAAAAACTGCTGATGGTCCGGCACCGGGGCATTGGCCCGACGGATACGTTCTGGTGCCCGCCCGGCGGGGGGCCGCAATACGGAGAAACCGCCTACGAAGCCCTCGTCCGGGAGTTCCAGGAAGAAACCGGGCTGGCGATCGAAGTCGGCGAGTTGCAGTTCGTGAACGAATTCATGCAGACTCCGCTGCACGCCATGGAGTTGTTTTTCGACGTCCGGATCGTGGGCGGTCAACTCCGCCAGGGCTTCGACCCGGAAATGGATGCCGACCGGCAGATTATCACCGAAGTGCGGCTAATGTCGTTCGAGGAAATCAAGCGGTATCCCGAAAATGAAGTGCACCGAATGTTCCGCCTGTGCCGGTCGATGGAGGACGTATTCCACTTAAAAGGTTATTTAAAACAATAAAGCCGCGGCTGTCGGGGATTTTTGTACATTAGCCGTCCGGTGCGGTTTCCGCCGAAAACCGTCGCTGCTCCCTGTAGTCATTTAATTAATTTACGCGTTGTGCATACCGATACCCTTGCTCCTGTGACCCCAACCGTCGCCATTCGGGAAGAATCGTTTGATATTTCGATGACCGACTCGTACCAGCTCTGTCTGGAAATGAGCCATGAGCATTTTCGGTTTTGTGTCATTGAACCCGAGCAACGCCAGTGTTTCTGGCTGGAAGATTATACCTTTCCTTCGCTGCTGACCGAAAGTCCCCTGTTGCCTTCCCTGCGGTCGATTTACCAAAACCACCCGGTTTTGCAGTCGTCCTACTGGAAAACCATTCAGGTGTCGGTAAACTCGCCGGCCTTCACCCTGATTCCGTCGAGTCTGTTTCGGAAGGAATACGCGGCCCAGTACCTTCAACTTGTGCGAGGCAATCCGCTGACCCTGTCGGAGCACGCGCTGGCTTATCCGCACCGGAAGGAAGAATTTCATGCGGTTTTCAGCGTTGACAATGCGCTGTCGGACTGGTTGTCGGCAACCTATCCGCTCCAGCAACTTAACGTGATTCACCAGGCCAGTGCGCTGATTCAGGCCACGTCCCTGACCGATTCGGTGCTGGATTCTTCCCAGAAACTGACCCTGAATTTTGAAGATGAATCGGTGACGGTGGTGTTTCGCAAAGCCGGGCAGTTTTTGTTCTGCAACCGGTTTGCCTATAAAAATTCGACGGATCTGGTGTATTACATCCTCTACGTAATCAACGAGTTAAAAACGGAACCCAGCGAAGTCCAGCTCGTGCTGTTCGGCGAGATCACGCCCTTTGCCGAAATTTACAGTTCCCTGGAAAAATTTCTTCCCCACATCCGGTTTGGTTCAGTACCGCCGGGCCTGCAACTGGCCCCGGCTTTCGACGACGTACCGGAACACCGTTATTTTAGTTTATTCGGAAACACCTTGATTGACTAAAAAGGAGGAAGGGCGAAAGAAGGAACGGAGGACCGAAAGCGGTACCACGTTCTCCCTTTCCTCCCCCTTCTCCCTCCTCCTTTCTTAACTCTATGAAACGAATTGCGCTATTTCCGGGCTCTTTCGACCCGTTTACCAAGGGGCACGAAGATGTGGTTCTCCGCGGGCTAAAATTGTTCGATGAAGTGATCATCGGCATTGGCCGGAACGCCAACAAGCAGCGGTATTTTCCGCTGGACACGATGACGGCGCTGATTGAGAAAACATTTGCCGCGTATCCGGCGGTCAACGTGGTTTCGTATGATGACCTGACGGCGAATGTAGCCCGCTCGCTGGGAGCCCGGTTTTTGCTGCGGGGCCTGCGCAATACCACGGATTTTGAATACGAAAATAGTATTTCGCAGGTCAACCGGTACGTTTACGAAGATGTAGAAACCGTCTTTTTAATCACCTCGCCCCACCTCGCTCCGATCAGTTCGAGCATTATCCGGGAGTTGCACCGGTATTCCAAAAACATCGACGAGTTTCTGCCGTACAAACTGAATTGAATGATGGATGATAAAGGATGAACGATGGATTCGTGTGCGTCAGCCCGTTCATCGTTCATCATCCATCCTTTATTTTTTCACCCCCGTTTCATTGGTTGTTTCAATCACATACCGGATTGAACTAAAGGAATTGGTCAGTGCCAGGGCGGTTTTTTTCTGATCCATCCATTCCAGCCGTTCGATATCTTCGTCGACCTGCGGCTGCATCCGGGAGTCGTCGATGCAGGTCATCTGGTACCATTTCGTCTTTTTCAAAATGCGGTTTCCGTTGAGGGTATAGGTGTGCCAGGTGGTGCAGATTCGGTCTCCGAGCGATGCCACCACGCCGGTTTCCTCTTCCACCTCCCGCAGGGCGGCCACCCGGGACGATTCGCCGTCATCCAGCTTGCCTTTGGGTAAATCCCACTTTCCCCGCCGAAACATCAGGAGCATTTTGTCTCCCTTGAACACTACCCCCCCGGCCGCTTTGATGATTCGAAAAAGGCTCTTAAACTTTTCCTCCACGGCTTTTTTCTCGACGGCCACCAGGGTCACGGAGTGCAAATCGTTTACGGTGTAATTAACGAGTAAACTGACCAGTTTCTCGATCGTAACGGGGGTCGCGTTCAGAACCAGCACGTGGCCTTTCAGGGTGGTAATCTTCAAACCTTCAAGCCGGGCATCGAGAATCCGGTCGTAGTCGACCTGGCTGGCCAGCGAATCATCCTGCAACTTGGCTGCCTTCTTTGCGCCCTTCAAATGAATGGGTCGATCGTCAATAAAAATGGTCATGAGGGTAGTTGAACAGATGCCCGGCAACCCGTCGAACTGCCGACGAACCGGCATTGTGTGATTTACAAAACAAATTTAGATAAACCATTCATCTTTGAAGAGAAACTAAAACCACTATTTTTGCAAAACGCCAACTTTCCCCCGTGTGGAACTTGCAATAATTCTTTTTTTAGTAATTCTGAACGGTGTTTTCTCCCTTTCGGAGATTGCGTTGGTTTCCTCCCGCAAAGCCCGACTCGAAACCGACGCCCGCAACGGCGACCGCCGGGCCGAAGAAGCCCTGAAACTGGCCGAATCTCCCAATCGTTTTCTGGCCACCGTTCAAATTGGCATCACCCTGATCGGAATTCTGACCGGTATTTTCAGCGGGGACAGCCTGACCGACCAGATCTCGACTTTTGTTACCCAGTTTCCCCTCCTGGCCCCCTATGCCAACAGCATCGCTGTGACGGCCACCGTTCTGCTGATCACCTACCTGTCCCTGGTGCTGGGTGAGCTGGTTCCGAAGCGGATCGGTCTGTCGAATCCCGAAGGCATCGCCAAGTTTATGGCGGGGCCGATGAACATGCTGTCCAGAATTACGGCGCCCTTTATCAGCCTGCTGGCCTTTTCCAGTGATTTGATTATCAAAATATTAAACATCAAACCCAACGCCAGCGCCGTCACGGAAGAAGAAATCAAAAGCCTGATTCAGGAAGGAACTTCCGGCGGAGTGATCGAAGAAATTGAGCAGGAGATTGTGCAGAACGTGTTTCAACTCGGCGATCGGCGAATTACCTCCCTGATGACTAATCGTCAGGAAATGGTGGTGCTCGATCTGGAAGCAGGCGTGGAAGAAAACCGCCAGTCGATCATCGAACACCGGCATTCGCATTATCCGCTCTGCCGGGGCAGTGTCGATGACATGATTGGGCTCATCAACAGCAAGGATTTTCTGGGCAAGGACCTGGACGAACAACTGACCCGGCTGGAAGAAATTAAGCGCGATTTGCTGTACATTCCGGAAAGCAACATGGCCTACCAGGTGCTGGAGCGGTTTCGCGAACGCCGGCAGTACGTGGGCGTGATCGTCGATGAGTACGGTGGCGTTCTCGGCATGGTGACCCTCAACGACATTGTCGATGCGCTCGTGGGCGATATTTCGGACACCAATGAGTTTGAATTTGAAATTGTCGACCGGGGCGACGGCAGTTATCTCGTGGATGCCCAGATTCCGTTCGATGATTTTCTGGATTACTTCGACATCGTCATTCAAAACCGGCGCGAACTGACCGGATTCGATACACTGGGCGGTTTTGCCCTGCAAATCATCAAGGACATTCCCAAAACCGGCGAAACCTTTACCTGGCAGGATTACCAGTTTGAAATTATCGACATGGACAAAAGCCGCATCGACAAAATCCTGGTGACGAAGCGGGCGGAAGAATAAGTTTTCTACGGGTTCAATACCATCGGTGAAGTAGGGAATACTGAAAAATTGAATCCGTCTGAGCACCCTTTTCCATTCGCCATTTTACTGATTTTCCATTTGACATTAGGTATGAGTGCCACCCAAATTGCCCGATTATTGCTGGAAGTCAAAGCCGTTCGTTTACGGCCGGACGAACCGTTTACGTGGAGCTCCGGCTGGAAATCCCCCATTTATTGCGACAACCGGATTACCCTTTCGTATCCTGAGGCCCGAACGTACATCCGCAACGAATTGGCCAATGCCATTCACCGGGATTTTCCGGATGTTCAGGCCATTGCTGGCGTGGCAACCGCCGGTATTGCGCAGGGGGCGCTGGTGGCCGATGCGCTGGATCTTCCCTTTCTGTACGTTCGGCCCGAGCCCAAAAAACACGGGATGGGCAATCAGATTGAGGGTCGGCTGGAAACCGGACAGCGCGTGGTGGTGATCGAAGACCTCATATCAACCGGGGGCAGTTCTCTCAAAGTGGTTGACGTCCTGCGCCAAACCGGAGCCGAGGTGTTGGGGATGGCGGCCATTTTTACGTACGGTTTTCCGGTGTCCAGCCAGAATTTTGCGGATAAAAACGTCAAGCTGGTTTGTCTGAGCGACTACGAAACGCTGATCGGTGAAGCCCGAAACCTGGATTATATCGCTGCGGATGCGACGGAATCTCTCGCGGCCTGGCGGCAAAATCCGTCGGAATGGAACCAATAGCCTGACGGCCGATGAAACGGTTTTCTCTTTTGGCATTTGGCTGGTTGCTGGCAATTGCTGTCCGGGCGCAAACCTCCCCTTTCCTTAAATCCCTTCAGGCCGAGCTGGAAGTGGGTGCAATGGCTTCAACCGCTGCGCAGATCCCCTTCTGGCTCCGGACCAATCAATTCGGCATGGTACCCTTACAGGGACCTTTCGGCACCGTGCGTGGGGCCGTGCAGCGTGACTACCGAACCGATTCGGTTCGACGGTTTGACTGGGGGTTCGGCGGCTACGCCCTGGGAAACGTCGGAAAAACCGCCCAATTCATTGCTCCCGAGTGGTTCGTAAAAGTCCGGTTCGGTCGGGTAGAACTCTGGGCGGGGCGTCGGCGCGAGGTGTACGGCATCGGTGACACCACCTTAACGTCCGGTTTTGTCGTTTGGTCGGGCAATTCACTGCCAATCCCTAAAATTCAGCTTCACACGCCGGACTTTGTACCGATCGGCTTTCTGAAAAAACTGGTGGCTTTTCGGGTCGGCTACGCGCACGGCTGGTTCAATGCGCCCTACATTCAGGGGGCGTACCTGCACCAGAAATACATTTACGGCCGGTTTGGGAAACCGCATTGGAAATTCAAATTCTACGCCGGCCTGAATCATCAGGTCCAGTGGGCGGGCCGGGCCGATTACCTGAAAGGCAGTTCAGTTGCCGTGGACGGGCGCTTGCCCTCGTCTTTTAACGATTACGTCAGCCTGATTCTGGGTCGCTATCCGAAAGATCTGGTCAACAACCAGCAGACTTCCTTCGACGGCGAAAACCGGGTCGGCAATCACGTGGGCTCCATCGACTACGCGCTGGAATGGTCGGGCAACCGCGCCCAGTGGCTGCTCTACTACCAGCATCTCTACGAAGACGCCAGTGGTGTCGTTTTCATCAACTTTCCCGATGGTTTGTGGGGTTTGCGGTTTCGCAATCGGACAACGGCAGCCAGTCCCCGGTTTCGGTGGAACGGTGCCGTCGTGGAATGGCTGTCAACCACCGACCAGAGCGGGGCGGTTTTCGACCAAACTGCTCAATACCAGGGCGGTGACAATTATTTCAACCATGGGCAGTACCGGGAGGGCTGGTCGTATTTTGGCCGCACGATCGGCACCCCGTTCATCGCGCCCCGCGCCGATTACACCGCCCGGGTTCGCGACTACATCGGGGGCGGTTTTTTCCCCAACAATCGGGTCAATGTCTGGCATCTGGGGTTGGAAGGCATTGTCTACGGACTTCGGCTGACGGGCCGCGCGTCCTACAGCCGGAATTATGGCACGTTCAATGAGCCGTATAAACCCCGTTTCGAGCAATTCTCCGCCCTTTTATCCGCCCAGCTTCCGTTTCCCCGCCTTTCCAAAACCGTCCTGAATGCCAGTCTGGCCTACGATCAGGGCGGTTTATACCCGCAACAGGCCGGCGCTTTTTTGTCTGTTAAACGAAACTGGTAGGTATTCAAATCCTGAACTGGTGTTCAGTTTTTTTCGTAAGCCTCATTTTGACAATCCCCTCACCTTTAACTGATTACCATTCAAGCCCTGTCCCATACTATAAGATTTTCTCCGCGCCGAAATCTGTAGACGGCCTCTCTTTCGTATGACTGTCAATATCCTATCTATTTATTCAACCTTTCCAATTTATTGACACATGAATACGATTCACAACAATCGATTCCGCCTGTCTGCCGGAACCTGGGCCCTTGCGCTCCTGCTCGGTATCAATGCCTGTACCACGCAGGAAAATCCGCTTAAACCGGATGTGGCCCGACACAGCAGTGCCCGCGAGAGCGCATCGGAACTGGAGTTTTTTGTTCTGACGGACAATAATCGACTGAACAAGAAAAGTGTGGCCAATCCGATGGGCGATTTGTCCGATACGCCTATTTCCGGTTTGATGGACGGCGAAAAAATTCTGGCCATCGATTTCCGCCCGGCCACGGGCCAGCTCTACGGCCTGGGCAGTACCAGCCGGATTTACGTCATTAACCAGGAAAGTGGAGCCGCCCGCGCCCTGAGTACGGATGCTTTCTCACCGGCGCTGAATGGCGATGTCGCCGGTTTTGACTTCAACCCGACAGTCGATCTGATCCGGTTGGTGACCAGCAATGGCCAAAACCTGCGGCTCAACCCCAACACCGGCCTGTTACAAACCGGAGGGCAGGATGGCAACATCAACGGCGGTTCCAGTCCGATGATTTCGGCGGTGGCTTACACCAACAGCCGGGGTGTGCCCACCAGCACAACCCTATACGATGTAGACCCGGCATCGGATAAACTGTATATCCAGAATCCGCCGAACATCGGTACGCTGGTGGAAGTCGGCAAACTGGGCAAAGACATTTCGGGCAGTGCCGGTTTCGATATTTCGTCCGACAACAGCCACGCCCTGCTGGCCTACTGGATGGATGGCAAATCGGCCTTGGGCAAAATTGATCTGGCAACGGGCGCGCTGCACCACCTGGGCGACCTCGGCTCCAAAACGTACCTTGGGCTGGCCATTCCGACCGATCCCGTTGCATACGCGGTGAGTGGCAATAACCTGCTGATTTTCAACCCCTGGAATATCTCGCCAGCTCTGCGGACCATCACCGGTCTGCAACCGGGTGAAACGATTCGCGGCATCGACATGCGTCCGGCGACGGGCCAATTGTACGCCCTGGGAACATCGAGCCGAATCTACGCGATTACTTACCCGGCCGGTACCTCCAACGCCCAGGCCAACGTCGTTGGTTCAGGAGCCTTCACGCCCGCGCTGACCGGTAGCGATTACGGTTTTGATTTCAATCCGGTGGTCGACCGGATTCGGGTGGTGAGCAACACCGGTCAGAATCTGCGCATTAACCCCGTAACCGCCGAAGTGGCCGTGGACAAACCGCTCAATTTCGGAACGATGACGGGCGATAAACCATCGGTCCGAGCAGTGGCCTACCTGAACAATTTTGCCGGAACGGCCACGACGACCCTGTATGATCTCGATGACCTGAAAAACCGCCTGTATCGCCAGATTCCGCCCAACGACGGAACCCTGACGGGCGGTAGCCCCCTGGGCATTGACATCACGGCCACCAACGGGTTTGATATTGGCGGTCGCAGCAACAAAGGGTATGCGCTGCTGACTTCCGGAAGTTCCACCAAGCTGTACAGCATTGATTTAAACAACGGCTCCCTCACCGACCTGGGCACTTTCCCCAGCACGGTTCGCGGTTTCGCCATCGGATTAGGCTTCTAAATAACGTACCTACGGACTTTAGTCCGTATTCTGATGAAGCCAATCACCGGAAATTACGGACTAAAGTTTGTAGGTACGAATTAACTCAGTTGATATTTCTTTCCCGGCAGCGACCGCACAATGCCTTTGAACTCCAGATTCAGCAGCAGGGAAGCCAGTTTGCCAACGTGAATCTGAGTGCGCCAGCTGAGTTCGTCGATCTGCCAGTCGGCCCGTTGGCGTAAGAGCGCCAGCACCTGACTTTCTTCTTCCGTAAACTCCAGCGCCACCTGTGGCCGGTCAACCGGGGCGGCTTTTCCGACGGGTTGATCCCAGTTCAGCGCTTCGATCAGATCATCCGGTTTGGTATAAATCTGCGCTTTATTTTCCCGAATCAATTTATTGCAGCCCTGCGAAAACGTCTGGTTCAGATGCCCCGGCACGGCAAAAACATCGCGGTGGTAGTTGTTGGCGTATTCCGCCGTAATCAAGGCCCCGCCTTTGGTGGCCGCTTCCACAACAATAATGGCGTCGCTCATGCCCGCAATGATGCGGTTTCGGGCCGGGAACAAACGGGCATCCGGTTTTACGCCCGGCCGGTTTTCGGTCAGCAGCCCGCCCAGAAGCAGCATTTCCTGGGCGGTTTTTTTGTGAACATGCGGATACACAATATCGACCCCGCTTGCCATCACGCCCAGGGTGGGCAGCCCAGCGGCCAGACTGGCCCGGTGAGCCGCAATGTCGATTCCGTAGGCCAGTCCGCTGATTACGAGCGGTTGATACGGCTGAAGGCCCTGAATGATTTCTTCGGTAACGCGCCGACCGTAATCGGTGGCCTGCCGGGTGCCCACAATGCCAATCGTCCGGTTGCTGTTTAAATCAGCCGATCCCTGCCAATACAACATCGGGGGCGCGTCATAGAGCGATTTCAGGCGCGATGGATACCGTTTGTCGGTATAAAAAAGTTGCTGAATACCCAGCTTTTCACACTCCTTATGCGTTTGTTCGGCCTCCTGTAAAACACTGGGATTCAGAATGGCACGGGCCGTCACTTCCCCGATTCCCGGCGTTTTGATGAGCTTTGCCACGGACGAACGAAACACGTCCGAAGCCGAACCGCAGTAACTCATCAACTGGCGAATCAGCACACCGCCCACCCCGGGAACGGCCGTCAGCGCCGATTGGTAAAACAATTCCGAATGATTCACGATGTGCAGGTCGGTTTTTATCAAGACGACGACCGCGGGCCGGAGTAACGCTGCGCGACAAAATAAAAAATGATTACTTTTGGTAAATGACCGCTTAACGTCAATGATTTGCCATTCCTATCTTCGAGATTTCCCTATTTTGGTTTTATCAATTGCCGTGCTGGCCGGTTGTGGCAAAAGCGCCAAGCCGGATTCGACACCCTTGACTACGGAGGTGGTGCTCAAAACGCAGTCGGTGACCCCGGCTCTGGTGAAGTCGCTCCCCGGTTTTGAAAATCTCGAAATTTTTCCGCTCGTCAGCAGCGACGACAAATTGCCGGATTCGCCCAATTTTGTTTTTGGCGCACAACCCGACGGTGCGGCCCTGTTGAAAAACCCTTCCGGCGACGGTTTTGTCCTGATTACCAACCACGAGATCATCCGTTCCATTTCGCGGATTTACCTGGACAAAACCTTTAAACCCGTCAAAGGCGAGTACCTGGTCGACGCCGAAGGAGGCATCTGGAAACTGTGTTCGGCGACGCTGGCCACCCCGGCGGAACACGGTTTTGGACCGGTTTTTCTGACGGCGGGCGAGGGTGATCCGGAAGGCCGCGTTCACGCAATTGATCCTTTGGGCGCAGCCGACAAAAAAAACGGAAACCGCACGCTTCCGGCCCTCGGAAAAGCGTCGCTGGAAAATGCCCTGCCGCTACCCAAAGGCGCTTTCCCCACCAAAACCGTCGTGCTCATGACCGAGGACGAAAACAACGGCCAGGTTACCATGTACGTATCGAATACGGTGGGCGATCTGCAAAATGGCAAGCTGTACACGCTCCGCCGAACCAATCAGGACCCCGTGGAGAAAAACATGCAAACCGGGCAACGCTACGAGGTTGAGTTTGTGGAAATCGACAACGCCAAAACGCAGACCGGCGCACAGATTGCCGCGCAGCAACAGGCGAAAAATGCAATTCAGTTTGCCCGCGTTGAGGATGTCGATTACCGGAAAGGCCGCGCCGAAAACGGCCGGGATCTGTATTTTGCCGTCACGGGGGCTTTTCCCAGCGACCGGGTGCAATGGGGCCGCGTGTACCGGCTGGAACTCGATGCCACCAATCCGCTGAAAGGCCATTTGTCGATTATCGGCGATGGATCGACCGACCCGGGCAACAACCTCGTCAATCCCGATAACATCTGTGTCACGGAGAATTACGTTTACATTCAGGAAGATGGCGATGCGCCCATTGCAACCCCGAAACACGACGGGCGCGTCTGGCAATACAACATCGGCAACCGCCAGTTAAAGCCGATGCTGGAAATGAACCACCGCCGGGACGAGGGCGATTTTCAGCGGAAGTACAACCCCATCGGGCATCAGGGCATCAGCACCTGGGAATACGGTGCCATGCACGATATTTCGGAGATCATCGGGGTGCCTAATACGTTTCTGATCAATTTGCAACCGCATACCTGGCGGGACACCCGGTTTGTGAATGCCGACGGCAGCGCGATCACCAAAGACGTCAACATTTATGACAACGCGATCGGGAATATGGGCGAAGGAGGTCAGATAGTCATTGTGCGCGGTGTTCCGAAATAAGGTTTCATGGCCGGTTTGGGTTGGCCTGTTCGGGGCAACCACCTTCTTTTTTGTGATCGTTCTGGCGCGACTGGACCGGACTAAACGAACGGCCGTCGAACAGGCTAAACAACAGTTTTCCCGCGATTTAACGGCCTTCGACCGGCTGCTTCAGGTCCGGTTTTTACCGCTGGCGGAGCGAAGCAGCCACACTGATTCCTTAAAAACCGCCTTTCTGGCCTGCCGACGGGCCTACAAGAAACTCGAGCCGTTTGCGGAATACTACTTCCCGGCGACAACCCGGCTGGTGAACGGCCCGCCCCTGCCCGAAATCGAAGCCGACGAAGGAAAGATTTTTGAGCCCGGCGGTTTGCAGGTCATCGAAGGATTGCTGTATCCCCGGTTCGAGCCCCGCCGACGCCCGGAACTGATTCGCGAAGTCCGGAAACTCCGGCGCGAACTGCTGCGCTATTCCAGTTTCTGGACCGATACGGAAATGACCGATGCGCATCTGTTCGATCTGCTGCGGCTGCAACTTTTCCGCACCATCACGCTCGGCATCAGCGGCTTCGACACGCCGAACTGCCAGACGGCCATTCCGGAAGCGGCTGTGTCCATCGAGACGATTCGGCGGTACGTTGCGTTCTACCAGCCTCTTGACGCACCCGGTTTTGTGGCCCTGGCTTCCCTGTTCCAAAAAACGGGCGACTATTTAAATCGAAATCCGGTTTTTGACAAATTTGACCGGGCCGGTTTCATCCTAGCGCTAGCGAATCCGCTTTCAACGCAGCTGCTGGCGCACCAGCAACAGCTCGCGATTTGGCCGTTTGCCGAAGTCCGGGCCCTGCGGACGACGGCCAGAACCTTGTTCGACACCAATGCATTTGACCCGGATTTTTACGCGCCCACTGTTGCTCTGCGGTCCAACCGCGCCCGGGTGTTGCTGGGCAAAAAATTGTTTTTCGATCCGATTCTTTCGGTGAACGCCAACGCTGCTGGTGAAAAACGTTCCTGCGCCAGTTGCCACCAACCCAGCCGGGCCTTCACCGACGGGTTGCCCCAAAACGCGACGCTATCCGGCCGGAAAAGCCTACCGCGCAACACGCCTACGCTGCTCAACGCGGCTTTGCAAAATGCCCTGTTTTACGATTTACGGTCGCAAACGCTCGAACATCAATCATCGGATGTCATCGGAAATCCCGACGAAATGCACGGTTCACTGGAGGAAGCCGCCCGGGCGTTGCAGCTTAACAAAGTCTATTTCAGCGCCTTCAGGCAGGCTTTTCCTACGCTTCAGGACCGGATTGAGCCCGTCCATATTCAGAATGCGCTCGCAGCGTACGAACGCTCCCTGATCAGCCTCAACTCCCGGTTTGACCGGTACATGCGGGGGGAGAAAAATAAATCGGGCAAACCGGTTTTATCGACCGAAGAGCTTTTCGGTTTTAATCTGTTCATGGGCAAGGCAAAGTGTGGAACCTGCCACTTTCTGCCGCTTTTCAACGGAACGGTTCCGCCGGTTTTTACCCAAACCGAGTCCGAGGTGATTGGGGTTCCGGTGCAACCTGCGTCAAAACGGATTGATCCGGATTGGGGCCGGTACGGGATTTTTAACCTTGCCCCCCTGAAATACGCCTTCAAAACGCCCACCGTGCGAAACATCGGCCTGACGGGGCCTTACATGCACAACGGCGCTTACCGGACCCTGGAAGAAGTGATTGACTTTTACGAGGCTGGAGGGGGCCGGGGATTGGGCATCCCCCTTAATAACCAGACGCTGGCTGCGGATAAACTTCACCTCACCGATCCGGAAAAAACCGCCCTGATTGCCTTTCTGAAAGCACTGTCGGACGCGGAGCCGCGCTAATTTCCTTCCCCATTCCCGGCCTTTCGCTGCTATTCTGCGCGAATTAGTAGACGCCAACTTAAGAGCGCATAAATAATTTCATATTAGACTAAAAATAAATTCACTACCGGAAACTCACAATTCAAACCTGGTTAAAACATTAAATTTTGGGATTGGTTTGATAGAAAGGCCAGAATTTTAGGTTAAATCGGGAGAATCGGCGTATTCCAACCCTATTTCCGGTCCAAATTAGCTGTCAACTATAATCCAAAGAGTTGTGGCAAATGAGAAAATCAAGTACTATTACTTACCGTTATGGTTGTAAAAAGCACTAATACGAAACGTTCTGTCGGATACTGGTGTCTCTATTTCCTGCTTTTCATCAGCAGTAGTTTTCTGGCGTTGGGGAGTGCGTACATGGCCTACAAACTCACACGCGAGAGCTCCGTTACGGTTGGATTTGCAGGCATCGGGTTTTATGTCATGTTCTTTCTGGGAAGCTCGGCCTTTATACCCAAACCTAAATGAGAAAACTTTTACCCCTCCTCTTTTGCCCGCTTGCCGGGCTCAGCCAAAACCCAATTGAAGTAAAACCGGTCCAGTTATTTGCCGAAGTGGGCGGTTTTTACACCTCCAGTCCGCAACCCCCTTTTTGGCTCCGGGCCAACCAATTCGGCACGGTTCCGCTAACAACTCCATACGGCACCCTACGGGCCGGTTTTCGTCAGGACGACCGGTTTTACCAACTCGACGACACTAAACCGACGAAAAAGCGAAATTTCATCGGTTTTGGCTACGGCGTCGAACTGGTCGGCAATGTCGGGCAGGCTGTCAAAACCACCCTGATCATCCCCGAACTGTATGCCAAGGTTCGCGTCGGTGCCTTTGAAATCATGGCCGGTCGGCGCCGGGAGGTGATCGGGCTGGTCGATTCGACGCTCAGTTCAGGCTCGTACAGCTGGTCGGGCAATGCGCTACCGCTGCCCAAAATTCAGATTTCACTTTCGCAGTATACGCCGGTGCCGTTTACGGCCGGATTGCTTTCCGTTCGCGGACTGTACGCCCACGGCTGGTTCGATTCGGGATTTGTCCGCAATGCTTACCTGCACCAGAAAGCGCTGTATGCCCGAATTGGCAAAGCCAACTGGCCCGTGAAACTCTACGCCGGTGCCAATCATCAGGTGGTTTGGGGCGGCACCACCACCGAGCTGACCGAAGGACTGGTCAAAAACGACCATCTGCCGTCGAACATGCAGGCCTACTATTACCTGGTGACCGGAAGCCGGTTGGCCCTCAACACGGTCGACACTACCTACTACAGCAAGTTTGACCGGGAAAACCGGATCGGCAATCACCTCGGCAGTGTGGATGTCGGGCTGGAAGTCAGCACGAAGTCGTTTTCCATTCTGGTGTACCGGCAGAGCGTGTTCGAAGACGGCTCGCTGTTTTACCGCACCAACCTGGAAGACGGCCTGAATGGCATCCGGTTTCGGAACCTGAAGCCCCGCGCCCGCGGTTTCCGCATCACGGGCGCCGTTGCCGAACTGCTGTACACCAAAAGCCAGGGCGGCAGCGTCTTTGAAGATACGGATCAAAAGCGGGGCAAGGATAACTATTTCAACCACAGTCAGTACCGCAACGGCTGGTCGTATTATGGCAACGGCATCGGCACCCCCCTCATTACGCCCCTGACCGACTCACGCCCGAACTTACCGCGCTACGGTTTTTTTGTCAACAACCGGGTCCGGGCATTTCATACCGGTTTGCAGGGGGCCTTTGCCCAAAATTGCACCTTCCTGGTGAAAGTCTCGTACAGCCAGAATTACGGCACCTACGACATGCCGTTTCAGAACACCGTCGAACAGTTTTCGTCGCTTTTGCAGCTCGGCATCCCGGTAAATCAGCGCGGGTTGCTGATCAACTTTTCGGCGGCTTCCGATGCCGGCGGTTTGTTCCCCGCCAGTCATGGCGTCTATGCCGGGCTGCGAAAAACCTGGGATTATTACAAATACCGGGTGAGCCGGTAATAGAATGATGAGTTATGAATGATGTGCTGGGCGGTTTTTGCGGGATGGCTTTTACCAGACGGTGATTCGTTCTGACTCCGGTTTATACATTTTGTCTCCCGGTTTGACATTGAAGGCTTTGTAAAAGGGCGTAAAATTCATCAGTGGGCCGTTCACGCGCCATTTGGCCGGGGAGTGCGGATTGGTGTTGACGTACATGCGCAGAAACTCATCGCGGGTTTTTACCCGCCAGATCCGGGCAATGGAGATAAAAAACCGCTGGTCGGGCGTAAAGCCATCGAGTCTCGTGGAGTCCTTTCCCTGCTCGGTCAATTTAAAGGCGTCGTACGCAATGGCAACGCCCGCCAGATCGGCCGTGTTTTCACCTACGGTTAAAGCGCCTTTGACGTGCACCGAATCGAGGACGGTGAACCGGTTGTACTGATCGATCACCTGCTGGGTTTTCGCTTTAAATTTGGCGTAGTCCGCTTTGGTCCACCAGTCTTTCAGGTTGCCTCCTTTGTCAAACTGCGCCCCCTGATCGTCGAACGAGTGGGTGATTTCGTGCCCGATCACCATGCCGATGCCGCCATAATTCAGTGCGTCATCGGCGTACAGATCAAAATAAGGCGCTTGCAGGATGCCCGCCGGAAAAACGATTTCGTTGAGCGGGGGATTGTTGTAAGCCGTGACCGTGGGTGGCGTCGTCAGCCATTCCGTTCGGTCGACGGGCTGATCCACTTTGGCCAGGTTGAAGCGGTACTCTTCCAGATTGGCCGAAAGCCGGTTTTCAAAATAAGCGTCCCGTTTGACGTTCACTTTCGCGTAATCCCGCCATTTCTCCGGAAAACCGATTTTCTCGGTAAAAGCGTACAGCTTTTCTTTCGCCTTTTTCTTGGTCGAATCGCTCATCCAGTTCAGGCGGGTGATGCGGGTTTCAAACGCTTTTTTGAGGTTATCCACCAAAACCGCCATCCGTTTCCGGGCCGCATCCGGAAAGTATTTTTTTACGTACACCTGAGCTAGTGCCTCACCCAGCGAGCGGTCAACGGCCTGCGTCATTTCCTCGGCCCGTGGTTTCATCACCGCCTGTCCGGTCAGAATTTTGGCATAGTCAAAGGACGCATCCACAAACGGTTGGCTCAGAAAACCGGCGTAATTGGCCAGCGTGTGGGCTTTTAAATAAACTTTCCAGTCGGATATGGAAACCGATTTCAACAGCGCATTCAGCCGGTCGTAATACGCCGGCTGGCCTACGTTAACCGAATCCGTCTTGACACCCAGGTTATCCAGCAAGGCCGTCCAGCTCAGGTTCGGGTGCTTTTTGGCCAGCCCCGCAACCGCCAGCTTGTTGTAGTTGGCCTGTACATCCCGGAGCTGAACGTTGGTCCGGTGCGCCGAAGCCAGTTGTTTTTCGAGGCTGTAGGCAACAGTAGCGTTTTTCCGGGCCGCCGGGGCTGCCGTTCCGGTCAGTTCAAACAAACGGGCGAGGTAGGTTTGGTAGGCGTTTTGAATCGCAAGGGTCGACGAATCCGTCTTGAAATAATAGTCTCGTTCGGGCAGGCCGATGCCGGTTTGGTAAAACTGGGCAATGTTGACCGAACTGTGTTTCTCGTCGGGGCCAACCGAAAAGCCCAGCAGGGAGCCATTCCCGGTTTTTTGTTCGTCGGTCACCAGTTTCAGTAAAGCGGGCACATCGGTCACCGCATCGATGCGGGCAAGCACGGGTTTAATGGGATCATACCCCCGCTTGTTGATGGCGGCCGTGTCCATGCCGGAGGCATAAAAGTCGCCTACTTTTTGTTCGATGCTGCCCGCCGGATGGCTTCCCGCCGACAGGCTGTCCAGAATCCCCTGGAGCCGGATGCGCTGGGGGTAGTTCAGGAAAGAATACGAACCCACGCCGGTCTGACTGGCCGGAATGCGGGCGGAATCGGCCCAGATGCCGTTCACGTAGGTGAAAAAGTCATCCCCCGGTTTTTTGGACGTGTCGATGCCGGTGATGACGACCCGGTTTTCATACGACTTTTTTTGACAGGAGCTGGCCAGCAGCAGGACGAGAACGCAGCAATGGATTTTTTTCATATTTTATCCTTAGCGATTGTTGCGAGTCGATCGCTTTCTATTCTTAGGGAAGTTGACAAAAAAGCCGTTAAAAACCGCAACCTACTGGTCATTGGAAGTCGCGGGCTGGTTCTCACGCTCCTCCAGCGAATCGCGGGATTCCACCAGAAATTTACGAATTTCCTGCAAGCGGGTGATAATCTGTTTGATTTCGGTCTGGCGCGACGTCCGGCCTTTCAGGTGCTGGCGGGCTCCTTCCAGGGTCAGTTTCCGTTCTTCGACCAACTCCAGAATCGCCCGCAGGTGTTCAATATCTTCTTTGGTATAAATCCGGTCACCGGCCCGGTTTTTCCGGGGTTTCAGCGTCGGAAACTCCTTTTCGTAAAACCGCAGTTTTGAAATATTCACCCCCAGCATGTCGGCCACTTCCCGAATGCCGTAATAGCGTTTGGTTAACTCTTCCATACCTTCCGAGTCGCGAATGAGCGAATTAGTGACTGAGCGAATAGAATGTAAACGGCGAAAATAGCTTAAATTTGCAAAAACTCTGGACGTTTGATGGCGGCTGTTCGGCGGCTTCCTCAAATTGTCAACCGTCAAGCATCATGACTTCAAGTGAAATCCGCCAGCATTTTTTAGACTTCTTTCGCAGCAAAGACCACCTGATTGTGGCCTCCGCGCCCCTGGTTGCCAAAAACGACCCGACGCTGATGTTCAACAATTCGGGCATGGCCCAATTTAAAGATTTTTTTCTGGGCAACGGCACACCGCCCGCCCGGCGCGTCGCCGACACGCAGAAATGTCTGCGGGTTTCGGGCAAGCACAACGACCTCGAGGATGTGGGTTTCGATACCTACCACCACACGATGTTCGAGATGCTCGGCAACTGGTCGTTCGGCGATTATTTCAAGAAAGAAGCCATTAGCTGGGCCTGGGAGCTGCTGACGGAAGTGTACAAACTGCCGAAAGATCGTCTGTACGTGTCGGTTTTTCAGGGCGATGAACGCGACAAGGTGCCGTTTGATCAGGAAGCCTGGGATTTGTGGAAACCGATTGTGGGCGAAAACCGCATCATTCTCGGCAACAAAAAAGACAATTTCTGGGAAATGGGTGATACGGGCCCCTGTGGTCCATGCTCCGAGATTCACGTCGATCTGCGCCCGCAGTCGGACGTCGATCAAAAACCGGGTAAGGAGTTGGTCAACGCCGATCACCCGCAGGTGGTCGAAATCTGGAACCTGGTGTTTATGCAGTTCAACCGCAAGGCCGACGGTTCGCTGGAACCGTTGCCCGCCCGGCACGTCGATACGGGCATGGGCTTCGAGCGGCTTTGCATGGCGATTCAAAGCAAACTTTCCAACTACGACACCGACGTGTTTACGAACACGATCCGGGTGATCGAGGAAATTTCGGGCAAAACCTACGGTACTGAAGAAGGGCGTAATAGTTATTACTCAAATGTTGCAATGAGGGTAATTGCTGATCACATTAGGGCTGTTTCATTTGCTATTTCAGATGGCCAAGTACCTGATAATGGAAGCAGAGGATATGTTATTCGAAGAATTCTGCGAAGAGCTGTTTTTTATGGTAACTACCACCTTGGCATCAAGGATCCTTTCTTTTACAAACTAGTTCCTATTATAGCAAACCAGTTTAGTGATGTCTTTCCTGAATTAAATTCCCAATTAACTTTTGTTTCAAAAGTTATTCAAGAAGAAGAAGTTTCATTTTTGAAAACTTTAGATAGTGGCGCTAAATTATTAGACAGCTTTATCGCTAAAAAACTGTCTACTCTGTTAGATGCATCAAAAAAATGGGTTTTGACACAGTTGCGAGAAATTGAAAACAGTAGAATTCAATTAGGAGTTAAAAACCTTGATGATTGGCTATTAAATACAAACAACAATATTGAAAATAGAATAAATTTATTTTCAAGTATTGGAACACTCCTTATCTCACAATTACATGAAATCTTCAATTCTGTAAATAAGGTTGATTTAACTGAAATAGGCCAAGAGTACTTCGATAATGCTAAACAAGAGTTTGAAAATTTAAGATATGAGTTTGAAGATACGCTTAAAATTGAGGGAGAAGTTATTTTTGAATTAAAGGATACACATGGTTTTCCTAAAGATTTAACCGCCTTAATAGCAAGAGAAAGAGGTTTCAACATAGATGAGGAGGGTTACATAGCTTTGCTAGCAATCCAGAAAGAACGCTCCCGGAAAGATGCCTCCTCCTCGACCGGCGACTGGTTCTCCTGGGTTAACCAAGAGAACTTTGACGGAGTTAAATTTACTGGATACGATGAGACGGAAACAGAATCAGAAATAGCTGAATTTCGTAAAGTCCAAAATAAGCAAGGAACACAATACCAAATCGTATTATCAGAAACACCCTTTTATGCTGAATCTGGTGGACAAGTTGGTGATACTGGTATTATAGAAATTCTTAATACGTATCAACTTTTTATTGGCAGTAAAAAAATAGATTTGAGCTACTTACAAGGTCACATTATTAATATTATTGATACCAAGAAAGAAAATAATTTAACAATTCACATTACAGATGATCCAATCCTTGATCAAATTATCGAAGGCTGGAAAAATGAAGGTTTAGCAGGTATTCGCGTACTAGCCAAAGTTGATGCCGACCGGCGCAAGGCCATCTCCGATAACCACTCGGCGACTCACCTGCTCCACGCGGCACTGCGCGATGTGCTCGGCAAACACGTTGCCCAGAAAGGTTCGTACGTCGGGCCGGATGCGCTGCGGTTTGACTTCTCGCACTTTAGTAAAGTTACGGACGACGAACTGGCTGAGGTTGAGCGAATTGTCAACGAGAAAATCCGGGAAAACATTCCCCTGGACGAACGGCGAAACGTCCCCATCGGCGAAGCAAAAAGCCTGGGAGCGACGGCTTTATTCGGGGAAAAATACGGCGATTTCGTCCGCGTCATTACGTTCGATCCGAGCTATTCGGTCGAGCTTTGCGGGGGTACGCACGTTCCGGCGACGGGGCAGATTGGTCTTTTCAAATTCACCTCGGAAGGCTCGGTTTCTACGGGTGTCCGGCGGATCGAAGCCGTAACCGCCGAAAAGGCGCTGGCCCTCCTCAACGAACAGCAGGCCACGCTTGATCAGTTGAAAGAGTTGCTGAAAGCCCCAAAGGACGTGCTGAAAGCCGTGCAAAGTCTGCTGGACGAGCGCAGCCAGTTGCAGAAGAAAATCGAGGTGCTGGAAGCGGAAAAATTACAGAAAGTCAAGTCGGATTTGCTGACGAAAGTCCACGCCAGCAACGGCCATTTTGTCATTGTCGAGCGCGTCGAAGTTCCCAATGCCGATGCGCTGAAGCAACTGGCGTACGACCTGAAAGCGAAAGTGGAAAATCTGGCGGTGGTGCTGGGGTCCGACATTGGCGGAAAACCGCAACTGGCCGTGATGCTCTCCGACGAGCTGATCCGGGACAAAAACCTCCACGCCGGCACCCTCGTCAAAGAACTGGCGAAGGAAATACGGGGCGGTGGCGGTGGACAGCCGTTCTTTGCCACGGCGGGCGGTTCCGACGCCAGCGGCCTCGACCGGGCCCTGGCCAAAGGCCGCGAGCTGTTGAAATAACCGGTTACGGTTTTGGGTTTTCGGTATTCGGTTTACGGTGGCTGACGCATGCTTTGTACGCGTCAGCCACCGTAAACCGTAAACCAAAAACCGTAAACCTCCTAAGGCGTCACGTCCTTGTTTTTTTCGTCATATTCGCCCGTCTGGTGTTCCGAACCGAAGACGGAGCCCAGGTACGAATGCTGCCAGTCTTCCACCTGATCGGGCGTTTTCAGTTCTTCAATCTCGATCACCCGATGTTTCAGGTGCGGATACTGGGCGTTCAGGTCCTGTTCAATGAGCTCCGCTTCGGGAGCGCCACTCAGTTTCATCGGAATGGTGGTGGGCGTTTCAGCTCCTAATTCATCAACGCCAACGGCGCGAACGACAAACATCTTTTCCATACAAGCGCTGGTTTTTCTTCAATAACTCGTTACCGACGCAAAAGTTACCAGGCCGATCATTTACTGAACGGTTGACCGATGCGGTTTTAAATTTCTATCTTTACGTACCTACGGACCGCCCCGTTTAGTCCGTAACGATTCCCGTACTAGTCTGAGGCTTCAAAAAACACGGTTTTTCGCCCCTGGGACCGCATTATCATGAAACGACTTCATTCCTATTCCCTCCTCCCCATTCTCCTGATCGCCCTGCTGATCGGGGAGTTTAAGCCGACGGAACGGCCAACCCTTCCGGTTTTATCGGGCACTCCCGACCTTCCGGTGGCTCCGATCTGCGGTTTTACACACGTTGGCGGTATTCCGGCTTCGCTGCTGACGCAAACCGTGGCCTTGCGGTCGAATGTCGGGCAATTCCCGACGCCAACCTCCACCAAAAACCCGCAGGCACAGGCGTATTTCGAACAAGGCATGGCCTACCTGCACGGCTATTCGCTGGTTGAAGCCGGCCGTTCGTTCCACGAAGCCCTCAAACTGGATTCAACGTTTGTGATGGCGCACGTCGGCCTGAGCCGCCTGTACATTCAACTGGAGGACAACAAAGCCGCTCTTAAAGCCGCCGAAACCGCCAAATCCTTTTCGAAATTCGCATCGGAACGCGAAAAAGCGCACGTCGAACTGCGGTTTGCGCAGTTGAAAGCCGTCGATTCGCTGAGCAATCAGAAGCTGCTGAATGAGTACCGGAACAAGGTCAACAGCGTCGTTAAAAAATTCCCGACCGATCCGGAACTATGGCTGCTGTCGGGTAACTCCTACGAAAAATTTGCAACCGGTCGCGGGCAGGGTTCATCGACGGGCAGCATTGCCATTTACGAAAAGGTGCTTCAAATGACGCCCAGCCATCCGGCGGCCCACCATTACTTGATTCACGCGTATGAGGGCATGAGCGACTATCCGAAAGCGCTGGAACACGGCAAAGTGTACGCCAAACTGGCTCCGAACCTGGCCCACGCGCTGCACATGTACGCCCACGACCTGATGAAAACCGGGGATGTGGACGAGGCCATTGCCGAAATGAAGCAGACCGATGCCATCGAACGCAATTTGTATTCGAGCGAAAAATACGACGCCATGTACGACTGGCATCACATTCATAACATCTCGCTGCTGGCCCTCTGCTACCAGTACCAGGGCCGGATTCAGGAAGCGGAAGCCCTGGTAAAAGAACGGTTTGCGATCAAACGCCCGATCAACCTGGAACGCACGTTCTACAACAAAATGGGCTACCCGACGCTGCTGATTTCGCAAAACCGGGATGCCGAAGCCGCGCCCATTGCGAGCGAGATGCTGAAAGGCAAAACGCCGGGCGAACGCGTGATCGGTCATTATTTGCTGGGCATGATCGCCCTGAAAAAGAAGCAGCTGGAAACCGCCCGGGCCGAACTGAAACGGGCCCAAACCGAGTTGGTCGAAGCCAAGAAGAGTTCCCAGACCGACTGGCTCAATGCCTGGCTCGATCCGCATCCGAAGTTTCTGGCCTCCCTCCTGGCCCTGCACGATCCCGCTGGTCGCGAAAAAGGACTGGCCGACATTCGCAAGTTCCAGGCCAGCGCCCGCGAACAAACCGGCCCCGACCCCTGGATTGAAGCCTTGTTTCAGCTGGAAATGATTGCGCAGGTGGCTCATCAACTGAAACTGAACGAATTCGCCGAAGAATCCACGAAAGTGCTGGCCGAACACGATCCGTACTACCCGGGTACGCATTTTGCCCTGGCCCGCATTGCCGACCTTAAAGGCGACAAAACCACCGCCGAACGCGAACGCGAACGGGCCCGCCAGGGGTGGTCGAAGGCCGACGCCGTTTTTTTAGCGCAGAATTTCCCTAAAAAATAACCAGCGAACGTTTATCTTGCCGGCTATGAACGCCTACCGTCCCGGCCTGCACATCTTGTCGACCTTTGAAGCGCCTTTGCCGGCCCTGACCAATCCGGAACGCTGCCGGCAGGCCTTCGACCGGCTGGTACTGGAGCTCGAACTCGCAAAGGTGGGGGAAGTGTACCACGCTTTTCCGAACGGCGGTTTTACGGCGGTCCTCTGCCTGACCGAATCGCACGTGTCCGTGCACACCTGGCCCGAAAACGGACTGGCCACGTTCGACGTTTTTCTGTCTAATTTTCAACACGATAACACCGCCAAAGTTCGCCGGTTTTATGCCGAAACCCTCCGGTTTTTCGAAGCCGGGGCGGTTTTGAATGAACAGGAAATCAGCCGCTGATTGTTGCCAGACCATGCCCACCGAATTCCCCACGCCCGAACGTTCGTTTAACTGTCCGCATTGCCAGGCACCGTTTCGGGCGTACGATCTGTCGGAGAGCAGCTATTTCTGCTGTGCGGAATGCCGGACGTATTTTCACTACGGGGATACGGGGCCGATGGAAATCCTGACCGCTTTTCCCCCCACGCCGACCGAACCGTTGATACCGCTCGGCGCTGAAGGGTATCTGGATGGCACCTGGATCCGGGTGACGGGTTACCTCCGCAAACGGGAAGTGAAGTACGACGAAAGCTGGATGGAATACGTCCTGATGACGAACGGAACCGGTTACCAGATGCTGTCCGAATACAACGGACACTGGTCGCTGATCCGGCCGGCGGAGGGCCATTACCAGGAAGAAAAAGGGCAGATCGTCCGGTCCGAAAACCGGGAATACAAACTTTATAATCAATACAATTGCCTGATCCTGAGCGCTTCCGGTGAATTTTTCTGGAACATTCTGGATGACAACCGCCTGACCATTTCCGAATACATCCACCCGCCCTATTTGCTGAGTCACGAGCAGGGCGTTAAAAATCCGGAATGGTACCAGGCCACCTACAAAACGCCAGCTGAAATCGCCCAGGCGTTTGGTCTGACCGAGGCCCGAAATGCTTTGCCGCGAGCATCCGGTGTCGGGGCCATTCAGCCAAATTCCGCCAGGCAGAAACAGAAAGTCATTGGCTGGCTGGCCAGTCGGCTGGCAATGGTTGTGGTGGGGCTTCAGGTCGTTTTCTTTTTGCTTAAACCGCCGAAAACGCGGCTCGATCAACCGTATTTCTGGGATTCGGATTCGACGAAGCAAAGCCGCTCGCAGCCCCTGGTGTCACCCTCGTTTGCCATCGACGGCCCGGCGGCTGTCGGAATACGCCTGAAAGTCGATGTCGATAACAACTGGTTTGAACTGCCGGTCAGTCTGATCAATGAACAGTCGGGGCAAACCTACGAGTTTACGCGCATCGTGGAATATTACCACGGCGTCGAAGGCGGGGAAAGCTGGACGGAAGGTGCGCAGGAAGACGAAGCGGTCCTGTCCCGGATTCCGGCGGGTCAATACCACCTGAACTTCTATCCGTCGTCGGAGGGAAAAAACCGCGTCAATTTTCAGGTCAAAGTGGTTCAGAACCCGGTTTTGTATTCCAATTTTTTTCTGATACTGGCGCTGATTGCGGTTTACCCCGTCATGTTATTTTTCAAGGGTAACACGTTTGAGCAAAAGCGTTGGGAGCAAAGTGATTTCGGTCCCTGACCCCACTTGGTTATTCAACATTCATTATTCTTTATTCATTCCACCTCTCATGTGGCCGAAACTAAAAAAAGCTAAATATTTTGCGCTGGTGGGCGGTTTGCTGCTGGCGGGTTTTGGCTGGGCCGAACTTTCGGGCCTCCGGCTCCTGGGCGACGACCTGGAAAGCGTCGATAAACTCGAAAATTACAAGCAAGGTTCCGGCGGTCGGCACACCAGCCGACGCGGCTATTTTTACCACAAATAACCCTTACACGCATGGATCTGTCTACGCTGAAGTACATTGTCCCCTCCGTCGTTTATTCGCTGGTGGGCATTCTGATTCTGGTGATCAGCTTCGTCATCATCGAAAAAATTGCCCCTGAAAACCTCTGGAAAAAGATCGTCGATGACGAAAACGTGGCCCTGTCGATTCTGGCCGCAGCTTTCATGATTGCGGTTGCCATTATCATCAGTTCCGCCATTCATGAGTGATTCGTCAAACCGGCGTCGGCACCTGCTGTTGCTGCTGTCGGTTTTTGTCATTGCCACCTGCGGCCTCATCTACGAACTGGTGGCCGGAACGCTGGCCAGTTACCTGCTCGGCGACTCGGTAACGCAGTTTTCGACCATCATCGGCGTTTACCTGTTTTCGATGGGCATTGGCTCGTGGCTCTCCAAATACCTCGAAGGCAACCTGCTGCAATGGTTTATCCGGATCGAAATTCTGGTCGGGCTGGTGGGTGGTTGCAGCGCCCCCCTGCTTTTTGTCCTGTTCGAGTACGCGGCTTCATTTCGGGTGGTGCTGTACACGTTCGTGAGCCTGACCGGTATTCTGGTGGGGCTGGAAATTCCGCTGCTGATGCGGATCCTGGAAAACCAGCTTTCGTTCAAAGAACTGGTTTCGCGGGTTTTCACCTTCGATTACATCGGTGCGTTGCTCGCGTCCCTGATTTTTCCGCTGGTGCTGGTGCCCTACCTCGGCCTGATTCGCACATCGCTGTTTTTCGGCCTGATGAACATTGCCGTTGCCTGGTTTCTGCTGCACCAGTTTCCCGAAACCAAAACCTACCGGCGCTCGCTCACCAGTGCCGTGCTGCTTTCCTCCCTCCTGCTACTGGGCGGTTTTGTCTACGCCGAAAGCATCATGAGTTACACCGAAAACCTGACTTTTCAGGACAAGGTAATTTACAGCAAAAGCACGTCCTACCAACGCATTGTGCTAACGGCCAATTCCCGCGAATTTCGCCTGTTCCTGAACGGAAACCTGCAATTCAGCTCGTCGGACGAATACCGGTACCACGAAGCGC
The DNA here is from genome assembly GCF_054780775.1 of Larkinella ripae. Taxonomy (NCBI): domain Bacteria; kingdom Pseudomonadati; phylum Bacteroidota; class Cytophagia; order Cytophagales; family Spirosomataceae; genus Larkinella; species Larkinella ripae. Next base: position 152,076 of record NZ_BAAGVR010000020.1, read on the forward strand.
TGGTTCATCCGGCCCTGCAGGCGCTCCCCACCGCCAGCCGGGTGCTGGTGCTGGGCGGAGGTGACGGGCTGGCCGTTCGCGAAATCCTGAAATATCCGCAGATTCAGGCGATTTCGCTCGTCGATCTGGACCCCGGCATGACCGATCTTTTCCGGCAAAACAGCCTTTTGGTGAGTCTCAACGAACGCTCGCTGTTATCGCCAAAAGTCAAAATCATCAATACCGACGCCTACAATTTTGTCCGGCAGGATACGGCCCGTTACGACCTGATTGTGGTGGACTTTCCGGACCCTTCCAATTATTCGATCGGGAAATTGTACAGCACTGCTTTTTACCAGGAACTCCACCGCATCCTGAAACCGGGTGGCCTCACGGTGGTGCAGTCCACTTCGCCTTACATTGCCCGGCAATCGTTTTGGTGCATCCGAAACACGCTGGCGGCATCCGGTTTTCAAACCATTCCGTACCACGCCTTCGTGCCGTCATTCGGCGAATGGGGCTTCGTGCTGGCCCTGCGCAACCACCACTGGCGGGGTGATGGTCCGCTGCCACCCGGTTTGCGGTTTATCAATGCACGAACGCTGCACGACATGCTCAATTTCCCACCCGACATGGCCGAGGTACCCACCGACATCAACAAACTTAACAACCAGGTTCTGGTGCATTATTTTGAAGACGACTGGACGCCCTACGCCCACTGATGCCCCGGATTCGGCCGGACGCCGGCAGTTTCTCGAACAGGCGGCCGGTCTAGGTGCATCGGTTTTGCTGGCCGGGGCCGCGGGGCTGTCGGGTTGCCAGCCGTCACACGCCCACATCCAGGGCGGCATGGCAGGCGCCAATCACCGCGTCGGTCATTTCCTGCGAAACCCCGAAAACCTGCCGCAGCCGAGCCGGAAGCTGGAAACCGGGGTGTTGATTGTGGGGGGCGGGGTGGCCGGATTGTCGGCCCGGCGGTGGCTCTGGCAGCAGGGGCAGCGCGACGTCCTCCTGGTGGAACTCGAGGACCGGATCGGCGGCAACGCGGCCAGCGGCCAGAATGCCGTATCCGCCTTTCCGTGGGGCGCCCATTACCTGCCGATTCCGGACCAGCGGAACCGCGAACTCCTCGATTTTCTCATTGAATGCCAGGCCATCACCGGTTTTGATGCCAGCGGTTTGCCCATCTACAATGAGTATTACCTCTGTCACGAACCCGAAGAACGGTTGTTTATTCACGGGTACTGGCAGGAAGGACTGGTGCCGAATGTGGGCGTTCCGGCTGACGACCAGCAGCAAATCACCCGGTTTTTAAGCTGGTTGACGAGCTGAAACACGCCAAAGGGCGGGATGGCCGGGATGCGTTCGCCATTCCGCTGGATCAGTCGTCGGATGATGAACAGTTTCGGCGCTGGGATGCGGTTTCGTTTGAACACTACCTGAACGAGCAACAGCTTACTTCGCCCTACCTGCGCTGGTACCTCGAATACGGCTGCCGGGACGACTACGGCACGACGCTGGCAACCACCTCCGCCTGGGCCGGACTGCATTACTTTGCCGCCCGCAAAGGCACGGCCTCCAATGCCGACGCCCAGTCGGTGCTGACCTGGCCGGAAGGAAACGGGTTTTTAGTCCAGCAACTGGAGCAGCAGGCCAGCGCTCCCATTCAGTCCAAGCTGCTGATTTTCGAGGTGACCAAAAACCGGTCAGGGGTTCAAATCCACGGATACGACGTGTCCCGCAACGAAACTGTGCTGATTCAGGCCCAAAAAGTTTTGCTGGCAACTCCGCAGTTTATCAGTCGAAAACTCTTGAATCTCCCCGCTTCGCCCGACTTCCACTACGCGCCCTGGCTGGTGGCCAACCTGACCGTCAGTGGTTTACCGCAAAACCGGGGAATGCCCCTGTGCTGGGACAATGTGATTTACGGCGGCTCCTCGGTGGGCTACGTAACGGCTACGCACCAGCACCTGAACGCCAGCGATCCGAAAGTGATTACGGTCTACTGGCCGCTGGTGCAGGAACCGCCCGATCGGGCCCGGCAAAACGCCTTTCAGACTCCCTACGAAAGCTGGCTCCAGCAAATTCTGGCCGAACTCGAAAAAGCGCACCCGGGGGTTAGCGAATACGTTACGACTGCCGATTGCTGGGTCTGGGGCCACGGCATGATCGCGCCGAAACCCGGTTTTATTGGTGGTGAATCGCGCCGGAAAGCGGCCGAACCGATTGATAACACGATTTTCTTTGCCCATTCCGACCTCAGTGGTATTTCCCTGTTCGAAGAAGCGTTTTATCAGGGCATCCGGGCGGCCCGGGAAATTTTAGGGCAAAAACCGCCGGTCTGACAATCTAGCCCCGGACGCCATCGTTGCAGCAAGGAAACACCCACCCAATCATGACCCAACGCTTCCTGTTATTTTTCATTTTTCTGGGTTCAATCAGTCCGTCGCTGGCGCAGCCGGCAGGACACAAACCGATCAGCCGCGCCGAATTTACACGGTTGATGCAAACCGTGGCCGCCGGTTTGAACGAAAACAACGGGCGAAAAGCCGCGGACTGTTTTGCGCTGGACGCCATTTATTCCGAACCGCCCAACAAACAGATTTACCGGGGCCGCGACCGGATTTTTGAGTTTTTCGGCGGTTGGAAAGGGCGCCCGAAACTTATGCAGATGGTTTGGCATCACCTGGCCTTCGACGAGCAGACCCAGATCGGTTCCGGGGAGTTTTCGCTCACCTATGGTACCACCGTTCACGGCATGGTCAGCATCCGGATTCGCGATGGATTGATCGGCAACTGGCGGGAATATTTCTACCAGTCGGCGCTGGACTGGAACGGTTTTGTGCTGCAAAATCCATTTTAATTGTAAAGTAAGCGTAACAGAGGGCTAATTCCCAAAAGAAGCTATCCTTTTCATATCCAGCACTATAAATCCTCTTGTATGCTTCGGAGAGCGCCCTTTTTATTGCACGCCCCCCGAAGTTTATCCCCAGTCGTCGACGGAGCTTCAATGTTGACAGAATTAATCTGGAGCCTTCAGATGGCCTTTTAGGCTTTTTTCAGCCAGCGGTCAAACCAATCAAAGGCGTCCATCTGCATGGCTTTATCGAACTTGTGTTCCCCGTCGTAATAGCGCCCGGCGTACCGATCCCCGGCCCCCGCCTTTTTAAAAACTTCCTGCAGGATCTGGTCGGCTTTTTTCATTTCCGGCAGCGTGTACAGTTCGTCCTGATTGTTGCATTGCACCATTGTCGGGAGTGGCACCCGCAACCCCAGTATTTCCGGAAATTCGAGGTAACGCGGCAACAGGGGCGTGTAGGTCATCCAGGTGTGCGTAAACGCTTTATTCAACGCGAAATCATCCCAGGTCGTCATAAACCCGACGCAGACGCAGCATTTGATGCGCGGGTCCAGCCCCGCCAGATACACGGTTCGCAGGCCACCGCCCGACAAGCCCCCGCAGCCCACCCGCAGCGGATCAACGTCACTGCGGGCACACAAAACCGACAAGGCCACCTGATCTTCGGTCAGGGTCACGCCGGGCCAGGTAGTGCCGGCGCAAAACAACGATTTCGACATGACGTGCTCGTGTTCGGACGACCATTCATTGTAGGTTTCGATGTGCTCCGGTTTTTCCGGATCGGCGTCGGTTTTCCCTGTCGTTTTCAGGTTGGCAAACGTTAATCCGTCCACGTCCCGAAACAACACCCGGCGGCTGCCAAACGCAAAAGCGTCGTGAACCAGCACGACGTACCCGCGTTTGGCGATTTCGTTGGCCCAGGCCCGCCCACTATAATCGACCTGCTGGTGTTCCGCCAACATCGGATGCTGATCGTCCCCGGTTTTGACGATTTTTCGGTACCCAAAGTATTTTTTTCCGGCATGGTCGTGCAGCGCAAGAATGCCCGGCAGCGGTTTTTGGGCATTTTTCGGCTTCAAAATAACTGCTTTCGTCGGCTCTCCGTACGGCAACTGCCAACTGACTTCTTCAATCAACAAACCGTCGTATTCAAAGGTGCGCTCGACTTTCACGGCAGGCAGCGCGGGCTGGGCCGGGGCCGCCACGAGTTCGACCGTTTTTTGCAGGGCCTCCTTTTTCCAGCGGGCCAACTGCTCCGGTTTCCAGCGGGGATTCCGAAACGACAGGGTTCCCGGCCCCCGGAGCGCGGACGACCAGGAACCGTAGCCTCCGATGATGCTTTTTTTATCCGCGGCACTGACGGGGGAAGCGGGCGGCTGGGGGAGCGCCGGCATTTCTTCCTCCGTGGTCAGTGGGGGCATAAACGGTACGGTTCCGGTCAGGAGGGACGATTTGATAAAGGTTCGGCGTGAAGGCTTGGGTTTCATGGAAATAGGAACGGATTCGTTCAAGGGTTTAATTTTTTTCGACTCGCCCCACCGGACGCACATTCTTGCCTTCCCGCTTCTGCAAATCGTCGCCCAGATCGGCCCGGGCGGCTTCGGCCAGTTTTTCAAGCGCAGCGACTACCGCCGGATTCTGTTCGCGAACGTCATAGCGTTCGCCGGGATCACGCCGGAGATCATACAAGGCCATCGGAAATTCATTTGCTTCGGTGAGCGGACCCGGTTTTCCGTCCTGGCCCGGCGGAAAACCGACGTAGGTGCGTCCGGGATGGGCAAACACCAGTTTCCAGTGTCCCTGTCGGACCGCTTCCAGGCTGTTTTGCCGGTAGTAGTAATAGAAATGGTCGCGGGGCGTGGCGGTTTCGTCGCCTTTCAGGACCGCCACCATATCCACCCCATCAATGGCTTTTTTGGGAAGCCGGGTCCCGCACAGATTAGCAACGGTCGGCAGAATTTCCAGCGTCGTCAGCAGCTTGTTGGAGACCCGACCGGCCGGCACCACGCCCGGCCAGCGCACGATGCAGGGCACGCGGTGACCGCCTTCAAACGACGTTCCTTTGCCTTCCCGAAAACCGCCCGCCGATCCGGCGTGTTCGCCGTAGTTCAGCCAGGGGCCGTTGTCGCTGGTGAAAATAACGACCGTATTTTTGTCCAGTCCCTGCTGCTTCAATTCCCGTAAAATCTGGCCCACCGACCAGTCCAGTTCCATCATTACATCGCCCAGCAGGCCCGCCGAACTTTTGCCCCGAAACCGGCTCGAAGCGGCCAGCGGTACGTGCGGCAGCGGGTGCGGAACGTAGAGAAAAAACGGCCCCTTTTTGTGGTTGCGAATAAAACCGACGGCGCGCTCCGTGATGGAAGAGGTCAAGGCGCTGGCGTCTTCCAGGTTTTTCACTTCTTTGCCCGGCGAATTGCCTTCAATCAGGTGCAAGGGCGGATAATTGGCTTTGGCCTGGTTCGGGTGCAGCGGCCACATATCGTGCGAATACGGCACCCCGTAGTATTCATCAAAGCCCTGTTGCCGGGGCAAAAAGGCCTGCTGACTTCCCAAATGCCATTTTCCGAAAATTCCGGTCGCGTACCCTTTTTCTTTCAGTAACTCCGCGATGGTTTCCTCCTCCGGATTCAGGCCAACGGGCGAACCCGGTCCCAGGGCTCCGGAAATGCCCAGCCGGTTTGGGTAGCAGCCCGTCAGCAATGCCGCCCGCGACGCACTGCAAACGGCCTGAGCGGCCAGAAAACTCGTAAACCGCATCCCTTCGGCCGCCATTTGATCCAGATTGGGTGTCGTATACCCGGAGGCTCCGTAACAGGATAAATCACCGTACCCCAGGTCGTCGATGAAAAACAACACCACATTCGGCGGGCTGATTTCCGGGCGGTTTTTCCAGCTGCTGAACCCAAACCCAACGCCCGACAGAATAACCAGAGAAAAAAGGAGCTTGGGAAGGGGCAAATTGCGTACGCTCATTTTTGGCAGGGTAAGTTAGATCAACTCATTCAGTTCAACGGTTTTGGAATTTCGGGTTAACCCGTGAATGATGGCCCAAACCGTCAGGTAAGTAAATCCGCAAATCGTAAAAAGCAGATTGTAACCACCCGCTAAATTACCAGCCGCTTTGTAAGAATCCAGTAAATAGCCCACGAGCATGGGAAAAAAAATACCGCCTACCGCCCCGGCCATTCCGGCAATCCCCACCACGGAGCTAACGGCCTGCTTGGGAAACAGGTCTGATGCAACGGTAAAGACGTTGGTGGCCCAGGCCTGGTGCACCGCTACCGCCAGACTGATCAGGGCCACGACCATCCAGATGTTGGTCGCAAACTGGGCCAGAATGATTGAGATTTCCAGAAAAGCAAAGATGAGCAGGACGGTTTTTCGGGCTTTCAGCGTCGGCCAGCCACGCTTGATCAGGGCGGAAGACAGATAGCCCCCGCCAATGCTGCCGACGGTGGTAGCCAGGTAAATAATCATCAGTTCCGGACTCGTTTTTTTCAGATCGAGCTGGTAGGTCGAGGAAAAATAAGATGGCAGCCAGAACAGGAAAAACCAGAAAATCGGATCAATAAACGCTTTTCCGGTGATGACCGCCCAGGTTTGCGGCAGCGTAAACAATTTGAACCACTTGATCGGGATGCGTTCGGCCTGCTCGCTGTCCTGTCCGCTGGTGATCAGGGTGAATTCTTCAGCCGTGAGCCGTTTTTGCTTGGCCGGAACATCGTAGAAAATCAGCCAGAACACCAGCCAGACGAACCCCAGCACCCCCGTAATCCAGAACACTTCCTGCCAGCCGTACTGTCGCAAAATCCAGGGCACGAGCCACAACGCCACCACGACGCCCACGCTGGTACCGGAGTTGAAAATACCGGTCGCCAGCGCGCGTTCTTTTTTGGGAAACCATTCGGCCACGGTTTTAACGGCCGCCGGAAAATTGCCAGCCTCGCCCAAGCCCAGGCCCAGCCGCGCCAGCCCAAAGCCAAACGCGCTGCGGGCCACGGCGTGCAGCATTCCGGCCACGCTCCAGAACACAATGGTGATGGTGTACCCGAGTTTGGTGCCGGTTTTGTCAATCAGCCAGCCCGACAGGGCCAGACCAATGGCGTAGGCCGCCGTGAAGGCCATGACAATCTGCGCGTAGTCGGTTTCCGTCCAGTTAAATTCCTGTTCGAGAATGGGTTTTAATAAGCCGATAATCTGGCGATCCAGGTAATTGATGGTTGTCGCGATAAAGACCAGCGCGACGACAATCCACCGGTAATTTCTGATTTTGAACGTTGACACAGGGGTAGGATTTAGGGGAATGACAGCCGGGTCAAGTTATTCTAACCTAATCCGGCTAACGGGTTTACCGTTACGGAAGTTGATGGACAAACGCCTGAAAATGTTGCTTTAAACCGGTCCAGTCCCGCTGCTCAATGCGGTTTTTATCGAACAATTGCCCCCCAATACCGAGTCCGTCGGCTCCCGCTTTCAGGAAGTCCCTCATGTTGGCGAGGCTGATCCCACCGGTTGGCAGCAGTTTGACCTGGTTGAGGGGCGCTTTGACTTCCCTGAGATAGGCCGGTCCCAGCGAAGCCGCCGGAAACACCTTGATCATCGGCGCGCCGAGCAGCCAGGCTTTGTAAATTTCGGAAGGGGTAAATGCTCCGGGAAAAACCGGTATTCCGCGCTCCACGCAGGTTTGGATCACCGTTTCGTTGAGGATGGGTGTGACGATGAACTGAGCCCCGGCCGCCAGCGCCCGGTCGAGATCCGTTTCCGAACAGACCGTTCCGGCGCCGATGTTGAGTCCAGCCTGCTCGTTGGCAACCGCATCGCGAATCAGGCCCTCGGCACCGGGGGTATTCATGGTAATTTCAACATTCGTCAAGCCGGCTTCGCGGTAAATGGGTAGAATCCGCTTGACCGTTTCAGCCGGAATATTGCGAATAATACCAATGATCGGCGCTTTATAAAACAACTCCCACGAAAACGGAATGATCTCCATTCGACTACGGTTTTAAACACTCAACTTTTGATTCTGAAACAAAATAACCTGCCCCACTACAGCCGCCTGATCAATCAACTCCGCCGGAATGGTGGTGGTCCGATCGGAAAGGCCCAGCATTGAAATGGCTTCTTGATAAAAGGAAAACAGGTTGGTGCCACTGCACAAAACCAGGTGCCATTTTTGGTTGCTCAGTAGCGGTTTTAACTCGGAGCCAATCAGCAATCCGCTCAGGTAAAAGGCGTTTTGTTTCTTTGTCATTTTCTCAAATAACTGATTCGTCCGAACGGTAAAAAGCCGGTTTAAAAGCGACGGCCCCGATTCTGTTAATCCAACCCGAAAAGCCGCCAGATTGCTGTCTGAAAAATCGCTTAAGCTTCGCACCTCCAGGGAATCTTTCAGGATGCTGCGTGATGCCATCAAATTGAACACTTCACCCGTCATATAGGTCTCGAAATTGAGCAACTGATTGCCCTGGACGTACAGGTGTTTGGAGTGGGTACCCGGAAATATAAAGATGGCATCCCGGGGTCGTTTCCCCGCCGAATCGAGCAGAGCGGCCAGGCCAATCAATTGGGTTTCTTCACCCCGCATCACATCTTCCGTGCTTTTGACGCCGGAAATCAGAATCAGCTCGTGCGGAAACTCGTCACTGGCCGCAAAATACCGCACGCTGGTTTGACTGCCGTCCATCGCGAATGGCAGGGTCGCATACGGTATTTCTTCCATGCCGATGGACGAAGAAGCCATGCCCGAAACCGCCACCGGTATCTGATCCAGCGGAACAACTCCTTTGTCGGCTAATGCGTCGATCTGGCGTTTCAGATAATTCCGAAAAAACCGGTCTTTTAAAATCCCGCTCCGTTCTCCGGTATTTTTCCAATCATCAAAAACACTCGCAATACCCTGCTGCGAAACCACTTCACCCAGAAGCCGATAATCAGCACTGTCGATCAAACGCAACCGAAATGAAGAGGTTCCCCAATCACAACACAATAGATAATTGATCATTCAATACGTAAGTTTTGCGTCTGTTTTCATCTGGTCCCTAATTCGGTATTCGCTGTTCGTTGTTTTCTATTAAATTTAAAAATGTCGAATAACGAATAATGAATATCGAAGTTAAACATCACCAATCAACAACCGATCCATCCAGGGCGTTATACGTCTCCGGATTTTTCCAGTCGTGACCTATTTTATCTTTCAACTGGGCCTCATCCAGTTCAATGCCAAGTCCCGGTCCGGTGGGGATCAAAACCGTGCCGTCTTTTTCCAGTTTGAACGGTTTTTTCAGGTAGCCCTCCCCCAGCGACACCTGTTCCTGGACCAAAAAATTGGGCACACTGGCGGCCAGGTGCAAACCGACCGCCAGTGAAATGGGGCCCATCGGATTGTGCGGAGCGATGGGCACGTAATAGGCTTCGGCCATGCCCGCAATGATACGGCCTTCCGTAATGCCGCCCGCGTGGCACAAATCCGGCTGAATGATGCTCGCAGCCCGTTTTTCCAGGATCTCCCGAAAGCCCCATTTCGTAAAAATCCGCTCGCCGGTAGCAATCGGCAGGTGCGTCCCGCGGGCAATGTCGGCCAGCACGTCCACGTTCTGCGCCTGAACGGGTTCCTCCACAAACATGGGTTTATACGGTTCCAGCTCCTTGATCAGCAGCCTGGAGGTTTGGGGTGCAATGGCGCCGTGAAAGTCGATGGCAATGTCCATCTCCGGCCCACCCGCTTCCCGTAACGAGGCAAAATTATCGATGGCATATTGAATGAACTTCGGATTTTCGACAATGTTGGCCGGGTTCTTCCTGGCCACCCCGGTTTTGATGACCGTATACCCTTCCGCCTTCCGCTTTTTCATGTCCTCGGCGTTGCTGGCCCGGCCGTAAATCCGGACGCGGTCGCGGGTGGGACCGCCCAGCAGTTCAAAAACCGGCACGTTGAGCAGCTTGCCTTTGATGTCCCACAGGGCGTGGTCGATGCCGCTCAGGGCGCTCGTCAGAATTGGGCCTCCCCGGTAAAACGCGTGCCGGTAGATGGCCTGCCAGTGGTGGACAATGGCCCGGGGATCTTTGCCGATCAGATACGGCTCGACCTCCTTGATGGCGGTCTGGATGGTGAGCGCCCGGCCTTCGAGCAGCGGTTCGCCCAAACCAACTACGCCCACATCGGTATGGATCCGGAGAAAAATCCAGCGTGGTTTGACCAGAAACGTTTCCAGTTTGGTAATTTTCACTTTGCTGTAGTCCCGAAACGGACCCGGTTTTTGGGCGTAGGAGGTTTCTGGTAACGTCAGTAAGCCCGCTCCGGCGACACCCAAAACCGACTGGATGGCCGAGCGACGCGATACGTTTGATTTCATTTTTCTGCGGATTTAGGTTTGGTTATTTCGCAGCGTTTAGCTGGGATGGTTGGAGGTAAGCAGAGGCTCCGCTAAACTCTTTTTATTCCGCTAAACGCTGCGAAATAGCTGCTTGAAAACTACTTTACTTCTTGTCCCACCACACGCGGGTGCTTAGGGTATTGGGTCCCTGCCGGGTGATGGCGGCATTGATATTCTGCTGGTTGACAATGGTTTCACTGTCCGGGTAGGGCATCCGGCGGATAAATTCCTCCGTAATTTCCGAAGCCGGGTACGGGTTTTTCGTCAATGTTGGAAAACCGCTCCGGCGGAAATTGGCAAATAGTTCCGGGCCGTTCAGGAAGGAGGCCACCCAGTACTGCGTGTTGATTTGCTCCAGCGCCTTTGCGGTTTCGAGCGGATGGGCCGTCAGATACGCCTGAATCGTGGCTTCGGGAATGGCGGCTGTCGCGTCGTAAGCCGTCATCTGCTCCAGATTCGCCCGCACGCCTTTGGTGAAATAATCGGCCGCGTTGCCCGTGATCCAGCCGCGCTGGGCGGCTTCGGCCAGCAACAACTGCGTTTGCGAATGGGTGACGTGAAATTCCGGGGCATCCAGTTTCAAAACCGTGTTCAGGTTAACCTGCGTGAAATCCCACAAACTGGCAACACCGTACTGGGCCAAAACCGCCGGGGTCGAAACCGTCACGTTGTCGTAGCCCATCGGCATCCCCACCTGCACTTTCGGATCGGTGGACGCCCGGGAAGCAACCTGTTCCGGCCCACCTTTCGCCCCCACATACCGCACGGCGATGGACCCCAGGCGCGGATCGTTGTTGGCTTTCAGGTAATTGACAAACGGAGCCGCCAGGTAAAAGTTGGTTTTTTCGCGGGCCTGCAAGTGGTTGGCAATCCAGTTGTTATACAAAGCCGTGTGGCGCATCACCGCGTTGTCGTCGTTGGCCTGCATAAGGCCACCGGCCACGGCTTTGGTAACGTAAGTCCGGGCCGTGGTGGGGTCCACTTTGGTCAGACGCATGGCCGCCCGCAGCATGAGCGAATAGCCAAACTTTTTCCATTTAGCCACATTGCCCCCGTACAGAATATCCGTCGATTCGACGGCTTTCGTCGCATCCAAACCGGCGGATGCCTCGTCCAGTTCTTTTAGAATATCCTTGTAAATCGTTTCCTGCGGATCATACTTCGGCGAGGTAATCTCACTGATATACCCTTTAGCAGCTTCGGTATACGGAATGTCACCGTAGGTATCCGTCAGGATCATAAACGAGTAGGCTTTCCAGATGCGGGCCGAGTGGTAAAGGTTCGTGCGGTTCGCGTCATCCCGGGTCTTTTCGACCACATCCACGATCTGTTTCAGCACATTCCGGTAGAAATTCTGCCAGACGAGCGGGGTGTTGCTGACGTTGTTCTGGTTGTAATTGGCCCCGGCCAGCGAACTGCCGTAGGGCGTAATGATCTGTTGCACAATGCCAAATTCATAAGTCAGCATCTGCAGCGTGCCAAAACCGTCGAGGTATGTAGCGTCAATGATCGCTTTGTTCATGACGAACGAGGGCGCCAGCGTGGTCGGATCGACTTTGTTGGTGTTAATTTCGTCGAAGTTATCGTCGCAGCCGGTAAGCAGACAGAGCGAGGTCAGCAAACCAAACACGTATTTTTTTGTAGTTTTCATGGCGAAGGGGCTTTTTCGTTCGAGGGCTTAAAACTTGATGTTCAGGTTGAAACCCATGCTGCGGGTGGGCGGCAGACTCGGCCAGAAATCGAGACCGGTTGCGTTATCCGACGCATTGTTGACCATTTCGGGGTCCATGTTTTCGGTCCATTTTTTCAAAACCGCCACGTTGTTGGCCACCGCGTTCAGGCGAATGCCTTTGATGAAGAATTTTTGCGGCAGCAGTTTTGTGAAGTCGTAGCCGAGCGTGATCTGCCGGAGTTTCCAGAAACCGGCGTTGTAGATAAAGTCCTCGTAAATCCCCAGCACGTTCGGCGTTTCGTAAAACGGCTGAAGCTGCGAGCGGGTGGTGTTCACTTCGCCGTCGGGGTTCACGCCCACACCCACCACATAGCCTTCTGCCCGGCCCACCAGCGTATTCTTGTGCAAACCGTGCCGCAGGTAGTTCATGTTCTGCCCCCCGATCATTTTGAAGCCCAGTTTGAAGTCGATCAGCGTGGTCAGCGTAATGCCTTTGTACGAAAAGGTGTTCGTAATCCCGCCAAAGTATTTCGGCAGGGCATTTCCGACGTTCACCGGCGTGTTGTTGCGCAACGGCCGGCCGCTGCCTTTGTCGAACACCTGCCTGCCCTGCGCATCGCGGAGATAATTAAACGTAAACAACTGCCCGATCGGTTTTCCCACCACCTGCCGGAGTGTGCTGCCGCCCGAACCGCCCACGGTAATCATGGTGTCAGCCGCCGACAGGCCCAGCGTCAGCACTTCCGACGTGTTGTAGGCCAGGTTGGCGCTCACATCCCACTGAAAAGCTCCGGTTTGCACCGGCGTTCCGGTCAGCAGGATTTCCACGCCCTTGTTCATGCTCTTGCCGACGTTGATCAGCTTGTTCGTGTACGAGGAAGCGTCCGAAATCTGGGTGGCCAGAATCTGGTCCTCCGTGATTTTCCGGTAATACGTGAAATCCAGCCCGAGCCGGTTGTTGAAGAATTTCAATTCCGCTCCCACCTCGGCCTCCGACACCCGCAGCGGGCGCAGACTGCGGTTCGGCACGGAGGAGGCATTGATGCCGCCCACCGGAACCAACTGACCGGACGGCGTCGGGAAGTTGTTGTTATTCACCGCGTAAAACAGCGCATTCGAATACGGACTCACGTTGTCGTCGCCCACCTGCGCGTAAGCCGCCCGGATTTTTCCGAACGTCAGCCAGGTCGGCAGCGTGTTGAAAGCCTGCGAGAACACGAAACTTCCGGTCACGGACGGGTACAGAATGCTGCGGTTTTCGGGCGAAAGCGTGGAGAACCAGTCGTTGCGGGCGGTGGCATTCAGGTATAAAAATTCTTTATAGGACAGGGTAGCTGCCGCGTACAGCGAGTTGATTTTCCGTTCCGATAAACTATACAGGGGGTTTTTCACCCGGCCATTCATAACGGTGTACAAACCGGGTTGGACAAAATCCTGCACGGTCACGCTGTTGTAATCCATGCGTACAAACCGCTGGTTGCCCCCAAGCGTTACATCGACGCCAAAGTCGCCGAACGTGCGGTTGCCGCCCAGAATAAAGTCGTAATTCCGTTCGACAAACTTGCGGACGTCCTGCGTGTAGGAGCCATTCACGTAACCGGCGGGCGCTTTGGCAATCGGCGCGTAGCCGTTCGGAATGTTGTAATCCTGATTCCGGGTGTAGAGATCCTGCGCCAGACGGGCCTGCAAATACAGCCAGCTGGTAAACTGGTATTTCAGGGCCACGTTGCCGAAAAGCCGGTCGCGTTTGATGTTCTCAAAGTGGTAATTCACCGAATAATACGGATTGTTGCGCACCAGAAACCGGGAGAACACAAACTCGTCGCCGTTGGGCATCACCTGGTGTTCTTTCAGGGCGGCAAATGGCATCGAATTCGCCAGCGTCATGACCACCGTCGGCGTAGCAAAATCCTGGGTGTTGAGCTGCGTGGGGTTACGGTTGTATTCGTTGGAATAGTTGATGTTTCCGCTGGCCACCAGGTTCTTGTTGATGTTCTGCGAAAAACCGAGGTTGATGGTTTTGCGGTTAAAATCCGAATTGGGCGTAATGGCCTTGTTGTCGGTATTTGCAAACGAAAGGCTAAAACCGCCGTTTTCGCCGTTGTTGGAAACCGTGATGGTGTTGGTGAAATTGGTCCCGACCTGATAAAACTGCCGGACCCGGTTTCGCACCGGCTCGTAGGGATACGTGTCCCCGTCAAACAATACCTGCGTCATGCCCGGCTGAAATTTCTCCCCGAAGCTCCAGACGCCGGAAGTTGGGAACGGCGTCGTCGGCCGGATGCCGCCCTCGCCCTGTCCGTATTCGTACTGAAAATCCGTGAAATCCAGCGGGGTCTCGGTTGTGAAATTGGTGTTGTACTCCACCCCGAATCCTTTGCCCGCACCCCGGCTTTTGGTCGTAATCATCACCACTCCATCTTTGGCCCGCGAACCGTAGAGGGCGGCCGCGGTGGCTCCTTTCAAAACCGTCATCGTCTCAATGTCGTCCGGATTGATGCTCGACAGGCCGTCGCCCCCGTCGGAATTGTTAGCCGCCCGATTTCCGAAATTTCCGCCCAACGCGTAGTTGGAATTGTCCACCGGCACGCCGTTGATCACGATCAGCGGGTTATTCTGACCACTGAACGACGACTGCCCGCGAATCCGGATTTTGGAACTCCCGCCCGGCCCGGTCGACATGGTGGAAATGTTGACGCCCGCCATTTTGCCCTGCAAACTCGTCATCAGGTTCGGACTGCGGTTGGTCGAAATTTGGTCGGCATTCACGGTGGCCGTCGCGTATCCCAGCGTCTTCGATTCGCGCTTGATCCCCAGCGCCGTCACCACCACTTCATTCAGATTTTTGGTATCCTCCACCAGCTGCACGTTGATCACCGACCGGCCGTTGACCGGCACCGTCTGGCTCACGTAGCTGATGTACGAAAAGACCAGCGACGCATTCGCCGACGCGTTGATGGCGTAGTTGCCCTCGGCATCGGCTACCGTTCCCGTGGTGGTACCACTCAACAAAACGTTCACTCCGGGCAGCGGTTTTCCGTCGGCTCCGGTCACTTTTCCGGTGACCCGGTTGTTCTGGGCAAAACCGTAGCTTTGCCCCAGAAACACAAGCAGAAGCAGGCATTCTAGCGTTTTTTTCATGGTTCAGGAATCGGATTAAGGGTGGAAAATGCACGATGAGCGATGAATGATAAATTACCTGATTCCTCAATGATTCTTCTCTCATCAGGCATCACTCATCATTCTGGTTTACCAGTTGTGAATCGAGCCATCGGGGGCTTTCAGGATCGGGTGCGGAAACTTCGTATTGGAGGTAACTTCCAGGACGAACGTCGCTTTTTTGGGGTCGAATTTGACACCCAGACCCGGTTCCGGATTGAGGTAGAGCTTGCCGTTTTTGAACAGTATGTAATCGTCGTTGAAGTAAGGCGGTCGTTCGGGTTCGCCCCCGCCGAGTTCCATCAGCGCGCGCATCGGGCTGCTCGAACCCAGCGCGTGGACCAGCGTGGCGGTGGCCAGCGGACCCGTAAAATGCGGAATCATACCGACGTAATGCGTCTCACACATCGACGCCAGTTTCTTAAATTCGGAAATGCCCCCCGTATTTGGAATCGTAAACCGGGTGTAATCGATCAGGTGCTGTTCGATGAACGTGTTGCTGTCCCAGCGGTCGCCGAACTGCTCGCCCACGGCGATGGGTACGTTGGTCATTTGCCGCACGGTTTTGTAGACATCCGGGTTTTCGGAGCGCACGATGTCTTCCACGAAATAGGGTTCCAGCGACTCCAGCGCCTTGCAGATTTTCACGCCTTCGGTGGTGTCAAACCGGGTGTGCAAATCAATGGCCCAGTTGCCGCCACCGCCCACAGCCGTGTCGATGCGTTTGCAGAACTCAATGGTTTTTTTGGCGTTCTGGTAAAAATCAAAGGGCTGATCGCCGTTGCCGCCCGTCGGTCCGATCCGGTACGATCGCAAACCGGCTTTGATGCAGTCCTGCGCGCGTTCCTCTTCGGTTTTGGCTTTCGACGCCCGGAACCCGGTCGCATAGCATTCGACGTAATCGCGCGTGGCGCCCCCCAGCAGTTCATACACCGGCACGCCCATAGCCTTGCCTTTGAGGTCCCACAGCGCCATGTCGAGGGCGCCCTGGGCGTGCAGTTTTTCGCGGCCCGGCGGGTAGAACATGCCCCGGTAGAGGTTCTGCCAGATGTGTTCGATGCGGAAGGGATTCTCGCCAATCATCATCTGGGCACACTGCTCGATCATATCTTTGGAACCACCCTCCCCGACCCCGATAATCCCGCCATCGGTTTCAATTTCGACAATGCCCCGTGCCTGATTAAACAGCGGTTTATTGTAACCGGGAGCCGCGTAATACCGGATTTTGGTAATTTTCAGTTTGGGTACGGCGGCATCACTCAGCAAAGGCAAACCGGTCAGAAGGGCGCCGGAACCGAGCACGGCGGATTTCAGAAAATTTCTGCGTAACATAAATGATCCAGATAAAGAGAGTCGTTTAAACGATTAAGCAATCAAGTAAATGAAAACTTCAGGAAACGGATATTTTTATTCGGGACGAGTCCCGCGCCATTAGTTTGGCTTCCATCAGAATCTGCTGTCGGTCGGCATCCGGTTTTTTCAGTTTCTGCACCAGAATTCCGACGGCGGTTTTTCCCAGTTCTTCCATCGGCTGGAGCACGTACGTAATGGGACAGTAATACAGATCAAACGCTTCGGCCTGCCCGAAACTGACGATCGCCAGGTCATCCGGCACCTTCAATCCCAGGGAGTTGATGTATTTTAAACCGGTGATGGCCAGCCGATACGTCGCAAAAATCACCGCATCGACGGCGCAATCCGCGGCCAGCATTTCGTCGATGCCCGCCTTGATCTCCTCCTCAACCGTATCGAAACCGATTTCTTTCAACCAGCCGGGCTGAAAATCGAGGCCGTTTTTTTCCAGCGATTCCCGGTAGCCCCGGATGCGTTCGTGCATGTGAAAAAGCCGGGATTTATAGGCAATCAGGCCGATGCGCTGGTATCCGTTCTGGATCAGGTGTGCGCCTGCGTCAAAGGACGCTTTGTAGCTGTTCAGCGAAACGAAATCCGTAGACAGGTGCGGAAAGTGCCGGTCTAACAGCACAAAAGCCACATTTTTATCCATCAGATACTGAATCTGCTCCTCCGAATTCTCCGACGACACGATGATAAAACCGTCCACCTGCCGGTTCAGAAAGACCGTGATCAGGTCCCAGGATTTTTCCGCCTTCTCGTCGGAACTTCCGATGATCACCGTGTACCCGTACTTCTTGGCTTCGTCCTCCACAATCCGGGCAATGTTGGCAAAAAACGGATTCGAAATGTCGGCAATGATCAGGCCAATGGTTTGTGTTTTGCCGCTTCGCAGGCTTTTCGCCAGGTAATTCGGCTCATAATTCAACTCTTTGGCGATCTGCTTGATCTTGACGGCAATCTCGTGCCCAACCCGGCTTTCCTTTTCTTTGCCATTCAATACGTACGAGACCAGCGCGGTGGAAACCTGCGCTTTCTCGGCAATATCCTTCAGAGAAACCTTTTTACGCTGCATAGAGGGGACGGATCATCCAAATGTATGTTTAATCGTTTAAACTAAAAACAAAATGGTATATTTTTTTTATTTAGTTTTGTTTTTTGAATTTGGCGGTATTCCCTTCAAAATACTTTTCGGCTCATCCTTTTCTGCCTACCTTTGAGCATCCGACCCTTTCCCAGCCCTGAATTTGATGATGGAAGAATTTCCGCACGATGGCAACCCGTTCGATGAGGAGTCTCAGGAAAACCGCCGGTTTTTTCTGAAACAGTCCCTTGCGCTCACTAGCCTGGCCTTCACCCCGCTTTCCTTTCACCCCACTGCCGATTCGGAACCGGATGACCTGTCCGGTGGCCCGACCGAAAAAGTGACGGTTTCGCTGACGATCAACGGCACCCGGCACCGGCTTTCCACCGACCCCCGCCGGACGCTGCTCGATTTGCTGCGCGAACAACTCGGCCTGACCGGCAGTAAAAAAGGCTGCGATTTCGGCCAGTGCGGAGCCTGTACGGTTCTCGTCGACGGGCAACGCGTACTGGCCTGTCTGAGTTTTGCCGTGATGCAGGAGGGCCGGAAGATTACGACAGTCGAAGGGCTGTCCAACGGAAATCACCTGCACCCCTTGCAGGATGCCTTCATCCGGCACGACGGTTTTCAGTGTGGCTATTGCACGCCCGGTCAGCTCCTGTCGGCGGTGGCCTGTCTGCGCGAAGGGCGCGCCCGTACCGAAGCCGAAATCCAGGAATACATGAGCGGAAACCTTTGCCGGTGTGGCGCCTACCCGAACATCGTCAACGCCATTCTGGACGTCAAAAACAGCGGCCAGCGCGTATGAAGGCTTTCCAGTACGTACGCCCGACCCGGCTGAGCGAGGCCATTGCCGCCGTGGCCACCGACCCGAACGCCCGGTTTATTGCCGGGGGTACCAACCTCATCGATCTGATGAAACGGGGTCTTGCATCGCCCGAAAAGCTCGTGGACATCAACCGGCTGCCGCTGAAAAAAATTGAACAGAAAACCGGGTTTGTGCGCATCGGGGCGCTGGCGCTGAACAGCCAGGTCGCCCAGCATAAATTGATTCGGGTAAATTACCCGCTCCTGGCGCAGGCCCTGACTGCCGGGGCTTCCGGGCAGTTGCGCAACATGGCAACCGTCGGCGGCAACCTGCTCCAGCGAACCCGCTGCCCGTATTTTTACGATCCGGTTTTTGCCTGCAACAAACGCAATCCGGCGAGCGGCTGCGGGGCGCTGGAAGGCATCAACCGCCAGCATGCTCTTTTTGGCGTCGGCGCGCAGCCCGAAAACCGGGTGTGCCTTGCAGTCAACCCCAGCGATATGAGCGTCGCCCTGGCGGCCCTGGAGGCAACGGTGCTGGTGATGGGCCCGAATGGCCAGCGCCGGATTCCGTTCGACGCGTTTCACCGCCTGCCCGGCGACCGCCCGGATCTGGACACGACCCTGGAACCCGCCGAATTGGTGGTAGCCGTCGATCTGCCGGATTCGCCGTTCAGTCAACACAGTCATTACCTGAAAGTCCGCGACCGGGCTTCGTTCGCCTTTGCGCTGGTTTCGGTGGCGGCTGCGCTGGATCTAGAGCAAAACCGGATCAAAGCCGCCCGGCTGGTGATGGGTGGCGTGGCCCACAAACCCTGGCGGTTTTTGGACGTTGAAAAAATGCTCCAGAATCAAGCGGTTTCGGAAGCGGTTTTTCAACAAGCCGCCGATTACGCCCTGCAGGGTGCGAAGGCGCTCGAACACAACGCTTTCAAAATAAAAATGGCGACCAATGCCATCGTTCATGCTTTAAAACAAGCAGCCGGTCTTTTCTGACTTTTTCTGATGAAACCCGCTTTTTTTGATTCTCCGGCCCCCATTCCATCGCTGGACCGTGTCGACGGCCGGCTGAAAGTGACCGGCACGGCGACGTATTCGGCCGAATACAAAGTCGATCACCTCGCCCACGCCGTTCTGATCACCAGCACCATTGCGAAAGGACGCATTACCCGCATCGGGACCCAATCGGCCGAAACCGCTCCCGGGGTGCTGGCCGTCATCAGTCACCTTAACTCACCGGGTGTTCCGACCTACGGCCCGGTGAAGCAACCTGCCGATCGGGCCGCTGTCGGAACGGCTTTCCGGGTGTTTTACGACGAATTCGTTTACTTCAGTGGCCAGCCCGTGGCGGTGGTGGTGGCCGATTCGCCCGAACAGGCCCGGTTTGCGGCCAGTCTGGTCCGGATCGATTACGATACCGAAACGCACCAGACCGACTTTGCCGCCAGTCAAACCCGGGCGGTTTTGCCGGCCAGCGTGCAGCGGAACAAAAATTCGCCTTTTCAGGATTACGCGCGGGGCAATCCGGACGCCATCCAGTCCGCCGAGCTGAAGGTGGAAGCCACCTACACGATTCCGACGCAGCACCACCAGCCGCTGGAACCGCACGCCATCCTTGCCGTCTGGGAAGCCGACGACAGACTGACGGTCTACGATAAAAATCAGGGCGTAAAATCCGCGCAGGGCAATCTGGCCCAGGCGTTTAAGCTGCCCCGCGAACAGGTAAAGGTTATTTCGCCATTTATTGGCGGAGCCTTTGGGTCCGGAATTCGGGTCTGGCCGCATACGGTGGCGGCTGTTCTGGCGGCCCGGCACGTCAAACGGCCGGTGAAGCTGGTTTTGGGGCGCGACCAGATGTTTACCTCGGTGGGCTACCGGCCCTTTACCGTACAGAAAATCGCGATGGGTGCCAGCCGGGACGGGATGTTATCGGCCATCATCCACGAAGGAACCGGCCAGACGTCCGCCTACGAAGAACACCTGGAACGGACCATTCTGGCGACGCGGGCGATGTACGCCTGTCCAAACGTAACGACGCGGTACCGGCTGCTTCCTCTGGATGTAAACACGCCCACCTGGATGCGCGGCCCCGGCGACGCTACCGGGATGTTCGCGCTGGAATCGGCCTTCGATGAACTGGCGTTCGCCTTGCAACTCGACCCGCTGGAACTGCGGCTGCGCAATCATACCGACGCAGACCCCGAACGAAACCTGCCCTGGTCGGCCAAGTCCCTGAAAAAATGCTACCAGACCGGGGCGGACCAGTTTGGCTGGAAAAACCGCCCGTTGCAACCGCGTTCGCGGCAAACCGGGGGCTGGCTGGTGGGCTACGGAATGGCGTCCAGCCTATACGGTTTTCACCGACATCCCGCCAAAGCCAGAGCCATTCTGCGGGCCGATGGTACGGTGGTCATTCAGAGCGCGACAATGGACATTGGTCCCGGAACCGGCACCGCGCTGGTCCGGATTGCGTCCGAACTCCTGGGAGTGAGTCCCGCCAAAATCCGCTGCGAACTGGGCGATTCCAGCCTGCCCGACGCCCCCGGCCAGAACGGCTCGGCCACGATCACCAGCGTCGGCTCGGCGGTCCATGCCGCCTGTACGGCCCTGCGGCACAAAATTCTGGTGCTGGGCGCTTCGATGCCCGATTCGATGCTGGCAAGTGCGTTTCCCGAGGACGTAGTGATCAGAAAAGGCCGGGCGTTTCCGACGGCGGAGGCCAAATCGGGGGTTTCGTTCGTCGATATTCTGAAGTACCACCAACTACCCCAGGTGGAGGTGACGGAAGAGTCCAGACCGGGCCCGGAGCGGGATCAGTATTCCATGTACTCGTTCGGTTGTCACTTTGTGGAAGTCTACGTCAGCCCGGTTACGGGCGAGGTCCGGGTCAAACGCGTGACGACCTGCGCCGATGTGGGCCGGATCATCAATGAAAAAACCGCCCGCAGCCAGTCCATCGGGGGCATTGTTGGGGGCATCGGCATGGCGCTGATGGAAGAATCGGTGATGGACCATCGCTACGGCCGTTACCTGAGCAGCGATTTTGCCAGCTACCACATTCCGGTGCACGCCGATGTGCCGCAAATCGACGTGTTTTTTGTCGATCAGCCGGATGTGCACGTCAACCCGATCGGTGCCAAAGGACTGGGCGAGATTGCCATCGTGGGTGTAGCGGCTGCCATCGCCAATGCGGTTTTTCACGCCACCGGAAAACGGATTCGGCAACTGCCGATTACGCCCGACAAGCTGATTTAACCCTAACCGTTCGATTTATCCCACCGAAAAACCGGGTCTTCAAAGAACGAATCGGGCTTTTCATACAATGCAGAATGGTTCCGCAGGGCCGCGACCTTAGGTTTGTGGCGACAACTACTGATCAACCATTTTACATGCTATGAAAACCGTACTGCACACTGTTCTCTTTAGTTTCCTGGCCCTGGGTTTGTTCAACTGCAAAAAAGCCGACGATGACGCGCTCAAACCGACGGATGTGAACTGCAAACTCGTGGCGCTGGACTGGGGCAACGGCCGAAAAGAAGAATACGAATACAACGCAGCCGGTTTTATGACCAAATGGACCATCCGTTACGACGCCAGCGACACCGACCCCGCGGCCGTTTACGTCTATTCGTTTAAACACAACAGCGAAAACCAGATCATTTCCGGTACGATTACGGTGGACGGAAAAATCCCCGATAAAATTACGGACCTGGGACTCGGCAATGCGATTGCCTGCACCTGGAGCAACGGCAAACTGACCGAACTGAACGATATGCTGGGCGACAAGATGCTGTACACCACCAAAGTTGCCTACGATGCACAGGGGCGGATTACGCAGTTACGCTGCGCTTCCGGGAACCCCAATGAATATTCATTTGAAAAAACGTACACCTACGACGCAGCAGGAAACTGCCAGTTTGAGCTGACCGAAAACGACGTCAAGCTGGGCTATGACGAACTGACCTACGACAACACGACCAAAAGCTCCGAATCCTTGCTGACCCGGCACGGTTTGCCCTTTGATTTTGCCAACCTGATCCCCTGGAAAATGCACAACCTGAAAGCGCTCAAAACTTCCGTGTACAATTCGAAGGGCAAGCTGATTTCGAGCAAATCCTACCAGATCACGAATGTGGTCAAAAACAGCCACAATTACGCCGTTTCGCAGGTCGTCGAGGGCGACAGTACTAAAAAAGTGAACACTTTTTCGCTGTCGGATTGCGAGTAAATCGTAAAAAATCAAAGGCGGTTTTCCATCCGAAAATCGCCTTTGATCATTCCTTCTGCCATTGATTTTTGTGCCTCCAGATTTAGGGCGGGCGGTTTGCACCGGACCTCCTTACCGAATAATCCTGACTTCTTTCGGCCCGCTAACGTCCGTCTGGATTTTGCCGCTGGCGAGTTTGGTGTGTTTCACCTTCACCACGCCAAACGGTGTCGGAAACGTCCCTTCGGCAAAGGTTAAATCTTCGAGGTGCGGGTCGATTTTGATGGCTTTGCAACCCGGTTCCACCACCTTGATGCCGAGTACGTGCTCTGTCAACCAGGGCGTGGGGCCGGACGCCCAGCCGTGCGCCAGACTGTGCCGAAACCCAACGTAGCAATACGCCCCGCATTCGCCGTGAATGTCTTTCCTGCCTTCCGGCACCAGTTCGTCGATGCGCCCGGCGTTTTTCACCCAGTCCAGGTTAAAATCTTCCCAGAAGGTGGTAGCTCCCAGGTCAAGCATGCCGCCCCAGAACGTGCGGATGTTGGCCAGCGCCCCTTTGTAGTCGCCCGCTTTGGCCTGCGCCTGGAGCATGTAATAGCCGTAAAAAGTCGAAAAATTGCGGGCACCTTCTACCGCCAGCACGTCTTTGTTCGCTTTTTCGGCGGGCAGCAACCCGGAGAGGGCCAGCAGAGCCGCCCCCTGTTTGGATTGGTTCGGATCGGGCACGTACTGCTTCAGCCGGGCCACGGCCTGGTCGCATTTTTGGGCCGTGGCCGGGTCTTTCAGAATGCGGCTGATGTCTCCGGCGGCATTCAGCGACAGCACCAGCATGGCCTGCAACCCCGCGTGGATTCCCTTCTGATTTTCGCTCGACGGCCAGTCCAGAAACCGGGTGCCGTCGAGCTTTTCGCTGTTTTTATCGTCGATTTTCTGCGTCAGCAAATCCACCAGGTTTACCAGATAGGTCTGCTGTTCTTTCAGGTACGCCAGATTGCCGTTTTGCAGATACCAGTCCCGGTGAATCAGAATCCACCACATGGAATACGTACTGATGCCGTTCATCCAGCCGGGCAGGGGCGTAATATCCCGCGCCAGATCGAGGCTTTTCGGCACGACCTCGTTGGAGCCAAAAACCGCATTGATGGTGGCAACCTCGGGGTGCATGTCGCCCACCCACACCAGCCGGTCGCGCTTGATGCCGTCCCAGAGGTAATCCTGCATGTTCAGGTGTACGGTGTAGGCGCCGGTTGCCCAGATTTGGTTCAGTCGCTCGTCGCTGCTGCGGAACGAACCCAGATACGGAATATCGCGAAACACAAAAATCGCCCGCAACTCCTTCAGCAGCAACTCCGTGTTGCCATCAACGAGGTCGATCCGGACGAAGCGAAAACCGGTGTTGCCGATTTCGAGTTTCCCCAGCCACGGCACCTGCACCGTCAAATCCCGGATGGCGTGGTCGTTGGTCGCATTTTGTTTGGGTTCGATATCCGCCATCGCTTCGCTGGCCGACTCCCCGAAGCGAATCCGGACCGTAATCGGTTTGCTTTCCCGCCACTGGCCGGTTACGATCTGCAAACCGCCGTGCAGTTCGCGGCCGAAATCGAGCAGCAGACCGGGTTTGCCGCTGGCGTCACTTTTCAGCGCACACAGGTCTTTCCCCGACAGGTCGGCCTGTCCGTTGCCGGTTTTCAGCAGCCGGTCGGCATTGCGGATGGTACCGGTTTGCCAAAGAATCTTTACGGGCGACAAAAACCGCCGGACGGTGGCTTCGGTCTGGGCTTCTTTTGCGCGGGCGGGTCCAAAAATCGGGGGAAGCTGGGCCTGCGCCAGACCAACCAGGTTCAGGCAAAAGGCAAGGGTTAGGAAGGCGGTTTTTTTCATGGCTAAGGGCGGTTTCAGGAAAGAAGGCCAGCCGCGGCCAGGGCATCTTTCAACTGGTCCGGGTTGTGAAAATGAATGGCGTGAATGCCCAGTTGTTCGGCGGCTTTGACGTTGCGCAGGTTGTCGTCGATAAACAACGCTTCGTCCGGTTTCACCGCATAGCGGTTCAACAGCGTGTTGTAAAACGAAGCAAAGGGCTTGCGGTCCTTTTCAGTCCCCGACACCACAATGCCGTCGAACCACGCCAGAAACTCGAACCGCTCCAGGGCCAGCGGAAACGTCTCCGCCGACCAGTTGGTCAGGGCGTAGAGTTTGTACTTTCCACTGTCTTTCAATTGCCGGAGCAGGTCAACGGTGCCCGGAATGTCACCACCCAGCATTTCCGACCAGCGCCCGTAAAAATGCCGGATGTTTTCCTCGTGCTCCGGAAATTGCGTCACCAGCAACTGCGTCGCTTCGGCCAGCGATCGTCCGCCGTCCTGCTCTTCGTTCCATTCCGGCGTACAAACGGTGGTCAGAAAATGGCGCATTTCTTCTTCCTGCAGGAGTTTTGAATACAGGTAATTGGGATTCCAATCAATTAAAACCGCACCCAAATCAAAAATGATCGTTGTAATCATGGGGTCAAAAAAGAGGTCAGTTAAGTAATGAAGCCCCAAGTACTTAAAAAATATCGGTTTAACCTTCCCGTGCTTTCGGCAAAACCCGCGTCGGCACCAGGCGCTCCCGGTTTTCGACAGAAAAGGATTATTTATTTTTGCAACATAGTTGCATTTAGGAACTTTGTCGTACTTTTGTGGCGCCTAAATTTAGTTATTCTTTCTTTCCGACTATGGCCACCTCCTACAGCAAAGCCGATTACATCGGCATCACCGGCTCAGTGCTCTGCATCATTCATTGCCTGATCACCCCCATTCTGCTTATTTCCTCGACGCTGCTGACCGACCACACCCTGCGCGTCGGGTTTCTGAGTCTGGATTACGTCTTTATTCTGGTCAACATCGTGGCGGTCTTCTTTGCCAGCCGCCGGGCCCGCGAACCCTACATTAAGCTGGGTTTGTGGAGCTTTCTGGCGGTTTTTGCCGGGGCACTGCTGCTGTAAGAAGTGCACGAGGGGTTTGAATACCTGGCATTTGCGGCTTCGGCCGGACTGATCGGGATGCACATTCAGAACTTGCGTTCGCACAAACACGAACCCGCTGCCTGACCGGTACCTTCCCGGCATCAATACCATCCACGGAAAACCGCCTTACTCATGCTTCGCTTCATCCTGCTTATCGCCCTCAGCACTATGCTGTTCATCGGTTGTTCTACCTCGGAGAAAAAAGATCCGCTTCTGGAAGAAGCCGCCCGGTTTCACCACGAAGCCACCCAGATTCAGGCCGCGGTGGAACCCAAAATTGAACAGATCGATTCGCTGAAAACCGCCCTGGGCGGTCGGCCCGACCCCACGGCGGCTGCAATTGGGAACACGCTGGACAGTCTGAAAAAGGCATATGAACACTGGGAAGAAAACCTGGTGGAAGTGCCCGGAATGCCGCACGAACACCACCACGGCGAACACGCGCACCATCACCCGGCCGACGCAACGCTGAAAGACCTGCCTCCCGGCCAGATGCGGGATTTGCAACGGGAAACCCGGGACAACATCCGGCAAATTCAGGAGCGCACCGAAGCTGCTTTTGCCCAGGCCACAACTTTACGTAACTAATTATTTTCCAGCGCATTGGGCAGTTCTGGTTCGGCTGCCCGAAAACCGCATTTCAGTATGGAAACATTGCCAACACACTCCGACGTCATCATCATTGGTGGCAGTTATGCCGGCTTGAGTGCCGCCCTGATTTTGGGCCGGTCGCTGCGCACAGTTCTGGTGCTCGATAACGGTCGGCCCGCCAACCGCCAGACACCCCACTCCCACAGCTTTCTGACCCGCGACGGCGAGACGCCCGCCCAACTTTCCGCCATCGCCCGCCAGCAGGCCCTGGCTTACCCGACCGTCCGGTTTCGGGAAGCGACGGTCACCACCGCCAACCGCACCGATTCCGGTTTTGTGGTGAGCACCGCGACCGGCGAAACGTTCACGGCCAACCGCCTGTTGCTGGCCACGGGTTTAAAAGACGTGCTGCCCGACCTACCCGGTTTTGCCGAATGCTGGGGCATTTCGGTGTTGCACTGTCCGTTTTGCCACGGGTACGAGGTGAAAGATAAAACCGTCGGGGTGCTCGGCAACGGCGATGCGGGCTTCGAGATGGCCAAAAAGATTCAGCACTGGAATCCGGGCCTGAGTCTGTTCACCAACGGCCCTTCGACCCTAACGCGGGAACAGACTACCAAACTCCGCCAGCACGGTATTCAACTTGTCGAAATGCCGATTATGGCCCTGCAACACCAGAACGGTCAATTACGGGCGCTCACCCTGGCCGACCAAACCGCCTTTCCGATCGATGCCCTTTACGCCCACCCGACCCTGGAACAGGCTTCCGATCTGGCCCAGCAGCTGGGTTGTCAGCTGGACGAAAAAGGCTTCGTAACGATCAATGAAATGGGGCAAACTTCGGTAGCCGGCGTGTTTGCGGCTGGTGATACGCACACCATGATGCGGCAGCTTCTGGTTGCGGCCCATAGCGGCCTGAAAGCCGCCTTTGGCATCAACATGGTGCTGTTTGAAGAAGCGTTTTAGATTCGTCAGTTTGGTCATAAACCAGCAAACCAGCTCAGATTGAGCTGGTTTGCTGGTTTTTGGGGAGCTATAGACCTCAATCCACCAGCTTCACCTGTTTCGCCTTCGTCGGCAGCCAGACCTGCATCGGGCTTTTGCCCCGGTTGGCCCAGACGTAATACGGAACCGCCGTAATTTTTTTCGTTTCGGTCACTACGCTCATCCCATCCGCCGATGGCCCCACCACCGACACATCAGCCTGAACCGCCACCACGGGCTCGGAAAGCACCTGATAGGGCTGGGTGGTAAACGTCGTTTGATCGGGTACCAGCAGGTTCCAGGCCTGACCGTTGTTGTCGGCGCCCTCTACGCAGTAAACCAGCGGCCCGCGCTGAATCGCAACCCGGTCGTTGGCGGCCACCAGTTCTTTCTTTGCCGCCACCCGCTTGACTTCCATCGGCAAATTCAACTCGATGACATCCCCTTTCTGCCAGGTCCGGTTCACCACCACGTAGCCGTTTTCTTCCCGGTATTCGACCGGTTTTCCGTTCAAGGTAACGGTAAAGGCGGTTTTGCTGTCTTCCGTAAACCGGTACAGATCGCCGGGCACCGGCACGTTGCTTACCCAGCCCGGAATCCGCAAATGCAGGGCATACGGCGTCTTTTTGGCCGGATTGACGGTCAGACGAATGCGGCCTTCCCAGGGATAATTGGTTTCCAATTGAACCGGCACCTCAGTATTGCCGATTTTCAGTTTCGTGTTGCTGCCGATGTACAGGTTCACCCAGATGCCGGAGTCGTTTTTGCCGTAAATGTAATCACCGAGCGAAGCTACCAGCCGGGCAATGTTCGACGGGCAGCAGGCCGTTCCAAACCATTCGCTGCGGGCCGTGTTGCCATTGGAAGCCAGCGGATTCCCGTAGAAAAACCGGTCGCCGGACAGACTCAGGCCATCCAGCGCCCCGTTGTACAGGCTACGTTCGAGCACATCGACGTACTTGGCTTCGCCGGTGAGCAGGTTCATCCGCTGATTCCAGAACACCATCCCAACCGACGCGCAGGTTTCGCAGTACGCCGTTTCGTTGGGTAAATCGTAGTCGATTGAAAATCCTTCATTCTGGCCTGACGAACCAATGCCACCCGTGATGTACATATTCCGGTAAACCACGTCTTCCCAGACGGTTTTCATGGCGTTCATGTAACCGGCATCCTGCGTGGTGGCGGCCACGTCGGCGGCTCCGGTGTAGAGGTACATGGCCCGGACGGCGTGGCCCGTAATCTCCTTCTGGGCTTTCACCGGCTGGCCGTCCTGGCAGTAATCCGGGTTTTTCCAGTCGTCCCAGATTTTGCCTTTACCAAAACCGCGTCCGCGCTGGTCCAGAAACCAGTCAGCCAGTTTCAGGTACCGGTCATTTTTGGTCAGGTGATACAATTTCATCAACGCCAGCTCGATTTCCTGGTGGCCGCTGACCCAGGGGCGGTTGGGTTGCCGGAACGTCGCGTCGATGTGGTCGGCAAACCGGATGGCCACATCCAGCAGTTTGCGTTTGCCGGTGGTGTTGAAATAAGCCACGGCGGCTTCGATCAGGTGACCGGCGCAGTAGTCTTCGTGCTTCTCCATATCGGTCCAGCGTTTGTCCAGACCCACGAGCGAATAATACGTATTTAAATAACCATCAGGCAGTTGCGCACCCGCGATCTTGTCGATCCACTCGTCGGCTTTTTTTTCAAGCTCGGCATCCGGGCGGTTTTTCAGCGAATAGGCAATCGCTTCGAGGGCCTTGTAGACGTCGCTGTCGTCGTAGTAAATTCCTTCGTGTTTTTCGTGCTTTCCGCGCTGCACTTTCTCGAAATTCCGGATGCGGCCGGTTTTTTCTTCGGTTTGCCGGATGCAGGCCTGCAGGGTTGCGGTGGCCACTTTATCGAGCTTGGGTCGCCAGAAATGATCGGTGATATCGACCTGGGAAAAACCGACGGGCTCAAACCGTTTAATAGGTACCTGAGCTTTGATTAACGGACAGATTGCACTGCCAAGAACCGCAACGAAAAGGAAAAACCGGCTGGTCATCGGGCTACGAAAAAGAGATTGTGAATACGGGTCAAATTCTGATCAAAAATAAAGTTTGTTCCACAGAATTGAACAAAAACCCGAAAAGTTTATCCGCCAGAACCGGCAAGATTGCCATCAAATTTTATATCCTAATTGGGACTAAAACCGCAAAAACGCCGATATGATACTATAGTAAAATGTTGATTAATACCTATTTACCGCAAAATAATGGACCCTACTCCAGCACTTTTTTTTTGCTTTGTTTTACTGCGGCTTAGCCAGGCTTATGCTTCCACACGCACTAACGACGAATTGTGTATGACCGAACCCCAGTTTTCAATCGCCCACTAAACGGCTGGTCACCAACCGGTTTTTTACCAGACGTTGCCACCGACCGTTTCGGCCTTCTTTTCCAGCGCAGGCCTGGCCCTTGTCCTCCCTGACAGCTGCGATTTTTTCCGCACAAAGTTCTGACCGAGCCTACGCCCCGGAGATACCCGCTATTTCTTCCACCTGTTTCCCCGCCATCCGAAATGGCACCCCTTTCCCGTTAATCAAACCTTTCAAAAACCAATCAAGCACATGGAACCGAGATTTAAAGCATCCGACACCGTTTTAAAAGAATTAGTCAATTCCCGTCGTCAGGAAATTATGCGCTTGCAAAAGGCGGAAGCGGAACAGATTGCCAAAGCCGACCAGCTGGGCCAGTCCCGCATGATAGAATACAAAAAGACCTTGCCGCAGGATATTGTGTCGTTCCTGGACAAACAGGAAAAAGTGCACAAAGACGCTCAAAAGTCCACGGAAACGTATGTTTCGCAACTTTCCAACACCTTTTCCACGGCCGAACTGGAGGAATCGCCCGAATTCAGCCTGTCGGACAATCCGGGTTTTGCCGAAGGTCACCTGATATCGTCCGTTGGTACGCAGGCGCTGGGTTTGTATAAACCGTATTACGCCACGCTGCACAGCTCTAACGGCACCATTTCCTGGCAGGGCTATAATCCGGGCAATTTCGATCTCTGGGATTCGGCCAGCGGGGGCGGTTCGGGCCTGTTTGGCTCAGGCGCGGCTTCGTTCACGGTCTACCTCGACTGGTGGTTTACGTTCCGGGCGCCCGAAAACCGGAATTATTCGCACACGATCCAGGTGCCCTTCAACGGATTTTACATCATCCGGGCCGACGACGGGTTCTGGGATTCCAAGGAAGCCAACGCCCGCATCAGCCTTTCGGCCGTGGGGTATCAGTACAATTACAAAGCAACCGCCAGCACCAACGTGTTTTCGATGGGCAACGACAACATCAACGTGAACGACCGCTTTGACGGCTGGCGGACCATGTATTACTCCACCCTGCTGGGTGCCGACCAGGCCTACCTCCGGGTGACGGCTTCGTTTTACGTCTATGCGCGCGGAGGTGGTTCACACGCCCAGCTCAATTTCAGCACCGGCAATGCCAACTACATCGGGGTCCCGTACGTCTACATTGTCTGACGGCCCCCTTCGACTTTTCGGGCAGAATCGCTTCGTAATCAGGCGGTTATGCCCCCATTTCCCTCACAAACATTATCCCCTTCTAAACTCCAGAAATCATGGCAAAGAAAAATTCGAATGGTTCTTCCAACGGCGCATCGCCCAACCGGGCGTCTTCTTCCGTGGATGAACTCCTGCTCGCGGCCCTCGAACGCAATGACAACAGTTTTGAAACCGGCCGGTATTTGGTAACCTTTAAGGATGGCGTGGGTGACGAAGGCCTGCAATCACTGGGAGCGCAGGGAATGCGGGTGGCCGACGCCCGCGATTTCAGCGATCAGGCAACCATTCTGGAAGAAATCGGTGATGCCGATGCCGTCGTTTTTCCGGAAATCGGGGTGGCGCTCCTGGGTGGCGAACCCGCGCAGGAACGGGGCCTGAATACCTTCTCGGAACTTGCCGCCGACAGCCCGGTCGAGTCGATTGACCCCGAATATTTTGTTTTTGCCGACAATGCCTACACGGAATTTTCTCAGGGGCTCCTCGGCCAAACACCCACTGCCGAGCCACCATCGAGCGAATTTCTGCGCGGTTTTCTGCAAGCTACCGAGATCATTGCCCGGGAAATGAACGGCAACGGGCATTCCCAGGCCGAGATTGAGGAAGAAGTCATGGTTTTGGGAGCTACCTGGGGGCTGGTGGCCTGCAAAGTGCCGCCCAGCGTTCGCAGCGGAGTGGGCATCCGGGTCGCCGTACTGGACACGGGCATGGACCTGGGCCACCCGGATTTTGCCGGACGAGCCATTGTCAGCGCGACCTTCGTGGGTCAGCCCGTTCAGGACCTGCACAGCCACGGCACCCACTGCATCGGCACGGCCTGCGGTCCGAAAGCCCCAGCCGGTGTCATTCCGCGCTACGGCATCGGCCACCGTTCGTCCATCTACGTAGGCAAGGTTCTGTCCAACGCGGGCGGCAGCGTGGGCGGCAGTGTGCTGGCGGGCATGAACTGGGCCATTGCCAACCGCTGCGCCGTGATTTCAATGTCGCTCGGCGGGCAGGGGGGCGTTCAACCGTCGTATACCGCAGCCGGACGAGCCGCCCTGAACAACGGTTGTCTGATCATTGCCGCGGCTGGCAACAACTTTGGCGCCCCGACGGGGTATCCGGCCAATTCGCCCACCATCTTTTCGGTAGCGTCGCTGGACCAGAATCTGAAACCGTCGAACTTTTCCAACAAGGGGAAGATCGAGATTGCGGCTCCGGGCCGGGATGTTTTCTCGTCAGTTCCCCGGCCCACCCGCTACGGCAGCAAAAGCGGCACCAGCATGGCGACTCCGCACGTTGCGGGCTGTGCCGCCCTGTGGGCCGAAACCTCGCCGAACCTGCGGGGCATTAGTCTCTGGCGAAAACTTCAGGCGACGGCCAAACACCTGCCCCTGCCGGCAACCCAGGTCGGAGCCGGACTGGTTCAGGCCCCGTCCTGAACCGCCGGATTTGCCAGGCGGCAGAAGTTGAATGATAGAGGATGAACAATGCGTGGAAAAGTGCTGGATGGAGACACTACCTTTTCCTGCCAGCATTCATCCTTTATTATTCAGAATTCCTTTTTTACATTCCTGACCGCTAACCGGTTTCCTACCATGCGGACTGAGCAAAAAACCGGGTTGATTTGTTTCCTTATTTTGCTCTTATTTTCGGGCGACAGGCCCTCACGAACTAACATTCTCAAACCGATGGCTGACAACAAACGCTGGGTGGTGACTTTATCGAATAAAAGACCGCTGAAGGACGTCACGCAGGAAATGGCCCAAACCGGCTTTCAGGTCGATCAGGTTCTGGACGCCATTGGGTGCGTCACGGGAGCGGCCAGCGACGAAGTGGCGAATAAACTGCGGGCCGTTTCCGGGGTGGAAGATGTGTCGCCGGAAGCGGGCATCGACATTGGCCCGCCCGACGCCAACCCCACCTGGTAAAGGCGGTTTCTGCCTTTTCACCCCTCACTGCGCTACCGAGTGAGGGGTTCTTTTTTGGCATTTCCTCGAGCCAATTGAACTCTCGTAACTACCTGATCTGCCGCCCTCAGCGACTTCCGACCGTTTGCTAAAATCATCCGTTTTTCCAGACTCATTCTCACTACCTTTTGGGCATGAACGCTTACCCCTAATCACGGCAACCATGCTATCCTTTAACCGAAAAAAATTCTTTGACACCTACCGCAATCGCTTCGGTAAACTGACCCAGTCGCTGGTGGACGCGCTGGATTTTCTGATCGACCAGATCGAGCAGGACGAGCGGTTCAGCGATTCCGAAAAAGACCGCCGGCAACTGGCCTATTGTCTGGCGACGTTTAAATGGGAAACCGCCCACACGATGGAACCCATCGACGAATTTGGCAGCACGGATCGTTTTAACCGGCTTTACGGACCGGAAACCAAGGTCGGCAGGGTGCTGGGCAACACCCAGGCTGGCGACGGGGCGCGTTTCAAAGGTCGGGGCTATGTGCAGTTAACCGGCCGGAACAATTACAAACGGGCCGGGGCGCTGCTGGGCGTCGATCTGATCAGTAACCCGGACCTGGCCAAAAAACCGGAACTGGCGTACCGGATTGCCGTGCAGGGCATGAAGGAAGGCTGGTTTACGGGCAAGCGGCTCGATCAGTTCATCAAGGACCAGGTTCCGCCCGAATACGAAAAGGCGCGGTCGATCATCAACGGAACGGACAAAGCCCAGACCATTGCCGATATGGCCCGCCGGTTCGACGAGGTGCTGCTGTCGGCCGTGCCCTCGCCGGTTGCGTCGATGAGCCGGGGTGTGCGCGGAGCAGCCCCCCGAAAAACCGCCACGGTTCGCAAAAAAACCGCCCCCAAACGCCGGAAGAAAAAGGCGGTTTCGTCCGATACGACCGACGCCTAAAAGATAATTCCGGGGCAGAAACGGCATCTTTCCGACGGTCTTGTTAAGTTTGAAGCCTAAAAACCGGTCCGAGAAATGCCTGCTATCCCCCTGCTTTCCTTACAAAATGCCGCCATTCGCCGACCCACCGGCCTTGTCCTTCAACACCTTGACTGGTCGCTGAAAACCGGGGAACACTGGGCCATTCTGGGCCTGACCGGATCGGGCAAAAGTTCGTTTCTGGATGCGTTGGGTGGCCGGTTACCGGTTTTGGAGGGGCAGTATTCGCATCCGGTCGGGCCGCTGCGGGAGGTAGTCGAACAGGTGGCCAACGATTACCAGTTTGACCGGCAGGTGGCCTCAGCCGCCCAGTTTTACCAGCAGCGGTTCAATGCCGACACCGCCGAGGAAGCCCCGACGGTTTGGGAGGTTTTGCAACACCGGGTCAAGCCAATCGGAACGGTGAACGACCAGTCCATTTCGCTGCCCCCTCCGGCTTTTCCGGAAGAATGGCTGGCCGAAGTAGCGGAGTGGGTCCACATTACGCACCTGCTCGACCGACGGCTCACCTCCCTGTCAAACGGCGAAACCCGCCGGACCCTGCTGGCTCGTTCGTTGCTGCGAAAACCGAAAGTGCTGCTGCTCGACAATCCGTTTGGCGGCCTGGACACGGCCAGCCGGGAGCGACTGCACGGCATTCTGAACCGGATTGCCGCCGAAGGAACCACGCTGGTGCTGGCCACCACGCCCCGCGAAATCCCCGACGCCATCAGCCATGTCGTGGAACTGGCGAACGGCCAGATAAGCTGGCAGGGACCGAAAAAGGAGCGCCCGGCCCAGCCGGAAGCGGCCCCGGAAACCCTAACCGATCCGACCCTGCTGCCGCGCTGGCTGACTACCGCGGCCAAACCGTTTGATTTTGCCGTCCGGATGCGGAATGTCACGGTCCGTTACGGAAGCAAGACGGTTTTGGAAGGCATTAACTGGGAGGTTCGGCGGGGTGAGAAATGGGCGGTTTTAGGACCGAACGGTTCGGGTAAATCGACTTTGCTGAGCCTGATCACGGCGGACAATCCGCAGGCTTACCGCAATGAC
This sequence comes from Larkinella ripae, assembly GCF_054780775.1. NCBI lineage: Bacteria > Pseudomonadati > Bacteroidota > Cytophagia > Cytophagales > Spirosomataceae > Larkinella > Larkinella ripae. Next base: position 186,626 of record NZ_BAAGVR010000020.1, read on the forward strand.
TATGAGCTATTTGACCGAAAACGCGGCACGGGCGAGAGCATCTGGGACATCAAGCACAACATCGGGTTTGTTTCGCCGGAACTGCACCTTTATTTCCCCCGCGAACAACCGGTTTTTAAAGTGGTGGCGTCGGGCCTGTTCGACACGGCCGGTTTGTTTCGAAAACTAAATCCGGAACAAACGGAGCAGGTTGAGTTTATGCTGGATCTACTCCGACTTCAGCCCCTGCGCGACAAACGGCTGTCGCAACTCTCGACGGGCGAACAACGCTGGGTGTTGCTGGCCCGGGCGCTGGCAAAAAATCCACCCCTGCTCGTGCTGGACGAGCCCTGTCAGAACCTCGATCCGGCCCACATTACCCGGTTTCGGGATCTGGTCGATGAACTGTGCCAATCCTCCGACCGCACGTTGCTGTACGTTTCGCACTACGCCGAGGAAATTCCGCAATGCGTCACGCAGGTGCTGCGGCTGGATGCGGGGAAAGGAACGGTTGACGTATTGAAGCAATGATCCGTGTAAACTGGTGAACGCTGAATGTAAAGTTGGGCGCTGCGGAGCAATCACTTTATTTTACACGTAGCGTTTACCATTTCATTTCATCTCCGCGGTGGCCACTGCGATCTTGGAATCGGCGGTTCCGTAATACAAGAACCACCGGCCTTTGAACGGAACCATGCCTTCAATAAAACAGACGTTATTAACCTGACCGACAATCTCATACGGTTGATCCGGTTTCATAAAATACGTCTCCGAGCGGTCGAGGAGCTTGGTGGGCTCCTTGGCGTCAAACAGCAATTGCCCGGCGGCATAGGTACCATCCGGCAAATCTTTATCCCCCAGCTGGGCGTTGTTCATGCCGTTGTACAGCAGCACAATTCCGTTCGGCGTGAGCAGGGCGGGCGGACCCGGTTCCAGCAGCCGGTAATCGTGTTTATCCCGGCGCCGTTCAGCCACAGCATACAGCTTGCCGTTGGCCGTCTCGACGGGCGTCCAGTGAATCAGGTCCGGCGACGACGCGCAGTACAATTGCGGCTGATCCCCCCAATACATCCAGTATTTCCCTTTAATTGGCTGCGCCACCAGCCGGTTTCCAACCTGCTTGCACACAATGGAACCGGATTTCGACCATTCATTGCGGTATTTCAGGTCGTCAAACGCCAACCCCTGCTTTTTCCAGTTGATCAGGTTGCGGGAGGTTGCCACACAAAGCCGCGCTTTGTCACCATCGTAGGCCGTATAGGTCATCACATACACCCGGTTGGGGCTTTCCACGATGCGCGGATCTTCGCAGCCGCCCTCCCACTCGTAACCTTTCATGGCGTCGTTGTCGGGGTAGAAAACCGGTTTGGGCCGGCGTTTGAAATGCAGCCCGTCGGAACTGACCGCCAGCCCCAGACGCGACGTGCCGGCGTGTTTGCCCACCGTGTCTTCGGCGCGGTAAATCAGGTGAACTTTCCCTTTCCGCACCACCACCGCCGGATTGAACACGTCTTTTTCTTCCCAACGCACGGTTTCGCCCCGCACCGGACAGGCAAAAAGGCTGGTTTTTTGGGCATCCAAAACCGGGTTAGCCGCGTTTTGCTTGGCAAACTCGCCAATCATCCACGGTTTGTAGGGAGACTGGGCAAATGTGCTGAACGAAAAAAAGAAAGCAATCAGGTGAAAAAAAAGGCGATTTGACATCGGCTGGAAATGGTGTGCTAGGTTTTGATTCGATTTCGACGTTCCGGAATTCTTTTTGGAACCACTATAATACGGTTCAGACCCTAAAAATCCCCGTTGGGACACGAAATACTTGAGAGACCGCCCGGTTTCGGCCAGTTTTGTACCGCAATAAACAACATGAACTCATGAAACACGTATTTTTATTTTCAGCACTGATCGCGGTTTTTGTCACGGTTCTGTCCGGATGCAACCGGGAAGACGTCGGTCCCCTTCAGGAGGGCGAAAAGGCATTTCTCATCACGGGCTTCGACCGGCTCGAAATGGGCAGCGGTTTTACGGTCAGCGTTCAGGCCGGTCCGGCTTTTAAAATTATGGCCAAAGGCGACCAGCGAAACCTGGACGATCTGAAAGTCGAGGTCCGCAACGGCACGCTGGCGGCCGAATATAAAGGGAATGGCAACCGGAAATATGCCACCGAATTTACGATTACAATGCCCACCCTGCGGGGCGTTACGTTTTCGGGTGGGGTTCATTCTACCGTAAGCGGTTTTGCGGACCTGGCCAGTCTGGACGTTGAACTTTCGGGTGGATCGCAGGGCGAGTACGAGGTGCTGGCATCACGCACCAAGGTGATCGTATCCGGCGGCTCGAAGCTCCAGCTTACGGAATCAAAAATTACCACGGGCGGGAATGATTCGCTTACCGGACGCATTGACCAGCTGACCGTCGATGCCTCCGGGGCCGCCAACGTTTACGCCTTCGGATATCCCGCCAGCGACGTCAACGTGAAGGCTTCGGGCGCCAGCCACGCCGAGATCACGGCCAACCAGTCGCTGAACGCCGAAGCCAGCGGAGCCAGCAAAATCCGGTACAAAGGCAATCCGACCCAGGTCAACCGCAACGAATCGGGGGGCAGCAAAGTGGAGCGCGACTAAGCCCGCGTTCCGGTTCTTGCCACGCCAGTCTTTTGAGGCAACGAAAGAATCCCTGAGCCAGTCCGCTGCTCCTCAGGGGTTCTTTCGGTAGTGCCGTTCAGATTCCTTTCGTTGAAAATGGCAATAAAGGCCAGATTTCCGTACCTTTGCAGCTTCATTTCAATCAGGACAACCAGCGAATGATCTCAGTTCAGAACGTCTCACTCCGCTACGGCAAGCGGGTTTTGTTCGACGACGTCAATATAAAATTTACGGCAGGCAACTGCTACGGTGTCATCGGGGCCAACGGGGCCGGAAAATCAACGTTTTTGAAAATCCTCTCGGGCGAGATCGAACCGCAAACCGGCTCGGTCATCATCACGCCGGGCGAGCGGCTTTCGGTGTTGAACCAGAACCAGTTTGCCTACGACGCCTACCCGGTTTTGCAAACGGTGATCATGGGCAACCAGCGCCTGTACGACATCATGCAGGAAAAAGACGCCCTCTACGCCAAAACCGACTTTACGGACGCCGATGGCGAGCGCGCGGCCAACCTCGAAGCCGAATTTGCCGAGATGAACGGCTGGGATGCCGAGTCGGATGCGGCTTCGTTGCTGAGCGGTCTGGGCATCCAGGAAGACCTGCATTACAGCCAGATGGCCGACCTGAACGGATCGGAAAAAGTGCGGGTACTGTTGGCGCAGGCCTTGTTCGGCAACCCGGATATTCTGCTGCTCGACGAACCGACCAACAACCTCGATGTGGAATCGAGCCTGTGGCTGGAGAACTTCCTGGCCAATTTCAAAAACACGGTGATCGTGGTTTCCCACGACCGGCACTTCCTCGATCAGGTCTGTACGCAGATCGTTGACATTGATTTCTCCAAAGTTCGGCTGTTCACCGGTAACTATTCTTTCTGGTACGAATCAAGCCAACTGGCCCTGAAACAACGCCAGGATCAGAACAAACGGACGGAAGACAAACGCAAAGAACTCGAGGAATTTATCCGGCGGTTTTCGGCCAACGCATCCAAGTCGAAACAGGCCACCAGCCGCGCCAAATTACTCGAAAAACTGACCCTCGACGACATTGCGCCTTCCTCCCGGAAATATCCGTACATCAATTTCAAATCGGAACGCGAACCGGGCGACCAGATTCTGACCGTCGAAAACCTGACGTATACCGCCGAAGACGGCTCGCGGTTGTTTACGAACCTGTCGTTTTCGATGCGCAAGGGCGACAAAATTTTCTTTTTCAGCCGCGATGGTCTGGCCGTTACCGCCCTGTTCGATATTTTGTCCGGTGAACGCAAAGCCGATTCGGGCGAGTTTAAATGGGGCGTTACCATTACGCCATCTTACTTTCCGAACGACACGGGGCGCGACAAGTTTTTCCAGAATGACCTGAACCTGGTGGACTGGCTGCGGCAGTTCTCGGCCGAAAAAGACGAAAGTTTTATCCGCGGTTTTCTGGGCCGGATGTTGTTTTCGGGCGAAGAGTCCCTGAAAAAATCAACGGTGTTGTCCGGGGGCGAAAAAGTGCGGTGTATGCTGTCCAAAGTCATGCTGTCGGGGGCCAATCTGTTGACACTCGATGAACCGACCAACCACCTCGACCTCGAATCGATCACGGCGCTCAACAACGGCCTGATCGACTTCAAAGGCCCGGTTTTGTTTACGTCGCATGACCACCAGTTTGGCGAAACCATTGCCAACCGCATCATCGAAATTGCCCCTTACAGCCACCTCGACAAACTGATGACCTACGATGAGTACCTGACCGACGACCGCGTCAAAGAGCAGCGGGAAGCACTGTATCAGTAACGGTTTTCGGTATACGGTTTTCAGTGGCTGACGCATTTTTCCTCAGGTGTCAGCTCCTGTACCGACGGCTCAGCGTAAACCGAGACGTCGGCCCGGCCAAAACCGTATACCGAAAACTGAAAACCGTATACCGTAAACTTCAGTCCACCCGCCCCTTTTCCGCATCGGCCGCATTGTCGGTGTGCCGGCGTTTCCGGGCGAACGTTTCTTTTCCAAAGCGGTAGGTTAAGGCCAGGCCAATCCGGCGGGTGTCGGACTCGCCAGTGTGGTAAGCCTCGGCCTGTTTCAGGCTAACGGTTCGGTCGTTTTGCCGCCACGAATGAAACCCATCCTCGACGATCAGACGCACGCTTCCCTTGTCTTTCCACAGCTTTTTCTGGACCGCTCCGCCAACCCGATACCGCGGATTCGTGATGGTCTGCCCCGCCAAATCTTTCGTGGCAAAAAAGCCAATCAATTCTCCGCTCCACCCTTTTTGAAAGCTGAACTGGTTCATTGCATTCAGCCGGGCGTGAAAAATACCGGGACGTAACGTTTCGGAAAAAGCAGTTCCCTGAAGGGCCATTTTTGCCCCCATCACATTGACAGTTAACCGCCACCATTTCGTCGGCGAGAGTGAAAGATTTGTCGCCAAGGACAGGATATAGCCTTTGGTCACATTGCGGGGTCGGGAAACAAACAAATTATCAATGGCTTCGGTGAGCTGAAAAATAACATCGGTAAACCGGTTGTACTGCAACGTAATGCCAAGGGCGTTTTTGTGCTGGTATTTCAGCTCATATTGAAAGTGATACTGCGGGTTGAGCTGGGGATTACCGGTGGTGTAGGAATAGGGATCCACAAAAAATAAAAACGGATTAAGCCGCTGGTAATTTGCGCGATTGATCCGTCTGGCCAGGCTGATAATCAGCGCATTATTGCCGACGGTATCCAGCTTGTAACGGACAAAAACCGTCGGAAAAACCTGCGTGTACTCCTTCTCAAACGAACTACCCGCCACTTCCGCATTGCCCAACTGCCGACCGTTTGCCACCGTATTTTCTGCACGAAGACCGGCCTGAACACCCCAGCGTTTCCACTCTTTTCGGGAGTTTACATAGGCTGCATGGATCGTTTCGCGGTAGATAAAATGGTTGGACCTGCCGTAGTCGGGCACCAATAATTCATCGATCAGGCCATAATATTTCGAATCGGTATCGGTAGTTACCAGACTGGTTTTAAAGCCGGTTTCGAGCACCATTTTATTTTTTAACGGATGAATGTAGTCGGCCTTCGCCGTGTAAATCGCAATATCGGAAGGCAGCTTATACAAAAAATCGCTGCGGTTGCGGATCGTTCCATCGGGCCGATACAGAATGTTGGTTAAGCGCTGATTTCCGTCGGACCAATAACCCGCGTAATTGAAATCCGCCGTCAGTTCCCGGCCCGACTTATTAAACCGGTGCTGAACATTAAAATTGGCGCTCGCATTTCTCCAGGTGAAATCCCCCTTCGTGAAGCCGTTCCCCACCGAATCCAATTCCGAACCCAATCGAAAATTGCGACTGATGGAGTGGAGCCGTTCCTGCCGGGGCCGGTTTTGTAAACTGACGATAAAACCGTACGTGGTCCGGGCCGAAACCGTGTGATCCATGCCCAACCTGCCCATCCATCCCCCGCTGCTGTAACGGCCGTCATTTTGTAACTGAATCACCGACTGAACGGCCGCGTTATCTTCGTAGAACGTTCGGTTGTAGAAATCATCCGAATAATTCCCGTCTTTGTTGTACCCCAAACTACCGAACAAATTCAGTTTCCGTCGGTTAAAATTCACGTTGATCACCTCGTTGGTTCGCAACGTTCGGCCCTGGCTGTAACTGGCACTGAGGTCCCCGGTCAGGCCCAGTGTCCGGTTTCGCTTCAATCGGATGTTGATGATGGCGGTTCCGGCGGCATCGTATCTGGCGGGCGGATTGGTCATCAACTCCAGCTTATCGAGCGATCCGCCGGGCAAAGACCGCAGGTAAGCCGCCAGATCCGGCCCCGACAAGTACGTCTGCCGGCCGTCGATCAGCACCAGCACCCCGGCTTTGCCGTTCAGGCTGATTTCCCCGTCGGTACCCACCGTCACGCCGGGCGTTTTCTCCAGCACTTCGAGCGTGTTGCTGCCGGCACTGCTAATCAGGGCATCCACGTTGACAACGGTTTTGTCGATTTCCTGCTCCAGCAGCGGGCGTTTTGCCACTACCTTCACTTCCTGAAGCATCGTTTTGGAAGGACTCAGCAGAATGGCCGGCAGTTCAAGAATCGGGTGCTGGTCATCAATGGTCAGCGGGCCGCTCTGGAAGTCGTTGCTGCCGACGCTCGTAATCCGAAGGAAATAGATCGCATTGGTGAGACCGGCCAATTCAAATTTCCCGTTTAGCTGAGCAGTCGTTCCCCGCACCAGGGTCGAGTCAACCGCGTGGTACAAGGCCACCGTGGCCCCCGGCAGCACCGCATTTTGCCCGTCTTTCACTTGACCGCGGATTAATTTATCTGGCGGCTGCGCCCAGCTTACCGGCCCGAAATGCAGGAGAAAAAAGAAGAATACATTAATTTTCATGTTTTTAAGGGGGAATCCGACCCGGTTTGTCCGGACAAAGGTGATCCGGTCACCGGCTGCGCTCAAATCAGGCGGATGTACCGGGCCGAAATGCTGATAGAAACCGGGATGGCGGGGTCAAACCCGCTTAAACTTCATTTCGGGCTTTCTGTCCTGAATTTGCCGGTATTCGTCCGTTCTGTCGTCTCAATTGGCGGAAACTGACCAGCTTTGTGAGAATACTGAATCGTTCGCGGAGCACTTAAGCATGAAAAAAACACAGACAACGTCCGATTCGGATTTGACCGGACTGCAAAAACACTTTCTCATTGTCCTGCTCACCGGACTGCCGGTTTATCTAGCGTCTAATTTTTACACAAAAATTTTCGTGGAAAAAGATGATGAAGAAGCCGCCTTGCTAGCATTAATTATCTTTTTTGGTGGTATTTATAGTGGGCGGTATTTATCACAGCTCTGGACTTCAAAACGCATCCCGGCCTGGCATTTTATCCTTCTTTCACTGGTCGGTTTAAGTTTTACGACCTGGCTGTTTGTGCACGCTGAATTTCCGTTGAATGGGCGTTTATTTCTCAATCTTCTCCTATTTTATATACCGCTTTTTATTTTTTGTATGGTGGCCGGAATTCTGATTAAATTAAGTCAGGTGGCGGTAAAAAATCAGTTGCAGGAAGCCAAGGCCATGGCTGCCCAAAGCCAGAGTGAACTCTATTTGTTGCAATCGCAGCTGAGCCCGCATTTTTTGTTTAATACGCTGAATAATTTATACGGACTGTCACTAACGCAGCCGGATAAAATCCCGACGCTGTTGCTCAAATTGTCGGATTTACTGCGCTATTCGGTTTACGATACGAAAGAATTATTTGTTCCTTTACAGGACGAACTGGCGTACCTAAACAACTACATTGACTTTGAAAAAATCCGGATCGGTGAGCGGTTAAACTTGGTAACAACCCTGGAAGAAACCGCGCATTCGAACATCGCCATTGCGCCCATGTTGTTGATTGTGTTTATCGAAAATGCGTTCAAACACGCCAAAAACTCGGCTGATCAAACCATCTCAATTGACATTTCGCTGAAAACCTGGGGCAATTCGCTCCTGTTTTCGGTTAAAAATACGAAGGCTGAGAATCGCGGGGATAATCGTCCAGAGCCGGGAAAAAACCGGGGACTGGGCCTGGCGAATGTGCGGAAAAGGCTGGACTTATTGTACCCCAAGGCCCATGAACTGGTATTAGACAGCCAGGACGGTTTTTTTACGGTTATGCTCCAACTCAAAGTAAAATGACAACCTTTCAGTGCCTGATTGTCGATGACGAGCCCATTGCCCGCGACATTATCCAAACCTATTGCAGCCATTTTCCCTATCTGCGGGTGGTGGCATCCTGCGGTAATGCCCTGGAGGCAAAGGCGGTTTTTCAGCAACACGCCATTGACATTCTATTTCTGGATATTAACATGCCGGTTCTGAGCGGCATTTCTTTTTTAAAAACTCTGCAACAAAAACCGCAGGTTATTTTTACAACGGCGTATAAAGAATTTGCGCTGGAGGCTTTTGATTTGGCCGCTTGCGATTATTTACTGAAACCGTTTTCGCTGGAACGCTTCATGGTCGCCATTGATAAAGCGGTGACCCAGCTTCAGGCGACCAGGGCGGTTTCCGCTGATCGTACCGACACCCAGACAGAAGCGTATCTTTTTATAAAAACCGACGGAAAAATTTATAAAATTTTTCACAGCGACCTCCTGTATGCCGAAGCAAATGGCAATTATACCAAGATCGTTACGACCCAGCAAACCGTCTTTCCGGGCATGACGTTTTCCGGTTTTGAAGAACTGCTTCCCAAATCTCTTTTTCTCCGAATCCACCGTTCCTTTATCATCAACAAATCCAGAATAACGCACATCGAAGGAAACCGGGTTTTTATCGACAAAACCGAATTACCGATTGGCAGCAATTACCGGGACGGTTTTATGAAAGCGATTGGTTTGTAGCGATAGCATAGTCCTGATTGGAATTTATCAGAAAGTATACATGTAAAATGTCGAATGTAAAATGTAGAAATTTTTCAATCCCGAACGATCTAATTTTATAGCAGGCAGAAATAAACCCATTCGGAAAGCGCCTTGAAAGAAAATTCAATATGTTTGGCCTGTTACTCCTTAAACCAGTCCATTGCGTCATCAATGGCCTTGCTGACGGGCGAAACCGGCATGTTTAATTCCCGTTGGGCTTTGGTGCCGGAATAATAATTTTCCTGGGTCAGCAAGGTGGCGTTGATTCGGTTGAGGGGCAAGCCCTTTTGCAGCAACCACTCACCGGCTGAACCCAGGCGCCCCGCCAGTTGAATCAGGGAGGGTGGTATTGAATGCAGTTGTTTTCGCTGGCCGGTTAACTGCGCCAGCAGCGGAAAAAACCGGTCATAGGGCAGATTCTCCCCGGCCAGCAGGTAGCTTTCGCCCGCCCGGCCCAGCCTTAGGGCGTTGACCGTCGCCCGGGCCGCATCCCGAACATCAATGAAACTTTTCCCGCCCGCACCCGGGTAAAACACCAGGCGGTTTTTCATTACGTACTGAATGACCGCGCCGGAACTCGGTTTAAAATCGTTGGGACCCAGCATAAACGTCGGGTTGACAATCACGGCATTAACGCCATTTTGAACGGCGGAGGCAACTCGCTGCTGCGCTTCGTACTTGCTGGCGATGTAGCCCGACGCCATCAGGTTAAACGCATAGGGACTTTCTTCAGTGGCCGGATTGTCCAGGCTGCCCGGCCGGAAAACCGACGCGGTGCTGACGTACACCAAACGCGAAACGTCCCATTTTCGGGCAGCGGCCAGAAGGTGTTCCGTGCTGGCAATGTTGGCATCGTAATAGGCCGCCAGATGCGTTGGATACGGATCGGTTCGGGCGGCTGCGTGAATTAAGGCCTGACAACCTTTTACGGCTTTTTCCACCTCTGCCGGATTCGTGATGGCGGCTTTCACCCATTCGATGTCCCGAAACCACGGCAAGCGTTGCAGGTCCGCTGGCAGCGACCGATAAACCGCCCTGACTTCATACCCCTGCCGCAGCAACTCCCCGGAAATATGGGTTCCCAATAAGCCGGTTGCGCCGGTTAACAACACTTTCATAGGGCCGGACTGAGTTCTTTGCGAAGCATCGATACCATCAACGGTTTGCGCCACGACCACGGAATCCAGCGGGTCATCCAGTACCCCACCTTATTGGTCCAGCCCGGAATGATTACCGACTGTCCCTGTTCTACCCGCCGGAGCGCGATTTGAGCAATCACCTCCAGGGGCACCGTCGCCATCCGGCCCAAACGACCGTGTTTGCGCAGTCGGGCCTGGTTTTCCGGCGAGTGGGGCATGGGGCCGGGATGTACCACGCTGACATTCACCCCCAGCGCGCTGAGTTCCGCCCGCAGTCCGAGCGAAAACGAGTAAATGAACGCCTTGGAAGCCGGATAGACGGTTTTGTAGGGAATGGGCGAAAAAGCCGCCATGCTCGACACGTTCAGGATGTACGACTGCGGAAACTGCAGCAGAAACGGCAGCATCAGGCGCGTCAGCAAGGAAGTGCCGACGATGTTTAGTTGAAGGATGCGCTCAATTTTTTCGGTGTCGGCCTGCTCAAAAGCCTGCGAACCACCGATTCCCGCATTGTTGATCAGGTAAAAAATGCTGAACTGCGAAACCGTCAGCCAGGCCACCAGCTTTTCGAGGTTGGGGCGGGAACATAGGTCGGTTTCGTAAAATTCGACACTGACATTGCAGGTCATCTGAATTTGCCGGGCCAGTTCCGGCAGGTTTTCATGGGGAAGCGCCACCAGAATCAGGTTATGGCCCTGCCGCGCCAGTTCGAGCGCCAGGGCTTTTCCTAAACCGGCGCTGGCTCCGGTAATCAATACGTACTTTTTCATGCTGGGAGGATGCTAATGGGTCCGGTCTGCCGCTTCAGGATAAAGATGTAAAAGCCGGACAATCGGTTGCAAATGGTGAGAATGGAGATCAGGCATTTAAAAAGAAAAACCGCTCAGGGAGGCCCAAACAAAACGTGCCAGGCTTCCCGGGCGGATCTGGCCCGCCGTAAGTCCCGGCCAATATCCACCCAGACGTGAAAGTTCAGATAAACCGGGTTGAACGATTCAACGGGTTTGGTCAGGCCGTAAACCGGTTTTTCGTCCTCTTCCTGAAACGTCCCGAACAGGCGGTCCCAGATGATGAGTGAGGAACCAAAATTTTTATCGATGTACCGGTCGTTGCTGCCGTGATGGACCCGGTGGTGCGAGGGCGTAACGAAAAGAAACTCGAACCAGCGCGGCAATTTGCCAATCATCTCCGTGTGAATCCAGAACTGGTACAGAAGATTAATCTGGTAACAGGTCAACAGGACAATCAGATCGATGCCCGACAGCCAGGCCGGAATGAAAAAAATAATCTTTAGGTGCTGGGTCCACGAATTGCGGAAGGCCGTCGAGAAATTAAGGTGCTCGGACGAGTGGTGCGTAACGTGCGTGGCCCACCAGACCCGCTGTTTGTGGGCAATGAAGTGCGCAAAATAATTGCAGAAATCGATCAGCGCGTAGGCCAGAATCCAGGTCCACCAGTGGCTCGCGAACCGCCAGGGGGTGAGTTGGGATAAAAACAATGCCATTCCAAAAACGCTGGTTTTCAGAATGGCATTGATGAGCAGGCTGCCGGCTCCGATGCCCACTGACGACCAGAAATCCCGGCTTTGATACCGGTGTTCCTCGTCGTGGCGGGTCAGCCAGAATTCAAGAAGCACAGAGCCGACGATGACCGGAGCGGCATAGGCCGTCAGGGGGAGCAGATCGTGCTCCAGTTGCTGCAAGTCCATCAGGTAGTTTGTTTACTGTTCGCCCTAATGACCGCCAGCAACGGCGTTCCCCCTATTCTCTGCCCGCTATTTTTTTTAAATGAACAATGAAAAATAACTAATCAACAAGAACTTATATTGATAATCAGACTGTTAACCAAGACTTCAAACTGTTCATTTCTTTTTGTTTATTTCCTTAAATCTGGGCTGCGCCCGAAGTCAGCTCGGTTTGTGCCGACGAAATTTCGTCCTGCTCCATAATCTCCTTGAACCGGCGCAGATCTTTTTCAATCAGTTGAGCAAACGTCGGATTGAACAGCTTCATGACCGCACTTCCCAAATGGCCAACGGGTGGGCGGTAATGGATCGTTGCCTGAATTTCGGTTCCGAAGCCGTCCGCCGAGTCCGTAAACCGCACCTCACCCGCATTGTCGATGCTGGCGCCTTCCACCGATTTCCAGACCAGCCGCTCGTTGGCGGTTTCGTGAATAATCTGGGCGTCCCATTCCACCGAGCCGACGGCTTCAGCCACCTTGCCCTCGCCCAACTGAGCCACCCAGTGCGAGTGCGTCGAATCCAACTGCTTTACTTCTTTCAGGTGGGACATAAACCGGGGCAGGTTTTCCAGTTGCCGCCAGAATTTATAGACTTCGTTACGGGGTTTATAAATCGTCTGGCTCACGGAGATTTCGATGGGCGACGGTACAATATCCTGCCCTTCGGCGGTATTTCGGCCCAGGGTTTCACTGACCGGACAATGTCCGGACATGCCCCGGTACGCCAGGTAACCACCGATGGCGGCCAGTAAAATGCCACCCACCGACGCTCTTTTGAGTCCATACGTCAGTAATAATCCGCCCCCAACGGTGGACCACACGCGCTCTTCCTCGCCCACATTAATCAGACTCGACCCGCTGATTTCCGGCTCAAACTGTCCCCCTGCGGAATTGCCCGAAACCGATGTTTTCGTAGTTGCCATACCTTTCTTGATCGTTTAATTTTTTATGGCTAACCTTTTAGACCGGCATATGTTTCGAAATCCGACTGACACGCGGACTGAAAAGCCCGGAAGGTGGCGACGTTTGACCGGGTTAATCGGGAGTGGCCCCGGTTTTGATTATTCCGATTAAATGATTAATTATGATTTCTTGTTGACGATTACGAGTATCATGGTCTGTTGAATCTGTAAAACTAAATTTCTGAACATGGGAAAAGGAGATGTCAAAACCAAACGCGGTAAGATCTGGCGCGGTTCGCACGGTGTAAAACGCCCCAAGCTAAAGGATGAACGAGGAAAAGTGGATAAAGTGGTCAAGGAATAACGGCCCATCTCGCTGATAAAAAATCCCCGCTCCGGAGCGGGGATTTTTTAGGTCCCATCAAGTATTGTCAGATTGATCGAGTGGTACAGCTTTTGCGGGAAACTCTTCGCAATCTGTCCCATTATGGCAAAACACTACCCAGCCGGACAGCGGCCTCTGCCGCGCTCCAGCACCGCTCCCACTCCGGCTCGTCCACCCGTTCCGGCGACGCTGCGCTCCCAGCCCATCCCGCCCCATTCAGTCACACCGCCCCGAAAACCTGGTTTACCGCTGGCAGTCTGGCTCACCTTGCTGTTGCTGACGGTCTTCATTGCCTACGCTTTCGGGTTCGGTAACGATTTTGTCGATTGGGACGACGCAGAGTATGTGTTTGGAAACCCGTATGTGCTCACCCCCACCGCACCAAACGTCAGCGTCCTGCTGAAATCGGTCGTCGCGCTGAACTATCACCCGCTGACCATGCTGTCGCTGGCGGCCAACTCGGCTTTGTTTGGTCCGCAGGCCGATTCGTTTATCATGACGAACACGGTTATCCATTTGCTGAACACCCTGCTGGTTTTTTTTCTGGCTTACCGGTTGAGCCACCGAAACCGCTGGGTTGGCCTGTTGGTAGCGGCCTTGTGGGGTCTGCATCCGATGCACGTCGAGTCGGTGATCTGGGTGTCGGAACGCAAGGATGTGCTCTACACCTTTTTCTATCTGTCGGCCTGCCTGACCTACTTTCGCTTCCGAAAAACCGGCGCTTATCGATGGCTTTTTTTCACGTTCTGTTTGTTTGTACTTTCATGCATGGCGAAGGCGATGGCCGTAAGCCTGCCGCTCGTGCTGCTGCTGTTTGATTATTGGCTGGCCGGTGATCAGGGCCGAAAAGCCGTCCTGAAACCGGCGGCCTGGCTTGAAAAACTCCCGTTTTTTGGGGTTGCGGTTTTAGTGGGTCTGATGGCAACCGATGTGCAGACCGGGAGCGATTTTCACGGCTGGCTGATCCGCTTGGCGGAGAAAAAAGACGCGGTGGGTCAGGAGCCGTTTGCCGCCCGCTGGCTGGTCTACGGCAGCTACGGTTTTTTGATGTACCTGGTCAAGCTGGTGGCGCCGTTCCGATTGTCGGCATTTTATCCGTATCCCGAAAACGTCCGGGCCATTGAGCCGCACCACTGGCTGGGACCGCTCGTCTTTCTGCTGGTAGTCGGTTTTACGGTCAGGTGGTTTTTTACGGCCAAAACCGAAGGACAGCGGCTGACGGTTTTCGGACTCGGTTTTTTCCTGCTGACGATTATCCTGGTGCTGCAATTCATGACGGTTGGGGCTGCGATTATGGCCGACCGCTATAGTTACCTGTCTTATTTCGGGCTTATCTTCTTCGCCGTCTACGGTTTACACTTGATCACCCAGTCGTCTCCTTCCCGGAAGCGCCTGGCAACCACCGGGCTGGCGGTTTTTGCAATTTTGTGTTTTTACCTGACAAGCCAGCAAGTGAAAGTTTGGCAGAACACCGAAACGCTCTGGAAACACGCGTTGCAATTTTACCCCGACAACGACCAGATGCACGAAGGACTGGGTGATTACTACGGCAAGAAAAACCGCATCGACGAAGCCATGCAGCAGTTTCAGGCAGCGGTCCAAAACGGCAGCACTCGCTACCACTGTTACGAAGGATTGGGCAATGCGTATGGTCTCAAAAAAGAGTTTGCCAAAGCGCTGGACCTGTATGACCAGGCCATTCGAATGGATTCAACGAAGAGTGATGTGTATTATAACCGGGGCCTGACCTACAACCACCTGAACCGGTTTCGGGATGCCCTGCGCGATTTCAATCGGACACTTGCTCTGGAACCCGGCAAGGATACGCTGGTGTCGAACGCCCGCGGCTTTACGTTTCTTCAATTGAAACACTACCGGGAATCGCTGGCGGATTACGACCGCTACCTCCGGTACAAGCCCAACGATCCGACGGCGCTGCATAACCGGGGTGTCGACCGGTTTTACCTCGGCGACCGGGCCGGAGCGCTGGCCGACATTCGCCGGGCGGTTCTGCTGAAACCGGATTATGCGGAAGCCCGCAGGAATCTCCAGCAACTCGAGCAGGCCGGGCAGTGACGCTTTTGTGGGCAAAAGACCGGATCGGATCAACGAAAGAAAGCCCGGAAGTTCCGGGCTTTCTTTCGTTGACAGGCACACCGCTATTCAATCGGTAGCGACTTCGTTGAACGCTGCTTTTAAGCAAGGAACAGCCGATTTATTCGCCCATTCCGGAGTTAATTGCCCAGCATCAGCCGGATTTTATCCCGCCGTTTGTGCCTTTCGACTCCTAACGATTAATCACTTATAATCAACCTTAAATGTACTGATTGATCAAACTTTCCAGCCATTCCTGTTTGCCGCTCCGGACTTGCGGTTCGCCGTTTTCGAGGGTGTAACTGCGCAAATCTTCCAGTGTCAGGCTTCCTTCCCGGAAGGCTTTTCCCGGTCCCTGATCGTAGGATGCGTAGCGCTCCGTGCGGAATTTGCGGTAATCGGAATCCTGCAAAATGGCGTCGGCAACGATAAATGCCCGGGCAAACGCATCCATTCCGCTGATGTGGGCGATGAAAAGATCGTCCAGATCCGTTGACGTCCGGCGCACCTTCGCATCGAAATTAATTCCTCCCGGTTTGATTCCCCCCGCCTGCTGAATCACCAAAGCCGCTTCGACCAGTTCGTACAAATTGATCGGAAACTGATCGGTATCCCAGCCGTTCTGATAATCACCCCGGTTGGCGTCGATGCTTCCCAGCATGCCGGCGTCGGCCGCGACCTGCAATTCGTGTTCGAAGGTGTGGCCCGCCAGCGTCGCGTGGTTGACTTCGATATTCAATTGAAAATCCTGGTCCAGTCCATACTGTCGCAAAAACCCGATAACCGTGGCCGCATCGAAATCGTACTGGTGCTTCGTGGGCTCCATCGGTTTTGGCTCAATAAAGAACGTACCTTTGAAACCCTGCTTGCGGGCGTAATCCCGGGCCATGGTCAGAAACTGCGCCATGTTCTCGATTTCCCGTTTCATGTTGGTGTTCAGCAGGGACATATACCCTTCCCGTCCACCCCAGAACACGTAATTTTCACCCCCTAGGGCAATCGTGGCATCAATGGCGTTTTTAACCTGGGTTCCGGCGTAGGCCAGCACGGCGAAATCCGGGTTCGTAGCGGCACCGTTCATGTAACGCGGATTGGAAAACACATTGGCCGTGCCCCACAACAGCTTGACCCCCGTTTCCTGCTGCTTCTGCTGCGCATACGCGACAATGGCCTGCAAGCGTTTTTCGTATTCCACAGCCGAACCGCCTTCGTCAACCAGGTCGATATCGTGGAAACAGTAATAAGGCGCGCCCATTTTGGTGATAAACTCAAAAGCCGCGTCCATCTTCATCCGGGCCCGGGTGTTGGCATCCTGGTGGTCATCCCAGGCAAAAATCCGCGTACCGGGACCAAACGGATCGCCCCCGGCGCCGGTGAACGTATGCCAGTAGCTGATGGCAAACCGCAACTGCTCCCGCAGGGTTTTGCCGCCAATCGTCAGGTCCGGATTGTACCACTTGAACGCCAGCGGATTTTTGGATTTAGGGCCTTCGTAGGCAATGGCCTCAATGCCTTTAAAGTATTGCTTTTCGCCCAATGAGATCGGTGTCATCGTTTTCGGAATAATTATGCTGAATTGATTCGGTTATTGCCGGTGTTTACCTGAGTCGTGCGTAAAAGGATCGACCTAAACTGGTGAAAAACCCTAGGAAAAAATCCACCGGGCTTCTCTGAAACCATTGGTGTTAAATTGACACTTAACGCAGGTGCAAAGTTGAGATTTGTTTTTTAATTGTCAATACGACAACTAAAAAATATGGCAGTTTTTTTTCTTATGTCAGCAAGTGCTTGAATAATTCCGGGATCGTAAGGCGACGACCTGCTACTGGGTCGGGATAAAATTCAGAAACGTATCCGCAACCTGACGGTATTTTTCGGTATCAACCGTGTAAAAAAAGGCCCCCCGTTTGGAGAATCCTTTCTGTTTTTCGGGCAGTTTGATGAGGAGATTGGTCGAAAGGATTTTCCGGCTAAAATTGCGTTTGTCGAACTCGGTATGGTAAATGGCGTCGTACAGCTTCTTGAGCTGGGGAATCGTAAATTTTTCATTCAACAGCTCAAAACCGATTGGGTGCTGGGCGGCTTTGTAGCGCAATCTTTTAAGGGCCAAATCCACCATGTCACCGTGGTCGAACAGCAGGGGCGGCAGGTCGTAAATGGAGAACCAGCGCGTCTGGAAGGTACCCGAAATTTTCGATTCATAATCCGCAATTTTGAGCAGCGAGAAATACGCCACCGAAATCGTCCGAACAATCGGGTCCCGATCCGGATTTCCAAAGGCGTGCAACTGCTCCAGGTACACGCTGGTCAGGCCCGTCAGGTCAAACAGAATGCGGTTTGCCGCCTGTTCCAGTCCTTCGTCCGGTTGCAACCACCCCCCCATCAGCGACCAGGTTTTCTCTTCCACCCCCCGTTTGACGAGCAAGACTTTTAAATTTTCCCCGTCGAAACCAAAAATAATGGAATCCAGGGCCACCAGATAAGGATGCTGCTGTTTGTATTGATCTAACATAAAGGTGCCGGGTGCATTTCAGGTAGCGAACTTCATTAGAACTTAATTGGCCCGGCTACTGCAATAATCGCATCATTCGCGCTAAGTTCAAATGACCGGAGCGGGCTTATTTTCAATTGTTATTTCAGCAGCAGCACCGTTCCCCGTTTTTCCTGGCGTTTCCCATCCGGTTTTACCATCTCCAGCCGGTAGGCATACGCCCCCGCCGGCAGCGGCTGATCGCGTTGGTAACCATCCCAGCCGTCGGCGGCATTGTCGGAGCGAAAAACCACTTCACCCCAGCGGTTGTAAACCGTTAAGCGGAGGGTTCCGCCCAACAAGCCCTGCGGAAAAAACCGGTCGTTGATTCCATCGGCGTTCGGGCTGAATGCATCGGGCATGAAAACCGTCGAGTCGGGAATGGGTAGCGGATCAGGCGGTTTTGGGGGTACGTAACAAACTTCGGCGGCCGGGGGTGCCGATAAACACGTATCGGCCAGCACCACCCGAAAACAGGTTGAAACTGTCGTATCAGCGTCCATCTGGGTCGTCAGGGCGGCTTCGGAATGGGCGGTTTTTCGCACGTAATCCCCGCCGGGAATTCGCTGTTCGATCCAGTAGCGATTCCCGTCCGGATTGCGAATGCGGAGTTCCAGGGCGCGGGCACCCACCGCTTGTACGTGCTCAATGACGGGCAGGGTCGCTTTGGTATCGGGCCGGAAAACCAGCTGCGACGTTCCGCCACAATCGCCGTACAAATGGACCCCGCGAACGCGAATGGTCCGCGCCTGCTCATCCGAATACGTATGAACCCCCACCGGAGTGGCTCCGCCAAGCTGTTCCCGACTGCCATCGCCCCAATCGACGGTATACCAATCGTATTGATACTCAATCGCTTTCGGGATCGAAACGATGATTCGGGTCTGACAGGCCGAAATCGTCAATTCGGGTTGGAGGGTGTCGTAAACCTGCACGATGGCGCACGCCCGGAGCTGGCGGTTTTCCTGTTCCGAGTATTGCAGCACCCGGTATAAACCCGGTTTTAGGAAAGTATGAACCGAATCGCGGGTGATCTCCGAGTCCTGAACCGCTCCACCCTGGTACTCATACACGTAGCGGACATTCTTCACGCCCTGCAACCCACTCGTAGCTTTGATTTTCAAGGGCAGGCAACCAATCCCGGGCGTAATCTGGAGGGAGCCGGTAAACAGCCCCGGAGCGGGCGTACACTGGTCCGGTTGCGCCCGACACTTGGGTGAGCAAATAACTAAAAAAAGGAAGCCGAGTGCGCTCCAAAAATAACCTGCACACCCGGCTTCCTTCATTGATGTTCTCGTTAAACTAGGTCAACTTGACTGCCTGACCGGATTTGGCCGCCCGGTAAATCGCTTCCACAATCCGGATGTCGCGCAAGCCTTCTTCGCCCGGCGCAATCAGCGGTTTGTTGTTCATGATCGCAGCCGCGTCGTCGTCCATCTGCATGGCCTGCTGGCGGGGCACTTCATACGGATGGTGAATTTTGACCCCACCCGACGCTTCCCCGGTTTGCCCGTTGTAGGCCGAATACGGTTCCATTTTCAAAAATCCTTTTTCGCCCGTGACGTTCAGAAAGTTCATGTTCATGCCGAAGCTGGTCTGTACGGCCGCCCGCGCCCCGCTCGGAAAAACGAGTTGAGCCATCGTGGTCTCGTCCAGGCCATTCTTGTAGATTTCCGGTCGGGTGGTAAACTGCTGGGCCGTCACCGAAACCGGTTCTTCACCCGTAGCCAGCCGCGCGCCCTGCAGGACGTAAACGCCCATATCGTACATCACGCCCCCGCCCATTTCCTTTTTCTGCTTCCAGTGCGTCGTGCGGTTGTCGTTGTATCCCGCCGAACAACTGACCATCTTGATCTTGCCAATTTTTCCGTCGCGCAGCAACTTGATGTACTCCTGCGTGTTTGGTTCGTGCTGCAGGCGATACCCCACCGCCAGCGTCCGTTTGTACTGCTTGCAGGCATCGATCATGTCCTGGCACTCTTTCTCGGTGATCGCCATCGGTTTTTCTACCCAGACGTGTTTGCCGGCCTTGGCCGCCCGAATCACGTACTCCCGGTGCATCGACGGCGGTAGAATCACGTACACCACATCAATGTCCGGGTTGTTGGCAATCTTGTCGAAATTATCATAGTTGTACACATTCTTTTCGGGAATGTTGTACTTCTTGACCCAGGTTTCGGCTTTCGATGGCGTTCCGGTGACGATCCCGGCCAGCTGACAATTTTTGGTCAGCTGGAGCGCCGGGGCGATTAAATCCGTGCTGTAATACCCCAGACCCACGAGCGCCACGCCCAGCTTGTCTTTTTTCGGCGACTGGGCAATTGTCAGGGGCGAAAACGCCAGCGAAGAAGCAATCAGGCTGGACTGCTGAAGAAAAATCCGTCGGGAAGCCATAAAATGGAAGTTAACAACGAACCCGTAACCCTGAACAATGCCGCCAATGGGTCTGTACATTGTTCAGGATCACGGGTTCATTCCTCAATAATTTACTCTTCGTAGCTTACATTATACTGTTTCAGGACGTCGGCGGGGACGCCTTCCCACTGGTTAGGGGTGTTGCCCACGTAGCCGAGGTCTTTGATGCCCATCTGGCTGGTGAAAAAACCGGTCGCCACAAAACCGCGCATCATATTGAAAAATGATACCCCTTGCGACATTTCCGGTTTGGCCTTGCCGGGATAGGCGATGTCGTCAACCACCGCAATTTGCTGATCGCGCAGGCAGTCGGCAAATTTCTTCCCGAACCGCTTCACGCAGTGATTGTCCAGCCAGCGGATTCCTCCGCGCATCGGCGTCTGCCACTGCGGCTGATCCTTCATCATGAACTCGATAAACGCCGGGGTTCCGGATTGCGAAGCACTCCCGGATTTGGCGTCGGCCGGAATGATGATGTCGCCCAGTACCGTGACGGTTTTCAGTTCGTGGGGCGTAAAAAATTTATCACCGTTCAGTTTGGCATCGCGCTCAGCTTCAAACTTCTGGCGGCCACCGGGTATTTTCACCGGTTTTACATCCGGCGGAGCAATCGACTCGGCAGCGGCAATCTGCGGGTTCATCCCGGCAAATCCCAAGCTGCTCAGGGTGATGGCTTTGAGAGAATCTCTACGTTTCATGGTTTGAAATTTTTCTCCGCGTAACTCGGCCAATCTCTGCTCAACGCTGCGAAATTACTTTAAAGCTGTTTCGCAGCGTTTAGCGGAGACAAACGGAGGTACGCAGAGGTTTAGATATTCTTCTGTTTAACTTGGTCGATGATGTAATCGGAAGTCCGCCAGGAATTGGCCAGAATCGTCCACGTCACGTTTTTATCACCTTGCGACGGGAAAGCCGCAGCATCGACAACAAACAGGTTTTTGACATCGTGCGCCTGCGAGTATTTGTTCAATACCGAGTTTTTCGGATCGTTCCCCATGCGGGCGGTGCCAATTTCGTGGATGATTTTTCCGGGCGCTTCCAGCCCATAGTTATTTTCCGGACCCGGTTTTTTACCCAGAGCAATACCGCCCATGGCGTGGATAATTTCTTCAAACGTATCCTGCATGTGCTTGGCCTGCTTAACCTCGGCATCCGACCATTTGTAGTTAAACCGCAGCGTCGGAATTCCGTACTTGTCCACCGTGTTCGGATCGATTTCGCAGTAGTTGCTTTCCAGCGGAACCGGCTCACCGCGACCGGCCATACCGATGTTGGCCCCGTAGAACCGGCGGAAATCGTCTTTCAGGCTGGCTCCGTATCCACCCGCTTCTTTCGGTTTGCCATCCCGACCCGGCACCATGGCGTTCCGGCCTTCCATCCCGAAACCAAAACCGTACATCGGCATGCCCATACCCCCACCGTATTCGATGTGGTAGCCACGCGGGAAGTCCAGCTTCTTGTTATCCAGCCACCAGGGTGAGTAGATGTGCGCACCGCCTACGCCGTCTTCGTTGTAGCGTTTGCGGTCCATCAAGGCGGGAATAAAGGCGCCACGCGATGCCCCCGTCGAGTCATTCAGGTACTTTCCAACCACGCCACTGGAATTGGCCAGACCGTTCTGGAAACGGGCCGATTTCGAGTTTAGCAACAACCGGGCGGTTTCGCAGGTACTGGCCGCCAAAACCACCACTTTCCCCATAACCGCCTGCTCGGTCAAGGTCAGCGTATCGACGTACGAAACGCCGGTCGCCAAACCGGTTTTCGCGTCGGTCAGCACTTCCCGCGCCATGGCGTTGTTGATCAGCGTCACCTTGCCGGTTTTTACGGCCGGAATACACAAGACCGACGAAGACGAAAAGTCGGCATACGCCTGACACGCCCGACCGCACTGTGCACAATAAAAACAGCCGCCCCGGTCGTGAATGGGTTTGGTCAGGATCGAAAGCCGCGACGGAATAACGGGTACCCCAACGCTCTTGGCTCCTTTCTTAATCATCAATTCGTGCAAACGGGGTTTCGGCGGGGGCAAAAACCGGCCATCGGGTGCATCCCGCAAGCCTTCTTTCGACCCGAAGACCCCGATCAGATCATCCACTTTATCATAGTACGGGGCGTAATCGTCGTAGCTCAATGGCCAGTCTTCTCCGATTCCGGTCAGGCTTTTCCGTTTGAAATCATCGGGACCCATCCGGAGCGAAATCCGACCCCAGTGATTGGTCCGGCCACCCAGCATCCGTGAACGAAACCAGTAGAACTCCGTTCCTTTGGCCGCCGAATACGGTTCTCCCTCAATATCCCAGCCTCCCCAGGCGGCATCAAAATCACCAAACGCACGGGTGGTTCCGGCCCCGCGACGCGGAGATTCGTACGACCACTTGAGCTGGTTAATATACTTAGGATCAGCAGGGTCGAAATAGCCCCCGGCTTCCAGGAGTGCCACGGTGGCACCCGCTTTGGAAAGTTGGTAAGCTGCCATACCGCCCCCGGCACCTGAGCCAATAATAACAACGTCGTAAACCTTCGCTGCCTTCTTTATTTGTGGAACATCCATTGAATTTTGGTTTAGTGAGTAGCTTCACTGATTTTAATACGAAATTGTACCTAAAAGTAATACTGAATACGCTAATTATCCATTCTTTTAACAGAAAAGGTAACTAATCTCTTCGCGGTAATACGCTGAACACGTCCCGAAAGACTACGGAAGTCGGTCGCTTTTTTTCTGAAGTAACTCCTTTTCGGCCCCTGACGAGGTAAGTTGCATGGCCCGGATGTAATGCTGCCGGGCGCGGTCGGTCTGGTGAAGCCGGGCGTAGAGGTCGCCCAGAAGGGCGTGGTAGTACTGACTGGTCTCCAGTCCTTTCAGTTGCAAAACCGCCAGCAAGGCTTCCGTGGGGCCTTCCACCTCGGCCAGCGCCACCGCCCGGTTCAGGGCCACGACCGCCGTCGGTTTACGCTCCAGCAACAAATCGTAGTAGCGCAGAATGCTGGCCCAGTCCGTGGTTTCGTAGCTGGCCGCCCGGCAATGCTGCCACGCAATGACGGCTTCGAGGTGGTATTCCGTCAAGTTGTCCCCGTCGGCCGAGCGGATCAGTTGCTGCTTTCCCTGCTCCACCAACGGCTGATTCCACCTCCTGCGGTCCTGGTCCTTCAATAAAATGATGGCCCCGGTTTCGTCCGTTCGGGCGTCGAACCGGGCCACCTGGAAACACATCAGGGCCAGCAGTGCGTAGGCCGACGGCGCGGTGGTTTTCGGATTCTGGGTCAGCAGCCGACCCAACCGCATCGCTTCTTCGCACAAATCCTGGCGGATGAGCAAATCCGGATGTGACGAATTATAACCTTCGTTAAACAATAAATAGACGGTTTTCAAAACCGCACTGAGCCGAGCGGGCAACTGCGCGCCCGACGGCACTTCCAGCCGGATTTCGTGGGCGCGGATTTTTTCCTTTGCCCGGTAAATTCGTTTGGCAATGGTCTCTTCGGTTGTCAAAAACGCCTGGGCAATCTCCCGGCTGCTCAACCCGCACAGAATTTTCAGACACATCGCCACCTGCGACTCAAACGGCAGCGACGGGTGGCAACAGGCAAACAACATCCGAAGTTGGCTGTCGTTGATTTCATCCTCCCAAAAATACCGGTCCACCCGTTCTTCAGCTTCATTTTCCAGCACCCATTCTCCGCTGATGGTCCGGAACAGTTTTTCCCGCCGAACGACATCCAGCGCTTTGTTTTTGGCCACCCGATACAGCCAGGCCGACGGATTTTCGGGAATGCCCTGAAACGGCCAGCTCCGCAGAGCCTGAACCATCGTGTCCTGCACGATATCCTCAGCCAGTTCGATCCGGTCAAAACCCAGCATTTTGGCCAATACCGTCACGATTCGGCCCGCTTCGTGCCGAAAAAGATGCGCAACAAGCTGATTGGATTCGGGCGGAGACACGGTTTTTTAATGATGAGTTAGGAATGATGAACGATGAATTATTTAACGCGTCAGCCATTCATCGTTCATCATTCCTAACTCATCGTTCCTTACTCTTCGTTCCTAATTCATTCAAAGACCTGTATTTGCCGTACTTCCACTTTGCCGCCGGTATCGAAATGCGGGCAGCCCTGCGCCAGTGCCACGGCTTCGTCGAAACTATTGGCGGCCAAGAGCATATAACCGCCGACGATTTCTTTTCCTTCGGTGTAGGGGCCGTCGGTTACAGTTTTACCGCCATCAGTCATCAGCTTTCCGGCCGGCAGCAGCGCTTCCGTTCCCAGCATTTTTCCCTGCGCGGCCAGCCCACCGATCCAGGCGTCCCATTTGCCAATAACGGTTTGGAAATCATCGGCAGACATGTTCTGGTAGGCCTCTTCATCCGCTTGTTCACTGTGGAAAATCAGCATGAACTTTTCCATTCTTTCTAAAAAGTTTAAGGTAATTGAATTGAATTCGGCCTTAAGACGAACGAAGAAATGGAAACCGGACAGGAAATTCAAAAAAAATTTTCCCCTGACAAAAAAATTCACGCGGGCGCTTTATTCCAAAGGGCGGGCCGATTAAAACCGCTTCCGGTATCTTTTACTACAATGATATGCCGGTTCTCATTTTTGAAAACGGAACAATCCGATGTTGCGTAGACGCGGGCTTGATGCTGGTTATTAATTCCTGAACGCTTCGATCAACCGCCATCAGACCGGTTGGCGGCAGCAGGTCGCTTTATCCAATCCGGACTGAAAACCCGGCCCCCTCGCCACCCGGATACCGAAGAAATAATCCTCCGCGCGCCTGATTGACAGAAAACCGTACCTTTGCGGTATGGCACAAGTAGGAACCGACGTTCAAAAAGCAAAGGAATTTCTGGAACAGGGCGAGGTGATTGGTCTGCCTACCGAAACCGTGTACGGCCTGGCGGGCAACGCGTTGGATCCGGATGCGGTTTTAGAGATTTTCCGGGTAAAAAACCGCCCTTCGTTCGATCCGCTTATTGTTCATACCGATTCAATCGCGAAAGTGGAAACGTTCGTCCGGAGTTTTCCGGAAAAAGCCCGGCAACTCGGCGAACGGTTCTGGCCGGGTCCGCTGACCATTTTATTACCGAAACAATCCCTGATTCCTGATCTGGTTTCGTCGGGACTGGAAACGGTTGCCGTCCGGATTCCAAACCACCCGCTGGCGCTGCAACTGCTGTCGGAACTGGATTTTCCGCTGGCCGCACCCAGTGCCAATCCGTTTGGCTACATCAGTCCCACCACCGCCCGGCACGTTGCCGACCAGTTGGGCCATCAGATTCCGTACGTGCTGGATGGCGGGTCGGCGCAGGTGGGGATCGAATCAACCATCATCGGTTTTTCGGACGATCGTCCGGTCGTGTACCGACTGGGGGGCATGACGCTGGAGAAACTGGAAGCGGTCGTGGGGAAAGTGGCCGTTCGGAGTCATTCGACTTCCAACCCCAAAGCGCCGGGCATGTTAAGCAGTCATTACGCACCCCGCAAACCGCTTTTGCTGAAAAAACCGGCAGAAATTCTGGCCACCTACCCACCGGAGCGGGTCGGTGCGCTGCAGTTTGACGAAATCACCCGGCTGCTTCCGGCCGAAAATCAGCAAATCCTGTCGTTGTCGGGCGATCTTTCCGAAGCGGCCAAAAACCTGTTCGCGGCAATGCGTACCCTCGACAGTTTGGACATCGACGTGATTGCAGCCGAGCTTTTGCCCGAAACCGGCCTGGGCCGGGCCATCAACGACCGCTTGCGACGGGCCGCCCATCAATAAATGCCGAAAGAGGAGAGGACGAAGGGAAGAAAGGCATATTTTCCTCCTCCTTTCTTCCCTTCGTCCTCTCCTCCCATTCCTCCTCTCCTCCTAATATTTCAAATGCTTTCCTTTTTTACCTGCCTTGCGAGCTTTGGGAGCGGCTGGCGCTGCGGGTGGAGCTGGCGCATCGGGCACGGCTTCAAACCGGGGAGCATCGGGTGCTGCTGGTGCGATAGCCGGAGCGACCGGAATCACCGCAGTAGGGGCCGCAACGGCCGCCGGAGGGATCGGGGGCGTCAGAGCAGCTGGCATGTCTTCCGGTCGTTCGTAGCGTTTGCCGTTGTACCAATACCCTCCCTTTCCTCCGGCCGGTTTGCCGGCGCGGGCCGGACGGGGCAACCTCTTGGGCGCCATAACCGGAGCGGGTTCCGCAGAAAAAGCGGGAGCGGGTGCGAGGGCCGGTACCGGCTCGGGTTTCGGCAGCGAATCCAGCAATTGGGCGTGTTTCTCGGCTAACTGGATAAAATAAGGCATGTTGTCATTGTATGCTTTGATCGCCTTTTCCCAAAACACACTCATCGAATCCTGCACCTGACGCAGGGGCTCGTTGGTCAGCGCCTGAATTTTCTGCTGAACTTTGGCCATTTCACCGGTTTCCAATTTCTCCATCTGCTTCTGAATCCGGTTCGCATCGATTTGCAGTTTCGCCAGCAATTGTTCTTCTTCCTGGCTTAACTTTCCGTTCAGCCGGGACTGTTTCAGTTCCAATTCCACCGACTTCCCCATTTTGCGTTCCAGGTCGCTGTGAAGCTGCTGCAACTTTTCCTGCAACTTGGCCATTTCTTTTCCGGTCAATTCCTGCACCTCTCGTTCGTGCAGTTCGAGTTGCTTCGTAAGCTTTTCCAGGGGCAGATGCAGTTTCTCCATTTCCTGGGCCTGCCGCTCCATTACCCCAACCTGTTGCTCCAGTTCGTTTTCCAGCTTTTCGCGCCCGTTCGGCGGGATAGTGTCACCCACCAGCGAAGCAACTGCGGGTTCGACCCGTTGGACATCCATTCTGCCACCCGGTTCTTCGGCCTTTGTCGATGCCTTGGTTTTGCCGGACGGCCAGGTATTGATCGTGATGGAATCGCCTTCCCGGCGGCTGCTTTTCACGGGGCGGTAAAGATTTTGGCCAGCGACCAGCCCCGCCAATAAAACCAGGCAACCCGCGATCAGCAGGCCATTCGGCCGGTTGGCCGCCAGCGGATCGCTCACGCCAATGACCCGTTTAACCCGTTGTAAAAACGATTGTTTCCGCGCTCCGAACGCCATCGCCAGGCTTGGGGCCGTTCCGATAGCCTGCCGCCGTTCCTCGATGAAAACCAGAGCCTGCGCCAGACTGGCCCGCTCCCCGCACACGTCGATGGCCAGGTCGTCGCAGCAGTGTTCGCGTTCTTCCCGAACCCGCGCCGAGAGCCACCACAGCGCCGGGTGGAAAAACAGGACAATCTCGACCGCCGACTGCATCAGATTGACCAGGTAATCATACCGGCGGATGTGCGCCAGTTCGTGCGCCAGCACCGCTTCCACCTGCCGGGGCGACAAACCAGCCAGCAATCCAATGGGAATCAGCACAATCGGTTTCAGCCAGCCGATGGTCATCGGCACCGTAATTTCCGCCGACTCCACCAGCCGCACCGCCCGGGTGATGCCGAGCTGACGGGCCACTTGCTGCGTATAGGTCTGCCAGGCGAACGGGGCCGGGCTGATGCTTCTCCGCGTCAACCGCTGCACAAAAAGCCAGCCGCCCACCAACCGAACCAGCAGCAAAACCGCCCCCAGAAACCAGACGGTCACCAGCAGCGACAAATGCCCATTGAGCCAGGCTGAAAGGTCGCCAAAACCGGGCTGGGGATCGGCAAACCGCATGACGAGGGCGGTTTTGGCGTCAACATGCTGCGGATCACCGCTGATCGACAGGACGGCCCGAGTCGGCTCGTAACAAACCACGATGGTGGCCAGAAAAGCCAGCAGTTGCCCGCCCAATGCTCCGATGCCAATGCCGTACCGCACCGAGGAAGGGGATTTGGCGGTGATCCGAAAGGCCAGCGCAGCCACAGCCACCAGGAGAGTTCCCTGCCAGAGCGCATGCACCAGGGCCCAGCCTAAGGCGTTCGTAAACGGTTCTGAAATGAAGTTAAGGGTGTTCATCGGCTTAGTTGTTTGGGTCGGAATTCATGTTGTTGATCAACCGTTGCAATTCGGCCAGCTCCTGCGGAGTGGCCTTGCTGTTGCCCAGCGCCTGCATCACCAGTTTCATGGCCGAGCCGCGAAAAGCCGTGTCCACAAACCGGTCGAGCAAATGCTGCTGCGTCGCCTGCTCATCGACCAGCGCCCGATAAATGTGGTAGCGCCCTTCCTCCGTCCGGCTGAGCAGCCCCTTCTCGTGCATGATCTGCATCAGTTTTAAGGTCGTTGTGTAGCCCACATCTTTCGTCTGGCTTAGTAGCTCGTTCACCTGCCGGACGGTGCTGGGACCCTGCGCCCAAAGCACCTGTAAAATTTCAAGTTCGGATTCGGTTGGTTTCATGATCTGTTGTTTACTGTTCGAATTGAAAAAGGCTTGCGCTGGCGTATTGAATGGATCTACGAAATAGTTCGTAGCAAAGGTATACGAATCATTTCGTAGATGTCAAGTTTTTATACGAAACTTTTCGTAATAAATGTTAAATTTAATTTTCTGCCCAGGTAAATAGAAAGTTTAAACGGTGACCAATTTTTAACTACATTTACCGTTATACACCTAAGCCCTACGTTAACGATTTTTGATCATGCGTACTCATAGTCTACTGGCGATACTTCTGGGATTGGCCGGAGCCGCTCCCGCCCAAACCGTGTGCCTCTCCAAACCGGAATTTCAGGCGGCTTCCAAACAACTCGTGAAAAGCTACATCCCGATTGAGAAAATCATTGATCCGGCCTTTGGGACCACGGCGGGCGGTTTGCGGGCACCGGAGGACATGACGCCGGCCGAGAAAAAGCGGTTTGAGTTGCACGAACAGTTTGGGAAGGAGGTGAACCAGGTGCTGAAAAACGCCAATTTGCTGCAGGATATTACCGCCTACCTGATGGTCAACCTGTTCGCCAATCCGGACGGTTCGGTGAAAAGCGTTTATTACGAACTGAATCCGAACGTTTGGGCAAATCCCTCGGACAGTCTGCTTGCCAACCGGCTGAAAGAACGCATCGATCCCATCCTCTGCCCCTGGTTTTCGGGCTACCGGTTTTCGGTAACCGGCGATAAACCCTACCGGTTTTACTCAGGAATGGCCGTCGGCAAGCTGCCCTCCAAACGCAAACTGCGTCGGGGACCGGGCATTCTGACGACGGTGGAAGAAGCCGAAAAAACCGCCCGGCCGGATACCGTCAGGCATCTGGTTTTCAACACGCTGGAATTGAAGGCTGTTCCGGAGGTGATCTACCGCTTTCCGAAGCTGGAAGTGCTGGATCTGAGCGCTAATGCTATTTCGGAAATTCCTGAAAAAGTGTTCCTGATTCCAAACTTAAAGCAACTTAATGTTTCCGGCAATTCGCTGGGCAATACGGGACTACACATCGCGCGCAACAAGCACCTGAAAATTCTGAACATTCAATCAACCCGGATTACGGCCATTCCGAAAGCGGTTTCCCAAAACCGGCGGCTGGAAAGTCTCTGGCTCGGGCTGAACGATTTTTCGGGCGGACTCAACACCGCCCCGCTCCGGCGGATGCGTCGGCTGAAGGACCTTAATCTGTATAAAGCCAGGTTGACCGAACTGCCGACCGGCATCCGGCGGCTGAAACGCCTGGAAGTACTGGATCTGTATTACAACGACTTACGAACCATTCCTGAACGCATTTGCCGGATGCGCCGGTTGCAGCAACTGGCCATTTCCAACAATAAGCTCAACGAATTGCCGCAGCAACTGGGTCGTTTGAAAAAGCTCCAGGTGTTATACGCGCACCATAATTTCCTGGGCAGTCTGCCCGCCAGTCTCCAGAAACTTTATTATCTACGGATTCTGGACATTGGACACAACGCCTTCGTTACGGTTCCGGAGCAGGTGCTGACCCTGCCCTACCTGGAAGAACTCGACATCAGCCACAACCGCCTGACCGACCTGCCTACGAATCTTCCCCAGTTACACACCCTAAAAAAACTCTTTGTGCGGGGCAATCCCGTGAGCGAGAAAAAAACCGTATCGGTAAGCCTGATCAAGCAACTGGAAGGCAATCAGACCGAGGTATTTTATTGAGACCGAGCGGTTTTCGAGTTTGCGCTGCCGAAAAATAAATAGAATCGGGGCAGGATTGGATAATTGATTTAATTCGTTTCGATATTCCGATCTTTTACCTTTCCAGCCCGATGCCCAACCCGATACCGTCGCCCCTGCACCACATCAACGTGGGGCCAAAAGGAACTTTTAAACCCAGTGGAAATCACCACACCACGCCGGAACAGGTCGATGAACTGATTGACCACCTGCGCCAGCAAAATACCAACCGGCTGGTGCTTTATTTTCACGGTGGGCTGGTTCCCGAAGAAGCCGGTATGGCGACTGCTGGCACCATTCAAACCGTCTTTTCGCCCACCTCCTGCCACCCGATTTCGCTGGTTTGGGAAACCGGCCTGCTCGAAACGATCCGCACCCGGATCAGTTCGGTGAGCGACACCCGGTTTTTCCGGAAACTGCTCGAATACGCCCTCAAAGTGGCCGGTGACAAAATCGGTCTGGACGATGCCGGTGGCAAAGGTGCCATGAGCCTGACCGAAACCGACATTCTGACCGAGTTGCAGAAAGACGAACCGTTTGCCGATTTCGACCGGGTGGGCGGAGCCAAGGGCGTGGGCGATCTCCAACTGATGGACGATCAATCGCTTCAGGACGATCTGGAGGCCAATTTGAATGTGATTGTCCAGTCCGACGAGGAAAGTCTGTCGGCGGAGGATATTCAACGGGAAGCCGCCCAGACCCCCCTGCTCGACCGCGACAAAATTGCCGAAGACCCCGCCGAGGGCAGCAAAGGCATTATTCTTCCCCTCAAACTCATCAAGGCGCTGGCTACGGTGACGTTCCGGGTGGTGAAACGGCACATCAACAAAACCGACCACGGTTTTTTTCCCAGCGTAGTCGAAGAAATTCTGCGGGAATTTTACCTGGCCGATTTCGGCGCCTGGGTTTGGGGCGGCATGAAGCAACAGGCCGAAGATATGTGGGCGCCCAACGATGAGCTGACGGGCATCGAGCGGCACGCCGGTTCGTATCTGCTGGAAAAACTCAGCCAGCTCAAAGCCGAACGCCCGGACCTGACCATCGACATCATCGGGCACAGCGCGGGCTCGATTGTGGCCTGCAACCTGCTGCGCGTAACGGCCACCCGCCACCCGGAACTGACGTACCGCAACCTGATTTTTCTGGCCCCGGCCTGTACCGTGGATCTCTTTGTAGATGAGGTGATTGGACGGCAAAACCGCTTCAAAAACTTCCGGATGTTTACGATGTACGACGAGGCCGAAAAAGCCAACCATTTGCAGAAAGGAGTGTACGTACGCTCGTTGCTGTATTTTATTTCGGGCGTTCTCGAGCACACCGACGATAAGCCCATTGCCGGGATGCACCGCTATATTCAGGGCAAAGCACCGTACGATACCGGTAATCCCAAAAAAGCCAGCGATTATTTGCTGGCGGCTGGTCAGGACCGGCTGGTTTTGTCCAAATCCAACCTGGATGCGCAGGCCGGTTTGCAGTGCGACAGCATCGAACACGGCGCGTTCGACGACAACAAACTGACGCAGGGAAGTCTGGTTCACATGCTGCAATAATCCATGAACACCGCTGCTGATTTCACCAATGCCGCCGATTATGCGGTGATCATTGGCGTTCGTCATTACCCCGAATTCGGGAACCTCAACGGCC
The DNA here is from genome assembly GCF_054780775.1 of Larkinella ripae. Lineage (NCBI taxonomy): Bacteria > Pseudomonadati > Bacteroidota > Cytophagia > Cytophagales > Spirosomataceae > Larkinella > Larkinella ripae. The sequence goes on from NZ_BAAGVR010000020.1 coordinate 218,512, forward strand.
CGACCGAGGACGCCAGGGCATTTTATGACTGGCTGACCGACCCGCAGAAGGGTTCGGTTCCGCCGGCCAATTGCCAGTTGGTGGAATCGAACCTCGATCCGGACGATGAGTTTCCGGAGCGCCCGATTCAAGCCCAGATTGACCGGGCGTTTCAACGAATCTGGCAGCACCTGATCGGCAGCGGAAAACCGGGACGACGGTTTTATTTTTACTTCAACGGCCACGGCATCGGCGTCAAGGAGTCGAACACGGCGTTGCTGATGGCCAACTTCGAGACCCGGTTTTTTCGGGATTCGGCGCTTTCGTCGCAAGGCTACCTGGACCGCATCATTGCTTCGGGGCGGTTTTTGGAAGTCGTTTTTCTACTGGATTGCTGCCGGAATCAGGTGCTGGGCGTGAATGGGCTGCCGCCTTCGTTCAACTGGCCCGCCGATAACAAGGGTGCCGGTGGAACGGCCATTTGGGTGGGATACGCCACCGAATACCAGAACAAAGCGTATGAAGCCGAATTTGAACTAAAACCGGGTGAACAGGACGGCTCGCTCTTTCGCGGGCATTTCACCCAGGCCCTGCTGAACGGCCTGAACGGCGAAGCGGCCGAACCGGACACGGGGCGCATTACGCCCGAATCGTTGAAAAGACACCTGGAACTGGAAACGCCCCGCATCGCCAGTCAGAAAAACCACAACCAGCGGGCGCGGGTAACGAATAACTTTCCCACCGATCCATCGACGTTTTTTGGGGTGAAGGCGTTTCCCAAACCGGTGACAACGGCCCAGTATCGCATCGAGGTGAGCGCCAGCCGGACGGGGAATGTGGTGTTGCTGGACGGCGACACACAGACGCTGCGGTCGAAAGACCAGGACCCGTTGCCGTGGGAGGTTGATTTGAGCACCGGTTTGTATATGCTGGTGGACGAAGCTACGCAGGAAGAAAAACCGATCCGGGTAAAAATTCCGGTTCCGACGACCACCATTCAACTGACCTTCTGACGTGAACACCACTGAACTGACGCTGACCACTCCGCATGAGGGCCTGAAAGCAACTCTCTACGACAGCCAGGACCGGGTGGTGCTGGACGACTACCTGAGCCACCACCAGACCCGGACGCTTCCCAACGGTATTTACACCCTGCGCGCCGACCTGAGCGGGCAGCTGGAGGAAAAGACCCTGCTGTTGCGCGGGCAACCCGTGCATCAGGACCTTCGATTGCCGTATTATTCGGCGACCTTGCTGGGCAACATTGCAACCTCGCACGAATATTATACCCACGACGCCTGGCAGCTCAGCCTGAATCCCACCAAATCCGCCGATCCGGCTCGGCCAACGGACAGCGGTTTGCTGATTTTCCTGCGGTGTAGTTCGCTAGAGCAATACCGCAAACACTACGGGGGCGAGCGCTTTATGCACCGGTTGAGCAAACAGTTTTTTCTGCTGGACGAGTCGCTGACGCCGGTGGCGGCTTCTGAAGACTGGAAAAATAACGATGAGGTGGGCTGGCTCGGTTTTTCGGGCCGTTTCAAAGCCGGTTTGTATTTTCTGGTCTATGTCGCTAAAGAGAACCCGGAGGAAAGCCGCCAGATTCCGTTGTACCTTTTTGAAAAGTGGCAGACGCAGGTCTTCATCACGCAAGCCGATAAGCCGCTTTTCTCCGGAATGCGGATTCAGATGGCTCCGATCTGGCAGGGGTTCGACAACAACGACACCGTTGCCTTCGCCGTCGATTACGCCACCGACCGGCTGCAAAACCACCGGTTTCATTTGCCCGATTCAGTTCAGTTTACGTTGCTGGACAGCAAATTTACCAACCCGATTCTAGGCGTGTTGTGGGCCTACAGCTACCTGCTGAACGATTCCGAAGAGCGCGACTACGATCTGCTCGGAATGGTGTTGGGACGGCTCGAAAACGAAATCATGCACCAGGCCTGGTGGCCCGATTTGCAGGTCCTTCGCCTGATGGCCAATCAGATACAGAACGCGTCAATCCAGGTTGTGCCCATCCCAAAACCGCCCCTGTTCAATCTGGGCATGGAGCAACTCGTTCAGCTGGCCAGCCAATGGCCCGAGCTGGTTCCGGAAGATAGCCTGACGGATCTGATCACAACGGAGCGTTTTCCCGATTCGGTCTGGACCACCTGGCACCCCGATCCGGCGGTGGTGGAAAAGCTGGTCGGAAAAGCCAGTTCCGGGCTGAACACCCGATCGGCCGATTCGCAGAAAAGCGCGGGGGGCCGACCGGCAACACCGCAACCCTCGTGGTTCGAAATTTCGCTGCTCAAGTCCCTTGCCAATCAGGAAAAAGTGAGCCTACCGGAGCTGGCAACGCAGCTGGGGCTGCCCGTTGGATCGGCCAAACGCCTGGTCAGAAGTCTCCTGGAGAATGCCGCCTTGCGCAACCAGTTGGTTCTGGATTTGCAGCAACGAAAACTTACCTCAAAAACCGCCCCCGAAGTGCTGGCGCTCCTGAACGCGCTGGGTCAGTTGTAGGGTTAGATTGATTCCCGCAGTCCGGTTGTCAAAAACCGGGTGGCCCGGTGGGTTCTGGATTTGCCGGAAAAACCGGCTTTAATCGCCAACGCCCTCACTCTCCTGCTCGACCAGCTGATCCTTGATCTGTCGGATGCGGTCGTTGAAGTTGAGGTTGTGGAAGTCGACGTTTTTGAGGGAAATGGCGTGGAGGAAAGCCATCACGTCCGGGTCGTGCGGGATGCGCCGGCCGGTCACCACGCTCACGTACTTGGACGTCATCCACAACACATTCTTCAGTTGACGGCGCGAATCGTCGGTCATATAATATTCCGTCACCATCGTATCGTCATCAAAATAAATGATGCGGGAAACGATCCGAATCCACTCACTGACCACCGCCGGACGCACGTACGCAATCTGGTGCTGGTAAACGACCCAACTCGTTTTAAATTCCCGAAACAACTGCGCCGGGCTAAAGTTATACTGCAAGGCTACCTGATCTTCCCGCGCGTTGAAATAATAATCCAGATACTTGGCGTTGTTGAGGTGCTGCAGGGGGTCGCAGTCCTGAAACCGGATAATTGTCCGTGACTCGGTCTCGGCCGGGTACGTTTTGGCAGGGTCAAGTTTTATCATAGTTTCCTTTTTTTTACGTTAAATACAGGAAATCAGTTTGGAGTTCCATCAACATCTAAAAATGCGAATGAAATCATTTTGTTTGATTGCGGTTTTTTGCCTGTTCACCCCCTTTCTCATCGCTTTTACCCCCCAGAACAATCCGGACGCCGTCCTGGGCACCTGGCTCAACGGCACCAAACGGGGCCAGATTCAAATCTACAAAAAGGGGGATCAGTATTTCGGGAAACTGGTCTGGCTGAAAGAGCCCAACGATCCGGTCACCGGCAAACCTCGTACTGACGTCAAAAACAGCGAGTTGAATCTGCGAACCCGGCCGCTGGTGGGTCTGGACGTCATGAAGGATTTTACGTACGATGGCGGCAAAGTCTGGGAAGACGGCAGCATCTACAATCCGGAAGACGGCAAGCTGTACAGTTGCAAGCTGACCTTGAAAAATCCCAACACGCTCGACGTTCGGGGTTATGTCGGAATATCGCTGCTGGGCAAGACCCAAACCTGGACGCGAATCAATTAAAAACCGGGTCCGTAGGCGTTCTTTTTCAACTCTTTTTAAACATTCTCGCCGATAGCCGGTTTTAATGATAGGATTCTCAGGAATCGTACAACTATACTTCACACTAAAACGATTATCAATCATGAACGAGACAACCGTAAAAGGAGGCTGGAACGAATTGAAAGGTAAAATCAAACAAGCCTACGGCGATCTGACCGACGACGATCTGACGTACCAGGAAGGTAAGGAAGACGAAATGTGGGGCAAGCTCCAGCAGAAAACCGGCAAAACGCAGGACGAAATCAGGAAAGCCGTTGCCGACCTGTAAGCATAAAGCCAATCGAGAATTCGATTTTTATAAAACCGCCGGAAGCGAACGTTTCCGGTGGTTTTTGGTTTCGGGCTACCGCCGTTCACAAATCCGGACTGCTGCGGAGCAGGTCCCGAATCTGCAACTGCTCCAGGATCCGCGCCTTGTAAAACCGGCCAATCGGCAGGGTTTGTCCGGGCAGGCTAATGCGGTTTTCCGTCATCGACACGATTTTATCCCGGGCCACCATAAACGAACGGTGAATCCGCAGGAACTGCTCGTCCGGGAGCAACTCTTCGTAGTAACCCAGCGTCTGCCGGGTCACCACCTGCCGGCCAACCGTCGTAATTTTCACGTAATCGCGTAAACTTTCCAGCGAAATAATGTCCCGCAGCGCCACCCGGACCAGGTGACGTTCTTCTTTCACGAACAGGAACGGCTCTTCGGCCACCACCGGCCCCGGCGCCACTTCGGCGGCCTTTCGCACGAAGACTTTGCCCACGGCTTTGATGAACCGATCGAACGGGATCGGCTTGATGAGGTAATCGACAACGTCCAGTTCAAAACCGTCTAGCGCGTATTCCCGGTAGGCCGATGTAATGATGGTTTTGGGGGAATGGGGCAGCGTCCGCAGCAAATCCAGTCCCGATAACTGGGGCATCTGAATATCCAGCAACAGGAGATCGACCGGTTTTTGTTGCAGAAACGTAAACGCTTCGACGGCGGACCGGCAGCGCCCGGCCAGTTCCAGTCCTTCGACCTGACGCACGTACGTGGCCAGCACGTCCAGCGCAATGGGCTCGTCGTCAACCAGCAAACACCTGATTTTCATAGGTTCGGACCGGTTTGAAATCACTCGGCAGCAGTTCAATTTTCAGAGAAGCCAGATACGTCCCAACGCCGTTCAATTGCCGAAGCTGGTGACGAGCGGGATAAATCAGGTGTAATCGTTTGGCAATATTGGACAGTCCAATGCCCGATGGTAGCGTTTCGCGGGTGGGTTCGGGCTTGCTGTTCTCAACCTTAAATACCAGCTCTTTCGCGGTGACGGTGAGGTAAATCTGAATCCAGGCATCGTCCAGCTGCCGGCTGACCCCGTGTTTAAAGGCATTTTCCACAAACGGCAGCAAAATCAGGGGCGCAATAAAAAGCGGTTCGCTGGTTATGCTGAGTTGCAGCGAAAGTTGCAGCCGTTCGCCGTAGCGGATTCGCTCCAGCGCCAGGTAATTTTCCAGGTACTCGATCTCTTTCCGCAGCGGCACCTGCACCAGATTTCCTTCATATAACATATACTGCATCAGCTGCGCCAACCGCATCACCACTTCGCCCGCTTTCTGCGGATTCTGGCTCGTCAGCCCGTATAGGTTGTTGAGCGTATTAAACAAAAAATGCGGATTGACCTGGTCCTTCAGCGACTTCAACTCAATCTGCTGATTGGCAATAACCAATTGCTGGTTGAGTTGCTGTTGCCGGAAAGCGAAGCGAATCATGTGAAAACCGATGACTAAACCGCTGGTACAGAGCAAATAAAACGCACAGAGCATAAACCGGCTCACATCCCAGGGTTTTTCCTGGGCCAGTCGGGCGGGTTCAAACGGGCTTAGATAGAGGTAATACGATCCTTCCCAATACAGAATGCCACCCAGCAGCAGAGCGCCCAGCGTCAAAACGCTAAATTCCCGGTACCGCCGGGTTAACAGGTAAGTCGGGATGAGCACGTAAAGCGTCAGGTACGTAAACAGCAACTGGGCGGGCAGTTGCGACAGCGCCGACAGCAGATTTAAGGTATATCGGTGTTCAAACCGGTCGAGCGCCATCACCTGAATCAGGATGTAGCACAACCAGACGACGGCATGGATCAGCACTTCCCGGATAACGGAGGGCGACAGTCGGGGCATGGGGTTGAAATTGGCAACGTTAAAGATATAAAATTAGCCCTCCGATTTATCTGTTGCTGCCGGATTTTGGCCTCTTTCTGATGACAAACAGCTTTGGCGAAGCGACAGAAAACCAGACCGCTGTGTTCAACGCCCCCGATCAACGCCTAAAAGTCGTATGTCGCGGACGGGTGAGCGTCCGTCGTCCGCATTTGGCCCTGTCGCCGGTCGCATCTACCTTTGACGCATCTAACCTATGAGCCGGAAAGAAAGCCAGCCAATGCCCGTGGCGGGTTGGCTTTCCTACGGTTTTCTGAACGATTCCCCTCCTTTTCAACGCGACATCCATGATCCCATCCCATCCGGATTTTCCGCGCGCCCTCGCTACGCCGGCAGCCCGCCGGGCAAACCTGTATTTGACGACCGGACGCTGGCTGTTCGGCTGCGCGGTTCTGTCTCTGGGCCTTGTCCACCTCATCACCGGCAACTTCCCGGTGGCCCTGCTGCCCGTTCCGGCGGATTTGCCGGGCCGGTTTTTGCTGGCCTGGCTGGTGGGTGGTATGCTGACCCTGGCGGGCGCAGGCATCGTTCTGGCCCAAAAAACCGGGTTGGCTGCGCTTATCACCGGTTTCCTGTTGCTGGCCCTGGCCGGTTCGCTGCACCTTCCTCTCCTGCTAAAAAATCCGTTTCAGGGCGGACTCTGGACGGTGTTCACGGAACTGCTGGCGCTGGGTGGAGGAGCAATTTTCCTGAGCGGTTTTTTCCTCACAGCCAGCGCCCGAGGATTTCACCTGGCTTCAACCGGACGCTGGCTGTTCATCGCTTCGCTCATAGTTTTTGGCATTCAGCACCTGATGTATGCCGATTATATTGCCACCCTGATTCCTGCCTGGATTCCGGCACCGTTGGGCTGGGCGTATTTCGTGGGCCTTGCTTTTTTTGCCACCGCCCTCAGCCTGTCCATCCGGCGGCAATCCCGGTTTTCGGCGACCCTGCTCGGGCTGATGTTTTTGCTGTGGGTGCTGCTTTTACACCTCCCCCGTGTCATGGTCCGGTTCCGAACCGAAACGGAATGGACGAGCCTGTGGATTGCCCTGGCGATGGGCGGCATCGCTTTCCTGTTTGCCAGTGCCGAAGAGTAAACAACCCAAAATAATGACCATTTTTAACCGATGCACCGATTGTATGGGTACGCGGCTCTCCTTTTTGGCGTAAGCGGAGTCTTTTACCTGGCCTCCGGAATCATTAAGCTCCGCTTTCGTCTTCAGGCAATCGATTCGGAGGAGCTGGGTAATCGGCTGCGTGATCAGGTCCGGCAGGAGCTAACGATCTGGTTGGGCATCGACGGCTTGTTAAGCGGATGGCTGGGAGTCCTCACCCACGGCGTTCTGCGAAAAAACAGCTCTATAGTAATAATGGATGCGAGCGCGGGTGTTGTTGGAATTTGCCTGTTAACGGCGGTTTTGATTCCATTAGGCGGTTTTTGGCTCCTGCTACTCCAGCGTTTTTCCCGGATCGCGGACGGTCTATTCCGTCCAAAGCACCCATAAACAGCCGCGGTCTGGCACTTTTTCGGGGCAATTGCTACCCAGGCTATGACCGACCCATCCCGGTTTTCCTCTTCCCTTTCCTCTCCGACTGGTTTCCCGAATCAATTTTATCAGAAAGTTGCCCTGGCCCACCGTTACTTTTTGGATAGTACGGTGTCTAAATGGAGTTGAAGTCCCAATCATCTGTATCCGGGGCTTTCTTTCATTTTCACCTTATCCGTTTTGTTAATGAGTAACCACCTGAGCTCTGATCCAATCGCCCAGTATAGCAGCCTGTTGCCCGAATGGGGGCAGGCGGCTGAAGAAATCTATCAGAACTATCACTTTTTAAACCAGGCTCTCAGTCAAACCGAACGATCCCTGCTTCCGGAAGAGGCACTACAAAAACTCGATGATCTAAAAAAACTACTCGTCAACACCATTGCGCATTTAATCCAGGACCTTCCTCCGACGACCCACCGAATCTCCAATAAAAACACCGAATTAATTGACCGGTTTAATGCCCACACCACCGCATTGAAAAAGATTAACCAGCGAACCGACGAAATTTTTGAGGACTTGCAGCACCGCTATCCGTCCCTTAAAAATTGGTTTGAGTCCCTGAGTGACGAATGCTGATTCTGTAGTCATTCCCCACAATAAATTCCCTGTAGTTATGAACGATACTGTTTACGTGACCGAATTACTTCGTCGTTTAAAAACCTCGGACGACCCCTCGCTTTTCAACACCTTATTTGCCATGTACATCTACCGGTACCGGCAGGTCCTCGACAATACCCTTCAGTTTACGATCACCGAGCGAGTCCCCGATTGCCTTTCCATGGAGACCATCAGCAACTAGCTCAGGGCGGTTTTTTCAAAACCCATTCTACCTATTATTTAAATTAATCGCTACCATTAAAAAAATTAAAGGCTTGTCGCTGGAAATATTTCTATTTCTTTGGTGTTGATTCAGGAAATAGAACGTAGTGAGCAATGAATCCGGCAATTGGTAAAAGAATTTCGTCTCCCCGGCTTACCCTGTGGCTGGCGCTGGCCTCCGTGTACATTTTGTGGGGGTCAACCTATCTGTTTATTCATTTTATGACCGAAAAGATGCCGCCCCTTTACATGGCTTCTTTGCGGTTGAGCACCGCCGGGCTGCTCCTTTACCTGTACGCGCGTCTGACCGGCACGCCCATTCCGGCACCCCGGCAGTGGTTTTCGGCGGGTGTCATCGGCATTTTGTTGCTCACCATTGCCAACGGGTCCATGTCCGTGGCCCTTCAATACGTTCCGACCAGCATGGCCGCCCTGCTGGCCGCTACCGTGCCGTTGTTTATTATTCTGCTGAATTGGATTAGTTTCGGCCACAGTCGGCCTACCAACCTTTCGCTGGCGGGCCTGCTCATTGGTCTGGTGGGCGTTTCGTTGCTGGTTCAACCCGCCGGGCTGGGCGTTTCGTCCACCGAAAATGCCTGGGTAGGCGTTGGACTGATTATGCTGGCCAATATCTCATGGGCGGTCGGCACACTCTTATCCGGCAAGCTCACGCTGCCTTCTCAACTGATCTCCAGCGCCATCCAAATGCTGGTGGGCGGTTTGGTGCTTTTTTTGTTCAGCATGTTCACGGAGAACGTTTCCCCGGCCAGCATTAGCGACGCGCCGGTTAAGGCCATCGGTTCGCTGGTGTACCTGATCATCTTCGGCTCCATCATCGGTTTTTCTTCTTTTGCGTGGCTGGCCCGAAATGCCTCTCCGCAACTCGTTTCGACCTACGCCTACGTCAATCCGGTGGTGGCCATGCTGCTGGGCTGGGCGTTTGCGGGTGAAGCCCTCACCGGAAATTCCATCCTGGCCGCGCTGGTTATTTTAGCGGGCGTGGTCCTGATTTCGCTGGGGAAAAAACAAGCGGCTAAACCGGAGGAGGACTAACCGCCGTCCAGCCGCCATCGACCACCAGGCTCTGGCCCGTGATGTGCCGCGACTGGGGCGACACCAGAAACAGGGCGGCATTGGCAATATCGGCGACCGTGGCCGGGCGGCCCATCGGCGTAATCCGCGACCAGATCGGCACGTAGGTTGTATCATCCAGCGTCCGCTCGGTTTGGGTAGCCCCCGGCGCAACGGCATTGATGTTGATCCCGAACGGCGACAGATCCAGCACCAGATTTTTAGCCAACATTTCCAGGGCGGCTTTGGTCATGCCGTAAGCGGCCAGCCCCGGATGCGCCTGATGGCCGGTTACCGACGACATCAGCAGAATACTGCCGCCCTGCTTCTGCAATCGCATCTGACGGGCGGCCAACTGCGTCAGAAAGAAACTACCCCGGAGGTTCAGATCCACCACATTCTGGAATTGAGCGGGCTGGTAGTCAAAGAAATCGCCGAAAATTGTGATGCCCGCGTTGGCCACCACAATGGTCAGGTTGCCAAATTCGGCGACCGTTTTATCCACCATTTCCTGAATAAAGGCCACGTTTGAAGCATCCCCGGGATGGGCCAGGCAACGGCCTCCCTCCTGCCGAATGCGGGCAGCGGCCTGCTGGGCCAGGGTTTCATCGAGGTCATTCAGTAAAACGGACGCGCCCTGGCGGGCCAGTTCACGGGCTATGGCGAAACCAATGCCAATACCCGCGCCGGTAACGATTGCAGTCTGGGATTGAAAATTCATGGGATTAGGCGAACGGCAAAAACGGAAAGCTGCAAAGATGCCCCAAATTCTCCAAGGAAGTCAACTTTCCGGCCAAATACTCTCTAAAACCGACTAGCCGGAGCCGTGACGAACGAAATTCGGTCCTTTAGGATCCTGCAAAAAATTGTACCTTGGTGAGAAATATTAGACGGTCGGTGCCTACCCGACGGCCTTTGCGCATGATTCAAGCGTTCTACCGACGATTGACCACCTTTTTCTCCCGCTGGGAACTTTGGTACCATCTGCTAATGATGCCGGTTCTGTTTCCGGTCGGCAATTATTACTTTGTTGGTCCCCGGTATTTCAACGACGGGCGGGTGTTTTTACTCGGCACCGCAGTTGTTTTTGGGCTTTACTGGTTTTCGGTTTTTTCCCTCACACTGGCGGTTCGGGGGGTTATCCGCCGGTACCCAAACGCGCAGCAGGCAACTAGCCGCACGCTGATCATGCTGCTGACGGTGGGTCTGCTGACGGTGGGCCTGGCCACGCTGGATGTGTTCACCTACAGCCTGTTTCCTTCCCTCGGCGTTTCGTTCAGCTGGTCGTCGGTTCGCCCCATTCTGATTTTAGGGCTTATTTTCGACCTCTGTTTCTGCGTGGCACTCAATGTCTTTTACACCTACAACCAGTGGCACATCGACCAGACGGAAAATGAGCAGCTTCGGCAAGCTACCCTCCAGCACCAGCTCGATACGCTGAAGATGAAAATCAATCCGCATTTTCTGTTCAACAGCCTGACTTCGCTTTCCTCGCTGATTGGGGAAGATCAGAAACAGGCGGAACGGTTTGTCGATCAACTTTCGAAAGTCTACCGGTATCTGCTCCAGGCCAACACCCGCAATCTGGTGAGTCTGCAAACCGAACTGGACTTCATTGGCAACTACGCCGATTTACTGCAAACCCGCTACGGCCCCAGTCTCCGCATCGATCAGTCCACCGACGCAGCTCTGCTGGATTATGCCTTGCCCCCGCTCACCCTGCAGACGCTGGTCGATAACGCCATCAAGCACAACATTATGAGCGCATCCCGGCCCTTAACGATTGACATCCGGACGACGCAGGACGAGCGGCTGGCGGTTCGGAATACCTTACAGCGCAAAACCGTTAAAATGGATTTATCGCAGGCCCGGCTAGGCAGCCTTATGGAAAAATACCGGGACCTGAGCCGCCGGGAGGTGCAGGTTGTCGAAACCGATACGTATTTTGAGGTTTCGCTGCCGTTGTTTCCGCACACCCAATCGGCGCAGAACCCTTGATTTTACCGTCCAAAACCGCCGGCAAGGCCACTCCTTGTTTTTTGAAAATTTCAGTCAAAAATAATCCCATTTCAGCCGGAACATTTGGCATTTCAAAGGGAGTTTGTTACAATTTAAACCCTATGTTCGTGTTTCGAAAAATCTAAACCGCTAGATTCAGGGGATATTAGCGTTCCATGAAGTCATTTTTGTACCAAACCTTCCACCGTTTACCCCGCCTGCGGAAACAAAGTCAATGGCATTTTTTGCTGTTGTTTCCGTGGTTTATTCCCCTGATTACCTACTGGGTGATCGGCGATCGCTTTTTAACAAATCCGGGAACGTTTATTTCGGCCACCCTGCTGAACCTGACCATTGCCAGCGCCTGTCTGTTTTCCCTCGATCAGCTGACGCAGCTGGTCGTCCGGCGGTTTCCGAACCTGGGTCAAACCTGGCAGCGGGTGTGGCGGCTTTTGCTGGTTTTTATCCTGGTTACTCCCCTGTTCATTCTCGGGACCATCTTTTTTTACGACACCTTTCATCTCTTTGGCTATCAACACAATCCGGAATCAACGGGCCACGTTTTACTGATCAATCTCGCGGCTAATCTGGTGTCGGTCGGCATCGACGAAAGCGTTTACTCCCTGAACCGCTGGCGCGAAAACACGCTGGAAAAAGAACAGCTCAAGAAGGTCAACCTGCAAAGCCAGTACGAAAGTCTCAAAAGCCAGGTGAATCCGCACTTTCTGTTCAACAGCCTCAACTCACTCTCCTCGCTGATTGCCGACGAACCGGATCGGGCGGAGGAGTTTGTCGATGAAATGTCGAAAGTCTACCGGTATTTGCTCCAGACCAACGAAGGCGAACTGACCACCCTGAACACCGAACTCACCTTTATACAATCGTATTTTCACCTGCTCAAAACCCGCTACGGGTCCGGGATTCAGATGGATGTGAACATTGCGGACCCCTACGGCGATTACCTGCTGCCCCCGCTCACCCTGCAAATGCTGGTCGAAAATGCCGTAAAGCACAACGTCATCCACGCCAATAAACCGCTCCTGATCGAAATTAAAACCACGCAGGTGGGCCGGTTGGTCGTCCGGAATAACCGGCAGCAAAAAACCGGGCGGGTGGCTTCCAACCAGGTTGGCCTTTCCAATATTGCCGCCAAATACCGGCTGCTGGCCCAGAATGACCCGGTCGTGACTGCCGACAGTTCCTATTTTACGGTGGCACTACCGCTGATGGCTCCCGCCGGTTCCTGATTGCCGTTCAATAAATACCCCTAAGCGACTATTGGAGAATTGGTTAGCTTCGCTGGCTTTCCAACCCTTTCCTTCATGCCCGTTCCAGCCATCGCTTTCAGTCCGTGTTACGACGTTCACCTGCTTCGGGGGCAGCTCATCGAAATTGTCAACGAAGCCGACTTCTACAGCCTGCTTCGCCTGAACGACCGGCGGGCGTATGCCTACGCCCACGAGCACGATGAGGTGACGTATTCGTTCCGGTTTAGTTTCGATGAAGGCCGGGCCGCCGACTTCGGCATCGAAATCACCCGCGCCGATTTTTCGGACGAAGACCTTGACTACCTGGGCATTCTGCTGCTGGACGATGAGCCCCCGGAAACCCAGAACCGCATTCGAAATTTTTACCTGATTGCCACCGTGACCGACGGTACCGATTCGGCCGAAGCCGTGCTGCGGATTCACATTCACCACCAGATCGAAGAAGTCTGGATAACGCCCAGCCCGATGACGGTCTACGACCGGGTCCGGTGTTCACCCTACCTGCGCGCCCGCTTTGACGACCGGCTGGTGGCCGATCTGGGACCAATTTACCGGGGCAATAATGGCACTCGGGTCAATTACCGGATTCGGCCGCAGCCCGCCATTCAGTGGCATTCAACAACCCCGAATCTGATCCGGGCCCACGACGGCATCATTCGCGGTCAGGACCTGACGGGCTCCCACCCGATCAGCGTTTCGGTGCGCTGGAAACAAACTTTCACGGCGAACGCCCAGGTCGTTTTTTCGGACCACCTGACCGCCCGCTCGACTTTGCGCGCCGAGTTGGTCGCCACCGGGCGGGGGCCGGGCGCGGAAGGCTTGCAACAGGCCACCAACGTGCTGTTTCTGTCCGACGGTTTTACGGCTGAACAGGAATACGAATTCAAGATTTTCGTCCTGGAATACGTCTACGATCTGGTCAACAAAAAGATTTCCTCCCCCTTCGATCTGCTTAAAAAATCCATCAATTTCTGGATGGTCTTCGTGCCGTCGCAGCAAAGTGGGGCCACCTACCGCGGAGAACTGGCCATTGAAGAACGCCGGAAGCCGAACGGTTTTGACGAAATTGTGGGCTACGAACACCCCGACAGCACCGATCCGAAAAACCGCCCGGTGGATCGGTGGCAGCTCGCCCACCTGCTGAACAAAGTGGGGTTACCCGTGCCGGATGAAGGCAACACGGACGATGATGCGGTTTTTGAAAGCCTGATTCAGAAATGGCGCGCTACCACCCGCCTGACGGCCGGCCAATTGGACGAACTCGAAGCCAGCGAAGCGCTGATCCGGGAATGGCAGGGCTACGCGGCCCGGCGGCTGCCCGACGCCCTGGATACCGCCCTCGGCATTTCGGTTAACAACCACACGGCCGCCGAGTCGGATTCGACCTACAACCGCATCAATTTTGACCGGAAAAGAATTCAGCGCGCGGACCTCGACTCATTCTTCAAAGTCCTGAAAACCGTACCTGACGCCCAAAACCGGGAATTTCTGATCGGACCGACGTTCGTCCTGAACGAAGACGGGGATGAAAACGAAAAACAAGGCAAAGACTGGGACAACGTGGTGATTATCACCGCCGGACAGCAGGGACTGGCACTCAACTCGGGTGGCTACATGTTTTCAAAAGTTTCCGAACGCGAGCCGCTGGTGCTTTCCGGCCAACTCACGGACATCCGGATGGCAATTGCACCAGCCGAATTTCCGGCGAAAATGGAAAATGCCGAGAAGGCGACCCTGACGCACGAGCTTTGTCACTCGTTCGGGCTGGGCGACGAGTATGCACGGAAGCCCCCCGCCGGAAAGCGGGAAGGCTTGCCCGTCGTAGAAGCCGCCGACTGGCCCCTGGCCCGCTATGACGACCCGGCTTCGGATCTGGACCCGTATGCCAACCTGCAGGCCCGGGCGGATCTGGTGGATGAAACCGGCAAAATTGACCCGTACAAAATAAAATGGCGGTACCACCGGATTCAGAAATGCGGCCGGGTAGCGGCCATCGCCGTCAACGATCCGGTGGTTACCGTAACACTCCATCCGAAACAAACCGAGCCGTTTGCCGTGGGTAATCCGGTTTTTCTGCGGAAACGACAGCGCCGGGCGACCGGTTATTTTCTGGTTTCGAGCGACGCGAACGACAACGCGTTCTACAGCCCGATTATCACGTCCGGCCCCATCGATTCCCGGTTTTTTGGGGAAGCCCAGGTCGCATCCATCGACGAAGACGCGGATACCGTGACGCTGGTGTATGAGGACGATTCGGAAATCCTGGAGCTGGGACTGGAAAGTGGACGAGCGGCCCTGCTGGAAGTTGGCCAGACGGTTTTTGTGGAAACCCAGAGTCGAAATGCGGTCCAGACGATTCTGCGGACCGGGCCCAATGCCTACGAGCTGGCGCTTTCTCCGCTCCTGACCATTACCGCCATCAATCCAGCCGCCCACACCCTGACGCTGGCCGTGCCGACTGACGAAAGCCTGCTTCAGTACATGCAAACGCTGGAGGAGGACGAAGAGATGATTGTGTACGAGCCGCTCACCCTGCCCGCCGACCAGCGCACCAATGCGTATCCGCACGCCGAGTTGATCGCCCTGCCGGTTCTTAAATACCTGAAAGAGAATCCGTTTCCGTTTAACGCCGACGCCCAAAACCGGGAAGCACTCCGCTACAAGGACTCGACCCGGATTCCCGGCAAACTGGTCCCCTGCTGCTCGCGCCGGGAGAAGGAGATCATTGGTTTGTACAGCGGGGGTAAAAAACACCACGGCGGCATTTATCACCCTTCCGCCCAGTGCCTGATGCGGCACGAATACCGGGAGAAAGAAAAAAAATACGTCGAACTCTGCGCCGTTTGCCGCTACACGCTGGTCAATCTGATCGACCCGACCCAGTTTGGGGCATTTGACACCGATTACATGAGCCGGAAAATTTATCCGTAAATCACTGCCTGCATGGCTGCTCCCTCTATTCAATTTACCCCGCCCTACGATGTGCATTTGGTACGGGGGCAGACGTTTCAGCTCATCAGCGACGGGCTGACGGACCCCGGTGGCATTCCGTATGTCAACCTGCTGACCATTGATAACGGCCGCCCGGCGACTTACGTGGACAACCACGCCAACCATTCCTACCGGTTTCGGTTCAGCTTCGACGAAACCAAAGCTGCCGACTTCGGCATCCGGATTGTCAACCCCATTGCCGACGTGCGCAAGCCTGATTGCCGGATTACGCTGGAGGCCAACGAACCGGCGCTGCTGAAAAACCGCATCCGGAATTTTTACGTGTTTGCCGAAGTCACCGACACCGCCGGAACGCCCGGCACCGGCGACGATACCAAAAACGAAACCGCCCTGCGGATTCACATTCACAACCGGATTGAAGAAATCTGGATCACTCCCAACCCGCTGACCATTTACAACGGCTTATACTACCGGGCCGACCTGTACGCCCGCTTTGACGACAACGTGGTGGCCAAAATCGGCGCCAGCCATTTCAAAGGCAACAACGGGTACGGTTTTCGGTATAACACGGATCCGGCCATTGCGGTCACCTGGACCTCGGACACGCCGGGCCTGGTTCCGGCCAACAGCGACACCTTGCGCCCCCAGGGACTCACCGGAACGCACGTGCTGCGGGCCGAGGCCACCTACAACGGAATCAGCCGCCAGGCCACGGCAGATGTCATCATTAGCGAAGCGCTCACCCGAACGTCAACGCTCCGGGCCGAACTGGTGACCAGCAGTTTCAGCCCCGGTTTTTCGCAGTTGAACGAAGTCCCGAACATTCTCTTTCTGGCCGAAGGCTTCACGGCGGAGCAGGAATGGGAGTTCAAGGTTCTGGTACTGGATTATGTCTATGATCTGAGCAGTAAAAAAATTACGGCGCCCTTCAACCTCCTGAAACACGCGATCAATTACTGGATGGTTTTCATTCCGTCGCGGGAGGGCGGGGTGAGCACCTTCGGCGAACGGCGCGTCACCGAAACCACCAGTTCGATTAACCTCCCCCAACTGAAGGGTGACCTGATTCCGTTCGTGGAGAATCCGGGGACACGCGAGGTAGCCAACTGGGGGGTTCAGCACCTGCTGTATTTCACCGGTTTACCCGCCCGGGCCGAAAAAACCAGTTCGAATCCGGACCTCGCCGAGAAGTGGAAAGCCACTACCAACCTCAGCGATGCGCAGGTCGATGCGCTGGTGGCCAGTCGGACCGACCTGCTCGACAGCTGGCGGAGCTACGCCGAAAGACGACTCCCCGAGGTGCGGGATACGGCGCTCGGAATCACGGTTAACGATTATACGGCGGCTTCCAGCGACAGCGACTTTAACATGATCAACCTGGACACCAAACGGACGCACCGGGATTATCTGGACGATTTCTTTTTCAATCTGCGCGACACCGCCGGCAACGTAATTGGCACGACCTTCATCCAGAGTCCCTTTTCAACCCCCGACCCGGCCATCCCGCAGGGAAAAGACTGGGACAACATCGTTATCATTGTGGCCAGCAACCGGGGCCGCGCCCAAAACGCGACCGGATATATGTTTTCGACCATCGGCCGTACGGCTGTCGATACCCTGACCGGTGATCTTTCCCAAAACCGGGTTTCGATTCAGCCGGTATCCACGCCGTTTAAGCTCCCGGTTGAAAGCAAGGGCACCATCACCCACGAAATCTGCCACTCGTTCGGCCTCGGAGACGAATACGGCGAATCCCCACCACTGGATTCCTACGCAAAAAAACCGGTCACCGATCCGGCGGTTTCGGGCTGGCCCTTTGCGCAATATACCGGCGACGGCAGCAGCCTGGATACGTACGGAAACATTCAGGCCCGCTCGGATCTGGAAATACCGGCTTCGGATGGCACCACCCGGTTTAACGCTTTCCGGATCAAATGGCGGTACCACCGGATCCGGAAATGCGGCATTGTCACGGCGGTTTCGGTTACCCAGTCCACCCTGACGCTGATCCTGAAACCCGGTCAGGCAGCCCAGTTTACCGACGGCAATGCGGTTTTTATCCGCAAACGCAGGAAAGACAGTTACGTCTATTTCCTGAATGATGTATCGGGGGCCAATCCGGTTTTTATCGGCGCCATTCTGAGTCCCGATCCGGTTCCGGCGGCTTTTCAAACCCGCATGGCGGTTACGGCCGTCGACGCTGCGGCCAATACCGTCACCGTTGAAACGTTGGTGCAGCCGGGCGACATCCGGACCCTCGATCTGGTCCTGGAACCGGGCAAAGCGGCTCAGGTACAGGTCGGCCAGCGGGTTCAGGTTTCGCGCGAATACCGCCCCGGTCCGATTTATGCAATGTTCCGGTCGGATACCGGTGAATTGATCCAACGGGGAATTTCGCCCCTGCTGACCGTTGCGCGGGTCCATGCCGCGGCCAACCAGCTGGAGGTGACCATCCCGGCGGATTTTCCGGATTTTCTAAAAACGCTGACCGCCAACGATGCCGTGGTGGTGTACCTGCCCATCGACATGCCCGAAGGGCAGCGGTCGGCCAATTACCCCCACGCGGAAGTGATTTCCCAGAAGGTGCTGCATCATTTACTGGCCGATCCGGTGGCGTTCAATGCCGATTCGGGCGACCGGGAAATCATTGACCGCACCACCGACACGCGCATTCCGGGCCAGCTGGTACCCTGTTGTTCGAAACGGGAGAAGGAAGTCATCGGCCTGTATGCGGGAGGGGCCAGGCACCACGGCGGGGTGTATCATCCGGCGGCCCAATGCATGATGCGGTTTCACAACCGTGACAACCGGCATACCGAACTGTGCGCCGTGTGCCGCTACACGCTGATCAACCTGATCGATCCGACCCGGTTTGCCGCGTTCGACACCGATTATATGGACCGTAAAATCTATCCGGAGGGACTCTGATGCCGCTTACTCAATATCTGTAAGGGGCTATAACCTAATTGGTTACTTTCCGCTGCTATTCTTAACCACTCCACTATGGCAACTCTTCAGTTCGTACCGGGCTACGATTTGCATTTGCTACGGGGGCAATCCTTTCAGGTGTTACGGGGAACGGCAACGGTCGTATCGTTCACGGACTTGCTGGAAATTGACGGAATGGGAGTGAGTCAGTATCGAGATCAGGATCCGACCAACAGAACGATCCGGTTTACGTATAGCTTTAACGAAGCCGACGCTCCCAAATTTAACCTGATCATCCCGGCGACGAATCCGAATGGGATAATCCATTTGCGGGCTACCGAGCCGAGTATAGCCAAATTCCGGCTTCGGAATTTCAACCTGTTTGCGGAACTCACCACCACCATCAATAATCAGGTGGTCAGCCTGAAAACCGCCATTCGGATTCATGTTCACAACCGAATCGATGCCGTCTGGATTACTCCCAATCCGATGACGGTTTCCAGGGGGATGACGTACTTCCCTTCGCTGCGGGCCCGGTTTGACGACGGGGTGGTGGCCGAACTGTGGAATATCCCGAAACTCTTTCCGGGAAACCGGCATTCGTATAACATTACCAACCCGATCAGGATTGCCTGGGGAGCCTCCCCCAGCCCGAATCTGATCGATCCAGCCGGAGGGTGGCTTGAAACCAGCACAACCTTATCGTCCTATAAAATTTCGGCCGAAGTTACGTTCAATACCCAGACTCTGCGCACAGAAGCCGAGATCCTGGTTACCGACACTTTATCCAAAAATTCGCCCTGCAAGGCTGAATTGATCGCTGCGAAGAATAATCTGGGGTCCACCCCGGTAAACGCGAATCCAAATATTCTCTTTATTCCGGACGGTTTTGAACCCAGTGATCAATCGGAATTTGATCAGCTCCTCGACGATTATGTTGGAAAGCTCAATTCGAGCCAACTTTTGCAACCGTTTGGGACATTGCAAGGCTCCATCAATTACTGGAAGCTTTTTCTGCCGTCGCGGGAGGGCGGAGTCACGCACCGCGCCGATTTATACCTGGAAGATGATACACCCCATTCAAGCGGTTATCCGATTCCGTTCATACTCGATCCGAAAACGATTCCTATTGGATCGTGGAAAATCCCGCATCTGCTGTATCGGGTGGGGTTACCCATCATGGCCGAAAAACGGAAGGACACCCTCAGTGCCAATGCGCCGGTCGTTCTGGAGATCATTACAAAGTGGGAAGCGACGACCACCCTCACTGCAACCGAGATCGGGTATCTTAAAACCAATACGGGTATCGTTCAGGCCTGGCAGCGATTTGCGAACCGGTATTTACCCGAAGCGAAAGATACGGTTTTAGGCATTACGATCAACGACTTCACGCGAGCCGTCGATGACGGCAACTTCGGATTACTGAATTTTGAACTCGCCCGGGTTTTTCGAATCGGACTGGATCGCTTTTTTCCCTTTTTGAAGGATAACCGCTCCGGGCAAACGATCGGACCGACCTTCAACAGTGACCTGGATTTCAATTTCAACCAGGGAAAAGACATGGCCAATATCGTCATTCTTTCCCGGACAAACCGGGGGCGGCCTTTCAATTCGGGCCGGGCCATTTTCTGCCGAACGGAAAACATCCGTACCTCAACCACGGAATACAAATTGTTTGTTGACGTTCAGGCAGACCAGAAAGCCCGGGTAGTCCCACCCGCTATTCCGACGCCCTTACCGCTCGAAATCGTCGGAACGATCACCCACGAAATCTGCCACTCGTTCGGCCTCGGAGACGAATACGGCGAAGAACTGCCCCAGTTTAAAGGCCTTGCGGTTACTAATGGGGCGATTGTCAACGTCCCCAACGTCAATTTCGACCGGGCTGATGCCAAACGGCTGGACATGTTCGGGAATCTGCAGGCCCGCATCGATCTTCAGGCCACCGCACCGGTTCAGACTACCGTACCGATGGATCCGGTCAGGCTCAAGTGGCGGTATCACCGCATAGCTACCTGCCGGACGGTAACCAGCATCAAAAAAACCAGTGCGACCACGCTGGAAGTAACCCTCGGGGTCGGCCAACCCGGTACGTTCGCGGCCGGCGACCCGGTTTTCATCCGCAAACGAAAAAAGAATCCGAAGGCCTACTTCGTTTATACCCTCAGCACCGGACCTAAAACCCTGGCCGGTACGGTCCTTGACCCCGATCCTTTTCCCGCTCTTCTGGCTGGTCCTTTGCAGATTCACGCGGTGCCGGGGAATGACCGGATCATCATCCGGAAACAGATCCCAAATTTTGGTCTGGTCGAACGCGAAATCAAAATCGATCTCGTTCAGGGAACTACCCTACAGCCCAGCCAGCAAATTTACATCGAAGCGGTGGACCGGTATGGGCCTATTTATACGATTTTTCGGACTCCGGCAACCACGCCCAATATGCCCGATGTAATTGAAAAGGGCTTATCTCCCCAACTTACAGTGGCTACCGGCACCCCGCCTGCCAACACCCTCATACTGACCATTCCAACGAATGCAACGCTGTCTGCCTACCTGGAAACGGTAACGAGTTTGGAAGAAATGTTGATTTACAAACCGGTCAGCCTGCCATCGGGCCAAAGCTCAGCCACTTATCCGTTTGCCGAACTGATTTCCAAGAAGGTACTCGACCACCTCATTGCCAACCCCGTGCCTTTTAACGCGAATGCCCAGCATGATGAATTCGTCCACATGGAAACCTATACCCGCATCCCTGCTTCACTGGCTGGCACGTTACCCTCGAAAACGCAGATTATCGGCTTATATTCTGGTGGAGACCGGCACCACGGTGGCGCCTACCACCCAGCCGCCAGTTGCATGATGCGGTTTCAGGTTCAGAACAAAACGTACACGCCCCTGTGCGCCGTCTGCCAGTACACGATGATTAACCTGGTCAATCCCACCAAACTGCCGGATTTCGACCAGGAATACATGGCCAAAAACATTTATCCCCAATAAGGCTTATGGGAACGCTCGAAGAACTTGGCAAACACCTGGCCCTGGCCGTGCAGCCGCTGAAAGACGCAGTCAGCAGCCCCGACCAGTTTCGGATTTTCCTGTACCGGCTGGGCTGGAACGTTACCGGCATCCCACCCTCCTACAGCACACTGATTGCCCGCATCGACGAAACCGTGTCGGCCCTCGACGATCTCCTTGCCGCCCCCGACCCGGCCCGGGCGCGGGCGGTTTTCGGGAAAATCAAAGCCGTTTACCAGGCGATTGAAGCCATCCAGGAAGCCCCGCCCGGCGTTACGGACGTTCCCGCCTTCCTCAATGAAATTCGCGAACGCCTGTTCGAAATCCTGCTGGTCGATTACCTGACCGACGCCTGGCCGTTTCTGCTCAACTTTTTCAAGATGACGGGCGTAATCGAGCAGATTCCGATGCCCGCACCCGCCGACCGCAGCCGACCATCGTTCATTCGGCTCAAAATGAACTGGGAGCGCATTCCCGAGATGCTGACCCAGCCCGACCGACTGCCCGAATTCATTTACGGCTGGGGAACGCCCGCCTTCGATTTCGAGCTTTTTGCCGATCATCTGCTCGAACTGCTCTACGCCCTGCGGATTCCGGTTTCGCTGCAACGGCTGGACGACGAAACCGGGTATCGCTACCTCGACTTTCCGACCGATGACCCGCGCAACCCGCGCGTTCGGCAATTTATCGAAATTCCGCTGGCTTACCTGTTCATCGACGACGAAGACCGGATGCTGGGCCTATCGGTACTGGACGTTCCGGCGGTGAATGGCAAGCTGCCGGGCCTGATTATTCAGCCCGCGTTACCGTCCCGAATCGGCTCTCTACTGCGCATCCGGGAAGACGTCAACCTGCTGGTGCGGGCCGAATCCAACATTGCGTCGCTGTTCGGCATTCTGATTCGTCCCGGCGAGATTCGAATCAAATACCCGTTTCAGGACGGCCAACTGCCTACGGCCGGTTTTGGCGCCGGCATCGAGTACGCGCCCGCGCTGGCAAAAACCGTGGTGGGCAACGACACGGGCACCCGGCTGGAACTGAAAGGCGGTTCGCTGGAATTCAATTTCTGGTTCAACGGCAACGACCCGGAACTCAAAATCAGCGGTTCGCTCCGCGATTTTGCATTGGTGCTGAAAGCCACTGAAGCTGACGGTTTTATCCGGAAAATCGTGGGCGACGGCGAAACGCGCATTCCGTTCACGCTCGGCTTCGAGTGGTCGAACAAACACGGCATCAAATTTACCGGCGGGGGCGGTTTTGAGGTAGCGGTGTATCCGCACCTGCGACTGGGACCGCTTTCCATCGAAGAACTCCTGATTCGCTTGTACGGCGAAGCCAGCCCTAAACCGGCCGCCCGACTCGAAGTGGGCACCAGCCTCAAAGGCGAGCTGGGGCCGCTGACGTTCGTGGTTCAGAACATTGGCCTGGCGCTGAACACCACGTTCGACGGCGGCAATGCGGGTCCCTTCGATATCAATCTGGGCTTTAAACCACCCACCGGGCTCGGGCTTTCCGTCGACGGGGGCGGTTTTTCGGGGGGCGGTTTTTTGTTTTACGACGACACTAAAAAAGAATACGCCGGTGGCCTGGAGCTCACGTTTTCGGGCGCTATCTCCCTGAATGCCATCGGGATTCTGACCACCCAACTCCCCGATGGTTCGAGCGGTTTTTCGCTGTTGATCATCATCACCTCGGAGTTTACGCCCATTCAGCTCAGCTTTGGCTTTACGCTCAACGGCGTCGGCGGTTTGATCGGCATCAACCGCACCTACCTGCTCGACGAAATCCGGAAAGGCGTTTACGACGGCTCGCTCAATTCCGTCCTGTTTCCGCAGAACATTGTGGCCAATGCCACCCGGATTGTCAGCGATCTCAAGCGAATTTTTCCGCCCAAAACTGGTCATTATCTGGTGGCCCCGATGGCTAAAATCGGCTGGGGAACGCCCACCCTGATCAGCATTGAACTGGGTCTGCTGCTGGAAATTCCGCGACCCGGTTTTGCGGTTTTGGGCGTTTTGCGGCTGAATCTGCCCGAAGAACGCATCGCCGTCGTCAAAATTCAGGTCAATTTCTTCGGAAGTGTCGATTTCGACAAAGGCCAGATTTCGTTCGATGCCGCCTTGATTGATTCGCGCATTCTGACGTTTGCCCTGACCGGCGACATGGTGCTGCGGCTTTATTACAAAGAAAACGCCAATTTTCTGGTTTCGATGGGCGGTTTTCACCCCGCCTACACGCCCCCTCCGATGAACCTGCCGACCTTACGGCGGCTGAGTCTGGTCATTTTTTCGGGCAACCCGAGCCTGAAAGCCGAATCGTATCTGGCCGTCACCTCCAACACGGTGCAGTTTGGGGCCAAAGTAGAACTGTCGGCCAGTGCGAGCGTTTTCAACGTATACGGTTTTCTGTCGCTCGACGTGCTGGTGCAGTTTTCCCCGTTTTATTTCATCGCCGAAGTCGCGGCCATGCTGGCGGTTCGGTCGGGTTCCTCCACCCTGTTCAGCGTCAAACTCCAGCTGACCCTCGAAGGCCCGACGCCCTGGCACGCCAAAGGCAAAGCCTCGTTCGAAATCGGTTTTGTTTTCACCGTTACCATTTCCGTTCATTTCGACAAAACCTTCGGCGAACGGCGCAACGACACGCTGCCGCCCGTCCGGGTGCTGGATCAACTGCGCGAAGCCCTCCTTAAACCGGGCAACTGGAAGGCCGATCTGCCCGCCGGAAACCAGTTCGTTACGCTGCGGGAATTGCCGGTCGATGCCGATGCGTTGATTCTGCACCCTTTCGGATCGCTGAGCATCACCCAGAAAATTGTTCCGCTGCGGCTGGACATTGCCCGGTTTGGCTACCAGCTACCCGACGGTCCGCGCCGGTTCGAGATCACGAAAGTACGCTTGGGCACGGCCGAAGAAACACCCACGGTTTTTGAAAAAGAGCAGTTTGCTCCGGCCCAGTTTCTGGATCTTTCGGATGCCGAAAAGCTGGCCCGGCCTTCATTTGAAGCGTTCGATGCCGGTCTGCGAATCGGCGGATCGACCCAACTCAAAAGCTCGTATGCCGTGGGGCTTGACGTCACGTATGAGTTGATCTACGTTCCGGAAAAACAAAAGCGACGGCTGCTGACGGTTGACCGCAATCTGTTCGGTTTGCACCTGCGGTCGAACGCCATCGCCCGCTCCGTTTTGTCGGAAACCCACCGGAAGCCCTCGGTTTTGGGCGCGAAACCCGTGCGGCTCCGGCCCGAAACCTTTGCCATTGCGACCGTCGCCACCCTGAAACTTCACCAGCAACTGGTGTTTGAAACCGAAACCGAAGCCCAGCTGGCCCTGACCAGGCTGGTTCGGCAGGACGCCGGTTTTGCGGACGAATTGCAGGTGCTTCCGGCTTATCAACTCCATTAAGACGCTGCGCGCCTTTCTTCTATTTCGCCCACCCGCCGGGCGACCCCGGCCGCGAAACAATTCATTCCCTAACGCCTGAACCATGCCCTTAGCCCGTTACACCTTTCTCCCCTGGTTGCGTCGGGGAATCGCCAACCAGCTTACCCAGGCCGCCACGCAGGCCCGCGCCAGGCTGGATGTCAGTCTCGTTGTCAATGGTGACAATGCCAATCCGCTGACTAAAACCGTCAACTTACTGGGTCCGGGCGACGTTATCGGCATCAATCCGCGCATGATTGTCCGCACCGACCCGCGCAACCTGATCACCGATTTCGAACCGAATTACCTGGCATCGATTGAATTCTACGACGAAGATTTCCCCTGGCGCTACACGCCCGATCTCGTGCAGGCCAACCACCGGCTGACGCCCTGGATTTTTCTGATCGTTTTGAAGGAAACGGAGTTTGAACCCCTGAACACCGGCAACCGTCCGTTAGCGGCCATCAAGCTCAAAGCCAACCGGAACGACGTGCTGCCCGCGCCTACCGACGCCTGGGCCTGGGCGCATACGCACCTGAACGAACCCATCGACCATCCCGGCAAACAACCAAATCTGACGCAGTTAAACAGCCTGCTGGCCGACCGGCCCGATCAGGGCGTGGCCCGGTTGCTGTGTCCGCGGCACCTGGAACCCAACACGGCCTACCACGCCTTTCTGATCCCGACGTTTGAAATAGGGCGAAAGGCGGGTCTGGGCGAACCGGTTGCCGATACGGACCCGGCACTGGCTTTTTCCTGGGGAAACGGGGAAACCGGTGAGAAAGCCTATCCGGTGTATTACCGCTGGTTTTTTAAAACCGGAGCGGGGGGCGATTTCGAGTCGCTGGTGCGGCTGCTGCAACCCCGCGACATGGACAAACGGGTGGGCATCCGCGATATGGATGTCAGCACACCCGGTTTTGGCCTGGACAAGGTGCGGGTTACGCCCGACAATTTAGTGGGTCTGGAAGGTGCGCTGCTGGCGCCCACCACCGAGCGAAAACCCAAAACCAATTTCGACCAAGCCAGCGATTTTCCGGAAAAAGTTCAGCCCATCCTGAACCGTTCGGAAGTCGTTCTGGCAGCCAACCCCTCCGCCGATCCGGTCATTTCACCGCCTTTGTACGGCAAGTGGCACGCCCTGACGGCCCAATTGAGCCTGGAAAGCAGCCAGCAAAACTGGGTGCATGAATTGAATCAGGACCCACGTTACCGCGCTCCGGCGGGCATGGGCACCCTCGTGGTACAGAAAAATCAGGAAGATTACATGCGGAAAGCCTGGCAGCAAATCGGGGATGTGTTGTCGGCCAACCAGAAAATCCGGTTTTCGCAACTGGCGATGCATGCCAGCGTGAATTTGCACCAAAAACACCTGGCGACGCTGGACGACGGGTCGCAGCTGGCCATCACGGCCCAGCTGCACAAAAAAATTGTGGGCGGGGCTGCGACCGTCCATCACCTGATTCAGCAGAGTTTGTTACCGTCGGCCACCGCCAGCGGAGCATTCCGGAAGCTGGTCGGCCCGCGACGCGCCATCGCCAGGCGGTTTTCGATCAACGGCACCACCGGTTTTTCAACGATTTTCCAACTGCTGAACGTGGGCAAAATCACGGCGGCACCGGTTAAAACCGTTCCGGAATCGAATCGGACGCTGCCGGAGTCGGTGGCCCGGCAACTGGATTTTACGGCCGACTTCCTGAAACGAATCCCACCCCGGGGCCATTTTGAACTTTTGGAACCCGGTAAAATGCCCCGCCGGAATACCGACGACGGACAACGGGATACCAAAACCGGGGCCGAATTTCGGAAGGCCATCGAAAGTTTGCACGAACGGATGGCTGAGCGCGTAACACCCCCACTCAAACGGGATTCCGTCCGCTTGCCTGACCTCAAAACCGTGGTTCTTAACGCCATCAATCCGCTCGTCAGCTTTCCGCGTCGCGTGCTGGCCGGAATTACCCAAGGCGGCAACCAGACCGAAAAGCTGGACCCCGTCATGGCGTATCCGGACATCAAAGACGCCATGTACGAGCCACTGGTCGCGTCGAATAAGGAGTTTTTTGTTCCCAACCTCAACCTGATTCCGCCGAACACCATTTCGCTGATGATCCCGAATCAGCCTTTTATCGAGTCGTATATGGTGGGCCTCAACCACGAATTCATGCGGGAACTGCTCTGGCGTGAATACCCCACCGACCAGCGCGGCACGCCGTTTCGGCAATTCTGGAAACCCGTCGGCACGACCGCTCTGGCGGCATTGCCCCCCGCAGCCCAGGCCGACGCCCTCAAAGACATCCCTCCCATTCACCAGTGGCTGAAAAATTCCAGGATTCACCTGGGCGACCACAACCACCGCCAAACCGGTAGCGCCGACCCGTCCATCGTGCTGGTGATCAAGGGTGATTTGTTGAAGCGGTATCCAAACACGGTTATTTACGCGCAGCAGGCGAAGTGGAACACCGAAAACCGGCTGGTGCTGGAAGACCCTACGGGCCAGACCACCGCCGACGGCCTGCACATCAAGAATCCGGTTTATAAAGCCCAAATTGACCCTGATTTGCACTTTATCGGATTCGACCTGTCGATTGCGGAAGCGAAAGGACAGGTGACCGAAGAAACGGCCGCCGAGCGCCAACGACTGGGCACTGCCAATCTGGGCTGGTTTTTTGTCATTCAGGAAGTGCCGGGTGAACCGCGCTTTGGCCTGGATGAAACCCAGTCGGCGAGTCTGAGTGACAAAAAGTGGGACAACCTTTCGTGGGAAACCCTGGGCAACCAGCGCGAGGTGATCGACCTGACCAAACCGTTTGTCCGGAATTTGCCGGGGACCAATCCCGACGCGGTGAACTGGAACACCAACGCGGCTGATCTGGCTTACATCCTGTACCAGAAACCCGTCATGGTGGCGGTTCACGCCCGCGAAATGCTCCGGAATCTAAAAAATCCACAAGCCTGACCCCTATGAATCTCAAGGACATTCAACAAGCAGCGGCTCAAGCCGAATCCGAGCGGGCGAAAAACCGGGCGCAGTTGCTCCAGCAGGCCGGTTTGCTGGCAACGCTGAATCAGCAGATCGGTGCGCTGAACGCCAAAGGCCAACGCTCCGGTTCCGAGGAAGCGTCATTGAAATCACTGGTCACGCAGGCGGCAAAAGTAAAGAAACAGGTGGCCGCAACCCGGAAGATCATCGCCACCAAACGACTGGGCCGGGGCCGGGATGTTCACACCTGGTTTCAGACCAATCCCCAGCAACTGATTGAAGAACTGTCCGACGAGCTGCCGTTTGTCCTTTTTCCGGTTCGAATCGAAACGCATTTTCATTCGGAGGCCAATGTCCACGAATTGTGGGTGCGGATTTATCCCGACGAAATTACCACGTTCTCACACGAGGAGGAGCTGACCGCCGACGAAATCAGCGCCGGAGAAGCGTACTGGAAAAGTGTCTGGGAAACGCGAAACCAGCCGGAAGCGGACGGCCAAAAAACGCGCGAAACCCTCTGGAACGGGCTGACCAACCGCTTTGGCGTTAACCGGGCCGCGTGGGTGACCCGCCAGACCAAACCCACCAACTGGTACGGCAAATGGCGACTCCTTACCGAACTGGTATTGAAACCCCAGGAACCGCCTAAACCGCAACCCTGGACGCAGGCCCCGCATACGCGCTTGATGCCCAGTCAGTTTGTTGTGATGGCTTACGGCCCCAGCGGGAAAGTATTTGAAATAGTCGGTAAACCGGTGCCGGATTACCTGGTGATGGGGCCGGACCCGCTGGACGAAGAATCCGGTTTCCGCCGGGATGCTAGCAATAAGCTGGTGGTTGGCAAGGAGATGGCCTGGCTGTTCGATTTTGAGGAAGCCGTCGCCGTGGGCATGGCCGTCAAAATCCCCATCACGGCCGATTGGCTCCGGCGCGGTTTTGAGAAGGTGGTCGTGCTCGGATTGCGGCTGACCAGCCCGGCGGAAAAAAACAAAGAATTGCTGGAAGCACTCGTTCGGAACCACACCTACGGCGCGTCGGGATTTAGCATTTTACCGCAGGGCTCGCCCACCAACAATACGGACAAAACCGCATCGGTTTTTTCGGATTCGGACCGCTCCGGCCCGCAACTGGAAACGCCCGATGGCGTTCCGCTTTTCAAACCGACCACCGACTTTTACACCCAGGCCGACGGCCAGCGGTTTGCCGAAGCCCTGGGAATCAGCAACGAATCGCTGTTTTTTACCGAAAATGCCAACCGCCGGGACATTTCCGAAGCGCTGTCCATGAACAATGCGCTCTGGCCAGCCACCTGGGGCATGATGCTCGACGATTTGGTAAAACCGCTGGTGAGCCGCCGGGAACAGGACCTGGCGCGGCAGTTTTTTACGGAATTTGTCACGGGCCGGGGGGGGCTGCCCGCCATCCGGGTCGGCAACCAGCCCTACGCGCTGCTGGTGACGAGCAGTTTTCCGGACTGGCAATTCACGCTTCGGGAAATGGGCAGTGGCCGGGACTTCTGGGCGAAGCTCCTCCAGATTCTGCGGCAGGCTGCGGGCCAGTGGCGAGCCCTGCTGCCCACCGTTGCCTACGCCGGAAAACCGGGTGACCCCAACGCCAATCTTCTGAATATCATCGGCCTGCAGGCATCCTCGACGGTTTTTCATTCCCGCAAAGCCGTAACCGATCTCTACGCCTGGAATTACCTGAATTTTCAGAAAACCAATTTTCTGTCCCAACTCATCTGGAACGCGATTCAGTCGGCCAAAAGCCAGCAGCTGAGTCGGTTGACGTTTGATGTCAGCCAGGATTTCCTGCTCGAAAAATTGATTTTCCTGTCGCGAACCGACGAACTGAACGGGCCGGTGATCGACGCTGATCCGCGAACGCCCTTTTCCGAAACCGCCCCCATTCAACCCTACGACGGCACCAGCAATTACATCGACTGGCTGTTAAAAAGTGATCTGCAAACGATTAAGAATCAAACCTTTCGCGACCGGGACAACAACGCCGTCAGCCCACCGAAAGCCCTGCTGTACCCGTTGTTGCGCCGGGCGTACCTCGAAGAATTCGGGCAGAGCGTCACCAAGTGGCTGGTGGCGCAGCGGTTTATCGACGATTTTCCCCGCGAGCGGCAGCTTCAGAACATCGGCACGCCCGCCGATCTGAACAAGGACGATTACCTGGATCTGAACGCTGCGAAACTGCGGCTGGGCACCAAGAATATTTCCGTAGGCGACTACATTCAATCGCTCATTCCCAAACCCGGCACGAATTATAACGGCCCCGCCGAAATGCTGCCCCTGATGGGCGTCGTCAAGGCGCTGGAAATGCTGAAAGATCTGCCGACGGCCCGACTGGAGCGGCTTTTTGCCGAACACCTCGATTTGTGCAGTTACCGACTCGACGGCTGGCAAACCGGTTTATTCGCCCGGCGGCTTTACAATCTGCAACACACGTCCGACCATCAGTATCTCAACAAGGGCATGTACATCGGGGCGTACGGCTGGGTGGAAAATTTGCGGCCCAATACCGCGAAGAAAGCGTTTCCGCAGGCAAATTATCCCAAACCGCTCCAGGAAGATGGCAATAAACCCATCTACGAAGACGGCACCAACGGCGGTTACATTCAGACGCCTTCGCTGCGCCATGCCGTCACGGCGGCCGTGATGCGGAACGCCTACCTTTCGCAGGGGGACGACAACCCGCGGCTGGCGGTTAACCTGTCGTCGGAGCGGGTTCGGGCGGCCCTGAAATTTCTGGAAGGGATTCAGAACGGCCAGGATCTGGCGGCTCTGCTGGGGTATCAGTTCGAGCGCGGTTTGCACGACCGTAGCCTGTTGCTGAATCAATACATTTACGTGTTACGGGAACGGTTTCCGCTGATTTCCAAAAAGTTGACCGATGTACCCGATAGTGCCGCCCAGGAAGTAATCGAAGCCCGGAACGTCATCAACGGCTACGATCTGCTCGAATACGCCCGCGAAAAACCGCATTTGCAGGGCATCACTGGTCTTCCGGCCGCCGGTTCTACGGAACATCATCAGATTCTGGCCGAACTGGATCGGCTGCACAACACGCTCGATGCGCTGGCGGATGTGTCGCTTTCGGAGAGTGTTTTTCAGGCCGTGCAGGGCAATTACGAACGGGCGGGCGGCATGATGCAGGCCATTTCGGAAGGCAAGATGCCCCCGACGCCCGAAATCGTGGAAACGCCCCGCTCCGGCACCTCGATCACCCACCGGCTGGCGGCTTGTCTGCAAACCGAAGGCGTGACCAACCGGCATCCGAACTGGGGATCAACGCCCTCTCCGCGCAGCAGGGCCAATCCGCTGGTCAATCACTGGCTGGGCCAGCGACTCCCCGCCCCCGCCACAATCTGGTTTCGCTTTCAGGTCGGTGCCGTTGACGATCTGCTGAATCTGGCGCAGCTCGATCTCCAGCCGCTGGACCTGGTGCTGATGACGGGCGCGGACCTGGGCAATCGGTCGTCGGAACTCGAACGCTGGCTGCTCTACCAGCTCCGGCAGCAGTTCAACGTTTCCGATCCGCAGCCCATCACGTTCGATTTTCACACGGCGGGGGTCGAAACCGCCACCCTAAGCGGTTTGCTGCCGTTGCTGCGTTCGCTGAAAAAAATCATCACCGAAGCCCGGCCCCTCCACGCGCTTGATTTCCTGCCGCCGACGGAATCGTACCTGGAAGGCGAACCCAATCCGCAGGGTTATCAGAATCTGGCCGCCTTGCGTACCGAACTGGAAGGCGGTTTTTTGGATTTGAAAACCATGGCTGCGGACCTGAAAACCAAAACCGGGTCGTTGAAAGCCGCCCTGGAACAGGCCCGCTCAACGCAGCAAACCGGGCTGAACCCCACCCTGCTCAACCCGGTTCGGACGGCCCTGCTGGCGCTGGCGAACTACGGCTGGATTGAAGCCCTCCCCAACTCGAACGACGGAACGGCCATTCCGGTGGCCGAGGATCTGGTGACGCAGGCCGAAGCGATGGTATCTTTTTTTGATAAACAAACCGCCGGCAATCCGTTCGACGGTTTTGACCTGCTTACCCCCGAACACCAACTGGAACGCGGGCGCGAAGCAGCCCGGCAGGTATACGGCAAGTCGTTCAGCTGGGTTCCGGTCTTCCGGTTGCAGAATCCGGGCCAGCTCTCCCACGCCATCGAACACAGCGCAGAGATGCTGGAGCAGGACCCCGATCTGGTGATGGAAAACTGGCTTCAAACACTGGCGCGGGTTCGCCCGGCGGTCGAAAATACCGAAACCCTCACCCTGCACCACGATTTGTATCAGGAACAAGCGTTTGACCTGATGCCCATTCAAGTGCCGTATGCTGCTGGTGACCCATGGGTGGGTGAGCGCTTTGCCGAAACGCTGCGCGGGCAGGAACGGCTGTCGCTGGTTTTGCATCAGGTGCCCGGCAATACGGCCCAGAACCAGGCCGGTTTTCTGCTCGATGAATGGACCGAGCTCATTCCGACGGAAAAAGAAACCACGGGGGTCGCTTTTCATTATAACCGCCCGAATGCCACGCCCCCACAGGCGATTCTGATTGCCGTCGCTCCGGTTTTAAACGGAAAATGGAGCTGGAACGAGCTGGTCAGTGTGGTGACCGACACGCTGGACCGCGCCAAACTGCGCGCCGTGGAACCCGACCTGCTGACCAATACCGACTATTTTCAGGTGCTTCCGGCGGTGCTCAACGATTTCTCGACCGGCGGCCTTTCGACGGTTTTCACCCAGGGCAGCACCCTAATCAAAAATTAACCTCCTGAACGCTCATGGCTGAATTTGAAAAACTCAAAGACCTGTTTCTGCAACAACCGGTTTTTCGGCCCGCCATCAAAGGCTGGAACCGTCTGGAAGGTCGCCCGCGAAACCGCGATTTTGAGCGGAGTTTGCGGGCCGAGGTACGCGACCCGCTCTGGATGCTGACCCGCCAGTGGCAATTCGGGGAATTTCAGGGCGAAGACGCGGGCTCACCCATTGACGCCCGGCTGCTGACCTACCAGACGTATCTGGATCGGTACGCCGTCGGGAATCAGCCGGCCCAACCGTTGCCGAACGATCTGCCGCTCGAAGCGCGGGTGGAACGGGAGTTCTGGCCGGATGACCTGGCCAGTCAGTTGCGCATCGGGCGGTATTTTGAAAAGCTTCTCCGCAAAAACAACCTGCCGTATCCGGCCGAATACCGCCGGAAATTTCCGGTCGATGCCCAGGCGCCCAACCCGGTTTTCGACAAAGACACCGACCAGACCCGCCTGCCGGTTGCCGGGAAAATCACCAACGGGATTTTACTGCGGAACGCCATCGCCGACGGTTCGCACGCAGCCTGGGTGGACGCCAATGGGCAATTTTTAGCGAACCACCGAAATCAGTTAAAAACCGCAGCGGCCGACCTGATGACCTGGTTGGACCAATTCGCCACCCAGCCCGCATCACCAACCGACCGCGCCTGGTCGGGCACGCACCTGGAGTATCAGTTTGCCTGCGCCACGGAAGATGTCGACGGGCGGCAGACCGTGCTCCGGGCCGAGCAGTACGAAAATGGGCAGCTCGACTGGTACTCGTTCGACGTGGACGCGACGGCCCGGCTGGAGGCCACAACCGGAGTCGAACCCCGCAAACCGCTGGAAGAATGTCTGTCGTTTGTTCCGGCACCGGTTTCGTTCAACGGCATGCCGCAACCCCGGTTCTGGCAAATGGAAAACGGACGGACGGATTTTGCCCACATCGACGCCAACACCACCGACCTGATCAAGCTGATCATGGCCGAGTTCATGCTGCTTTATAGCAACGACTGGTGCGTTTTTCCCTACGAACGCAAAACCGGATCGCTTTGCGAGATTCGGGGATTGGTCATCACGGATGTGTTCGGGCAACGCACTTTCGTAAAACCTTCCGGAACCGGCGTTGACGACGACTGGACGCGCTGGAGCTTTTTTTCGCTTAGCACCAACGCCCGAGCGGCCAACACCGCTTCTTTTTTACCCCCGACCCTCGGCAAACCGCTCGAAAGCCAGCCGCTCGAAAAAGTCAACTTCATTCGGGATGAAATGGCGAATATGGTGTGGGGCATCGAATCCATCCGGCCGTCCCCGCTGGGGCGCGGTATCAACGGCTACGAGTCGGCACTGGCGGCCCGGGAAGCGAACCGCCCCGAACCTGTCACTCCCGCACCAACGACGGCCAAAATCCGGTATGTGTTGGGAACCGACGTGCCGTACAACTGGATTCCGTTTATTCCGGTTCAACTACCGGGCAGCAACCGGGACATTCGGCTGCAACGCGCCCGGATGCCGGACCAGGAAGCGCTCTTCACAGGAAAAATCCTGGACGAACCGGCCCCGTATTTTGTCCATGAAGAGGAAGTGCCGCGCATGGGAAAAAGTGTCACCCGGACGTATCAGTTTACCCGAATGCCCGACGGGCGCGGAACGCTTTGGATTGGCCGAAAAGCCCAGTTTGGGAAAGGCGAAGGCAGCAGCGGTTTGGCGTTTGACCAGCTGGTGGATGTAACGCCCTCCGAAAATCCGTAGGAACAAGTGCTTCGATTTCATTTAAACCCTTTTTCGTATGCGATCGTATCGTAGCTTTGCTTATTGCATTGTCAGGAAACCGTATGTACGACCGAATTATTCTGGCCCTCACGGCAATCGATCAGCAACAGCAGGTGCGTGACTTCTATTGTCACGTTGACGAGCTGGAAACGGCTTTTGATATTCTGAATAGTTTAATTCTGCGGGGCAATCAGCCCATCCGGGCCGAGGTGACCGTTTCCGGTGGCCGCACCGAACTTCCCGTCGATGTGTTTGACGGCCAGGACTGGTCGGCGCCCATTCAGCAGCTTAAAAAGGAGTGGGAGGCCCTTCTCCAACCGTCCGGTCCTTCTTCTCAGGCCGAACCGTCCAACTGGTTCGTACGCTTGCTCGCCGTGCGCCGGCAACGCCTGGAACATCTTGAGCATTCGGTCCACCAGATGCAGCAACTGATCAAATCCACCCAACGGAATCTGCGCAGCGGTCCGTATAAAAACCGGCTTCTTTGGCATTACCAGGGCTCACTGGACTACTACCAACACGCACTAACTCAGGCTCAGTCGGCCTATTCGAAGGTTCTTTGTCCGGCGGATGTTCCCCAGTCTCGGTAAGAAACCGTACCGAAATCAGAATCAGGTTCCGCAGCTAAGCCTCGCAATTATTGGTAGGTTGCCTTGAAAAACAGGAAACTAGACGCCCGGGGCCAGGCTTCGTTTCTGATCAAATCGTTGGGACTCAAGGAGTAGAAGCGCTCTTTCAATCACTGGCAGGATATAGTCAGCCTTTAAACTATGCTGGAAAACCGGGTGCGGAAACAAAACCGCTCAATCCAGCCCGGCATTGTGGGGAGCTTCCTCATTATCGGTCAGCAGCGGTTGCAGCAAGGACTGGATGGTGTCCAGGAGGGTTTGCAGGTTAAACGGTTTAACCAGAAAAGCATCGGGATTCGCCTGATTAACCGCTTCCCGCGCAATGGCCCACTCCGCGCCTGACACCAGAATCACGGGCAATTTATACGGCAGCAATTTGACCCGCTCCATCACTTCAATGCCACTCAATTGCGGCATCAGCAAATCCAGCACGAGCAACTGGGGCCGGTTGTGCGCAACGCCCAGCCAATCCAGCACCTGTCGTCCATGATGGGCAATCGATACTTCGTAACCGTTGAGGGTAAGGTGGTATGTGATCAGCCGACGATAAGCCGGGTCATCGTCCGCAATCAGAATTCTTGGTTTTTGTCCCATGGCACTCTGCCACTTCCTCTCACGGGCCGTAGCTAATTTTCAAGATGACTTTTGACGTTTCCGAATAAATTGGCCTTTCAGAAAGAAAGTAAACCTAAAAATGCCAAAACCGGGCCA
Organism: Larkinella ripae; assembly: GCF_054780775.1. Classification (NCBI taxonomy): domain Bacteria; kingdom Pseudomonadati; phylum Bacteroidota; class Cytophagia; order Cytophagales; family Spirosomataceae; genus Larkinella; species Larkinella ripae. Next base: position 254,253 of record NZ_BAAGVR010000020.1, read on the forward strand.
TCTGTTTCAATTAGTTAGCGAACGGTTTATGGTCGAAACGATTTACCGCTAAACCGCACCGGCCGACTACCCGTTGCCCGGAGCGTTCATCCGGTGCGGTTTAGGCCTTCTCCGGATTTGAAGTGATAATGACCTCGCCCCACCGGGAATGGGCACAGGACATACGCACCGGATTTCAGCTCTTTTGGGTGCTTCTAAAAAAAATCACCTGACCGGTTTTTAAAAACCGGTCAGGTGTCGTGCTGGCAATACCGTGACTAACTAGGCCAGTTTTTCTTTAAAAAGGGAAAGGGTGCGTTCCCAGGCCATTTTGGCAGCGGCTTCGTTGTAACGCGGACCCGCCGTGTCGTTGTGAAAGGCGTGCTGCGCCCCTTCGTACACATACAACTGGTATGGCACATTGGCTTTTTTCAGGGCTTCTTCGTAGGCCGGAATACCGGCGTTGATCCGTTCGTCCAGCCCGCCGTAGTGCAGTTGTACCGTAGCTTTGATTTTGGGCACATCGGCGGCTTCCGGCTGGCGACCGTAAAACGGCACGGCTGCTTTCAGATCCGGGTAATGAACGGCCAGTTGGTTGGCCATAGCGCCACCCCAGCAAAAACCGACGCAACCCAGCTTGCCGTTGCTGTCGGGACGGCTTTTCAGGTAATCCAGCCCCTTCAGAAAATTCTGGCGGGTTTTGTCGGCGTCCAGTTTTCCAAACAATTCCCGCATCTGGGTTTCGTCGGTCGGGGTGCCACCAGCCGCCGACAGGGCATCGGGCGCCATCGCCAGAAAACCGGCCAGGGCCAGCCGGCGGGTAACATCTTCGATGTGCGGATTCAGCCCCCGGTTTTCGTGAATGACCACCACCGACCCGTATTTGCCGTTGGCTTTCGGGCGCGCCAGATAGCCTTTCATGGTGGTATCGGCACCGGGATAGGTCACGCGCTCGGTCAGAATCCGGTCATCCTGTCCGGAAACGGTTTGGGCCTGGGCATAATTGACTTCCAAAGTCGACAGGACGGCCAGAGCCGCCGTCATGCCGCCGGTGAGTTTAGCCAGCCGCTGCAAAAAAACATCCCGCTTCAGCGGTTTGTGCGTATACTCGTCAAAAAGATTGATGATGCGCTGATCCATGCGTCCAAGCGTTTAGGAAAGAAAGGTACGAAATAGTTTACGGTTTTTGGTTTTCGGTATACGGTTTTCGCCGGGCCCTCGCAACGGTGCGGTTCCCCGCCGGACCGACGCATTTAGCATTCAGTGTTCGTCATTCAAAATTCGCTATTCAACATAGAAGGTGACGGTCCGCCCAAAACCGTACACCGAAAACCATACACCGTCACTTACTTTAAATCAAAGCTGCTGCCTTCCTGCACCAGCTTTTGGTAAAGCTCCTGGTCGAACTGGTAATAAAAGGCCCCTTTGCGTGACATGGTTTTGTCTTTTTCATTCATCCTGACCAGCCATTCCATCGAATTGAGCCGCTTGCTGAAATTGCGGTGATCGAGCGGCTGGTTGTTGATGGCTTCGTACAGGCTCCGCAGTTGCGGAATTGTAAACTTCTCCGGCAACAACTCAAAACCAATGGGTTGCGTCCGGGCGCGACGCCGAAGCCGGGCCAGCGCCTTTTCCACCATGTCATTGTGGTCGAAGATCAATTCCGGTTTTCGGGATACCGGAAACCACTGGGCGTTGTGGGAATCCGCCAGTTCTTTGTTATACTGATCGGTTCGGATGAGGGCGTAATACGCAATTGAAAGGGTGCGGGCCACCGGGTCGCGCCGGATTTCACCGTAGGCATAGAGTTGCTCCATATACACGCCGGTCAGGCCCGTCAGGGTTTCCAGAATCCGCTCGGCCCCTTCGTCCACGCTTTCATCGGTTTTCAGAAAACCGCCCATCAGCGACCATTTTCCTTTCTGGGGTTCAAAACCGCGTTTAATCAGCAGCAGTTGCAGCTCCTGCTGATCGAAGCCAAAAATTATGCAGTCCAGAGCAACGAAGTGTTTTTCGTGCTGATCGTATACGATTTCCATTGTATTGCGTACCCACGAACCGTTGGGCGGCTTCGTTTCGTCCGGGTTTTGGCTTCCAGTCTACCCGGTTGTGAGCAGGAATTCACCCGGACTTTGATGGGCACGTCAATAAAACACAGAAAATACCAATAAAACAAGTCCGGTAATGACGACCGCCCCGATCAGGAACGGCTTCGATACGCGGAACCAACTGGCATCGACCGCGAAGGCTTTCGGCGAATCCCGGCCTTTGGATTCGAGCAAACTAATGACAACCTGCAAGACCACACAGGCCCAGAAAACCAGCCCCATCCGGTTTAGAAACGGAATTTCCGGCGCGTTGATTTTCAGGTAAGCCGACAGCGGAATGCTTAGCAAGGCAGCCGCCAGCGCCCCGTTGGCCGTGGCTTTTTTCCAGAAAAAACCGAGCAGAAAAACCGCCAGAATACCGGGGGAAATAAAGCCGGTATATTCCTGAATGTATTCGAAGCCTTGCCCAAAATTTTTCAAAAACGGGCTAATGACCAGCGCAATAACGAATGAAACGACAATCGCCACCCGCCCGCGCCAGACGGTTTGCTTTTCGGTCAGGCGGGTGTTGAAGAATTTCCTGTGAATGTCGAGCATATAGATGGTCGAGATACTGTTGGCTTTTCCGGCCAGCGAAGCCACAATGGCCGCGGTCAGGGCTGCAAACGCTAGTCCTTTGAGTCCCACGGGCAGCAGGTTGAGCAAAACCGGGTAGGAATTATCCGGTTTGACAATGCCACCTTCCGTGATGCCCTTGACAATGGCCGGATCGGCGTTTTCCTGAAACAGCACATAAGCCGCCAGACCGGGCAGCACCACGATGAACGGCATCAGAATTTTGAGAAACGACGCGAATAGCAGGCCGTTGCGCGCCGTTTTCAGGTCCGCCCCCAAAGCCCGCTGGGTGATGTACTGATTGCAGCCAAAATAGTTGAAATTGACGATCCATTGCCCGCCGATGACGAACATCATTAGTCCCGGCAATTGGTTGTAAGCGTCCGTAAAACCGCCTTTGCCGTCGTGAACCTGATACTGCCCCTTGCTGAAAATCATGTGCAGATGGCTGTCGGCCCGCTTGCGAATCAGCCCCAGGCCTTCAAAAACGCCCGCCCCCGTGCCAACCCGATCCGACAGTAAATCCAGGGCCAGGTAGGTGGTAGCCAGCCCGCCCACGACCAGACAAACCACCTGAATGACGTCGGTATAGCCGATCACTTTCATGCCCCCCAAGGTGATGAAAACCGCAAAAACCGTCAGGAAAACCGCACAGGACATGAAGCCAAATCCGGTCATTTTTTCAAGGCTGAGGGCGCCCAGGTAAATGATGGACGTCAGGTTAACGAGGATGTAGAGCAGCAGCCAGAAAACCGCCATGATGGTAGCCAGCCGTCCGTCGTAGCGGGTTTGCAGAAACTGCGGCATGGTGTAAATTTTGTTGCGGATGTACATCGGCAGGAAATAAACCGCAATGATGATCAGCGAAAAACCGCCGACCAGTTCGTACACGGAAATTGCCAGCCCCAGCTGAAATGCCTGCCCGCTCATGCCGATAAATTGCTCCGCCGAAATGTTCGACGCGATGATCGACGCCCCAATGGCCCACCAGGTCAGCGAGCCTTCGGCCAGAAAGAAATCTTTGGAATCTTCCGTCTGTTTGCCTTTGTGGGTGTATACCCAATACCCGTAAACGGCAACAATAACGAAATAAATCAAAAAGATGACGTAGTCAACCGTTTCAAGTCCGAGGGTCATAGGATAAGGAAAAAGGAGAAGGAATCAGGAGAATGGAGGTAAACCGCCGGAAAAACCGGGTTTAGGAATCCTGTCCGTAGTAGGCGTCTTTGCCGTGCTTGCGGAAATAGTGTTTATCAATCAAGCTTTGTTTGATGCGGGGCGTATCGGGGTTCAGGGTTAGCGTGAGGTACGCCATTTTGGCAAGTTCCTCCAGCACCGTGGCGTTGTATACGGCTTTGGCCGGGCTTTTCCCCCAGGCAAACGGACCGTGACACGCCACCAGCACCATTTCCACCTCCGCAGCCGAGAGGTTTTGATCCCGAAACCGGTTCAGAATCTGGTTACCGGTTTCGTGTTCATAATCGCCCTGAACCATCTCGTCCGTCATGACGTCCGTTACCGGAACCGAAGCGACCAGATGATCCGCGTGGGTCGTGCCCAGGTTCGGTATTTCGCGCATGGCCTGCGCCCAGGCCACGGCGTAGGTCGAATGGGTGTGGCAAATCCCGCCAATGTGGTCAAAATGCCGGTACAGCAAGGTGTGGGTTTTGGTATCGGACGACGGGCGCATCCGGCCTTCCACCAGCTGGTTGTCCAGATCGACCAGCACCATGTCGCTGGCCGTTAATTCGTCGTACGCAATTCCGCTGGGTTTGATGGCGATCACCCCGGCCTGCCGGTCGATGCCGCTGACATTGCCAAAGGTATAAATCGCCAGCTTTTGCCGCGGGATTTCCATGTTGGCTTCGTAGACCGCTTCTTTCAGGGACTGGTACTTGCTCATACTAAACGCGTTCGTTTATTTTTTCTCCAGAAAACCGCCCAGGCTCAAATACCGCCGGTAAAGTACATCGTACACCGCAGCCCGTTCGGGCCGGGGTTCGTAAACCGCGTCGAAGGCGGAGGCCATGGCGCGCTGCGCTGCGGCAAACGAGGGGTGAATACCGGCGGCAACGGCCGCGCAAACGGCGGCCCCCCGGGCGCAGCACTGGTCGGATTCGGCCACTTTGATGGGTACGTTCATGACATCGGCCAGGGTCTGCATGACAAACGCCGATTTGCGGGCCACCCCCCCGATGGCAATTACCTGATGAATGGGAACGCCTTCTTCCACAAAGCGTTCGGCAATCCGGCGGGCACCGTAGGCCGTCGCTTCCACCAGCGATTTGAAAACGTGGGCGGCACTGCTGCCCAGATTCAGCCCGGAAATGGCCCCGGTCAGCGTGTGGTTGGCATCGGGTGTCCGGCGACCATTCAGCCAGTCGATGGCCACCACATCGGTTTCACGGACGGGCAACTGGCTGGCCTGCTCGGACAGGTACGGAATCAGGGCGGTTTGCAGCGCCGGAAGGGCGTCGGTTTTTCCCTTCTGCGTCAATAAACCGGCCACCGGTTCCAGAATCAGGCGGCTAAACCAGGCATACAGATCGCCAAAGGCCGACTGCCCCGCTTCCATGCCCAGCATCCCCGGCAGGATTGACCCATCGACCTGACCGCAAATCCCCCGAATCAGCAGGTGGCCCACATCGTCGGAAGGCGCCATGAGCATGTCGCAGGTGGACGTACCAATCACTTTCACCAGGGCATACGGCTCGATGTTGGCCCCCACGGCGCCCATGTGGGCATCAAAACCGCCTACGCCGATGACCACATCGTTCGGCAGGCCCAATTTTTCAGCCCATTCCGCCGAAATCACCCCCATTGGCTCATCGAACGTGTAAGTCTGCCGGAACAAGCGATCGCGCAGTCCCGCCAGCAGCGGATCGAGCGCGGTCAGAAATTCTTCGGACGGCAAACCCTGAAATTCTTCGTGCCAGAGGGCTTTGTGACCGGCCGCTGTCCGGCTGCGTTTCAACGTCAGGGGGTTGGTGTTTCCGGTCAAAACCGCCGACATCCAGTCGCAGTGCTCCACCCACGAAAAAGCCGCCTGCCGAACCGCTTCATCCACCCGGATGGTCCGCAACAATTTGGCCCAGAACCATTCCGATGAATAAATACCGCCGACGTATTTGGTAAAATCCGTATCCCAGCGGTGCGCGAGCTGGTTAATTTCGTCGGCTTCCCGGTTGGCCGTGTGGTCTTTCCAGAGGATAAACATCCCGTTCGGGTTGTCGGCAAACTGCGGCAACAAGGCCAGAGGGGTGCCGGTTTCATCCACCGGGCCGGGTGTGGAACCCGTGGTGTCAATGGACAGGGCTTTAATATTCGCAACAACTTCCGGCGAAACCGCTTGCAGGGCGTCCCGAACGGACCGCTCCAGCCCTTCCAGATAATCGAGCGGATGCTGCCGAAACTGGGACCGGGCCGGGTCACAGTACGCACCGGTTTTCCAGCGTACGTATTCGTGAACGCCCGATGCCAGCTCGTCACCGGTCCGCGCATCGACCACCACCGCCCGCACCGAATCCGTGCCAAAATCGACGCCAATTACAAAGGACATGGGTGTAGGGAACAAGGAGTGATGAGTTATGAATGATTGAGGGTATGAATGACGCGGAAGCAAGTCACCATTCATCGCTTATAAGCCCTAATTTTTATAGAAAACTTCGTTCCAGCGCAACTCCTGTTTAAAGCTGGGAATCCTGGTTTCTTCGTTGATCAGCACGTATTCGATGCCCGCGATTTCGGCGAAATCTTCCAGGTATTCGGGCGTGATGGCTTTGCTAAAAACCGTGTGGTGCGCTCCGCCGGCCAGAATCCAGGCCGCGGCTGCGGTTTTCAGGTTGGGTTTGGCATTCCACAACACCCGGGCGACGGGCAGTTTCGGCAACGGCTGTTCGGTTGGCACCACGTCTACCTCGTTGACCAGCAGCCGAAACCGGTTTCCCATATCGACCACCGACGCGTTGAGAGCCGCCCCCGGCGCCACGTTAAACACCAGCCGCACCGGATCGGCTTTGCCGCCAATCGACAGGGGGTGAATTTCGCAGGACGGTTTGCCGTCGGCAATTGACTCGTCGATTTCGAGCATGTGGGCACCCAGCACCCGGTGCGCATTCGGCGACAGGTGGTACGTGTAATCTTCCATAAACGAACTTCCGCCCGGCAGCCCCGCTCCCATCACTTTGATTGCCCGGCCCAGAGCCGCCGTTTTCCAGTCGCCTTCCCCGCCAAAACTGTAGCCGTCAGCCATCAGCCGTTGTGCGGCAATTCCCGGCAATTGACTCAAGCCATGCAGGTCTTCAAAGGTGTCGGTAAATCCTTTGATCCGGTGATCAGTCAGAAAACTGCGCAGACCCAGTTCGATTTTGGCGGCATCGCGCAAAGCCGCGTGTCGCAACCCGGTTTTTTGCAACGCGGCAACGATCTGGTAGCGTTGTTCGTATTCATCCACCAACGCGCTGATTTCCTGATCACTAACCTGATTAATGTAAGCCACCAGATCGCCAACGCCGTAGCCATGAACCGAATACCCAAATTTGATCTGGGCTTCGACCTTATCCCCTTCTGTTACCGCCACTTCACGCATGTTGTCGCCAAACCGGGCAAACCGGGCACCCTGAAGATCGTGCCAGGCTGCGGCCACCCGCGTCCAGACGCTCAGCCGTTCGTGCACTTCCGGATCTTTCCAGTGTCCGACAACGACCTTCCGATCCAGCCGCAACCGGGCGGTGATGAACCCGAATTCGCGGTCACCGTGCGCCGACTGGTTTAGATTCATAAAATCCATGTCGATGGATTCCCACGGAATATCCTGATTAAACTGCGTGTGCAGGTGCAGCAGCGGTTTATGCAGAATTTTCAAGCCGTTAATCCACATTTTGGCGGGCGAGAAAGTATGCATCCACGTCATCAGCCCGATGCAATTCGGCGAACTGTTGGCCTCCTGACAAAGCCGGTAAATTTCGTCGGGGCCCGTCAGCACGGTTTTGAAAACAACCTTCACCGGTATGCGGGCCGATTGATTGAGGTAGTCGACCAGGGTTCGCGAGTGCTCAGCCACTTGCCTGAGCGTTTCGTCTCCGTATAAATGCTGACTGCCCGTGATAAACCAGGCTTCCAAGTGGTCGAAAGAAATCATTTCAGAAGGGATTGAGTGGAGCGTCTTGCCGCGAATGCCCCGGCTTTGACGGACAAATATATAATAAATGTATTTTATACGTTTATAAAAACGCAAAAATTATCCTTCAAAAAATCCAGTCATTCATTCGGTGATGCCGTGGTGCGCTTTCAACCAAAAAAATCAGGAAACCGGTGGGGTTTCCTGATGGAATGTCAGGGAACGATCGTCCGGTGGCCGGTCAGGCCGGACGGTCGGTGCCACCGCTGCCTTTCGGTCGGCGCGACGGTCTTTTGTTGGTGCTCATCTTTTTCTTCCGCTGCGGATACGGTCCGCTTTTTCCCGGGTTATACTCCAGCGTTTCACCGAGATGGGCCGGCAGCGACACCTTGGTGACCTGCGTTCCGATCAAGCGTTCGATCGCGGAGAATTTCCGCTGCTCGGTTTCGCTGATAAACGTGTAGGCAATGCCGGTGGTTTCGGCCCGGGCAGTCCGGCCAATGCGGTGGACGTAATCTTCTCCGTCGTGCGGCACATCGTAGTTGATCACTAGATCGATGTTGTCGATGTCGATCCCCCGCGAGAGGATGTCGGTTGCAACCAGGATACTCAGTTTTCGGCTGCGGAAAGCCTGCAAAGCCTGTTCGCGCTCGCCCTGTTCGAGGTCCGAGTGGATGGCTTCAGCGGCAAAACCGGCCTGTTTCAATTCCCGGGTCAGTTGCTTGACGTTCTCCTTCCGGGAACAGAAAATCAGAACGGACGGAAAACTATGTTCCTTCAGCAGGTATTTGACGAGGGCAATTTTCTGTTTCTGGAAAACTACAAACGCTTCCTGAACAATCTTGGCGGGCGGTTTTGACAGCGACAGCGTTATTTCTTCCGGATTGTGCAGAATCTTCCGGGCCAGTTCCCGAATCTTGGGCGGCATCGTGGCCGACAACAGCAGGCTTTGCCGGTTGGTGGGCAGGAACGAAATAATTTTAACGATATCGCCGTAAAAACCCATGTCCAGCATTCGGTCGGCTTCGTCGAGCACCAGATACTGCAACTGGTCGATTTTGGCATACCCCATGTTGAGGTGACTGATCATCCGGCCCGGCGTGCAGATCACAATATCGGCCCCGCCGGAAAGCGCCTGTCGCTCCGTGCTATACGAAACCCCGTCGCCCCCACCGTAAACCGCAATTGAGCTGACCGAAGTGAAATACGAGAAGCCTTCCAGATTCTGGGCAATCTGAATGGCCAGTTCCCGGGTTGGCACAATAACAAGCGCCTTAACCTGATCGTCCGGTCCACTGGACGTGATTTTGTGAAGAATGGGAAGCAGGTAGGAGGCCGTTTTACCGGTTCCGGTTTGGGCCGAAACGATCAGATCCTTTCCAGCTAATATAAGTGGAATAACCTGTTCCTGTACAAGTGTGGGAGTATCGTAATTCATGGCGTCGATTCCTTCCATCAACCGATCATCGAAGCCAAAGTCTGAGAATTTCAAGCTTAAAAACTGTAGGTTTTGTGTAGATTTTGGTCAATATAACAACTTTATGCGTATCAATGCAAATTCTTTTGGTTATGTCCATTTCCCGGCTGTCCAGAGGTACTTTCTCGCTAAGCCATTTGGTCAGGCCGATTTCTCTTTGGCTCACCCTTCTTCTTTTCCTTTGATTCGCGTAATTTGCTGATCGGTCCGGTTCTCTGACACCCGGCACCCGCCCCACTAGCAACGCATGATTCGATTTAAATACGCGATAATTGCCGTCGTCCTGATTTCAGCCTGTCAGCGTCCGGCCCAGCAGTCGGCGGCACCGACCGTTTCCCGCTATTTTCCCGCTCCCGGCAGCGCCTGGGAAACCCGCAAACCGGAGCAGGTCGGCATGAATGCGGTTTTGCTGCAACAGGCCGTGGCGTTTGCCCAACAACAGGAAACCCGACAGATGCCCCCCGATTTTTCGACGCAGGAAGAAATTTTCGGCACCCTGCTCGGTCCTATCCCGTCCAGCCGCGCCCAAACCAACGGGCTGATTCTGCGACACGGTTTTATTGTGGCTGAATGGGGCGAAACCGACCGGCCTGACCCGACGTATAGTGCCGCCAAAAGTGTTCTTTCAGTCCTGACGGGCTTAACCATCGATCGCGGCCTGATCAAAAACGTGCAGGAACCGGTGGTAAATTCCATTCAGGATGGGGGGTACAATTCAAGACAAAACCGCCTGATTACCTGGGAGCACCACCTCCGGCAGTCGAGCGAATGGGAAGGCGAGTTATGGGGCAAAAAACACGACTTTGTAGGAACGGAAGCCTACGGACGCGGAGAACGAAAACCGCGGACCCTGCAAGCGCCCGGCAGCTTTTACGAGTACAACGATGTGCGGGTTAACCGCCTGGCCCTGTCACTGCTGCGGCTGTGGAAAAAACCGCTGCCCAACGTGTTAAAAGAAGAAATTATGGACCCGATCGGGGCCTCGAATACCTGGCAGTACGTGGGCTATCCGAATGCCCGGGTCAAGATCGACGGAAAGATGATGTCGTCGGTCAGTGGCGGAACGCGCTGGGGCGGTGGTCTCTGGATCAGCTCACGCGACGAAGCCCGGTTTGGGTACCTGGTGTTGCGGAAGGGCCGCTGGAAAGACCGGCAACTGGTTGCGGCAAACTGGCTGAACGAATCCGTCACCCGCGGGCCCGTGGGTCCGGACTACGGGTATCTCTGGTGGCTCAACACCGAAAAGAAGGCCTGGCCGAGTGCACCCACCACCAGTTTTGCCGCCATCGGAGCCGGCTCCAACCTCATTTGGATCGATCCGGAACACGATCTGGTGATTGTCTGGCGGTGGCACGATGGCAATCCGGACGAATTGATCAAACGGGTGCTGGCATCCCTGAAGTAATTCCTATCTTCGACGTTTTATTACGAACCCTTTTATGTCCCCTTCAAAACCGGAAGTATGGCAGCGCGGCCCGGTGCCCGGTATTCCTCCCCTTTTGCAACCCGTTGCCCACGCCTTATTGCAGGCCCGTGAGGAAATTGCGGACGTGATGCATGATTTTCCCGTTCGGTACCTCTGGCAAAAACCGGCGGGTGTGGCTTCGGTCGGCTTTCATTTGCAGCACCTGACCGGCGTTCTCGACCGGCTTTTTACGTACGCCAAGGGAGAAAGCCTCTCACCCGAGCAGCGGGAATGGCTGGCTTCGGAAGGAAAAGCCTACCAATCCGAAAATCCGGTGCAGGACCTCATCGCCCAGTTTCACCAGCAGGTCGAACAGGCCCTCAATCAGCTGAAAACCACCGACGAACAAACCTTGTCGGAGTTTCGGGGCGTTGGTCGGGCGCAGCTTCCCTCCACGGTTCTGGGCCTGCTTTTCCATGCTGCCGAACATACGCAACGGCATCTCGGCCAGCTTTTGGTAACCGTGCGGGTGTTGCTGACGTACCCGAAACACTAAAAACCGCTAAAGGACCCGTTCAAAAACGAGCTGGTGTTTGCACTGAATCCCGTTTTCCCAGATGGGGTTGGGATACGTATGCAGGAAATAATCGAAATTAACCGCGACCAGATCAAAGCCCAATCGCTGGTAAAGAGCGATTTGTCCGATTCCGGAGTTGCCGGTTTTGATGACCAGCGATTGAAACGATCTCTGGCGGGCAACCTCAATAACGTAGCGCAGCAATGCCTGCCCGAACCCGCGACCCTGGTAGGCCGGCTCGACTGCAATGTTCATAATTTCACCGGTTTTGCCTTCCGGTTTCAGCAGACAGATGCCCCGAATTACCTGCTCGCTCAGCAGCGCATACCGCTCACAAAACGGTAAGTAGGCGTCGATGAGGTCCTGATTTTCGTCTCCCAGCAGCAACAGGTGATTGGGAAGCGGGTTCTCCGGTTTTAGTTCTTTAATCTGAACGTCCAATTTTGGTCCTTTTTTGCCTGCAAAAGTAGAAAGTTCACCGGAAAATTTTGCGGTTTACCCAAAACCGCATAGGCAACCGCACCTGCCAGGTATTGCCCTCAACTGCCCGTTATTCCTTTATTCCCGCTTCCGGTTTATTTCACTTTCTTCGGCTCTTCACCCGGTTTTACCTTTGATCAACAATTGAATACAACCTGAAAATGAAACCGCATCGCGTATCCACCTTCAAACAACCGGCCGACGCCCAGTCTTTCCTGGAAGACTGGAACCGGCAGATTGAGCGACTGAATGGATTTTCCTACGAACGAATTTCGCTTCCGACCACGTTTGGAACTACGCGGATTTGGGCGGCCAATACCGAACTGAAGGCGGCCAAAACCCTCGTCATTTTTCCGGGTGCGCGCACCTGTGGTCTGTTCTGGGATCTGGACAACGCGATGCAACCCTTTCGGGAGCACTACCGGTATTATATCGTGGAGGTGAACGGCCAGCCCAGCTTAAGCGACGGCCAGTGTCCGAACCTAAAAACGGATGATTACGGTCGATGGGCAACGGAGGTTCTGGATGGCCTGGAAATCCAGCAAACCGCCGTTGCCGGTGCTTCTTTGGGCGGGTTGATCTGCCTCAAACTGTGCCTGCATGCACCCGGACGGATCAAGAAGGCGGTGTTGCTGAACCCGGCGGGCATCCAGCCCTTTTCGTCGACGTTCCGCAATCTGTTTTATAACCTCCTACCCCTCCTGTGGCCGACCCCAAAAAATCTGGACCGGTTTCTGGACAAGGCGGTTTTTTGCCCGCCCACGCATACCCTGCCCCCGGCCTACCGGCAAATGCTTTGCGATTACCTGCTGTACGCCTTGAGAAACCACCAGTTTCGGGGCGACTACCCCGCGCCATTAGCGAACGAAGAACTCCACCGATTAACAACCGATATTGATCTGATTCTGGGCGAAAAAGACCTGCTCTTTCCGCCGGAAGAAACGATTCGCCTGGCGGAAAAACACATTCCGAGCCTGCGGGGCAGCCTGGTGCTGGCCAACACCGCGCACGGCATTGAAACCTCCAAAGAAGCCATTGGGGCGCTTTGGGAGACGGTTGAAAAATTAACCCATTACCAATTGGCTTAATCTACCGAACGGCCGGTTTCTGTCAAAAAACATATTGAACCGTAAAGGCGGGTGAGGTGGTCAGTTGCAGTCCCTGAAGCCACAACCCGTTTTGGAGCTGGTTATTCTGCGTTTGCTTGCTCACATTGAGATTGAGCAGATTGGCTTCGGCAATAAAATTTTGCCCGAGCAAATACGCCAGTCCGCCATTCAGGGTGCCGCCCGCCGTGTGGTTGATTCTTTCGCGCGGAAAATCATCCTGTTTGAAGGAGTAGGACGCGTAAGTGAAGGTTGCCCCAACGTAAGGCCGGAGCCGCGTGTTGGACAGGTAAGCCCGGACATAGGGCGCAAATCCCAGCGTCGTTTCCACAGTTTTATTCAAACCGGAATTGGTGCCCCAGGTAATCGGGACCGATAGGCCCACCAGAAAATTATTGGCCACAAAATAACCGACTGCCGGAGCCGCCATCAGATTTTTAGCTTCATAGCCCCGGTTGCCGATTTCTTCGTTTCGCCCCGAAAAAATGACGCTGGCCCCCACGGTAAACCGCCCCGCCCGGGCCTGCGTTCCGACTGTCGGCGGTGTCGCATCCAGAATTTCCCGTTCGGCATCGGTGGCACCGGTCATATAAATCAGTCCCGCCGTCAGACCGTTGAACGTAAACGGAAAAACCGTACTCGTGGTCGATAGTTCAAGGCCCCAGCGGCTGTTCAGAAAGTACACCCCACCGACCTGCGTGAAGGGCGCAAACTGGTAGGTTTTGGATTGGTTTTCGGTCCGCATGCTCGTACCCGCATCATAGGATTCCTGCCGGAACTGATCCAGACTCCCCCCAACGCCCCCCCCGGCGTAAATCCGCCAGTGGTTGTTCCCCCAGTATTTCCGTACAAAAGCCGACAAACCGCCCCGCCAGGATTGCTGCTCCAGCGGCACCGTATTGGCATTGATCTGCTTGTAGTAAGACCCGTTGACGGATAGACCCAGGAGCCAGCTATTCTGCAAAAAAACGCCGTGCGTAACCGAGAAATTAAGTTGAGGACTTCGGCGGGTGTACCCATTGGGGTAGTCACCGGCGAGTTGGGTAGTGTTGAGTTGGAGGTTGCCGCTCCACAAGGCGCGGCCGGGCTCGGTTTGGGCAAAAAGTGGAGAGGTGAAAACGAGAAAAAGGGTTAGCGCTAAGGCGGTTTTCATACCAGGTTGAGTTACGGCAGATACCAGAGCAATAATAGTACCGTACCACGCCAATTTCCTGGCTCATCGCCTTTCCGGACCCCAAAAAAATAGGCTGAACTTCTCGTTCAGCCTATTGGAGTCTATACGTCAGACGGTGCTTATTCGGTAACCGGCTCCGGTTTTCTAACCGTGATGATCAGGTTCTCCCCGTTGTCATCGTAGTCAGCCTGAATCACATCGCCATCTTTCAGATCGCCTTTCAGAATTTCTTCCGCAACGGGATCTTCGAGGTATTTCTGGATAGCCCGGCTCAGCGGACGCGCACCATACTGGGGATCGTAACCCTTATCCGACAGAAAATCTTTTGCTTTTTCGGTCAGTTCGACTTTGTAACCTAGACTGGTAACCCGTCCGAGCAGTTTGCCCAGCATCAGGTCAATAATCTTGTGAATATCTTCGCGTTGCAGCGAGTTGAACACGATCACATCATCCAGACGGTTCAGGAACTCCGGCGAGAAGGCTTTCCGCAGGGCGTTTTGAATCGTGCTCTTCATGATCTCGTCCTGGTTCTCAGATTTGCCACGGGTGGCAAAACCGATTCCCGACCCGAAATCCTTCAGATCACGAACCCCGATGTTCGAGGTCATGATGATGATGGTATTTCGGAAGTCAACCCGGCGGCCCAAACCGTCGGTCAGGATTCCATCGTCGAGCACCTGCAACAGGATGTTGAACACATCCGGGTGCGCCTTTTCGATTTCATCCAGCAGGACGACCGAGTACGGTTTCCGGCGGATTTTTTCGGTTAGTTGCCCCCCTTCTTCGTAACCCACGTAGCCCGGAGGAGCGCCGACCAGACGGCTTACGCTGAATTTCTCCATGTATTCCGACATATCGATCCGCACCAGCGCGTCTTCCTTGTCGAACAGGTACGAAGCCAGCACCTTCGCCAGCTCGGTTTTACCCACCCCGGTCGGGCCGAGGAAGATAAACGAACCGATTGGTTTTTTCGGATCTTTCAAACCGACGCGCGTCCGCTGAATGGCCTTAACCAGCTTCTGAACCGCCTTGTCCTGACCGATCACGCGACCCGTCAACTGATCCGACATGTTCAGCAGTTTGGCCCCTTCGTTGGTCGCCACCCGGTTGGTTGGAATACCCGTCATCATCGCGACGACTTCGGCCACGTTTTCTTCCGTAACCGTGTAGCGTTTCTTCTTGGTTTCTTCTTCCCAGGCTTGTTTCGCGCGGTCCAGCTGATCGATCAGGCGTTTTTCCTTATCGCGCAGCTGAGCGGCTTCTTCGTATTTCTGGCTTTTCACCACCTGGTTTTTCTCCTTCTTGATATTCTCGATGCTTTCTTCCAGCCGCAGAATATCTTCGGGAACCGAGATGTTGGAGATGTGTACGCGGGCGCCCACTTCGTCAAGCACGTCGATGGCTTTATCGGGCAGGAACCGGTCGGAAATATAACGCTCCGACAGTTTCACGGCCGCTTCTACCGCTTCGGGCGTGTAGTTGACGTGGTGGTGATCTTCGTACTTATCTTTGATGTTGTTCAGGATTTCAATGGTTTCTTCGACCGACGTAGCGTCGACCATCACCACCTGAAACCGGCGGGCCAAAGCGCCGTCTTTTTCGATGTACTGGCGGTATTCATCCAGCGTCGTGGCTCCAATACATTGGATGTCACCACGCGCCAGTGCCGGTTTGAACATATTGGAGGCATCGAGCGAACCCGACGCGCCACCCGCGCCCACGATGGTATGCAACTCATCAATGAACAGAATCACTTCGGGTGATTTTTCCAGTTCGTTCATGACCGCTTTCATGCGTTCTTCAAACTGACCGCGGTATTTGGTTCCGGCCACTAACGAAGCCAGATCCAGCGTCACCACGCGTTTGCCAAACAGCACCCGCGACACTTTTTTCTGAACGATCCGCAGGGCCAGGCCTTCCGCGATGGCGGTTTTTCCAACCCCCGGCTCACCAATCAGGATCGGGTTGTTCTTTTTCCGGCGGCTCAGAATCTGAGCGACCCGTTCGATTTCTTTTTCACGACCAACAATCGGGTCGAGTTTGCCGAGTTCGGCCAGTTTCGTAAGGTCACGTCCGAAGTTGTCCAAAACCGGGGTCCGCGACTTCTCCGATCCTTTGGGATCTTTGCCCGAACCGGAGCCGCTGCCACCAAACATGCCGCGATCGTTGTCGTCGTCATCCGTTTCGGGGCCCATATGCGGACGTGTACCGGAGGATTGATATTCCAGCATCTCCTTAATTACCTCGTAGTTGACATTAAATTTGTTAAGGATCTGAGTAGCGACATTATCCTCATCGCGCAGAATGGAAAGCAACAGATGTTCCGTGCCAATCAGCGGGCTTTTAAAGATTTTGGCTTCCAGATAGGTAATCTTAAGTACTTTTTCAGACTGGCGGGTGAGTGGTATATTGGCCAGATTTTTGACGTTGTTGGTTGCGGTTCCTTTGGTTGCCTGCTCGATGGTCATCCGCAGCTCATCCAATGAAATGCCCAATTTTTTCAATAACCCAACGGCTACCCCTTCGCCTTCCCGAATCATACCCAGCAGCAGGTGCTCTGTACCTATGTAATCATGACCCAGACGCAGGGCTTCCTCTCTGCTGAGCGAGATAACTTCTTTAACTCGGTTCGAAAATTTAGCTTCCATTCGCTTAGGGTTGTATTGTAATTGCGTCTTTCCGTACTAACGAAAATTTTTTCGGTATTGTTCACTGGATGAAAGACTGCTTTAAAACGTCGGTGGCAGCCGTTCCCTGGCAGAAAATCAAATCCAGAATGCTTAAATCAGGTACAAATACGCTGCCAAAGTTCTGCTGGTAGGCAACCGGCCGGTAAAACCTGCCATTTTGTGTATCCTCCCGGTTCTGAATTTGCGAATGCGCATCCAGCCATTCCGCATTCACCTGTTTTTCAAACACTTCAGTCAGAACCAGCTTTTTTTGCCAACCCAACCAGTTCAGACATAATGTCAGCAGTTCGAGGTTCAGGTCAAACAGAAAAACCCATTGCCGGCGGAAAACTGCTTCCAGATCATCAGCGAAATACTCGAAAAAAGGAGCTTTGCTGTACGCCGTCACCAAACAACGCCAGTGACGGTCGGTCCAGGCTTGCCGGTCATCAATCCGCACATCCCGGATCAATTGTTTGTGCGTCCCATTGAGTACCGGAACCGTCAGCCGGTCGATGCCATTAGCCGTCAGAACATAACACCGATTTCTGTAACTTTGCTTTCCATAATGTTCGGCTGCTTCCAGCCAAACGGAATCGAAGGGTAAGAGTGCGGTGAAATAAGTCAGGCTGGGCAGGTAGTGCAATTCAACCCGAATGCCCTGGCTACTACGACCAACGTGGTACTTTTCCAATATACTCGACCTGTTGATACTACCAAATAAATGAATTTCGCATTGAACAAGCAAACGGATTGGCTAAATTTAATTTGCCGGTACGGTTTTGCCGATCAGACGCCCGCTTTTCCAATGATACTCGTTCTATTTCGCTTGTTTTCCCGAATTCCGATTGCCATTTTCTACGCGCTTGCCGACCTTTTATACGTTTTGCTGGCCTACGTCATCCGGTACCGGAAAAACGTCATCCTCACAAATCTACAACGTTCATTTCCGGAGAAATCAGATGCCGAGCGGGCCCGAATTGCTAAAAATTTTTACCGGAATTTTGCCGATGTAATAGTTGAGACGTTGAAGCTGCCGGGATTGTCACTATTTGAGCTTCGGAAACGGGTCACGTTTACCAATCCGGAACTGGTTCGGCAGCATTTGGCTGAAGGACAGCCGGTTTTGATTATGGCATCGCATCAGTGCAACTGGGAATGGGCTCCCTCCGCTTCCGCCGTGAATGGCATGCCGGCCGATGCGGTTTATAAAAAACTGAATAATGGGCTTTCGGAGCGGTTGCTGCGTTACATCCGGTCTAATTTTGGGGCAAAACCGGTGCCCATGAAGACTTTGCTCCGGGAGATGGTCGCCCGCCGACACGAACCCCGGTTGATTGCCCTGGTGGCCGACCAGATTCCCGATCAGCCCGAATACGGCTACTGGACGACTTTCATGCATCAGGAAACGCCGTTCTATCCCGGCACCGAACGACTGGCCCGGAGTTTCAATCTGCCGGTTTTTTACATTGAAATGGAGCGAACGCGCCGGGGTTGCTATACGATGACCTTCTACCCCATCGCCAAACCACCCTACCAGAACATAGCGCAGGGCGAAATCCTCAACCGGTACCGCGACCTGCTGGAAACAACGATTCAAAAAGCCCCATCCGACTGGCTCTGGTCGCACAAACGCTGGAAGCACAAGCGCGACCGCTACGCCAATCCACAGGTGAAATGGTAGGAACAGAAAAATGAATGATAAATGATGAGGTATGAATTCAATGCGTCAGCCCATTCATACCTCAACATTCCTACCGCATAATTCCTACTGATACTGAATGTACAGCGGTTTGGGGTCGAGGGCCAGCACTTCGGCGGGTTCCATCAGGTGTGGCACCTTGTGCTTCGAGCGGTGATCGACTTTTTTCAGGTCATTCTTGTAAAACAACTTGAAGCCGGTGTACTGAACCGGTTCTTTGACGATGTAATCGCGGTAGGAATCGATCTTGAGCGATGGCGGTCCCCAGCCGTCCATGTCAATCACAATGGCAACGCGCGGGTCGCGTTTGATATTCTGGTAGTTGGTGACCATGCGCTGCGTAAACCGGTGAACCACCAGCACCTTCGGCGGAATGTTGTTTTCTTTCACAATCCGGCTTAAAAACTGAATGGCATCGTTAACGTCGGACGCATCGTAGGTACCAATTTTAGTACCCGGTTTGGCGCCCGTTTTCATTGAAAACTCCGGATCGATTCCCAGGTGAACGTAGGGCAGCTTCAGGTATTTTTCCAGAAACGCCAGCTCCCCTTTCAGGTCCGCCAGCCCGACCTGAATATCCAGAAATACAATGGCGCCGTGCTGCGCTCCCCAGCTAATCACCTTCCGAATGGTTTTGTCACTCATCCGGAGCCGGTATTTGCCGTCTTTCTGCGGGGTTCCCTGCGCCGAAATCGCCACCAGATGAAGGGCTTTCATGACCGGTTTTGAAGGATCCGCTTTTTGCCAGTTTTCAGCCTCCTGATCCAGCCGGCGCAGCATTTCCCGGCGCGGATATTCCCCCAACGCGCCCATTCTGGTCGAGTGCGGGTTTCCGTAATACGCCAGAATCCGGTGTTTGGGCAGCAGCGTGTCGGGCAGAGTGCCTTTGAAGACCAGGGTATCGGCTTTCAGCGGGTCGGTTTCGGCAACGGTATCGGCCGACGCGGTGGGCACCGTCGTTTCCCTGCGAACCGAATCGGTGGCCGGACTAGCCGGCTCGGCCGCAGTGCTGTCGGTTTTTGTCGTATCGTTGCCGTTGCCATTACTGGACGAACAGCCGGTTAAAGCGTTAAATTGAATAAAAATTGAAGCCACTGCCACTGCTTTCCATGCCATCCGGCACAGCTTACCCCCTCCGTTTACCACTGTTTTTTAGCGATGAATGTGAATAGAATGTGTCCGTGTACCCCCAGAATTTAGTCGGTGTAATTGAAAGACGAACTGCCCTTTTATCCTTAAACACGGACGAAAGTTCGTGGGTACGAAATGCCAAAAATAGAAACTCTGAAGGAAATCAAAAGAGTCCCGCTGAAAATAAAAACCGGCGGTGTCACTTTTCTCGCAAGCGGTTATTCATCCAGGATTCCCAACCCCCGTCGCACGATTTCAAAGTCGTCGGTGGTGGCATCAATAATCGTGGAAGGAATATTTCCGCCCATGCCGCCGTCAATCACCAGATCGACCTGGTGCTGAAACCGCTCGAAGATGATTTCCGGATCGGTGATATACGGCACAATTTCGTCTTCGATGTCTTTGATGGTCGTGGTAATGATCGGGTTGCCCAGTTCCTTCACAATGTCGCGGGGAATGGCGTGATCCGGAATCCGGATGCCCACGGTGCGTTTGTTGGTGTGTAAAATTTTGGGAACCCGGTGGCTCACATCCAGAATGAAGGTATACGGTCCCGGCAGCAGGTGCTTCATCTTTTTAAACGCCTGATTACCCACCCGGGCGTAATCGGCAATGTGGCTCAAATCGTTACAAATGAACGAGAAGTCATTTTTCTGGGGTTTGATTCCCTTGATGCGGGCGATGCGTTCGATGGCGCGCGTGTTATGGATGTCACACCCCAGTCCGTAAATCGTATCGGTCGGATAAATAATGACTCCGCCATCGCGCAACACATCGACTACGTGACGGATTTTTCGCTCTTCGGGGGTCTCCGGGTGAATCCGCAAAAATTCAGCTGGCATACGTTCGGTGCTTTTCTGCTTAACTAAACACCGCTCATTTGGTTGCAAATTACCGCCTGCCCAGCCGTAAACCCGGATTCGGTTAAACCTGAGTTCGGCTCACGCCTGTCTCGGTTTTCCGGTTTTGCTGCCAATGAGCGTACTGGCGATATAGGCTGTTCACCGGGATGTGCCATTTGCAAAGGTGCAGGACCAAAGCCGTCCGCAGATCGGGCTTTTCGATGAATTCCAGCAACTCCTTGAACCGGAAGGCCAGCTCAAACTGCTCGGTGTAAAAACATTGCCGGATAAACCAGCGAATGCGGCCCGCGAGCGCACCATATTCCTCCGGCGACTGACACTGATCAAAGGCTTTGTAACAAACGGTCAGGGTTGACCCCAGCAGGGCATTGTTGCGGTCCTGAAACTGGGTGGAGAGTGATTTTCGGACCATTCGTTTACTCGTCAGGACCTCATCCTGGTAGCAATAGCGGTAGCTGCGCGCCGTCCGCACCCAGAAGTCGAAATCTTCGTAACTCAGGGATTCATCGTACCCGCCCAGACTTTCCAGCACATCCCGGCGCATCATCATGGTGGGTGTCGAAACAAAATACGAAGCCAGAATCTCTTTGAAAACCCAGCCCGAAGGCACGTTAATGGTGGCCTGGCCGCGCTGGTCGACGGGATAATGATAGCCGGTCAACTGATTGTTTTCGTCGATAAAGGCGGCATTTCCAAAAATAACGGCGTAATCACCGGGCAAGCGCTCAAAACCGGCCACCTGCCGACTGATCCGGTCGCGGTGCATCACATCATCGGCCGATAAATCAATCACGTACCGCCCTTTTGCCAGCTTCAGCCCCTGGTTGAACGCCCGACAAATCCCGACATTTTCCGAATTTCGAATCAATTGGATGGCCGGATGGTTTCGCATCAGTTCTTCAATCCGGTTCACCGTCCCGTCGGTGCTGTTGTTGTCAACCACAATTAGCTCGATGGCCGAGTAAGTCTGGTCTAGCACCGAATGAAGCGATGCGCTGATAAACCGTTCGTGGTTATAAGCCGTACAGATTACGGAAACCAGGGGCCGGATCGATGACAGATAATCTGCCAGCAGGCCGGGTGGCGCTCCAACAAGGGTCTCAGCCATACTGATGATGAAGAATGGGATTTATCGGACAAAGAAACAAATGTTCTTTATTCCTGCAATAGTAGAAATTATCCGGAGGATCCGCTGCAACATTTTTAGCAAACGGCGACACCCTTCGGCCCTTCTTCCCAAAACCGCTTACTAACCACTTTAAATTCTGGCACGGTTTTTATACTCATTATCAGCATAAAACAGACACAGCCAACGCCAGTAAACGAAGGTTTGTGATTTTTGGGTTAGGGTTATTGTAAATGCTCTCTAAGCGGTTTGGGGAGCATTTATTGTTTTATCGCCGAACCGGGAGTTGCGGCCGCCTTTCTTTTTGTACAGGACCACGTTCATATCAAAGCCCACAATCAATAATAAACAGACCAGGTTAATCCAGATCATCAAGACGATCAGCGTACCGATGGAACCGTAGAGCTTGTTGTAGGAACCGAAATTGGAGACGTAAAAGGAAAAACCGTAGGTTGTCAACACGATCAAAACGGAAGCGATGATCCCGCCCGCATTAAAAAACTTCCACTGTTTGTCGATGTCGGGTCCGAACTTATAGATCACCGAAATGGCGGCTACAAAAACCGCAAACACCACCAGGTAACGGGCGATACTCAGCAAAGTGGTCACCACAATGTTGTCCAGTATCCGGATGTGCTGGAGATAATCCGTCAGAACGCCCCCCACCACCAGCACCGCAATCGCCAGAAACAGGGCAATCGCCAGCATCAGCGTAAGACCGAAGGCAATCAGCCGGGTTTTGAAAAAACCGCGCCGGCCAATGGTGTGCGACGAATTAAAAGCCATCATCAGCGACAGGATTCCGTTGGTCGCTGCGTATAGCGCTAGCACAAAACCGAACGACAGCACGTTACCGCGCGGTCGGCTGATAATATCATAAATCGTGGTTTTAACGGTTTCGTAGGTCGATGCGGGCAGCACCTGCGAGAAAAAATCCATCACCTGATCTTCCAGGTTCGGAATCGGAATCAGCGGAATTAGCGTGAACAGGAAGATGACCGCCGGAAAAACCGCCAGAATCAGGCTGTACGCGGCCGAAGCCGCCCGCTCACCGGTGTCGTTATCGGACACTCTCGGAATAAACAGCCGCAGGAAATCAAACCAGTTTTGCTCCGAATCAAAGGCCCGGTGTTTTTGCAGAAAGATAACAACGCGCTGAACGGCATTGTACCGCATCAATTTCTCCAACATGATGACGTATCGTTACTGGACAAAAATTAAACCGCTGGCTCAAAAAAAGGTTTGAGCTTTTCCGTCAGATCGGCGGGCGCTTTGGTTAATTTTCCGGTGCTGGCCAGCATGAAAACCAGCGTGGTTTCGCCGGTGTTTAGATGGTCGCCGTGCTGGTTGTAAATGTCGTAGCTGAACACCACCCGCACGCTGGGCAGTTCCCGGATATTCACCCGGATCGTCAGCAGGTCGTCGTAGCGGGCGGGCCGCAAATACCGCGACCGGTTTTCGTAAACGGGCATCATCACGCCCGAAGCTTCCATCTCCTTGTAATGAAACCCCAGACTCCGCAACGCTTCCACCCGGCCAATTTCGTAATACCGGGCGTAGTTTCCGTAATACACATACCCCATCTGATCGGTGTCGGCGTACCGAACCCGAATGGGCGGAACGTCAAATGTGAACATTGATTTGATTAAAAATGCACAACGAACGCTGAATAATGAACATCATTACCTGAAAGTCTACTAGTCACATTCATTATTTCATAATCCCCCGCTTGTTCAGTTCGGCGTGGTACATCCGGGCATTATTGATGTGTTCGTCGTAGGTTTTGGCGAACGTGTGGTAGCCGGAAAAATCGGCGCGGGCCACAAAATACAGGTACTCGTGATCTTCGTGGTTCAAAACCGCATCAATCGAACTCAGCGTCGGCAGGTTGATGGGGCCGGGCGGCAATCCTTTAAACCGGTAGGTGTTGTAAGGGGAGTCGATCAGTTTGTGGACGTTCAGGACCCGGCGAATCGTGAAATCGCGGTGGGCAAACACCAGCGTCGGATCGGCTTCGAGCAACATTCCTTTTTGCAGACGGTTCCAGTAGACGCCGGCCACCCGCGGTTTTTCGTCGTTCTTCTTGCTTTCCGATTCCACGATGGAGGCCAGGGTCTGAACCTGCGTTTGGGTCAATCCCATGTTTCTGGCTTTTTGCTGCCGTTCGGGTGTCCAGAACTTCTTGTATTCGTTGCCCATCCGGTCCAGAAAATTGTCGGCGCTGGTGGTCCAGAAAAATTCGTAGGTGTTCGGCAGGAACATGCACATGATGGTGGTGGTGTCGAAACCGTATTTGGCGCAAACCGCCGGGTCTTTCAGCAGGGTATCCAGTCTGGCCGGACCAAACTCGAATTTGTGGCCCAACTTCGTGATCAGTTCGTCTTTCAGCCGGATGTTGTTGAACGTCAGCTTCATCGGGTCCTGAGCGCCCGACCGTAATTTGGTGATCGCTTCCTGGTTGGTCATTTCCGGTTTGATGACATACCGGCCGTGTTTCACCCGGTCGGCGTAGTTCATGAACCGGGCCAGAAACCGGAACGACATTTTATCGTTGATCACATCGTGCTTTTCCAGCGAATCCATCACGGTTTCGAAGGTGGCACCGCGCGGAATAAACAATTCAAAGTTTTTATCGTTCTCCCCAACCTGCAGGTTTGGCGTTTTAAAAATCTGCCACGCGTAGAACGAGAGCGTAGCCAAAAGAACCGAAACGACAATCAGAATGCCAGCGACAAGCTTACGAGACATACAAAAGTGGGTTGAAGCTACAAAGGTAGCACGGAAGGCGGTTCGCTGCCAACAAATCAGGTTTTTGCCCCGGACGGTTTCTGCGCGGCCCGGTAATTGGGCAGATTAACCAGTAAAACCCCCATCAGAATAACGCCCAGGGCCAGCAACTGACGCACCGAAATGGCTTCGTTGGCGAACCACCAGCCCAGCAAAACCGCAATAACCGGATTCACGTAGGCGTAGGTGCTGACCACCGCCGGGGGCCGCACTTTCAGGAGCCACAAATACGCCAGATACGTCACAATCGAACCCATCAGAATCATATAGCCCAGGGCCAGCCAGGATTTCAGGGTGATCTGTCCAAAATCGAACCCGCTTAATTCGCCGGAAAACAGGCTGACCAACCCGCTGAACAAACCCGCGGCAATCAACTGAATGCTCCCGTTCAGGGTGGTGGATGACGAAGAGGGTTTGTACTTGGCGTACAACGATCCGACCGTCCAGAAAATACCGCCCGTCAGCAACACCCCCACGCTGATCCAGTATTTCCCGGCCGATTGTAGCAGTTGCGAGGTTTGCCCGGGCTGAGCCAACAGCAAAATAACGCCGGCAAAACCGATCACCAATCCACCGGGAATCAGCCAGTTGGCGAAGTAGTGGGGCCACTGCCGGCGATCCAGCAGCACAAACCAGAACGGCAGGGTTGTCACCAGAATGGCTGCCAAACCGGAGGGGATAAACTGTTCGGCCCAGATCACCGAAACCGTGCCGCCAAACAGCATCAGAATGCCACTCAACGCATTCCGACTCAGAGACTGGCGCGTCAGGTTGGCTTCGCCTTTCAATGCGCAGTAACTGATTAACAACAGTCCGGCAATGAAAAACCGGAGCGATGCCAACAGAAAAGGCGGAATGCTCGCCAGACCCAGCAGGGCCGCCAGGTAGGTCGAACCCCAGATGATGTAAATGGCGGCAAAGGCCAGCAAGATTAGAATGGGCCGGGGCTTTTCCTGCTTCATTGGTTTCTTCTTTCGGTTCAAATGCTTACTCCCAGGTCAGGTCAAACCGTTCCGCCAGCTCCCGTAAAGTCTGGATCACCGGTTCGATCAGCGGCAAACCGTCGCGCCCGCGTTCGGCTTCCATCGCCCGCTCCGGGTCGCCCGGAATCAACACCTGCTTTCCTTCCACCGCGCGGGCATTCCGAAACGCCCCAATCCAGGTGTCCATGTGGTGCTTGAATTCTTCGGCGGGCCGGAACGCATCAATGCGCATGGCCCCGAAAAAGTGCCCCGTTCCGGCCCCGACCCCTTCCTGAGCCGCCATAAAACCGGCGGTCGCAAACGGCGGCACCCATGGCCCGTAATTGGCGCCCGACAAAACTCCCGAAAAAATATCGACAATCGCCCCCAGGCCGTAGCCTTTATGGCTGCCGTGCTCGCGGTCCGAACCCAGCGGCAGCAGCGCGCCCCCATTCCGGATCGGGTTGGAGTCCGTCGAGGGTTGCCCCTGAGCGTCCTGCGCCCACCCCAGCGGAGCCGCCTGTCCTTTCCGCTGCAAAATTTCCATCTTGCCGTATGCCACCGCGGTCGAAGCAAAATCGGCCACGAAAGGCGGCTGCGTCAGGGCGGGAACTGCTACGGCAATCGGATTGGTTCCCAGCAGTTTATCCAGCGAAAACGTTGGAGCCACCAGCGGAGCCGCGTTGGTCATCGTCATCCCGATCATATCGTGTTCGAGCGCCAGCATGGCGTGGTAACCGGCAATCCCAAAGTGATTCGAATTGCGGACGGCCACCCAGCCCGTTCCGGCGACCCGCGCTTTTTCGATGGCAATCTGCATGGCCTTTGGCCCCACCACCAGGCCCACCCCCCGGTCGCCATCCACCACCGCCGTCGAGGGCGTTTCATGCACCACCTGAAGCTGAGGAACCGGATTCAACCGCCCGTGATCGTACAACCGGACGTAGCCCGCCAACCGGGCCACCCCGTGCGAATCGACCCCCCGCAGGTCGGCCTGCACCAGCACGGTCGTGGCCAGATCGGCATCGGCATCGGAAAACCCGATTTTCAGGAAAACCTGTTTGGTAAATGCTTTGAGTTGATGAACTGGCGTCATAGAGCTGGCCGATTGGAAAGTTGCGCCCAATCTGGTGGTTTTGTAATTAATTCGCTACCTGGAACCGAAGTTCCGCGCTTTTTTTCGCAAAAATAGGCGACAGACTAAACGAAACCACCCCGGAAGGTATCTATATTCCTGAACTCTCTTTTCCCATCATTGATCCATGAAACCATTGCTTTTTTTTCTAGTCACCAGTCTGACCGTTTCGGGCGTTCGAGCGCAGGACGACGAACAGCGGATTTCCTCAACTATTCAGCACGTTACGGTTTTTATGAACCGCGCCCAGATCAACGCACAGGCCCGAACGACGATCGGTCCGGGCGTTACACGGCTGATCATCGACAATACCTCCGCCCAAACCGACCCGCAGAGCATTCAGGTCAGCGGCAAGGGGGAGGCCACCCTCCAGGGCGTTCAGTTTCGCACGAATTTTCTCACCAAAGTCACCAAACCGGTTTCCCTGCAACGGCTGGAAGACTCCCTGCGCATCGCCCGCGACCTCTACGAAGGCCTGAATCTGCAGAAAGACGTGCTCGAAAATGAAAAGAAAATGGTGCTCACCAACCAGAAAGTGGGAAGCGAGAAGGGTACCGTCGTGGACGATGTGGAGGAAATGGCCGACTTTTTTCGTCAGCGCCTGACCGACGTCGGCAAAAAGCTGCTCGTTCTGGAAAAACAGGTAAAGGAACAGAAGTTGAAAGTGGACCGGCTCGAAGGACAGGTGCGGGAACAGAATGCCAAACGCGAGCGGCCCGTAGGTGAAATTGAGGTGACACTCTCGGCCAAAAACCGCACCGCCGTCGATCTGGCGCTGAGTTACGTCGTGAACAACGCGGGCTGGACGCCTTTCTACGACATCCGGGTGCGCGATACCAAAAGCCCGGCTACGCTGGCTTACAAAGCCAATGTGTACCAGAATACCGGTTTTGACTGGCAGAATGTCCGGCTGACGTTATCGACTTCGAACCCCGCCCTGCCCGGAACGCAACCGCAACTGGAAACGCAGTTTGTCGGTTTTTACGAACCCCAGCCCCTTCCCACGGCGGCCCCGGTTCGGGCCAAACTACAAATGCGCCGGGACGAAGCGGTGGTGGCCAACGAATCCGCTGCGGCCCCGGCCGCCGACCTGGTTTCCACGGCGGATCTGACGCAGGTGAGTGAGCAGCCGACGAGTATTAATTTTGAGATTTCGGTTCCGTACACGATTCTGTCGAACAACCGCCCGCAGGTCGTGGATATTCAAACCGGCGAACTTCCGGCCACCTACCGCTACACGGCCACGCCCAAACTGGAAACGGACGCCTTTCTGGTGGCGACCCTGTCGGGCTGGGAAAAGCTGAACCTGCTCAACGGAACCGCCCGGACCTATTTTGAAGGCACCTACGTCGGCGAATCACGGGTTGATCTCAAACAGGCCGGCGATACCCTGACGCTGGGACTCGGCCGAGACAAACGGATTGTGGTGAAGCGGGAGAAAACGCAGGATTTCAGCAGCCGCAAAGGCTTGAGTTCGGCGGTGCGCGACACCTACAGCTACAAAATCACGGTTCGGAACACGAAGTCCGAGCCGGTTTTGCTGACGGTCTTCGATCAGATTCCGGTTTCGACCGACAGCCGGATTGAGGTGGACCTGGACGAAAGCGCCGGGGCCGAGCGCAACGCCGAAACCGGGCGGCTCACCTGGAATCTGAGCTTAAAACCGGGCGAAAGCCGCGACCTGCTGTTCCGGTACACGGTTAAATACCCGAAAGGCAAACAGCTGGTCAACGCGGAATAACTTATGAAAGCAAACCCGGCCGGTATTGAAAACCGGCCGGGTTTTAACAAAAATTTAGCGGGCTGTGCGGTAATTTTTCGTCGAAACGGAGTTTATAGGGTATGCTCCAACGTCTGCTCCCTACGGTTTTGCTCTTGTTTCTGGCCTTTTTTGCCTACGCCCAAACGGACACCCTGTCTGTTGATTCGCTGATGATCAGGCAGAAATCGCCCTACGTAGCCCTGCTCAAACCGGGTCAGAAATACCTGGCCCTGGATGTCACCGGCCGCATGGGCGGTTTTCAGCGACACCGGTTTTTCCCCAACGAAGAAGTAAAATTTCGTTATAAAGGGCAGAAATACCGCGAGTCCCTGTACGGCGTGACCGACTCCACCCTGATGCTGATTCTGGAGAACCCGAATACGTTTCTGGACGAAGTAGTGCATTTCCGGCTCGACCAGATCGAGAAAGTCTACGTCAACCGCCAGATTCCGTTTATTACCCAGGGAACGTACCTGTTTCCGATTGCCGGCACGCTTTTTTTCGTCGCCGATGTGGTCAATCTGTCCCGGCAGCAGAAGCAGCTGACCGCCGATGCCCGCGCCCTGCGCGCCCCCGGTGTGATGTTTGCACTGGGCGCCATTTGCTACAAACTCAGTTTCCCCCGCTACCGGATCAACAAGAATAACCGGCTCAAGGTAATGGAAACGTATTGATTATCATTGAATTATGAACTATGAGTGCTGAAGGATGAATTTCCCGCGCCGAGCAATTCATCCTTCAGCACTCCTAATTCATCGTTCTATTCCTTAGTTTTGCGGAAAAATCACCAATTCGTTTCTGCTTTGAACGCTGTACGTCTGACCCCTCCCACCGATTCCGTCCGGGCAACAATTCCCCTGGCTTCTTCCAAAAGTGAAAGCAATCGCGCGCTGATCATCAACGCCCTGAGCGGTTTTAAGGGGATCTTGCACAATGTTTCGGCCGCCCGCGACTCGCAGACCATGATTCGGCTGTTGCAATCGGAGGAGGCCGTTGCCGATGTGCTGGACGCCGGAACGACCATGCGGTTTCTGACGGCGTATTTTGCCGTGACGGGGCAGCACAAAACCCTGACGGGAACACCCCGCATGTGCGAACGGCCCATTGGCATTCTGGTCGATGCGCTGCGGAAACTGGGGGCAGAAATCGAGTATTTGAAGAAAGACGGTTTTCCGCCGATTGCCACAAAAGGCTTTTCCGGCAACGGCACCAACCGGCTCGCCATCCGGGGTGATGTGAGCAGCCAGTATATATCGGCCCTGCTGATGATTGCGCCAACCCTGCCCGACGGCCTGACGCTCGAACTGACCGGGGAGGTGGGCTCCCGGCCGTACATCGAAATGACCCTGCGGCAAATGGAACATTTTGGGGTGCCAACACGGGCCGACTGGACCCGCAAAACCATTACGGTTCCGCCCACGCCGTATACCCCCGCCGACTATGCCATCGAATCCGACTGGTCGGGGGCGAGTTACTGGTTCAGCATGCTGGCCCTGGCCGGCGACGACGCGGCAGAAATTGAATTGCTCGGCCTGAAAAAAGATTCCCTCCAGGGTGATAGCGCCATTGTTGACATCATGCGTCCACTGGGCGTCGAGAGCCACTTCACCGACAACGGAGTTGTGCTGACGAAAAAACCGGCTCAGGCGTCGCTGGCGTGGGACTTCACGGATTGCCCGGATCTGGCCCAGACCGTGGCGGTGTGCTGCGCCGTCAGGAATATTCCGCTGACGCTAACGGGCATCGAAAGCCTGAAGATCAAGGAAACGGACCGCGTTATGGCCCTCCAGACCGAGCTTCAGAAGATCGGCGCGGAACTGGTCGAAGTAGAAAAAAACACCCGCTACGAAGTTCGTGCCGTACAGGACGTGTCGGCCATCCCGACGTTTGCCACCTACGACGATCACCGCATGGCAATGGCGTTTGCCCCGGTGGCGATGAGCCGGATCGTGGTGATTGAAGAACCGGGTGTTGTCGCCAAATCGTATCCGTCATTCTGGGAGGATATGGCCAAAGTAGCCGGGGTAGCGTTTGGGGGACAGTAATGCCCGCCCAAAACCGGGTTCAGCCCGTTCAGGAAGCGGGAAAAGCGGTGATACCGTGCGGTCGATTGCCGGTTTTCCTTATTTTTACGGCACTCACTGAACCTTGGCACTGTTGGAACTTCTCACTTTTCTGGGCAGCATCTCCTGGTGGGGCTGGCTGCTGATCGGCCTACTCCTGGTCGCCCTCTACGACATTACGCAGAAAAAACACACCATCCGGCACAATTTCCCCATTGTAGGGAACATCCGGTATTTTCTGGAAAGTTTCGGGCCCGAACTCCGGCAGTACATTGTGGCCAATAACCGCGAAGAGCTGCCGTTCAACCGCCAGCAACGGGCCTGGATTTACGCGTCGTCGAAAAAAGAAAACAATTTTCAGGGATTCGGTACCGATCAGGACATCAGCAGCGCCGGGTACATATTCATCAAACCGGCCTTACTGCCGCTGCAACTGCCGCCCAGCGACCCCAACTGCGACAATCCGCACACAGCCCCGGCCACCAAAGTGATCGGACTTTTTCACAAACGCCGGCGCCCCTACCACCCCCGGTCGATCATCAACATCAGCGGCATGAGCTTCGGCTCGCTTTCGGCCCGCGCCATCGAATCAATGAACAAGGGGGCCAAGAAATTCGGGTGTTACCACAACACCGGCGAGGGCGGTTTGTCACCCTACCACAAATTTGGGGCGGATGTGGTGGTGAACATCGGCACCTCGTATTTCGGAATTCGGGACGAAAACGGCAATTTCGTGATGGAAAAACTGGTGAAACTGGTCGAAACCAACCCGTTTGTCCGGATGCTCGAACTGAAGCTCTCGCAGGGGGCCAAACCGGGTAAGGGCGGGGTGCTGCCCGCGGCCAAAATCACGGCCGAAATTTCCGAAATCCGGCACGTTCCGGTGGGCAAAGATGTAATTTCACCGGCATCGCACAGCGCCTTTTCCGACATTCCGGGCATGGTCGCGTTCATTGAAGCGATGGCCGAAAAGACCGGCCTGCCGGTGGGCATCAAGTCGGCGGTTGGCAAACTGGAACTCTGGGAAGAACTGGCCGATCATATGCTAAGAACTGGGAAAGGACCGGATTTTATCACGATCGACGGCGGAGAAGGCGGCACGGGGGCAGCTCCTCCCGCTTTTGCCGACCACGTTTCCCTGCCTTTCGTCTACGGTTTTGCCAAAGTCTACCAGATCTTCCAGCAACGGAACTTAACCAGCCGCGTCACGTTCATCGCATCCGGCAAGCTGGGACTGCCCGAGTCGGCCGTTATGGCGTTTGCGATGGGGGCCGACCTGATCAACGTGGGCCGCGAAGCCATGCTGTCCATTGGGTGCATTCAGGCGCAGATTTGCCACACCAACCGCTGCCCCTCGGGCGTGGCCACCCAGAATAAATGGCTGCAATCCGGCATTGACCCGACGCTGAAAAGCGAGCGGTTTTACAATTACGTCAAAACGTTGACCAAGGAAATACTGGACATTGCCCACGCTGCGGGCTACGAACACCCCTGCCAGTTCACGATGGACGACGTTGACCTGGCGATGGGTGACAACAACCGGATTCAAACCCTGTCCGATGCCTACGGCTACAAAAAAGATCCGGTCGCCTTCACCTCCGTCGTCGACCTCCTCAAAAGCCCATACCTTGAGAGGAATGATGAATAATGAACGATGAATGATGAGTTATGAATGATGAGTTATGAACGATGAGTTCTGAACGAAGAGTTCTGAACGATGACGGGATCGCCCAAGCGGTTGGATGACACCTTACCCGTGCAGAGCATTTTAATTCATCGTTCATCATTCATAACTCATCATTAAATAACTCACCATTCTTTTCGCCTTTCGTCACTCGGTTTTCATAATTGATCACCTCCAACCCGGTTTTTCCAGCTGACCTTTGTGCTGTACATAACCGATCAGCAGATGCAAACGATATTAGGGGCCCGCGGAACCATTGGCAATGACCTGGCGAAAGAACTTTTGACCTACACCGACCGAATTCGGCTCGTCAGCCGCAACCCGAAAAAAGTCAATCCGACCGATGAACTGCTGGCCGCCGACCTTTCCGACCGGGAGCAGGTGTTCAAAGCCGTGGCAGGTTCGGACGTGGTCTATCTGACCGTCGGTTTTGAATACAGCGTGAAGGTCTGGCGGGAAAAATGGCCAACCCTGATGCGCAACACCATCGATGCCTGCAAACGGTACGGTGCGAAGCTCGTTTTTTTCGACAACGTTTACCTGTACGATGCCAACGCCATCGGGCACATGACCGAAGAAACGCCCATCAATCCGATCAGCCGGAAGGGCCAGGTGCGGGCCGAAATTGCCGCTCTGCTGATGCACGAAGTAAAGCAGGGCAGCCTGACCGCGCTCATCGCCCGGGCGGCCGACTTCTACGGCCCCAATAACGAAAAAAGCCTGCTGGTGGAAACGGTGGTGAAAAACTTCCGGCAGAAAAAAGCCGCCAACTGGTTTGCCCGAACCGACAAAATCCATTCCTTTACGTACACGCCCGATGCCGCCAAAGCCACGGCCCTGCTCGGCAACACCGCCAGCGCCTACAACCAGGTCTGGCACCTGCCCACCGACCACACCCCCCTGACCGGCCAGCAGTGGATTGACCTCTTCGCGCAGGAAATGAACGTAAAACCGCGTGTCTGGGCGCTGCCCGTTTGGCTGCTCCGGATCATCGGGCTTTTTGTTCCGATTATGAGCGAATTTCCGGAAATGGCGTATCAGTACGACCGGGATTACATTTTTGATAGCCGAAAATTCGAAAAAGCGTTTAACTTTCCCATCACAAAACCGGCGGAAGGGGTGAAACAGACGGTAGCGGGGAATTAGTCGTCCAGTCGGTCGAAAAACAACCGAAGCGAACAGAAAAGGCTAAAATTTTCGACTCATGAAACTTGGCGTCGCGCAAACCCGGCCGGTCAAAGGAGATATTCTGCGGAATATTGAAACCCACAAAAAGCTGATCGGACGGGCGGTTTTGCAGGGTGCTGATGTGCTTATTTTCCCGGAACTGTCGATCACGGGCTACGAACCGTCGCTCGCCCGCAATCTGGCGACGCAGCCCGACGACCGGCGGTTCGATGAGTTTCAGACCATCAGCGACACCGACCAAATCACAATTGGGATTGGCGTACCGACCCCGGGCGAAACGGGAACCTGCATTACGATGGTGCTTTTTCAACCCACTCAGCCCCGGCAAACCTATTCAAAGCAGTATTTACACGCCGACGAAGAACCGTATTTTGTGAGCGGAACGGGCACGGTCCGTGCGCTTGGTCCTGACGGTACAATTGCCCTCGCCATTTGCTACGAGCTGTCCGTGCCCGAGCATTCGGCGCAGGCATTTCGGCGGGGGGCCAGCGTATACCTTACCAGCGTGGCAAAAACCGCCGGTGGAGTTGATAAAGCCTCCCAAAGTTTGTCGGACATTGCCCGCCAGTATGCGATGACGGTTTTGATGGCCAACAGCGTCGGGCCGAGTGATGATTTTGTGTCGGCCGGAAAAAGCGCCATCTGGAACACGGCCGGCGAGCTTGTCGGGCAACTCAACGAAACCGACGAGGGCATTCTGCTGATCGACACCCATACCCAAAAAATTTATCAGGAACTTCTGTAACCCAAACCGGCTCAGCCATGAAACTATCGGCCCGCATCACCAGCGCGTTCAATCAGCACGAGAGTGTCGTTCAGACCAACGGTGCCGCCAAAACCGTCCGGATCGCCCCCAAACCGGGCGGTTTTGGCTCGTCCATCAACGGCGGGGAGTTGCTGCTGCTGGCGCTGGCGACCTGTTTCTGCAACGATGTTTACCGGGAAGCGGCCAAACGGAACATCCCGGTTTCGGGCGTGGACGTGGAAGTCACCGGCGAGTTCGGGGCCGACGGCGAACCGGGTTCCAACTTCACCTACAGGACCCACGTCACGGCCGAAGCACCCGCGGCCGAAATCGAGGCACTCATCCGGCATACGGATCAGGTTGCCGAAATTCAGCAGACCTTGCGGCAGGGCCTGAACATTACGCTGACCGGGGCCGATTAGGACTTGAACGTTTCGTCAGGTCAGGTTTTGAGAATACCGGGCTGAATTTATTTTCGGATTTTGGTCCGGTTTTGAAACCGTCAATCGTCATAAGGTAGAATTGCTTTTGTATTAATCCACTCAAACCGGACGACTATGGATTTCCCAAACATTTTCACCAGCGAAGTAGCCACGAACATGATTCAGCGAATCGACCAGCTGAACCCATCGACACCGCCCCAGTGGGGCAAAATGAACGCAGGCCAAATGCTGGCCCACTGCAATGTGGCCTACGAAATGGTCTACGACAACAAACACCCGAAGCCCAACTTTTTCATGAAGCTGATTCTGAAGTCTTTCGTTAAAAAGATTGTCACCAGTAATACCCCCTATAAACGCAACAGCCAGACGGCCCCGGCTTTGGTCATCAAGGATTCCCGAAATTTTGAGGTGGAAAAGCGTCGGTTGATCGAATACATCCGCAAAACCCAGCAGCTGGGTCAGCAGCATTTTGACAACAAGGTCTCGCATTCCTTCGGGCCTCTGACCATCAGCGAATGGAACAACCTATTTTATAAACACCTGGACCACCACCTGACGCAGTTCGGCTCTTGATACCAGGAGAGTGCACTGGCTTGTCACCCGGCGTAAAACCGTTTCACCGCACAAAAACCAAAACAAACCGGGATGCAAACGGTTGAAAAGGCATTCGTGCCCAAAAACCAACCGACGCCAACCGTGAGTCCGACCCGCAATCCGCTCATCCAGCACAAATTCACCGCCGATCCGACTGCTCTGGTTCATCAGGATACGGTTTTTCTGTTTACGGGTCACGACGAAGCGCCCCTGGATTCGGAAGACTACCGGATGAACGACTGGCTTTGCTTTTCTTCAACCGATCTGGCCAGCTGGACCGAACACCCGGTTCCGCTGAAAGCCCGCGATTTTACCTGGGCTTCCGGTGATGCGTATGCGTCCAAAGTGATTCAGCATCAGGAGCAATTCTACTGGTTCGTGTCCGTCACGCACGCGACGCTGCCCGGCAAAGCCATTGGCGTGGCGGTTTCCGCCGATCCGGCTGGCCCTTACCGCGATGCGCGCGGATCGGCCCTGGTTACGCACGAGATGCTGCCTTTAACCGACAACGAAAAAGCCAACCTGGACCCCAGCGTGCTCGTGGACGATGACGGTCAGGCGTATCTGTTCTGGGGAAATGGGACCTGCTACTTTGCCCGGTTGAGCGACAACCTGCTGGAGCGGACCAGCCCCATCGAAACCGTTGCATTACCCGGTTTTTCGGAGGGCGTTCACATTCACAAACGAAACGGCTGGTATTATCTGTCGTACGGCTACGGGATGCCGGAAAAAGTGGCCTACGCCCGGAGCCGCTCCATTGACGGCCCCTGGACGTTCATGGGAATCCTCAACGAACTGGCCGGCAATTGCGAAACCAACCGCCCCGCCATCCTCGACTTCAAGGGGCAGTCCCTATTTTTTCTGCCACAACGGCGGGCTAAAAAACGGCGGCAGCCACCGGCGGTCGGTCTGCGTCGATTACCTGTATTACAACCCGGACGATACGATCCGGCGCGTTACTATGACCTCGGAAGGCGTTGAACCCGTGCACTAACCTGAAATCTGGGAAGGCTACCGGGTAACGTTTGCTTCCTGATTTTTTCGTTTTTCGTCACTGCGGTTTTCATCTTTGGTCACCACCGACCCGGTTTTTTCACCCGATCTTTGTGCTACACAAAACAACAAAGATCGTCATGAAATCGCTTTTGAAACTCGAAGAATTCGCCCAGTTTGTGCTTGCCATTGTGCTGTTCAACCAACTTCCTTTTGCCTGGTGGTGGTTTCCGGCCTTGTTGCTCGTTCCGGATCTGGGGATGCTGGGCTACCTCGTCAACCCCAAAATCGGCGCGTACGGCTACAACCTGATTCACCACAAGGCATTTGCACTGGCCGTCGGTGCGCTCGGATTCGGACTCAACAACCCGGAACTGCAACTGACCGGCGTCATTCTCTTCGGGCACGCGGCAATGGATCGGCTGTTTGGCTACGGCTTGAAATTTACGGACGGTTTTGACCACACCCATCTGGGGTACACGGGCAAAAAAACCGCTAGGCCGACGGACGCAAAACCGCAGTCCGGTACGCACCGGGCGTCGAGCCTGTCCATTTCTTGAAAGTGCGGTAAAACACGCTGGGCTCCGAAAAACCCAGCAGGTAGGCAATGTCGGTCGTGCTGAAATACGGTTCGCGCAGGTGCCGGACCGCCAGATCGTGCCGAACTTCGTCCAGCAGTTGCTGGTAGGTAACTCCCTCTTCTTTCAGGTGCAGTTGCAGTGTCCGGACGCCCACCGCCAGCCGGTCGGCCACCGTCGCCAGGGTTGGTTCTTCGCCCTTCAGCAGGGCCACAATTTCGCCCTTGACGCGCCCCACCAGCGCCCGTTCGTGCAGTTTCCGCAGTAATTCAGCCGCGTGTTGTTCAAACAGCGGAAACAAGCCCGGATTGGCGTTCAAAACCGGGGCATCCAGCCAGGCAGCATCCAGCACCAGCGTGGTTTCGTCAGTCCCAAAAACCGGCTGGACGGGCGCAAAAATCCGTTTGTGTTCCGTTGTATCGGGCGGGCGCGGGTAAGCAAACGACACCGCTTCGGGCGTAATGTGCAGCCCCGTCAGCGCCCGCATGGCCGCCAGGTACATGACCAGTTCAGAGTTGAGCGCGTGTTCGGGGTAGATGATGTCCTCGCAGATCAGGTGCAGCGTCAGGCTATAGCGGTTTCCCTCCCGTCGGCCGATGGTCTGAACCCCTTCGCAGACAATCTCCTGATACTGACAGAGTTTCTCCAGCGCCCTGCCCAGCGTCGGGCAGTGCATCATGACGTACGCCAGCACCCCTACGGCGGTAGGGTTGATCATCTCGCCGATGCGCAGGGACAGGTACGGGTCCGCCGTGACCGCGATGACTTCGCGCCAGAGGGCCTGCACCTTCCGGATGGGCACCCGCTCGTCGGGGTTTTGCAAGGCGGCCGGATCAACGCCCACGGTTTTGCACAACCAAACCGGATCGGCCCCTTTCTGCTGAGCCGCAAACAAAATCAGATTAAAGGAACCCGCCGAAAGAGTGTTTTTCGTTGCCATCGGGCACGAAGATACGCCCAAAAAGCTCCGGTTTTTAACGGGGTATGATTTTCAGGTTGGCAAAGTCACCGCCCGAACCCGCGCCTACCCACAGGCCGATTTTGCCGTCCGTGCGATCGCTCAGTTTTTTCACGACCAGACTCGGTTTTGCGTGGTCATTGACAAAAACGCGGACGGTGTCGTTTTCCACCACAATCCGGGCGTGAAACCAGCCGTTCGGGTCCGGGGCCGGTTCGATGGACTGTTCGTATTGGTCCGGAAAATCCTTGCGCAGGGTCGGCCAGTCGTATTTCGGCAGCGAAATGTATTGCACCGCGTGGCTGCGACGAACCGGGTCCTGGGCCCGGAAATTAAACGGCCGGAAGTAAATTGCGTCGTAATTCCGCTCACCCGACCCCTGAAAGGCAATGCCCACAAAGCTGCGCTGCAACACATCCTTGCCCCGAATGTCCAGTTCGATCGTTCCCTGCCGAAAGGCGCTGTTTTCCAGCCACGCAACGCCCTCCCGGGGCGAGTCCACCTGCTCCAGCCGAACACCCGGTTTTTCTCCCGCCGGTAACATTACCAGCTTCCGGTTTTCCAGTGCAAAGCCGTTTTGCCGGGCTAGCTGCACCAGATCGACCGCTGAGATCTGGGCCGCAGCCGGAAGGCTCATCAGGAATCCGGCAATGAAGATTTTGGTTAAACTACTGACTGTCAATGCTTTCATAGTTGAATAGGTATTTACCGATGATTAATATTCAATCCGAACGCATATACTCTTCCAGCCCACCGAAAAAACGGAGGTCGGATGCCGTACCCGGTTTTTTATTTTCGGGTCAAAAACGGATGAATGAGATCGAAGACCAGTTGGGGTTTCGTGGTCAGAACGACGTGTCCCGAACCGGGAATGATGGCCAGTTGTGCGTTGGGCAACGACTTGTAGAGGCTTACAAATCGCTCAGTGATGCCATCGTGGTCACCGGCCATGATCAGCGCCGGGCAGCGGATCGTTTTCAGGGCCGACGGTTCGATGTAGGTCGGTGCCAGCCAGGCTTGTTGCAGTTCTTTCAAAAACCGGGGCCACTCCTGCGGCTGCGGCATCAGCTTTTGGCGTCTGGCGATAAAACCGGGAATGGCTTTTTCCAGCTTTTCGTCGGTCAACTGCGTCCAGAAGATTTTATCCGCTTCGGTGTAATCCCCAATTCCCAGCGACCCGCCCCCGATCGCGACGACCTTACGCACCAGCTCCGGGTGCTCGGCCGTTAGAATGTACGACGCAATGGCGCCATCACTAAAACCGATCAGCAGAACGCTGTCCGGGGTGACGGCTTTGATCACCTGGCGGGCATCCTCCGCAAACAGCCGGTACGAATACGGTTTCGTGCCCACCTCCGATTTGCCGTGCCCGCGGGTGGCGATGGCAATCACCTGAAATTCCTGGCTCAGGCGCGGAATCAGGTCGCGGTATTCGTCGATGTAGCCCAGCAAACCGCCGTGCAGCAGCACCACCGGTCGCCCCTGCCCGTAGACTTCGTAATAAATCCGGGCGTCGCCGACCGACAAATACCGTCCGGTTTTGGGATTGGAACCGTACGGTATTGGGTCGGTTGACTGACTTTGGGCAACAACGGAAACAGAGGTAAATAAGAGGGCCGTCAGGAGTTTCGTTGCGGCCCAAAGTCGGTTTACTGGCGTCATTTTACGTTAAAATCAACTTTGGTATCCGCCCACGCCATCGAAACCACGCCCTTGGGGGTGATGTCGATCTTGAATTGTTCCTGAAAAGCCGGGGCTTTTTTGGCCGGAACGCTCACCCGCACCACGTCTTCGTCTTCCTTATACGTGAAAGCGCCCCACTTGATGCCTTTGTTGATGATCACCGTCCAGTCTTTTTCGCCGGGGATGGTAAACAGCGCGTATTTTCCTTTCGGAACCGTCTTGCCTTCCAGCTTCACATCGTCGGAAAATTCGATGGTCGTGGTTTCGTTGGCCCCCGTTCGCCAGACTTTGCCGGCCGGTGCCACTTTCCCCGCCGGGTCCCAGACGCTCCGGCCTTTAACCGACGGCTGGCTGTAATCAATCGTGACGGTTTTTCCGCCCACGGTTTGCTTGGCCTGGGCGGGCGGGCTGGGCCGCTTCGATTTGTCGTCCTGCGCAAAGGCGAGTTGAGCAATCGCCAGCAATGTTGTGAAAACGAGCAATTTTTTCATGATGGATTCCGTACTTTTGGTTGAAGGATTATTGACTGCGACAAAGGTGAAAAAAAAAGACCAAAAGATGGCAGTCCGGCCCTTGTTCAAGTCTGTTCAAGTTAGTTCACGTTGATTGTCAATGACTCTGGAAGACGACAAGTTGCAGCATTGCCGAACGCTGATCGAAGCAAAAGTCGGGTGGGGCGACAGCCGCCAGTGGCAGAATCAGGACTTTGAAGCCCTGAGTGAGCGCATTTTTGCCGAAACCAGCGTTTCGCTCAGCAGCAGCACCCTGAAGCGCATCTGGGGAAAAGTGCGGTACGACAGTGCCCCCACGGCCACGACTCTCAATACTCTGGCGCAATTCGTCGGTTTCGAAAACTGGCGCGAATTTCGGCAGCACCCGGTTTTGCCGGCCTCAGAGCCGGTTAGGCCGCATCCGGTTTCACCCGCTTCGACCGGGCTGCCCGCCCCGCCCAGGGCCAACCGCTGGCTGTGGGTGCTGGGTGTTTTGGTCGTGCTGGGGCTGGTCGGCATCGGTGCCTTTCAAAACCGGGTCAAACCCTTGCAGTATGGCGCTTTAACCTTCACCAGCCGCCCGCTCGCTAACGGGTTGCCCAACACGGTTTTGTTTGATTACGACGCCAGCGACTCCAACGCCGACAGCGTATTTATTCAGCAGAGCTGGAATCCGAAGCTGCGGTTTCGGGTCGCGAAGGATGGTCACCAATACGCCAGCACCTACTACTATCCCGGTTATTTCCGGGCCAAACTCGTGCTCAACGATTCCATTGTGCGCCAGCACGATTTGTACATCACCTCCGATGGCTGGCTGGGGACCATCAACGACGACTCGATACCGGTTTATTTTCCAGATAAACAACTCCGCAAATCCGGCATCATCGCCCTCACCGATACCGACCTGACCGAACAGGGAATTGATTTTCAGAAAAGTGTGCCCAACACCAGCCTGCATTACGTCCAACCTTTGGGCGAAATGTCGGCCAGCAACTTTGTGTTTGAAACGGAGCTGAAAAGCACCTACAACCGGTTTGAAGGCGTGTGTCAGCAAACCGGCATTATGCTGTTGTGTTCCAGCGGGATGCACCTGATTTCGTTGTCGGCTATCGGCTGCGTGGGCCAATTGAACCTCAGTTTTT
The DNA here is from genome assembly GCF_054780775.1 of Larkinella ripae. Lineage (NCBI taxonomy): Bacteria > Pseudomonadati > Bacteroidota > Cytophagia > Cytophagales > Spirosomataceae > Larkinella > Larkinella ripae. The sequence goes on from NZ_BAAGVR010000020.1 coordinate 294,932, forward strand.
CCGGTAAGGCGGTTTCCGGCAAAACCTATGATCTCTCCGGTTTTGGGGTCGATTTTTCCGACTGGGCCAGGGTTCGCTGCGAAGTAAAAAACAAATTGGTGAAGGTGTTTGTCAACGGAAAACCGGCTTACGAAGGTCGTTTTGAGGATGAGCCGGGCAAAATTGTCGGAATCCGGTACTATTTCCAGGGCTCGGGCGCCGTCAAATCGGCCCGATTCTCCAGCGGCCAGACTCAGACGGTTTTGCTATAAACCAAGCGCGGTCTTGAGGTTCCGGATGGAACCGGCGGCTTTCCGCATTCGGCTGCCGTACCAGCTAAAAGCCTCCCCATCCACCAGCAGAATCTGCGACCGGGGACAAATCATTTGCAACTCGGCGGTGTGTTTTTCGGAAAACGGATACGGTTCGGACGACAGAAAAATCAGGTCGGGCCGGGCGGCTTTCAGGCTGTCTTCGGTCACTTCGGGATACCGGTTCAGGTCGGCAAACGCGTTCCGAAAACCGGTCCACTCCAGCATCGAATGGATAAACGTTTCGTTAGCCGCCACCAGATACGGTTTGCGCCAGATGAAATAGGCGACGGTTGGGCCGGCGTCGTTCGTGCTCCGCAAACCGTCCGCATCGAAAGCGTTCCCAATTTCCCGCAGCAGGCGTTCCGCTTCGGGCTTTCGGCCCACCATCGCCCCCACCGTCCGAATCATCCCGAGCGCTTCGTCAACGGTGTGGATGTCGGTGACGTGAACGGGGTAAAACCGTTGCAATGCCTCAATCTGCTCACGGGTATTTTCCTCCTTGTTCGCCAGAATCCAGTCCGGTTTTAACGCATGAATCCGGTCGAGCTGCAAGGTTTTGGTGCCGCCCACCCGGGCCCGGTTTTTCACCTTCTCCGCCGGATGAATGCAGAATTTGGTAACGCCGACGATCTGCTCGTCCAGTCCCAGATCAAACAGCAATTCGGTTTGCGACGGCACTACGGAAACAATGCGTTGGGGCGGGAAGGTCAGGAGGTGGTCTGCGGTTTCCATCATCGTGAGGACAAAGATAAGCGCCCCCCCCCCCCGAAAAACCGGGTTGCCCGAAAACGGGGGACCAACCTTCCCGTTTGAGCAACGACCTTTTCACCACTGACTCAAAAAAGCTTTCTAAAACTACTGATAATCACTACGTTTATTATCTCAACAGCAAACGTTCGGGTATGAAAACGCGCCAAAAAATCGCCTTGTGGCTGGTGGCCATCAACCTGGTCGGCGGGTCGTTTCCGGTCTGCGCCCAGCTCACCACCCTGCCGCTAACGTATTATGTCGCCCGGGTCAAAGATATTAACCCCGGCGCCAGCGGTTCGTATGTTTCCGGCGACGGCGCCACGGCGCTGGTGATTGGCGAAACGCTTTACTTTTCGGCCAACACGTTTTATGGTGCTGAACTCTGGAAGTCGGACGGCACGGCGGCCGGGACGCAGCTGGTGAAAAATATTAACCCTTCCGGTCCTTCAAATCCCGATTGGTTCACCAACGTAAACGGCACCTTGTTTTTTGCCGCCACCGGGCCCACCGGGCGGGAATTGTATAAATCGGACGGCACGGCAGCCGGGTCGGTTCTGGTCAAGGAAATTTACGGACGTCCGGGGGCCAGCGCCAACCCGCGCGGCCTGACCAACGTAAACGGCACGCTGTTTTTCGTTGCGACCAACGGAACGGAAGGCGAGGAACTCTGGAAGTCAGACGGCACAGCCGCCGGAACGGTAATGGTAAGAGATATAAAAACCGGGTCGGGCAGTTCCGTGCCTACCTACGTGCGCAAAATGGCGGTTCTGAACGGTGCCGCATACCTGGTAGCCGACGACGGTGTGCACGGCGAAGAACTCTGGAAGTCGGATGGCACGACGGTTGGGACGGTTCTGGTCAAGGACATTCATCCGCTGGGCTCGGGTAATCTGTTTGAACTGGTGGTGATGAACAACCTGCTCTACCTGACCGCCAACGACGGAACCAACGGCGCCGAACTCTGGAAATCAGACGGAACGGCGGCCGGGACGGTGTTGGTCAAAAACCTGGTGGCCGGCAGCTCTGGTTCCAATCCGCAGGATCTGGAGGTGGTCAACAACACGCTTTTCTTTCGTGCAACGGTCAGCAGCGACACGGAATTATACAAATCGGACGGAACCGTGGGCGGCACGGTTCTGGTCAAGAACATCAACCCCGGCAACAACGCCAGCTCGTTCCCATCGTACCTGACGAACGTTAACGGAACGCTTTATTTTACGGCCAATGACGGAACCAACGGCACTGAACTCTGGAAGTCGGACGGCACGGCGGCCGGAACCGTACTGGTCGAAAACTTAACCGCCGGAGGTGGTTCGTCCAATCTGGTGGGCCTGACTGCCGCAGCCAACAAACTCTTTTTTCAGTTTCAGGAACCCTGGAAATCGTCGGGAACGGCAGCCACCACCTCGCTGCTCGACGACATCAATCCGTCGGGGTCTTCCGCAGCAACCGGTTTTTTGGCCCGAAATACCACGGTTTTCTTCTGGGCAACGCATGGCTCCTCGGGCATGGAATTGTACAAATACGCTTCCTGCTTCATTTGCTCGTTGCCGCCGGATCAACTCACGGATTCGGCGGAGGAAATACCAGCGACCTTTCAACTGAAACTCCGGCCCAATCCGGTGCACCATACGGCAACGGTCGAAATTAGCGGAGCGGATCTCCAGTCGTTGCAGCTGCAATTGATGACTCTAAACGGGGAACTGATCGAAAACCGGGCCATTATCCGGACCGCCGAAACCGAGCAACAGGCGTTTGATGTGAGCCGACAACCCGCCGGTTTTCTGCTGCTCCGGGCGACGAGCATGGGGCAGCAGCAAACGCTTAAAATTCTGAAAACCGATCGGTAGTTTCCCAACCACTGTTCCGGGCGGCTTTGGGTACGCATCCGCACCGCGTAGTAACCGCCAAAACCGGCCGCTTTTTCGTTCATCGGTGTTGTCCGATTGCCTATATTTGCCGATAGAACCGAAGGTAAACAACACCATGCGCATTCAATCGGAACACAACTCCCCGCCCTCGTCGGCGCTAACGGAATTAGGGCGCATTGCCGTGGGCGAGAAAGTGGAGCGGTCGGGACAGGTGGTGCCCAGCAGCATCGACAGTTTCCGTATTCGCGGGGATTACGCCGAAGCAGTCCATAAAGTCTACGGCGAACCCATCACCGAACTGCCTATTCTGTTTTACTCCGATCAGGAAGAAGTGGTCTGCAACGAGCGGCTCGAAATCCGCACCAGCGACGGCAAACTGTTTGGCTACGGCGACAACCACACGTTTCACATCTGGAACGACGAGCTGAAAAAATACGCGGTGACAACCATTGAACGGCGGCCGCAGATCATGGACGAAACCGTCGCTTTTCTCCAGAAAAACCTGCACCCGGCCAAAGTCAGGCTGATCCGGTGGTTGCCGGTGCTGACGCTGCGGTTTGTGATCCGGGAAATTCCGTTGCTGGGCTACTGGCAATTCAGCACCCGCGCCGTTCAGACCACCATCCCGAACCTGCGCAACAAGTTTGACGAATACAAGAAGCTATTCGGCAGCGTACAGTATCTGCCGTTTTTGCTAAAAGTAAAGAAAGTCAAGTCCAACAAACCGGGGATGGTGTATCAGTACCCGATTGTCGATCTGGTGCCGCAGTTCTCCTTCGAAACCGCCCACCGGCTAACCCGCCACCTCCGCGATAATCCGAATGCCGACGTCAGTCACTGGCTACGCGAGCAGGGTGAAAAACCGGACCAACTGCCGTCGGCGGAGGAATAGCGTAGACTGCATTTCTCACTAGTTTTGTAGATTGATGACAGTATGGATCACTACCGGAAATTTATTCAAATTAATCCCCGTATCCGTTTTGGAAAACCGTGTATCGTTGGTACGCGCAACGCCGTTCAGGATCTTCAAAGCTGGCTCGCTTCGGGCATGAGCAATAAAGAAATTCTGGCAAATTTTCCGGAATTAATCTCGGATCACATTCGTGCGGCACTGGCATTTGCTGCCGATAGTGAACGACGCACGCGTTTGCTTGCTGCCTGATGAAACTTTTATTGGACGCTAATTTATCGGACTGGCTAGCCAAAAAGCTGGCACCCCTCTACCCGGATTGTCTGCACGTGACGCGAACAAGTCTGCCTATTCCAGCTGAGGATTCTGAGACAGGATTACTAGAGCAATTTTAAAATTACACAATCAGCTTGTACCCCACGCCCCGCACGTTTACGATCTGCACCTGCGGGTCTTCTTTCAGGTACCGACGGAGCCGGGTAATGAACACATCCAGGCTCCGGCCGTTGAAAAAACTGTCGTCACCCCACAAATCGAGCAGCACCGCCGAGCGTTCCAGTACCTGATTCCGGTGCTCGTATAGTCGTTTTAACAACTCCGATTCGCGGTGCGACAGGGCGGTTTCCGATTCGTTTAGCGCCAGTTTCTGCCTGGGATAATCAAAGAAATACCGGCCAATCGGCAAGCGGTCCGGCATTGGCGGACGAACCGAACCGCTCCGGTTCAGCAGGGCTTTGATCCGGACAATCAGCTCGTCGATGCTGAACGGTTTTTTCAGGTAGTCGTTACCACCCAATTCAAAACCGCGCACCACATCGGCGGTTTGCGAACGCGCCGTCAGGAAGATAATCGGCACCTGCGCGTCGGTTTGCCGGATTCGTTCGGCCAGCGTAAACCCGTCGAGTCGGGGCATCATCACATCCGCCACCACCACGTCGGGTTTCTGCCGTTCAAAAAGCTGATGCCCGGCTTCCCCGTCGGCGGCATACAAAACCGTAAACCCCCGCACCTCCAGGCTGTCGCGGACAATCATGCCCAGGGCGAGTTCATCTTCAATCAGAAGGACAGTTGGCATACGAAATGGGTTGTTTCGTAGAGTGCAGCAAAGTCTCCGTTCAACTCTTTTCCCTTCTGCTTCACTCCGCGAAACAAGTTTTAAATCTTTGCTTCTAAAAATTCGGAATCCAGATCACAAACGCACTCCCCTGCCCCGGTTCGCTGGCCACCCCAATCCGGCCGCCGTGTTTCTCCACCACCTGCCGCACATACGACAGCCCCAACCCGAACCCTTTGACCGGGTGCAGGTTACCCGTCGGCACCCGGAAAAACCGGTCGAAGATGGCTTCGTGGTAGACCTTCGGAATGCCGATGCCGTTGTCCTGAACCGTCAGTTGCCAGCCCCGTTCGTCGGTCTGGCTACGAATCCGGATCTGAACCGGGTCTTTTGAATACTTGATGGCGTTATCAATCAGGTTGTTAATGGCGTTGCCCACGTGCAGCCGATCAGCCAGCACCCGGGCGTTTTCCGGTTCGGTTTCGACGCTGATATCCACCGGTTTTTCCAGCGTCCCGGATCGCGCTTTCAACTGGTGATTTTCCACCACCTCCTGAATCAGGTCCGCCGGTTTCAGCCATTCGCGGTTCAATTCCAGGTCTTTGTTTTCGTCAACCGCCATGTTCAGCACTTTCTCCACCAGATCCGACAGCCGTTGCAGTTCGCTTTTGGAAATGCCCAGGTAAGTCTGCGTTTTCTGCGGATCGTTCAACGCCCCAAAATTCTGAAGCGCTTCCACGGCCGCCGAAACCGTGGCAATCGGGGTTTTCAGCTCGTGGGTCATGTTGTTGATGAAATCGTTTTTGATTTCGGACAGTTTTTTCTGCTTTAGAATCGTCGACAGCATGTACAGAAAACACCAGGTGGTCATCGCCAGCAATAGGGCCGAGCCCGCCAGCAATAGGGCCATTTTTCGCAGAATATAGCCCGTTGGACTGTCGAATGACGCTTGCAGAAATTGGTTTTTAACCGGATTGATGGGCATGGGCGGGGTTTTGATGAGCTTCCCCGCTCCCAGCCCGGTCGGCAATTCCATCAGCCGCACGGACGAGTCCGGTTTTAACTGAATCGTGTCCAGTCGGTAGGCGTCATCAACCGCCCGCAGTCGCAGCTCCGCACGAAACGTTGAGTCAAACTTTTTCAGGTTGAAGCGATTGCCGCCCGCCCAGTCGACGATCAGCATATCGGAGATTTTCCGGGCCAGCGTATCGATGAAAAGGCTGTCTTTCGGCAGGCGGTTTTCGGGCAGCACCTCCACCTTCATCCGGCGCGGACTGGGGTTGTTGACCCGGACAAAAACACTGTCTTTCAAGCGGTTAATTACAATCCGCTCATTCTGACCTTCCTCAAGTTCCAGATCCCGAAACTGAAACCGCCAGCGTTTCGGCCCGCCGGACGAATCGTTCAGAAAAAGACGCCGGGCGTCGCGCACCTGCTGTTTTTCAACCGCCGAGATGAACGCACCCCGCACGGTCCGCCGAAATTGCTGTTCGTGGAGCTGGTAGCTCGTATAAAGCCAATACCCCTGGAACGCCACGACGCCCAGAATGCAAGCCGTCATGAGGACAAATATCGACCGAATGCGCTGTTTCATTGCAAATCAGGAGGAAAGGAGATGGGAAGAAAAGAACGGAAAATTGCTCCGTTCCGGTTTTCGTTTCTGCCGGTCTCTCCTGCAAAATACCGCCAATTCGGGGGGCTTTCAAAAGCCCTTAACACTACTTAACATTAAATAACAGTGCTTTACAGACCGAGTCCGCACCTTTGTTCCGTCCCTTTTTCAACCGATTTCCAATTCCTTTCTCGTATGAAAACCTTCCAGCTATTCGCCTTGGTCCTTTTCGGACTACACCTTGCCACCGCTCCATCGAGCGCCCAACCCAAATCCGGCACGATTACGTACGAAGCCATGCAAAAGGTCGACATGTCCCAGATGAAAATTATCATCAACGGCCAGGAGGTTCGGCCCGGCAGCGCCGACGCCCCACCCGTCGACCTGCCCGATACCCGGTCGTTTACGCAGTACTTCATTTTTTCCGGTCCGTATGGCAAGGAAGAGCAGGACCGAAACACCGGCGGAATCACCGTTCGTCAGTTCGCACCGGATGGCGCCCCCGGAACCGCAGGCCCCGACGGGTCTGGGCGCAGAAACCGATCGTTCAACGGTCGCCCCTTTGAACGCACGGTTTTTTATGACCTGGCTGCGCAAAAAACCGTGGAGGTGGTGTCGGTAAAAAAGGATTCGGTCACCAGGGTCTACCAGACCGAAATCCCCCTGAATCGCGTTTCGAACTGGGAGGAGTCCGGCAAAACCAAAAAAATTGCGGGTTATACGTGCCAAAAGGCAACCGTTCCGTTCCGGAATCTGACGTATACGGTCTGGTACACTACCGACCTGCCGTTTACATACTCACCCATCGCCAGCCTGACGCCCGAAAAAGGGGTGGTGCTGCAAATCGAAAGTGACAACGAAGCGTTTAAGGTGACCAAAATTGACGCCAAAGACGTGAACGAAAGCGAGGTAAAACCGCCCCAGAACGCGAAATCCGTTACGCCCGAAGAACTGACCACCATCCGGCAAAAAGCAATGGCCGACATGCGCCAGCAGATGATGAATAATTTTCAGCCCCGGTAATACAGAAATTTACGGTTTTTGGTATACGGTTTTCGTTGAGCCACCGCTTCGATAGACGGTCTCCAGTATCGGTATCCTCGCCTTCGGTTCAAGTCTCGGTACCACTCAAGCATTGACCGGGCAAAAACCGTATACCGAAAACAGAAAACCGTGTAGCGTACCCTACAAAACACCACCCTCCCATGCGTTTCCTTCTCCCGGTTTTCCTGCTTCTGATCAACTTGACGGCGACGCTGGCCCAATCGCAGTTGCGGGGAAATGTGATCGACTCCACCACGCGAAAACCGCTCATGGAAGCCACGGTTTCGCTGCTTTCGGTGCGGGATTCGTCGGTTGTCAGGTTCATGACGACCAACGGCGAGGGTGAGTTTTCGTTCAACAAAGTGGCCGTCGGCCCGTACCGCATCCTGATCACCTACGTAGGCTACCGCAACCAGTCGAAACGCCTGACAATTTCGGCCGAAAAACCGCTGACGGAGGCCGGAACCTTTGAGTTAAGCCCGCAGCCCGTCAACCTCAACGAAGTGGTGGTGAAACAGGAAGGCCCGCCGATCACGATTAAATCGGATACGGTTGAGTTCAACGCCCATTCGTTTAAGACGCAGCCCAACGCGATGGTCGAGAACATGCTGAAGAAGCTGCCGGGGGTGGAGGTCGAGCGCGACGGCACGATCAAGGCGCAGGGCCAGGAAGTGAAAAAAGTGCTGGTTGATGGCAAACCGTTCTTCGGCGACGATCCGAAAATGGCCACCCGCAACCTGCCCGCCGACATCATCGACAAAGTTCAGCTCTACGATCAGCAGTCCGACCAGTCGCAGTTTTCGGGGATCGACGACGGCGACCGGAGTAAAACCATCAACCTGGTCACGAAAAAGGACAAACGGAAAGGTTATTTTGGCCAGCAGTCGCTTGGCGCGGGTCCCAACGAAACCAACGACGACGTTCGGTATGCCGCCCGGCTGAACCTGAACCGCTTCAACGGCGTCCGGCAGATTTCGCTGATCGGTCAGGCCAACAACATCAACCAGCAGGGCTTTACGGGGCAAAGCCTCTTCGGCGGAGGGGCCGGATTGGGCGCTAATTTTGGCGGGGGTGGCCTGATCGTCTCGGGTGGTCGCGGGGCAGGAAACGGCGGGGGCGGTTTTGGCGGCAACTCAAACGCCATCACCCGGACGCTGGCCGGGGGCCTGAACTACCGCGACGAATGGGGCCAGAAAGCCGACCTGACCGCCAGTTACTTCCTGAACGACCTCAACACCCTGACCGATGAGGAGAGCCGTCGGCACTACGCCCTGCCCGACACCGCATACCTGGTCAACCAGAGCAGCCGGTCGCGGAACCAGACGACCAGCCACCGGTTGAACATGCGGTTTACGTACCAGATCGATTCGCTGACGAGCCTGCGCGTTCAACCCGGTTTTACGGTTCAGCATTCTTCCTACCAAAGCATCAACCAGGCCCAAACGCTGACGAATGCCGCCAGTGGCAGCGTGGAGGAACTCGATTCGGCCAATTTGATCAACACGAGCAACACCCGCTACCATTCGAGCGGCCGCGGAATTTCGGGCAACAACAATGCCTTGCTGATGCGCAAATTCAGGCGCAAAGGCCGGACGCTTTCGCTCAACTGGAACATGGCAGTCAACAACCAGACGACCGAGGGCTACAATCAATCAACCAATGCATTTTATGGCGCAACCGGCGGACCCGCCAATCAGAACATCAACCAGCGGAATGAACAGACGAGCAAATCGGTAACGAATACAGTTAATCTGGCCTATACCGAACCGTTATCGCTCAGCAAAACACTGGCGTTTCACTACAATTATTCCAACAACCGCAATACTTCCAACCGAACGGTAAACAACTTCGATGAAATCAGTGAGGCATACACGGTTTTTAATCCAGTTTTGAGTAATACCTTTGTGAATACGTACCAGACTAATCGCGTCGGCTCGTCCTTGCAAACCAAGCGGTTAAAGTATTCGTATACACTGGGATTCGAGGTGCAACAGGCGAACCTGAGAAGCGATAACCAGACAGCAGATGCGCAATTTCATAAACAATTTACGAACATTCTCCCCAACGCCCTGCTCACGTATAATTTCAGTAAAAACCGGACCTTACGGTTCAATTACCGGAGTCGGACTAATGCTCCTTCCGTCGCGCAGTTACAGCCCGTGCCCGACAACACCAACCCGCTGAACATCCGGCTGGGCAATCCGAACCTGAAACAGGAATACAGCCACACGGTTTCGCTGAACTACAACGCCTTTCAACAGGCGACGTCCCGCTCCGTTTTTGCGATGCTGAATGCCACCCAAACCAACCATAAAATCGTAAATTCCACCTCATTCACCAATCAGGGCGCGCAGACCAGCCAGCCCGTCAACACGAACGGTTATTATAACGTAAACGCCTTTCTGGCCCTCGGTCGGCGGTTGCAGCCGCTGAAAGCCAACGTGAACCTGACGAGTACTATCAACTTTAACCGGGGTGTCAGTCTGGTCAATAGCCAGCTGAACCGCTCTCAGAACTGGACGCTGAGCCAGGGCGCTCGAATCAATTCCAACTATGACGAAACCCTGGAATTTGGCCTCAGTGGAAATATCAATTATCAGACGATTTTATACTCTCTGCTAATCAATCAGAATACCGCGTACTTCACGAAATCCGTCAGCGGTGATTTGTATTATCAATTGCCCGGCCGACTGGTTGTTACAACCGACCTTACGTACCAAAATTATTCGGGAAAATCGGCGGGATCGGTGCAGAATTTTGCGCTCTGGAATGTGGCCTTAACCCGGCAGTTTTTCAAAAATAAACAGGGCGAACTGCGGTTGCAGGTCTACGATTTACTGAATCAAAACCGGAGCGTAAACCGAAACGTCACGGAAACCTACACGGAAGAAACGACGAGCCGCGTCCTGAACCGGTATTTTCTGCTCAGCTTTACGTACAATTTACGGCGCTTCGGCGGGGGTCTGCAATCGCGAACCAGGCGTCCGGAACATAATCCGGAAACGCCACCACGGAGCCAGCAGCGCGCAGGCCGGATGAATTAAAAACACGGCGAGTCTGCCGGTCCAATCAGCCATTGAGCCTGCTTTTTTCCACTAATCAGGGTTATACAGTAGTAAGAACGCTCCGGTTTCTTCTTTGGATACTGGGCGCAACTTAGTATAATAAGCGACACATTCACCCGTGGGCCCATCCGGTTTTTGGCGCATGAAAACAATTGGCTTCCTGGTAATTCTGGCGGTTTTGGGGTTGGTGGGATGTCAGTCGGACCCGCTTCCGGAGGATGTGCGTCTGGCCCTGGAGAAAACGCCCGAAACGGTGGACTACAACCGGCACGTCCGACCCATCATTTCGGACCGCTGTTTTAAATGCCACGGACCCGACAAAGCCAAGATTGAAGGCGGTTTACAACTGGCGAACTTCGAAGGAGCCACGCTCGAAAACAAGAAAGGTCGCCGGGCCATCGTGCCGGGCAGCATCGCCAAAAGCGAGCTGGTGAAGCGCATTCTGACTCACGACCCGGAAGAAATGATGCCCACGCCCGCGTCGAACCTGACGCTAAGCGCCGACGAAAAAGCAACGCTCATCAAATGGATCGAGCAGGGAGCGGAATACAAGGAACACTGGTCGCTGACGAAAATCGAAAAGCCGTCGGTGCCGCGCGTTGGGCAAACTATTCTGGCCCGCTGGGGATTGGCGTCGGACGCAGAAACCGCCTGGGTTCGCAACGAGATCGACCGGTTTACGCTGGCAAAGATGAAGGAGCTGGGGCTGAAACCGTCTCCCCAAGCCGAAAAAACGACCTTGCTTCGCCGGCTTTATCTGGATTTGACGGGTTTGCCCCCCACGCCCGCCGAGGTCGAAGCGTTTGAAAAAAGCACGGCATCCGATGCCTACGAGCGGGTGGTGGATCGGCTCTTGGCATCTCCGCATTACGGGGAACAACAGGCCGTCAGCTGGCTGGATCTGGCCCGGTTTGCCGACTCGCAGGGCTACCAGGACGACCCGATGCGCAACGCCTTTCCGTACCGCGACTGGGTCATCAAATCGTTCAACCAGAACCTGCCGTTCGATCAGTTTGTGCAGTATCAGTTGGCCGGTGATCTGATGCCGGTTTCGCCAAAACCGCAGGAGCAGCGGGAGAAAATTCTGGCGACGGCTTTTAACCGGCTGCACGCCCAGAGCGGTGAAAACGGCATTGTTCCGGAAGAATACCGCACCGAATACGTCGCCGATCGCGCCAACACCTTCGGCAAGGCGTTTCTCGGACTCACGATGGAATGCGCGCGCTGCCACGACCACAAATACGACCCGATCAGTCAGAAAGATTATTACTCGCTGTTTGCGTTTTTCAACCAGAACAAGGAAACCGGCCAGATCACGCACAACGGTGAAGCCTGCCCCACGGTGATGCTTCCGTCCGAACAGGCCGAACAGACGCTAAAATTGATTCGAACCAGCCTCCAGCGAATCGAAAACCGCCTGCAACCCGCGCGCTATGAAACAGCCTTCACGAAATGGGCTTCGCATCCGACGACCGATTCGACGCTGAATCAGGGTTTGCTGGTTTATTTGCCGCTGGACTCCGAAATCAAGGAGCGGTATGAAAACCGGGGACAGCAGGAATTCACGGCTTTTGTAACCGGTGATAAGGAGCGAAAACCGGTGCCGATGCCCGGAAAAACCGGTCAGGCGCTGGCGTTGCGGGGCGATTGCGGCATTGGCGTTCTCTCGGAAAAAGTGGATCGGCTCGACGGCAAGCTGGTGGAATCACCGAAACGATTTGGCAAAGGCCTGAATTTTGAGCGGAATCAGGAATTTTCCGTCAGCATCTGGGTTAACCCGATGCAGAAGGGCGTGGAAGGGGCGGTTTTTCGCCGGACCAATTACGCCAATGAAGGCTACCGGGGCTATTCGGTTAAACTGAATCCGGACCAGACGCTCACGGTTTTGCTCAGTTACGTCTGGCCCGCCAATTGCATTGAACTGAAAACCACCAATAAACTCCACCTCAACCGCTGGCAACACCTGACGCTGACCTACGACGGTAGTGCCAAAGCTACCGGGGTGCGGTTTTTCGTGGACGGCCAACCTGCCCACCTGACCGTCATCACCGACCACCTGACGAAGGGCTTGCTGCACGGCGAGTTCAACTCCAACAAACAGGGCAAGTTTTACGGTTTTGAGCTGGGTCACGATTCGCAGGAAAAAACGCTGCACGACATGGGCGTTGACGAACTCCGGATCTACAACCGGCGACTGTCGGAACTGGAAGTTCAATGGCTTTCGGGCCGCCCCGATCCGGTTACTGGTTTACTCCGGATTCCGGCGGCCCAACGCACCGCCCAGCAACGCCAGACCCTTCTTGAACATTACCTGCTGACGGCCGATTCGCTGTTTGCCCGGACACGGCAACACCTGTCCGATATGCGGGGGCGGGAAATTGCGGTGTTGTCCGATATTCCCGAGGTGATGGTGATGCAGGAGTTGCCCGCCCCTCAGCGACGCCGAAGCTTTCTATTGAACCGGGGGGTGTATGACGCGCCGGGTTCGCCGGTCACAGCCCAGACTCCGCTTCGCCTGGGCAAGCTCCCCGCCAATTATCCGCAAAACCGGCTGGGACTGGCGCAGTGGCTGCTTGATGAGTCCAATCCGTTGTTTGCCCGGGTGATGGTCAACCGGTTGTGGCAGAACTATTTTGGCAATGGCCTGGTCAAAACGCAGGAAGATTTTGGCAGCCAGGGCGATTTGCCCACGCATCCCGAATTGCTCGACTGGCTGGCGGTTCAGTTTCGGGAAGAAAATTGGGACACCAAGAAATTCATCAGACGACTGGTGCTGTCGGCCACCTACCAGCAATCGTCCAAAGCCACCCCGGCGGAACTTGAGCGCGACCCCGACAACCAATGGCTGACCCGGGGTGGCAGCTACCGGCTTTCCGCCGAGCAGGTACGCGACAATGCCTTGGCCGCCAGCGGCTTGCTGGTGCGAAAAATCGGCGGCCCCAGCGTTTACCCCTACCAACCCGCCGGAATCTGGGAAGCCCTGGCCACCCGCAATACGATCCGATACGTCCAGCAGCACGGCGACAGCCTGTACCGGCGCAGCCTATACACGATCTGGAAACGAACCAGTCCCCCGCCGATGATGCTCAATTTCGACTCACCCGACCGGAGTTTGTGCACCGTCCGACGGCAGAAAACCGCCACACCCCTGCAGGCGCTGGTGACCCTCAACGACCCGCAGTTTGTGGAAGCCGCCCGGGTGCTGGCTCAGCGGACCATGCGGTCTGCAGCCCATCCCAGCGCGCGCATCCGGCAATTCTTTCTGGCGGCCATTTCCCGAAACCCCCGACCGCGCGAGCTGGCCCTGATGAACGATTTGTACCGGGTTGCTTACCAACGTTTTGTCAAAGCACCGGAGCAGGCCGAATCACTGCTGAAAACCGGGGAGTACGGGCGCGATCTGGGGTTAAACGGCCCCGAGCTGGCGGCTTACACGCTGGTTGCCAATACGATTTTGAATTACGACGAAGCGACGATTAAACGGTAAATGCCATGACCAACGAGTTGCAAGACCGCATCCACGACCAGATGAGCCGCCGGACCTTTCTGCACAGCAGCGGGTTGGGCCTCGGTGCCGCGGCTCTCTCCGCCTTGCTGCCCCAGCCGGCAGCGGCTGCAACTTCCGATCCGGGCCTGGGTCTGCCCAACTTTCCGGCGAAAGTAAAACGGGTCATTTACCTCTTGCAGAGCGGGGCGCCCTCGCAGTTGGAAACTTTTGATTACAAGCCCAAACTGGAACAATTGTGGGGTCAGAACCTGCCCGAATCCGTCCGGCAGGGGCAGCGACTAACGGGGATGTCGGCGGGGCAAACCTCGTTTCCGCTGGCGGCATCGGTCTACAAATTTGCGCAGTACGGCAAAAGCCGGGCCTGGGTTAGTGAACTGCTGCCGCACCACGCGACGATGGTGGATGAGCTGTGCTTCATCAAGTCGATGCATACCGAGCACATCAACCATGACCCCGCCGTTACCTTCATCCAAACCGGCAACCAGATTGGCGGACGGCCTTCGATGGGTTCGTGGGTGAGTTACGGCCTGGGTTCGGAAAATAAAAATATGCCTGCGTTCGTGGTGTTGCTCTCGCGCGCCCGAAACGGCGACCAACCGCTTTACGCCAAACTGTGGAGCAACGGGTTTATTCCGTCGACGCACCAGGGCGTGGTTTTCCGCTCGGGTCCCGATCCGATCTTTTACCTCAACAACCCCGAAGGCGTCGATAAAACGTCCCGGCGAATGATGCTGGATTACCTGGCCAAATTATCCGAAGATCAGTATAAACACGTCCTCGACCCCGAACTCAACAGCCGGATGCAGCAGTACGAGATGGCGTACCGGATGCAAACGTCGGTACCCGAAACACTCGACCTGTCCAAAGAACCGGATTACATTTTCGATCTGTACGGCCCCGAAAGCCGAAAACCGGGTACGTATGCCGCCAATTGCCTGCTAGCGCGGAAATTAGCCGAGAAGGACGTGCGGTTTATTCAATTGTACCACCAGGGTTGGGACCAGCACGGCAATTTGCCCAAGGACATTAAAATCATGGCCGATTCAGTGGACCGTCCGACGGCGGCTCTGGTGAAAGACCTGAAACAACGGGGGTTGCTGGACGATACGCTGGTGATTTTTGGGGGCGAGTTTGGCCGGACCAACTACTCGCAGGGGAAGCTCACCAAGGATAATTACGGCCGCGATCACCACCCGCGCTGCTTTACGGTCTGGCTGACCGGGGGCGGCATCAAAAAAGGCCTGACTTACGGACAAACCGACGACTTCAGCTATAACATCGTCAAAGAACCCGTCCACGTTCACGATTTGCAGGCCACGATTCTGCACCTGCTGGGCCTCGACCACGAAAAACTGGTGTTTAAATTTCAGGGGCGCCGGTACCGCCTGACCGATGTGGCCGGCAAGGTGGTTAAACCGATTCTGGCCTGATCAATCGGCCTGCGACGGCAGTTTGTTGGACGGACCCGCATTCTTTTTGGTCGCCAGGCGATAGGTCAGCGACAGCAGAATATTGTTCTTCCCCGTCGCCGATTGGGGAGTGAAAATGCCTTTCTCAAAACTGGCCGGACTGTAGTTGGTCTGGTTCACCCAGCCGGTTTGGACAATCCAGTGTTTGTTTAGCTGGTAGCCGATGCCCGCGTAGACCCGGTTTCGCTCGAAGGTGGGCCCTTTCGGATTGAGGAACAATTCGTCGAAAAGGGACAGAAAAACCGTACCGGTCGTGATGGTGGGCTTGTTCAGCGGCACAAATAAATTCAGCCGGTACCGAATCCGGTTGCGGAACGGCGTCGAGCCGTCGCGGTTGGTAAACCAGCGTTGTTCGATGCGGTAGCGGTGTTCAAATTTCAGCCGGGACAGATGCTGATTGACCACCAGTTGCTGCCAGAGCCGTTTTTCTGAATTCAGCGGGCCGTCCGAAAGCTCGCGGTAATCGTAGGTCGCGTATTGACCGCCCGCCAGCGTAAAGGTAAAATGCTGGCTCAGATCGTAGCTGATCCCGCCTTTCAACTCCCGGTAGAAAAATTGCTGAAAAACCGCATTGCTCCGCGCCTGCACTTCGGCAAAACCGCCCCATTTGTCGTCCCCACCCGGCAGCTGCACCGTGCCGAAGAACCAGGAGCCCCAGGGCGTCGAGGGAGTAAGTGACGTCTGAGCGAACGAAAATGACAACGAGAGCAGGAAAAAGCTGACCGTCAGGCCAAAAACGACGCGGAGCCGTTTCATAGATGAGAGAGTGATAACCCTACAAATTTACAATGGCTTAACAAAACCGCCGTCAGGCTTACACAATCTTAACAATTTGATAATAATGACGTAAAGCGGCTGTTTCGATAAAATCTCCAGATTTTTAAAAACGAAAAACCGCCTGTTCCACGGCTGGAACAGGCGGTTTTCAGAAGAAGGTCGATTATTTTAAATACCGGAAATCTTCGTCGCCGTTGACCGCCAGCAGGGTTTCGTAAATCAGTTGAATAACCGCCTGAACATCGTCCATGTGCACGGTTTCGACCGTCGTGTGCATGTATTTCAGCGGGAGTGAAATCAGGGCGGAGGCACTGCCTTCCGCTGCGTACGCAAACGAATCGGTGTCGGTGCCGGTCGAGCGGCTGACGGCTTGGCGCTGGAACGCAATTTCCTTGTCCTGGGCCACCTGAATGATGAAATCCCGCACCTTGTTCTGCACCGCCGGGCCGTAGCAGATCACCGGACCACCGCCCGCTTTCAGGTCGCCCTGCTCCTTCTTGTCGTATTTGGGCGACTGCGTATCGTGCGTCACGTCCGTAATGATGGCCAGGTCCGGTTTCAACCGGCGGGCGATCATTTCGGCACCCCGCAAGCCAATTTCCTCCTGAACCGCGTTGACAATGTACAGCGTGAACGGCAGTTGAACGTTGTTTTCTTTCAGCAAACGCGCCACCTCGGCAATCATAAAACCGCCCATGCGGTTGTCGAGCGCACGGCCCACGTAGTAGCGGTTGTTCAACTCGAACAGCCCGTCGGAAAACGTGCAAACCGTGCCAACGTGGATGCCCATATCGAGCACTTCCTGCTTGGTCTGCGCGCCCACATCGATGAACAGGTCCGTCACTTTCGGGGCGGCATCTTTCGCCAGATCGCGCACGTGAATGGCGGGCCAGCCGAAAACGCCTTTGACGATGCCGTTGGCCGTGTGCAGATCGACGCGCATCGAGGGCGCAATCAGGGCGTCGGAACCGCCGTTGCGCCGGACGTAGAGATAGCCGTCGTCGGAAATAAAATTAACAAACCACGAAATTTCGTCGGAATGGGCCTCAATGACCACCTTATACGGTTTTTGATCGGCCAAATCCGGGCCACCGTTGATGACGCCGACGACGGTGCCGTACGTATCGACAATGTATTCATCAATGTAGGGTCGAAGGTAATCCAGCCAGATTTGCTGCCCCGACGACTCGAAACCCGTGGGCGAGGCATTGTTCAAATAGGCGTAGAGAAAATTCTTACTTGATTCGGTCATTCGATTGGAAAGAATTAAGGTGTTTTTTCAAACCAAACAAAAACGGCCGACAATTCCCACCTTGCCGACCGTTTTTTTGCGTTTGGGTCCGTTACGGATTGCAAATCCGCAGCCCAATCCGGAAACCTGCCCAGCCCGTGGAAAAGGTGTTAAAAATGTTGCTGGAATTGGTAAACAGCGGCACGTCGATCCGGGTGGTCGGTTTGCTGCGGTAATAATCACTCAGGAACAGATTGGCCGACGGCCCGATGGACAGCGCCAGCCGCCGGGAAATTTTTTTCTCGATGCCCATCTCCAGCCGGACGTGGGTGTTCCAGGCGTCCCAGTAATACCGGTCTACGTCGCTCAGCACGCTCCCGGTCAGATCGAAATTCAGCATCCAGCCCCGCCGGAGGTCCACCGCCGTGCCAAACCCGTAGCCCAGGCTCCAGAGCGGCTTCCCGGCCTGACCGAAGTTGGTGCCCCCCGTAAAAATGTTGTAGAATCGGCGAACGCCGGTTTTAAACGTCAGGCTGGTGGTCATCACCTCGTCGGTCGAGATTTCCAGGCGCCGGTAGCCGTTGCGGTGCACGTAACTGAACAAGCCGAAAGGCGTGGTTTCCGACGAACCGGCGATGTTCACAATCGCAAGCTGGTGCCCCCGAACCACGTTCGTAGCGTAGTTCAGAAAACCGCTGATCTGCCAGCCCGTCAGGTCGCCGATGGCAATGTTGGTAAAGCCGGCCAGTTGAAAACCCGACATATTGCCGCCGGTGATGTTACCGTAGCCCGACAACTGAAAACCGTTCATCGAGCGGGCGGCAATGTTGGTAAAACCGGCCAGTTGGAAACCGTTCATCTGGCCCAGCACGATGTTGCCAAAACCGGCCGCCTGAATGCTTTCCGGCATGGCCCCCAGCGTCATGTTGTAAAAACCGGCGGCCTGAATCCCCCGCACCGATCCAATCACCGTATTGCCAAAACCGGCCGCCTGAACACCCAGCACCTCGCCCGCCGAACCATTGAAAAAACCGGCCACCTGAACGCCAGAGACGTCTTTACCCACCACATTCGCAAAACCGGCCACCTGCACGCCCCCCACATTGCCCCGCACCATGTTCAGAAAACCGCCCACTTCCAGCATGGTATTGCCGAGCGAGTAACCGCCTACGAGGTTGAACGAATACTGGTTGATGACCCGGCCGCTCAGGGTGTGGTTCGTGCCGACAAAGGGAAAAAGCGAAAACTGCATATCCCGGTAAATGGTGTCGCCTTCGAGGTTGGCGTCGTGGATGGCCTGCCGGGTCGATGTAAACCAATCGGCAAAATCGTCTTTGGTTTCGGACAGAACCGACTTGCTGCGGTCCCAGATTTTGGCGGCCTGCGAGGGAGAAACCGGGGGCGCGGGGGTCGAATCGACCGGAATGGTGACGGCCACGGGCTGGGCGATGATCACCGTGGGGCGGGTCGTGTCAATCGACACCCGGGCGGTGAGGGGCTGTAAGGCCGTTTGCGATGGCAAAGGCGTCAGTCCAATGTCGAGTTTGTGCGTTTGGCGGGCGTTGATCGAAACGGTTTCCGAGAAATAATATTTCCGGCGTACTTCCAGTTTAACGGACGGAATGGCCGTCGATAATTTGATGCGGTAATAGCCGTACGGATTCGAAACCGTCGATGCCAGCGTGGTTTTTTCGTAAATACTGACCTGACTCACCCTCTCACCCGTTTGCCGGTCCGTGATGTAGCCATCCAGAATAAAGCTTTTGGGCGGTTCGTCGGGAGCTTCCACTTTCTGCAGAATGATGTGGTTACCGCGCGACTTATACGTCATCGTTCCCCGAAAAATCTGGTTCAAAATGGCCCGAACGGAATTGGTCGTCCGCAGGCTCAGCGGGCTGCCCGGATTGATGATGGTGGCGTTGTAAGCAAAGGAAAACTGGGCTTTACTGCTGATGGTTTTCAAGGCGTTATCCAGCCGTTCGTTGGTAAAATCAACCGAAACGACCCGTTCGAGGGGCGGAATCGACTGGGCACTGGCTGAACGCAGCAGACCAAAGCAAATCAGGCACAAAAAGAGACGGATCGGGCACATCGTAACGTGGTACATATGGGGAATGGACACCCAAAAAAGGCGTTACCCCTACGCAGGAAGCATTCAGATTTTGTGCTTGCGTTATTGGCACGGCGGTTTGCCGTCGAGTATCAACCGATCGCCATCCTTCCGAATGTGTAAACCGGTTGTTTCTTCCGTTAATTTCAAAACGAATTCCAGATTTTCGGTTCCGAAACTCATCGTAAACGGACAACGGCCCAGTTGCTCGTTGGCCAGGTGAATGTCAACGTGATACACTTCGTTGAGCGTTTCAATGATTTTGCTCAACGGCTCCACTTCAAAATTGTACTGCCCGGTTCTGAAAGTCATTGCGTTGGCATCTAATTTCAGCGCCCGGATCAGCGTATCGTTCGCGGCTTTAAAGGTCGCCTGTTCGTTTTTGACCAGCGTAACTTCTTTGTCATGCGCCGAAAACTTCACCTTTCCGGTGCGAACCGCCACGCGAACGTCCGGCGAATAGGCCCGAATGCTGAACGAGGTGCCCAGCACCTGAACGGTGGTGTTCCGAACGTGAATCCGGAACGGTTTGGACGGATCGGGTTTTACATCAAAAAAGGCTTCACCCGTCAATTCAACCTCGCGGCTGTTGTCGGCAAACCGTTCGGGATACGTCAGTTTACTGTCCTTATTCAATAAAACCGTGCTGCCATCGGGCAATAGTTTCTCAATTTTCTGGTCTTTCGAAACCGCTGCCAGCTGGGCTACCGGCACCCGCCCGGGTTCTTTCAGGAAAAACCACAACAATCCCGACAGCAAAACCGCCATGGCCGCCACGGCCCAAACCGGCGATTGCCACCAGCTGGCTTTTCGGTGGACGGGCGCGACGGGCAGCGGTTTTACGATGGGTTCCGGGCCGGGCGGTTCCGGAGCGGCCACTTCCGCACCGGGGGCGGAGGCAGTTCGCATTTTGGACCGCATTTTCTGCCAGGCCGCATCGGTATTGACCGGAATCGCGGGGGAGTCGGTTTTGGGCTTGAGTTGACCGGCGGTGTTCCAGATGCGCTCAAACCGGTCAAATTCCTGCCGTTCGGCGTTCTCCTGATTCAGCCAGCGCCGAACCCGCTCCGACTCGGCAGCATCGGTCTCCCCGGCCAGGTATTTGCCCAGCAGGTCGTCGTCGATTCGGTTTTCGGGTTGATCAGGCATTTAATTTTTGTTGACGGTAGACGTTAGGACCTCTGAAAATAGTTAAAAGTAGTTAGACCATTACCCAAATTTATCAATCCTGTCGCCCTTCGCTGTTCGTTTAGTCCATCCAAAATAATAACCACAAAACCGGCAGATAGTCGGCCAGTTCCGTTCGTAAAATACGCAGGGCCTTGCCAATCTGGTTCTCCACGGTTTTGATGGAAAGCCCGAGCTGATCGGCAATTTCCTGGTATTTCAGTTCCTCAAACCGGCTCATCGTAAAGATCAACCGGCACTGTTCGGGCAGGCGCTGAATGGCGGCCTGCAAGCGATCGGACAGCTCGTCGGCCACCAGCGCCTGCATGGGAGCCTCCGCACTGGACTGATACAGTTCTACCTCGTAAGCCGCCTGCTCGCGGTGTTCGGCCTGCACCGACAAATGCCGGATGCGGTTCAGACAGCGGTTGTGTACGGACCTGTACAGGTAGGATTTGAGCGACACCGTAATTTCCAGGCTATCGCGTTTTTCCCAAACGGCCAGAAAAACCGCCTGCACGGCTTCTTCGGCATCATCCCAATCGTGCAGAAACGTGCGGGCATACTGGCACAACGACGCGTAGTGCTGCCGGAACACGGCCTCAAACGCGGGCTCGTTGCCCAGTCGTATCGCATGAATCAGTTCCTGATCGGTCAGTTGCACGTAGTTGCGTCAGTTTATCCGGCAAATCTACTATTCTTTCGCTTAACCCGTATCTACGGCAACCATCGGGAAGACACTCAAACGGATAAATCCCCCTACGAATTGCGTAAATATTTTTCTGAATTGAGAAAAAATTAGCGAGCCGTTCGGAAACAAGGATCTAAAATGGGCTTCAACGGTTGGACAGCGGGCTTCCCGGATTGGGTCAGTACTCAGTTGAACGCATTTTTGATTTTGCCCCAAAACCCTTTCCGGGTGGGTGGTTCATCCGGCTTCGGTTCCTCATCCTTTTTGCTTCCCTGTACTAAGCCACTCTTCATCAGATTTTCTTGTATCTCGTCGGGAAAGTCCTCAAAATGATTCTGAATGATCCGATCCAGCAAATTCGTCACTTTCCTGATCAGAATGTGCTCCATTCCTAAAGCCGGGAACAACACCTTGTAAACTTCAATTAAAAAATAATAGACCTCAAGGTAGGTGTTTTCCTGGTAAAGTAATTCGATGTGATTGCTTAACTCCCCTTCCAATCGCTTCAGAACAGCCTGGGTGTGGGGGTTTTCTTCACCGATGGCCCTACCAAAGACGATGTACGAAAAACCCAGGCTTTGAATTCCCTCCACAATCATGCGCCTTTTTAACTGGGTCATGCCGGTGATTAAATGCAGTTCACCGAAAAAGAAGGTATCTTCCGGAAGATTATTCCCTTTGAGCAATTCGCCGATTTTGAGAAACACCCCGGTTTCCTGCATGCGAAAAGCCATCATTGACGTATTGGGGAAATGGACTCCCTGCTCACGGTAGGTTTTTTCCTGTTGTTCAACCCGCTCCAGCACTTCATCACTGGTATGGTACAAACACATCGTTTTGTACAGTTCAATGTACAGCCCAATCAGCTCCGGATGCGTTTCACCGTACACCTTTTCAAAAATCTGAATCGCTTTTTCGATGGCGTCCAACGCTGCGTTATAATTCCCAGATGTGGTCTCGTAAACGCACAGCTGTCGGTAGCTGTGGGCCAGTTCTGGGGTGTCTGGCCCCATCAGGTCCACCATGATCGCAATGCTTTTTTTGGTGAGGTCAAGGGCGACGTTCAGATCAGCTTCTAAAATAGCGGACAATTTCAGCCAAATAGCGTATAAAAAGGAGTTTTGGAGGCTATACTTTTCAATCTGGAAAGAAGCCTTATTCAGGTTAACCCGGATTTGTTCTTCATCCGCTACCTGGCTGTACGTGGCCGCCAGATTCAGATATTTCGTTGCCAGAACCGGGGCTCCGTCCGGATAAACGGCTTCGATAAGCCGAATGGACTCTTTTTCCTGCTGAATGCTCTCGGCCATCAGACCTTTCCGGGAACACAGGATAGCGTACGTATTTTTCAAATCCGCCAACCCCAGCTTGTGCCGATCGTCGGACAGGTCCTGCTGTTCATAGGCGGGGATGATCCGCCGGCACAATTCAATCCCTTCGTCCCAACGACCACTTTGATAATGCTCATTAACCTGCCGGATTTCTTCTAAAAACCGTTCCTCATTCTCATCCCCGGATGATTTTGGTTTATGTTCCTCGAGCAGTCTTGTCAATCTATTAATTTCCGCTTCACAGCGTTTAATTTCTTCTATTTCACCGGTTTTACGGTACAAATCCTTTAGCTTGTTCAGAACAAAAATCCGGGAATCGAATGTATACAAAACCGCATACAGTTTTTCCAATAGATTTTTAGGTTTAAACACATCCCCGATTTCCAGATAGGCCGCCGAAATGGCGATGATGGCCCCCCAATATTGATAGCCCTGCGTAGGGATTTTGTATTCCAAAAAACTCATCAGCGCGTTGATATCCCGCTGGTGTTCTTTCTTAAACCACAGTTTTTTATTGATCAGATTTTCGCATTTTGTAAAAATATACTGGTAGATATCTTCTTTAAATCGGTGATCCTCTTTTTCGGGCTGGATGCTGGAATGAATAAGCCGATGCATTGCTAAAATACCGGTTTCGGCCGTCGTATTGAGCAACTGAAAGCCCTTCAGTTTTCGGATCGATTTCGCAAAGGTCTCTTCCAGGGTATCCGTGGTCCGGGAGAAATAGGCTACGATTTCCCTGACTTCCGGATCTTCCTCAATGTTTTCAATGGCCGGGAATAATTTCGTTCGCAGCTCGATCACTTCCGCGACGTCGGCATGATCGACAAATAGGGCTTTGCAGGCTAGAAGCGTGGCCAGGTACACATCTTCCAACCACCATTCAGGAATGGAATCGGGCGATAATTCCGTGCAGAATTTCAAAATGAATTTCTGGTGAATGTCAAGATTCAGGAAATATGGTTTCAGTAGTTCACTGAATACTTTCTGATGACTGTTGGCTAAATCAGGACCTTCAGCCCCGGATTTGTCGAGAAACGTGAGGTTTCTGGCTTTTAAGTCGGCATAATACTGCCCATACGTCAAATTCCGATCCCGGCAAAACCAGACGTACGATCCGACAATTTCCAGCGCAATGGGATAGCCGTCCAGGAGTTCGACGATTTTCCGGGCCGCCTGTAATTCTTCCTCGTCGATGAAACTTTTAAATTTAGAGAGGAGACTAATCGATGCCCTTTGATCCAGTTTATCGACATTCAACACCTCCAATCCGATCGATTCAAGGTCTTTTTCGGCCGCCCGCGTCGTTACATAGATATGGATATTATTGGAGGAAGGCAGATAGGTATTTCGTTCGGACCGGCTAAACATAGCCAGTTTTTCCGGATCGAGGTTATCAAACAGAATCAACACTTTGCCGCGTTCATTGAGCTGATGAAGCACGGTTTTGTGAGCCTGATCAAGGTTGGTCATGTGCGTAATATCCAATCCTAAATCCGGCGCTAGCCCAATGATGGCATCCCGCAGGTTGGCCAGCGAAGCGGCCCGGACTAAAAACACCCCTCCGGTGTAGTACGCGTAGTTGATGTGGGCATATTCATAGGCGACCGAGCTTTTGCCAATACCCGGCAAACCCTGAAGGGCCACAATCGTTCCGGTTGCTTTGGTTTGTAAACTCGTCCGTACCTTTCGCAGCAGATCCGTCCGGCCAACGAAATTGGGATTGTGGGGCGGCACTGAGGAATTGAAGGATGCCTTCGAAAGCGCCTGAAGTTCGGACCGAATGATGCGTCGGTCCATCTGGTTATCCAGTTCTTCGAATACCTTATTGATGCTGCGCTCAATGCTTTCTTCCAGCCCTTCTTTCCACCAGTCCCGGATATCACTGAACTGGCGTTTTTTAACGTCTTCTTTCCACGCATCCGACTGCTGAACCATCGTTTCGTATTCCGGAATCGTGATGGTGTACAAAGGTGAAACCGCTTCGCCCACCAGGGCTTTTTCAACTTCCAGATCAACAAAATGCTGCCATTCTTTCTGGCAATACGGACTCCCGAAATAATTGGGCGACAAAACCGCAATCATCACTTTCGATGATTTCAGGGCTTCCAGGATTTTCCGCTCCCAGTCGTCCATGCCCTTAATTTCATCTTTGTCAAGAAATAAACGGAGCGGAAAAGGAGAATACAGCGCGTGGGTTTCCCGGATTTTATCGACGATCTTCTCGACGTACGCCGAGTCTTTACGGGCGTAGCTGATAAAAATATCAAAATCGTCCCGGCGCGAACCGCTCTGATTTAATTTTATTCCCAGCTGCTTTTCATCCTCCGCAAAGCCCTCCTGAATCAGCGCAAACCGCAGCTGTTTTAATACTTCTTCATTGCCATCCAGAAAGTTCAGCAATTCCCGGTTTGACAGATATAGTCGTTTGGTTAACAGCTTTTTTGCCTGCTCAATCAGGTACGTTTTAACAGCCGCCATTTTACGCAAAGTAGGGTTGAAGGATATTCAAAAAATGTCACCTGAAGACAATTTACTGCCCGCCCACACCCACCAATTTCCACTAAAAATGGCTTCGGCTACCGAAAGATACGCGATTTAAACCTTCTTTTACAGCGGAATATTTCCGTGTTTTTTCTTCGGCAAAGTCGCCACTTTATTTTCCAGCATCTGAAACGCCCGAATCAGTTTCTGGCGGGTCTGGTCGGGATAAATAACCTCATCGATGTAGCCCCGATGGGCGGCCCGGTAAGGATTGGCAAACTTCTCGGTGTACTCCTGCACCTTTTCCTGCAACCGCGCCTGCGGGTCGTCGGCTTCGGCAATTTCGCGCTTGAATATAATTTCGGCGGCCCCGCTGGCCCCCATCACGGCAATTTCGGCGGTCGGCCAGGCGTAGTTCAGGTCAGCGCCGATGTGCTTGGAATTCATGACGTCGTAGGCTCCGCCGTAGGCTTTTCGGGTAATGACCGTCACGCGCGGCACCGTGGCTTCACAAAAGGCGTAGAGCAGCTTGGCCCCGTTCGTAATGATGGCGTTCCACTCCTGGTCGGTGCCGGGCAAAAAACCGGGTACGTCCTCCAGCACCAGCAGCGGGATGTTGAAACAATCGCAAAACCGCACAAACCGGGCGGCTTTCGTGCTGGCGTCGATGTCGAGCACCCCGGCCAAAACCGCCGGCTGGTTGCCCACCACGCCAATGCTGCGGCCCGCAATCCGGGCAAAACCGACCACAATGTTTTCGGCAAACGCCTGATGGACCTCGAAAAAACTCCCCGCATCGACCACTTCCCCAATTACCTCGCGCATGTCGTAGGGCTGATTGGGGTTTTCCGGAATAAGCGTATTTAGCGTCGGGCGCTGCTCGTCGGCGGGTTCATAAGCCAGTCGAACGGCCTCATCTTCACAATTTTGCGGAATGTAACTGAGCAATTTTTTGATGTTCTGAATGCACGCCAGTTCGTTCGCACAGGCAAAATGCGTCACCCCGGATTTGGTGCTGTGCGTACTGGCCCCACCCAGCTCCTCCGCCGTCACGGTCTCGTGCGTCACGGTTTTGACCACGTTGGGACCCGTCACGAACATATAGGACGTATTTTCCACCATCAGAATAAAATCCGTAATGGCCGGCGAATAAACCGCCCCTCCCGCGCACGGCCCCATCACCGCCGAAATCTGGGGAATGACGCCGGATGCCAGTGTGTTCCGGTAAAAAATATCGGCATAGCCCGCCAGCGACAACACGCCTTCCTGAATCCGCGCCCCGCCCGAATCGTTCAGGCCAATGACCGGCGCCCCGTTTTTCAGGGCCAGATCCATGATTTTGCAAATCTTCTCGGCGTGGGTTTCCGATAACGCCCCGCCAAAAACCGTAAAGTCCTGCGCAAATACGTACGTCAGCCGCCCGTTAACGGTGCCGTAGCCCGTCACCACGCCGTCGCCGAGGTAATGCTCTTTTTCCAAACCAAAATCCCGCGTGCGGTGCATGACGAATTTGCCGATCTCCTCGAACGAGCCTTCATCGACCAGGAGGGCAATTCGCTCCCGGGCGGTCAGTTTGCCTTTTTTATGTTGGGCGTCGATGCGCTTCTGCCCTCCACCCAGTTCGGCTTCGGCGTTTTTACGGTTCAGGCTGTCGGTTTTGGTAGACTTCATTTCTGCGTCCATGCACGGGTCTGGTTGAGTGTCGTTTGACAAAAATAATTTTTCTTGGCGAATCCAACGGTTTTTGCCCAATTTGTATCATAGTTGCAAAAACCGGCAACTCCTCCATGAAACACGTTTCCTGTTTATCCCTTCCGCAGCGCCTGACCGCTCCGCTCCTTCTGCTGGCGGTTTTGGGCTGCGAAACCAACCGCGACGTTGACGCGGCCCGCCAGGTTCAGGGGCTGCGACCGGTGTATGCGCCGTATGAGGAAGTCAGCGCTATCAAAACGCTGGCTCCGCAGCCGCTGCGGAATCCCGGAAAGATATACATTAAAGGCGGTTTTTTATTCATCAACGAGCCTGGTAAGGGCCTTCATGTCGTCGATAACCGCGATCCGGCCCATCCGCAGAAAATCTCGTTTGTGTCGGTGCCGGGTAACGTCGATATGGCGATCAAAGACCAGGTGCTGTACGTCGATAATACGGTGGATCTGTTGGTGCTCGACATCACCGATCCGCAGAACGTCACGGTTTTGAAACGGGTCAAAGACGCTTACCCCTACCCGTCCTATCCGGAGCAGCGCGGGGTGCAATTCGAATGCGTCGATCCCGAAAAAGGAATGGTGGTCCGCTGGGAAACCGCCACCCTGACCAACCCCAAATGCTACCGCTAACCGCCCATCCCATGAAAAACAATTTCCTTTCTCTTCTGATCGGGCTGGCCGCGCTGACGGGCTGTTCCGAACTGGGCAGCAAAGACAGCGCCAACGTGAGCCCTTCCGGCGGCAGCGGAACCGGCGGTTCGATGGCCCGGTTTGCCGTGGCGGGTAATTACCTGTACGTGGTCAATCACAACAGTTTGCTGGTCTACGACGTGCAGAAAACCGCCGACCCCAATCGCCTGCAAAAAGTGCCGCTGGACTTCGGTGTCGAAACGATTTTTCCGTACAACAACCACCTGTTCATCGGCACGCAAACCGGGATGTACATCATGAACCTGGACAATCCGGCCAGCCCACGCCAAACCGCCCTCTACCGCCACATTTTCAGTTGCGACCCGGTGGTGGCGCAGGGTAATTACGCCTACGTCACGCTGCGGAACGGCACGGCCTGCAACACCGGCCCCAACCGGCTCGAAGTTGTCGATATTTCCAATTTATCGAATCCGGTGCAGGTCAACTCCATTGACATGATCAACCCGCACGGGCTGGGCATCGACGGCAACCTGCTGTTTGTTTCGGAAGGCGACGCGGGTCTGAAGGTGTTTGACGCCACCGATCCGGTCAAGCTGAAACTGATCAAAACCTTCACCGACATTCGCTCGTACGATGTCATTCCGAACCGCTCGGTGTTGATTGTTACCGGAAAAGACGGCATTTTTCAATACCGCTACGATGCCTCGCAACAATTGACGCTGCTCAGTAAACTCCCCGTCGAAAACTGATGACCGCTCGATTCTGGACCGGTTTTCTGGTCTTATTTTTCGTTTCGGGAAACGCCCGGGCGCAATCGTTGCAAACCGACACGCTGCGGCCGGTGCTGGATCATCAGCCGCGCTGGGTCATCAAGGTTGCGCCCCTCGCCCTGTTCGACCCCGACAACACGATTCAGGCGGGTGCCGAACGGCTATTGGGGGGTCGCCGGGGCCGCAGTCGACACGCCGTGCAGGCCGAATTCGGTTACGGCTGGAAGGGCATGAACCTGTATCCGGACCGGCGCGACAATTACCAGAAATTTGAAACCTGGCGCGCGCGGGCCGAATGGCGACGGTATTCGGGGCGGTATCGCAGCTCACGAAAACCGCATTTTGCCGTCCCGCCCATTGGTCGGTATTTTGCCATTGAAACGTTTTTCAAGCAACTCAGCATCCTGGACGAAACGACCATTGGCCGCGAATGCGAAAACGGCAATTGTGCCTATTTCGAACGAGGTACGTTTCCGATGTACCGGACCGTATGGGGAATGCACGCCAAATTCGGCCGGCAATACGTCTTTACGATGCCCAGCGACAACCGGTTTTTGCTGGATTTCTTTGTTGGCCTGGGCTTCCGGAATCTCACCCCCTACCGGTTCACCGCGTCCGCTGCCGACGTTTTTCAGTTTACCAGCTCCGGTTTTTGGCGCGCCCGCTACAGCGGAGTGATTCCCAGCGCCACCCTCGGCATCAAGTTGGGATATGTTTTGTAAGTTTACGGTTGCGGTATTTGGGTTTGGGTTTACAGTATTCGGTATGCGGTTTTCGGTACGGAAATAGCACGGAGTTCGACAAATGCATCGAATCCTTATTAGCTCGTAACTGTGTACCGAAAACCGTAAACGGAAAACCGAAAACTGTAAACCTAAAACCGTATACCGAAAACTGAAAACCCGGCTGTTCTTGAAACGCTCTCTACTCATTTTGTGTCTTCTGAGTTCCGTAGCAGCCATCGCCCAGCCGCCGGGCGGGCAGGACAGTTTTGCTTTTCTCCGGGTTCCGACCAACGCCCGGGTGGCGGCTCTGGGTGGGCTGGCGGCATCGAATACGCAACCACAGGGACAGTTTTTCCTGCAAAATCCCGCCCTGCTCGACTCATCGGCGCACAACCAGCTGACGCTTAGCTTCGTTCCGTATTTCGCCGACACCCGGTTTTATACCCTGCAATACGGTTTGCCCACCAAAGGCAAGGGACACTGGGCCGCCGGGTTGCAGTATTTGAGTTACGGCTCCTTTGAGCAAACCGATCTGCTCGGCAACACCGTCGGTACGTTCACGGCCAACGATTACGCCCTGAGCCTGACTCACGCCCGCACGGAAGGTAATTTTACGCTCGGAGCCACGCTTAAAGCGGTTGGCTCCTCCATCGAAACTTATTCGGCCTTTGCGGTTTTGTTCGACGTAGGCGGCACCTGGAAGCACCCCGAAAAAGAACTGATTTTTGGACTGGTGGCAAAAAATGCCGGTTTTCGGCTGAAAACCACCTTTCCGGGACAAACGCCCGATCTGCCGTTCGATTTGCAGGCGGGTGTAACCGTCAAACCGGAGCATTTGCCCATTCGGGCCACGCTGACCGCCCACCACCTGCACCAGCCCGACATTGTGTACAACGATCCGGCCCTGAATATCACCTACGACCTGGACGGCAACCCGGTTCCAAAAAAGATTGCCGTTCCGGAAAAAGTCGTGCGGCACCTGGCCGTCGGGCTGGAGTTTCTGATTCACCGGAACGTCAATTTACTGGCGGGCTACAACCACCTGCGCCGTCAGGAAGCCCGGTTGGCGACGGGTTCGGGAGCCGCCGGTTTTTCGTTCGGCATAGCGATACAGGCCAAAGGATTTCAGCTCACCTACGCCCGCGCGCTGGCAACCCCCGCCGTGGGCGGCAGCAGCCACCTGACGTTTCGCCTGGATTTAACCCGCATTCTGCCAAAAAAATAATACTACGGGGGCACAAATTGCTATTTCCTACGTTTCTTTGTAAGCAACGCAACCATTGAATTAATACTGAACAATGAATAATGAACGGGCAAATCAGTCCACTTCATTGTTGATTTCCACTTTATGGCAAACCAGGAATTAAAAGACTTGACCCCCCGGCAGATTGTCGCGGAACTGGATCAATACATTATCGGTCAGCACGACGCCAAACGCAATGTGGCAATTGCACTCCGGAACCGCTGGCGCCGGATGAACAGCACCACCGATATGCAGCAGGAAATTACGCCCAACAACATCCTGATGATCGGCGCCACGGGCGTTGGAAAAACCGAGATTGCCCGGCGACTGGCTAAAATTGCCGATGCCCCGTTTACCAAAGTTGAAGCCTCCAAATTTACCGAAGTCGGCTACGTCGGGCGCGATGTCGAAAGCATGGTGCGCGACCTGGTCGAGCAGTCGGTCAACATGGTCAAAGCCGCCAAAAAGGAAATGGTCAAAACCCGGGCGTTGCAGATTGTCGAGGACATGATTCTGGACATTCTGATTCCGCCCATCAAACAGCCGACCGGTTTTGCGCTGGACGAACAAACCAGCAAAAACGAGATTCCCGACTCCGACGCGGAACTGAACGAGCGGACCCGCGAGCGGTTTCGGGAGAAAATCCGCCAGGGCGAAATGGACGACCGGAAAATCGAGATCGACGTCCAGCAAACCGCAGCGCCCAACATCGGTATGATTGGCGGCACCGTCGATGAACTGTCGATGATGAACATTCAGGAGATGATTGGCGGTATGATGCCCCGGCGCGGCAAAAAACGCAAGGTAACCATTGCCGAAGCCAAAAAGATTCTGCTGGAAGAAGAAGCCGCCAAGCTCATCGACATGGACGAGGTGAAGGACGAAGCCATTCGCAAGGCCGAAAATACCGGGATTATTTTCATCGACGAAATCGACAAAATTGCCTCCAGCCGGAGCGGGGGTTCGGGCGGGCCGGATGTCAGCCGCGAGGGCGTTCAGCGGGATATGTTACCGATTGTGGAAGGCAGCACGGTTAATACCAAATACGGCAGCATCAACACGGATTACATTCTGTTCGTGGCCGCCGGAGCCTTCCACGTTTCCAAACCGTCCGATCTGATTCCGGAGTTGCAGGGGCGGTTTCCGATCCGGGTCGAACTGCAAAGTTTGTCGGAGGATGATTTTTTCCAGATTCTGAAAGCGCCCAAAAATGCGCTGACGAAGCAGTACGTGGCCATGCTGGCGGCCGAAAACGTCGAGCTGGCGTTTGAGGAGGATTCCCTTCGTGAAATCGCCCGCATTGCGTTTCAGGTCAATTCGGAAGTCGAAAACATCGGGGCCCGCCGGTTGCAAACCGTCATGAGCCACTTGCTCAACGATTTCATGTTTGATATTCCGGACGTGATCGGCGCCGATTCGCAGGTAGTCATCACCAAAACCATGGTTTCTGATAAGCTGAACTCACTGGTCAAAAACCGGGATCTGAGCCAGTTCATTTTGTAAGCAACCCCGCGTAAAACACCCCCGCCCTCACCCGTAAATTCCTGCGGGTGAGGGCGATTTTATTTGTGGCGCGGCCAGCCGGTCGATTCGAGGTTTAAAAACTGACGTTTCATCCGGCATTCCTGCCAATTGAGCCATTCGGCGATTTCAGGTTCGGGCAACGGATTTCATCTTTGTACCCGTAAACAACGCCCTGATGAAAACCACAACCGTTCTCCTCCGCACCCTCCCGGAAGCCCCGCTCTTTGGACGCAGCGAACACCCCACATCCGCCAGTCCCTGTTTAACATGCCTGCGGGCCAAACTCAGGCCGGCAACTGCCGGTGGCAATGGGCGGTTGTGTGCGGAGCGGAAACCGGCCTTTTCCGGTCCAAAACTAAACACCGAATTTTCCACCCATTCCCCCACCATGTGATGCAAACTTTGTCTATCCCCGTAGTGAATGCGTTTGTCGATGGCGAAAAAGGTGGCAACCCGGCGGGCATTGTTCTCCACGCCGACCGCTTCGACCGGGCTACGAAACAGCACATTGCCGCCCAGGTCGGTTTGTCCGAAACGGCCTTTGTTTCTTCGTCGTCCGTGGCCGATTTCAAACTGGAGTTTTTCACCCCCGTTCGCCAGATTGCCCAATGCGGCCACGCGACCATCGCCACGTTTTCGTACCTGGCCCAGTTGGGCCTGCTGCCGGACATTCGCAGTTCCATGGAAACCGTTGACGGCCCCCGGGCCATTCACCTCGATGGCGATCAGGCTTTTATGGAGCAAACCGCCCCGGTTTTTACCGCCCCGGAAGCTTTGTTTCCCGAAGCCATCACCCAACAGGTTTTCCGGTCGCTGGGCATTTCGGAACCGGATTTGATTGGTGGGCTGTCACCGCTGATTGTCAATACCGGCAATTCCTTCATGGTCGTTCCCCTTCGAGCTTCAGAAACTGTCCGGCAGATCAGGCCGGATTTCGCCGGGATTGCCTCCCTGAGCGAGCGCCTGGGCCTGATCGGGTTTTATCTTTTCGCACCGGATGCCGAGCAGAGCGGGCGCGATGCCGGTGCCCGGATGTTTGCGCCGGCTTACGGGATTCCGGAAGAGGCCGCAACCGGCATGGCGGCCGGACCGCTGGCCTGTTACCTGTATCACCATCTGAAGCTTCAAAAAACAACCTTCCGGATCGAACAGGGTTACCTGATGAATCCGCCCTCGCCGAGTCTGCTGACCGCCCGGCTTCACCTGGAAGCGGACCAAATTACGGGTCTGATGGTCGGCGGCCGGGCCCGTGTATCGCACACGGTTGAGATTGCCCTCGAATCGGTCGGCGTGCTTTAAAAATAGCCGTTTCGCGCCTAGTTTTTTTGTTCGCCGGGAGAATTTCTCCCGGCTTTTTCGGTATTTGCGCTCATCAACTGACAGCACCACCCCGACCCCGTTTCATGAAAACCGACCGGCTAACCCTTGTTTCTCTCGGTTATCTGTATGGCCCGGTCTGCCTGTTTCTGTTTTTCTGGATTCACCGCTTTCTGGCGGTTCCATTGGTGATTCTTCTGGCAATCGGAATTGGAATGTTTGTCCGGCAATCCAGTTCAGCAACCGACTCTTCTCCTTTTTTTTCCGGGAAAGAATGGCTGATTCTGGCCGGCGGGGCTTTGTTCTGGGCGTGGGTGAGCGGCATGGGCGCTTTCGTGCCGCAGTACAGCGATTACGACAAACACAATCTTCTTTTTCACGATCTGATCGCGCGTCCCTGGCCGGTCGTCTACCAGAACCGTCCCTACAACGATCCGTTTTTGTGTTATTACCTGGCCTATTACCTGCCGACCGCAGCCGTTGTCAAAGCGTTTCGGTGGTCGTTTCAGGCCGCCGAATGGGTGTCGCTGCTCTGGGGCTGGCTCGGCATCCTGCTGGCCTTTTGCTGGGCCGCTCGTCTGAGTAAGAAAAACCGGGTCTGGATTGCCGTCGGACTGCCGCTGCTGTCGGGTGTAGAGGTGGCGGTTCGGCTGTTCTGGTCGCTTTATCAGGATTTTCACTGGCAGGTTGCGGCCTGGCTGACGGCGGTTTTCAACAACCGGATTCCGGGCTACACGCGGTACGAAACGCCCCGACTGGCGTTCAGCAATCAAAATTTTTCCCAAAGTCTGGACCCCGCTCCGCTCGTGATGCAGTTGCAGGCCGTGCCGCAACACGCGCTGGGCGGCTGGATCGCCATCGGCTTACTGGTCTACTGGCAGAACCGGCAAGCCCCGACGGCGGCACTGGCGTTTGTCGTAGCGGCCACCTTGCTCTGGTCGCCTTTCGTCAGCATCGGGCTGGGGGTCTGGCTGCTTTTGACGCAGCGAAACCTGTGGGTCCTATCGAGCTGGCTTCACCCGGTTTTTCTGGCCGGTAGTCTGGTCCTAACCGCTGTAATGGGCTGTTTTTACCAGGCGCATTACCCAATTCCGTACGCCGGTTTCATCATCGAAGCCTTCAACAACCCGGACGATGTGGCCTTGTACGTGCTTTTCTGGGGGCTTCAGCTCTGGCTGGGCGTGGTATTGTTTCGCGGGTACAACCGCACAACCGGTGAGAACAACCCGTGGATTAGGCTGGCGTTTTTTGGGGCGATTTCGATTCAGCTTCTCAGTTTGATTTACATGGGCCGCTGGAACGACTTCCAGAACCGGACGATGATTCCGGCGCAACTGGTCTTCTACCTGGCGCTCGCCAACGGTTTTGTCCATTGGCTCCGATCGCCGAAACGCTCCTGGGCGGGCAGGCTCTTCGGTTTGTGGATCCTGATCGGGCTTTACGTACCGCTTCGGGTGGTCGCCTATAAACTCCGGTCCATTCCGATTCGACAGCCCGTCGAGCGAGCCATCAAAACCGCCACGACCAATTTTGGGGAAACCGACCTGAGCCGGATTCGGCCCCACGACGCGGTCGATGCCGACGCCAATTATGCCGTACAGTACATCGGCAAACGGGATTCGTTTTTTTACCGGTATTTGTTTCGCCACTAGTGCTTGACCCAGGAATGGCGGAAAGATAAAACCGCCCAGGTCTTGGAGACCTTGGCGGTTTAAGTTGACCTAATGTTTCAGAAAAACCGGGTTAGCGTCGGCGACCAAAGCGTTTCCAGAAACCGCCTTCCTGCGGGGGAAAGTAGCAGTCGGTCGGGTTGCGGGGGCCCCGGCGAAACAACGGAATAGCCGCTCCGGCGTAGAAATTGGCGCCCCGTGGATTGCCGATATTGGCCAGCCCGCCGAGGTGATCGGTTCCGGCAAAAACCGGCCCCAAACGCAGCGCCAGCCCGATGGTGGCCATCGAATAATTGTCCTGCAACGCCACCGGCACCGACACTTCGACCCAGCGCGACTCCCAACGGGGCACCACGGCCACCATCGAGGGCGTCACCATCGCAATCGCGTTGGCAGGCACTAGGCTCTGCGTCCACAGCACACCGACGTACACCTGCGGCTGCACCCGGTAATCGACGCTGACATTCAGGGCCATCGGCAGACCGGAGCGGTAGGACGTCTGCCGGTCCATCAGGGGCAGATCGAGCACATCGACAATCCGGTTATTGACCTCATCGGGCGTTTTAACCTCCAGAAAGGTTGAACTCGTAATGACCTTGTTTTCAACCGAAACCGGGTACTGGTTAACCATGCTGGGGTTTCGGAACCGGATGCCGCCGATGTCGACCAGCGACGCCGAAATCCGGTACAGGTATTTGTTTTTGGTCGGATCACGGCGCACTTCGCCCTTCTCGCGGTAGGTGAATTTGCGGTAATCGGGCCGGTATTCGTAGGTCATGCCCAGGTCGAAACCCCAGCCGCTTCCGGCGGACTGGTTGCCCAAAAGCCAGCCAAACGACAGACCCGCCTGCTGGTAGGCGGTCTGGTTGGTGTAGCCATACAAGCCGTTGAACTTCCGGATGCGCAGGGCCTGAAAACCGGGTCGGTTGGGGTCGCGGATGATCTGGTGAGTGGCATCCTCGACGCGGAGGTGGGCGTTGTAAAAACTGACGGCCCGTTTGACGGTGACACCCGCTTTCCAGAACTGGTCGTCGTTGTCGAGCAAAACCGCCCCGAAGGTGGCCGCCAGCTCGCCGTAGCCATTGATGTTGGCCATGCCATGCTGGTTTTCATTCAGAATGCGCTGCAACTCAACGATCTGCGTGCCGTAGAGCATTAGCCGGGAGGTTTCTTCGGAGGTGTTGCGGTACGAAATCCCCGTTCGGGCGCGGGTCGAGAAAGCCACCGCAAACCGGTCGCTGAGGGTCAGGAGCGCCGACGGCCCGCGAACTTCCCCACCAAACGTCAGGCGTTTGTCGCGGCCATTCAGCTTTTCTTCCAGGTACCCCGTCCGGCCCAGACTGCGCCCCCGCTCACTCCGGTACTGAGCCGGTATGGTTCCGGTGATGTAATTAACAAATGGAAAAGGCGCTACCCACCGCACATGGTTGTTGGCCGCATACAGGTCCGTACCCGCCAGGTTCAGGTAAAACCGGTACCGGGAATCGACCACGTCCGACGGGTGCCGGTAGAGGGCCTGCGTTCCGGCATAATTGCTGTTGACTATTCCCGTCAGGTACTGGCCCCAGGTGGGCAAAGCGCCACCCAGCCAGGTCAACATTGCGAAGACTCGACCGTATTTCCCTCCCATTCAAGTACTAATAATCATGTGCAAGCCTTTCCTGCGTTGTTAGGCCTTTAAATATACGGTATGTTTGCGGAAATGATGCGTCAATGTGTGAACGGTAAGCCCAAAATTGGATTTCTTTCGGATAAAGAATAAACTATTCTCCTTGAACGCAAACCATAGATAATTTTGTATATTATTGTAATTTTAAGGGTTTATTCGTCAAAAACACCAGCCCACCGATGCAATTTCAATCACAGTCACAGGGAAACCAAACGCAGTCGCAATCACAGGGAAACTCCTTCTCCTTCCAGGACTATAAGACCGATAGTTTCTACGATGAAATGTTTACGGCAGATGGGCAGGTTCGTTCGGGATATGATCAGTTTAAACAGCGGGTGGAGCAACTCAGCCGCGAAGATATGATTGGACGGCAGCACGCTGCGGAGCGCTCGCTGATGTCGATGGGCATCACCTTCAACGTGTATTCGGAGGGCGAAGGCACCGAACGGATCATGCCGATCGACATCATTCCCCGCGTGATTCCGTCGGAAGAATGGAACCGGCTCGAACGCGGGTTGATCCAGCGCATTCAGGCCATCAATATGTTTATCCACGACGTCTATAATGATCAGCGGATTCTGAACGACAACGTGATACCCCGCGACCTGATTGAGTCGAGCAAATCGTTTCTGCCGGCCTGCATGGGCCTGAAACCGCCCAAAGGCATCTGGTGCCACATCACCGGAACCGACCTGATCCGGGGTGACGACGGCCAGTTTATGGTGCTGGAAGACAACCTGCGGTGTCCGTCGGGCGTGTCGTACATGCTCGAAAACCGGGAACTGTCGAAGCAGACGTTTCCGGAAGTGCTGGCGCGGACGGGCGTCCGGCCGGTTTCCGATTACCCGACCCGCCTGTTGCAAATGCTCCAGCACATTGCCGACCGGCCCGATCCGACGGTGGTGGTGCTCACCCCCGGTATTTACAATTCGGCTTATTTTGAGCATTCGTACCTCGCGCAGCAGATGGGCGTTGAACTGGTTGACGCGCGGGACCTGGTGGTTTCGGGCGGCTACGTGAAGATGCGGACGACCAAAGGGTTCCAGACGGTCGATGTGATTTACCGCCGGATCGACGACACCTTTCTCGATCCGCACGTTTTCAATCCGGAGTCGCTGATCGGTATTCCGGGCATTTTTGAAGTCTACAAAAAAGGGCGGGTGGCGCTGGCCAACGCACCGGGCACCGGAGTCGCCGACGATAAGGTCATTTATGCCTACGTGCCGCGCATGATCAAATACTACCTGGACGAAGAAGCGATCATTCCGAACGTGCAGACCTACATTTGCCGCGAGGAAGAAGACTGCAAATACGTGCTGGAAAATATCGAACACCTGGTGGTGAAGGAAGCCAACGAAGCGGGCGGTTACGGGATGCTGATTGGCCCCAAAGCCACCAAAGCCGAACACAAACAGTTCCGGAAAAAGATCAAGGACAACCCGCGGAATTACATCGCCCAACCAACCATTTCGCTTTCGCGGGTGCCAACGATTGTCGGTGATCACACGGAAGGTCGCCACGTCGATTTTCGCCCTTACATCCTGTACGGCGACGGGATTAACGTCATTCCCGGCGGACTAACCCGCGTGGCCCTGCGGAAAGGCTCCCTGGTGGTGAACTCCTCCCAGGGCGGGGGTGGAAAAGACACCTGGGTGTTGTACTGATGGCAAAAAAGAAGGTCTGAAACGGGGAAATAACCGCGGTTTCAGACCTTCTGAAGGATGATAAACTCAATTACCACTCTTTAACGATTCTCGCTTTTTTATCGAGTGCTTTCAATTCTTCTTTTAAAAGTGCATCCAACTCATCTTCATCCTCGGCCGGTGCGTGTTTCCACAGATACCCGTTGGCGCCTAAAAAAATAAAAGCCGCAACCGCGTAAATGACGGCGAACCACGCACGACTGGTCACCGACCAATTGGCGGGATCAGGCTCCCAAAGAACGAATGATGTGCCCAGCCAGATCACAAAAAAACAACTGGCGAGCAGGCTAACTATTCCTTTGAAGTTTTTCATACAGCAATCAAGTAAGAACGTCTGATAATTCGATAAACACTACAGAAATCATGCCTGTGCTATTTTAATTAACGTAGGAAAGCGCAAAAAGTTATTAGACGCGATCGACCAATGAATGCGCATACCGCTTACTACCTTTCGATTCGGGTCAGAACGACCTAGCCCGATTGTTGATGCTCGCCCGCTTTTTTCGGTATGGAATAGTCCTGCGCAGGTGCTCAGGCACCCGGCTCCTATGGCCTGTCCGGAGACCGGCGCAGGCCCAGTTGCGCCGGGGAATTAACTTATCCAGCACCTGTCTCAGCGGGCACAGCGCTCATTCATCCCGGTTTTTCTTCCGTTCCG
This sequence comes from Larkinella ripae, assembly GCF_054780775.1. Taxonomy (NCBI): domain Bacteria; kingdom Pseudomonadati; phylum Bacteroidota; class Cytophagia; order Cytophagales; family Spirosomataceae; genus Larkinella; species Larkinella ripae. The sequence continues at coordinate 333,935 of NZ_BAAGVR010000020.1, forward strand.
GCCGGTATGACTTTCCGCAACAACCGCCCGATGACAATTTTTGGGCCGCTGGAAAATTGAACCAGCATACTGCCATTTTTTCCCCGAATGCATTTTCCATCGGCGCGCCGGATTGCGGAACAGGGCTGCCCTTTTAGGTTTGGATCCGTCATTCGGTCGCCCAGATAGATGTATTCCATTCCAATCGCTGCTTCCATTGCTCCAAACTACAAAGTTCCTGGCATTTTGTCCCGGATTGTCGAATCAAACCCTTACCTTCGTTTCATTCCTAAACGCAATTTTTCCGTCCTGCTGCATCCTCTAAACAAGCCGCAGGTTCGCGAAAAAACGATCTTTTTGACACATGATGGATGCCAACCACCTCCTCTGGACGCAGGCCATTTCGGGCAATGCAGCCGCTTATGAGCGACTGGTTCGCCAGTTCTACCAGCCTTTGTTCCAGTACGGGTGTAAATTTTCCCGCAACCGGGAGCTCATCAAAGACTGTATTCAGGATGTTTTTCTGGAAGTCTGGCAAAAACGGGGTTCGCTGGATCACGAAATTCCACCTAAACCGTATCTGATGGCTTCGCTCCGGCGCCGGATGCACCGGGTCGCCCTGGCCAACCGACTGGTATTCAATTCTGTCGAGGGCCAGGCAGACGAGTCGTTCGAGGTTGAGTTTTCGGTCGAGGAAGCGTTCATTCGGGAAGAGTCCACCCGGCAAACCGCCAGCCAGTGCATCCGGCTTCTGCATTCTTTACCGAAACGCCAGCAGGAGGTGATCTACCTGAAGTATTTTCAGGAGCTAAATCGGGAGCAAATCGCGGAGGTGATGAATATTTCGCCCCAGTCGGTGTCCAATTTAATTCAACTGGCGCTGAAATGGCTCAAAAGCCGCCTGAAATCGGAGGTTATGCTGGTTCTGTTTATTTTTTTAATACACCTGATTTAACGGATCGCCGGAACACCTTCACCGGTGCGTTGTTCTGCGAAACCACCAGCCAGCGGCCGGTATTTCCCGCCAGCGAAATCACCGACCGGCAATCCCCATCGGCCACGAACCCGGTTTTGTCGTACGATTGCGGCCGAAAATTCCCTGTGCCATCCCCCAGTAATATGAGCCCGACCGACGCATCCTGCTGCCCCACCACCGGCTCAACATCGTACGCATTGCCCACCAAAACCACATCCGGATGACCGTCGTCGTTGGTATCCTCCACCAGCATGTCCTGCACGGGCGCCCACTGAGCCGCCCCGGGCAGCGGTGTGATCCGAAATTGCCCCTTGCCCCGGTTTTCAATGTACACGCTCTCCTGCCGATACGCCCGCTTTGTTTGGGCCGTGCGAATCTGCTCCGCACTCAGCACGTCCTTGAGTTCCGCGCGGGCATAATCGGCGTATAATTCAAATTTTTTGCGCATTGACGGCATCTGTTTCATCAACAAATCCCGCGGAGGTACGGGGTATTCACGGCCACCGAGGAAATAGGAAGAAACCGCATCCAGCGTTCCATTCTGGTCAAAATCAGCCGCGTAGACGCTCAACGGCTCCGCTGGCGAACAGCGATACCGGCTGTTCAAACCCGCGTTGCCCACCACTAAATCCAGATCGCCATCGTGGTCGAAGTCGCCACTTCTGATGCAGTTCCAAAAACCGTCCGACAGCGGAAAGGCCTCCTGTTTGACCAGCTTGCCCCGTTGATTTTTAAAAACCGTAATCGGCATCAACTCCCCCACCACGATCAGTTCCGGCCAGGCGTCGCCGTCGAGATCTGCCCAGATGGCATCGGTCACCATGCCGACGGTTTTCAGCTCCGGCGCCAGGCTGTGGGCCTCGTCCGTAAAATTTCCCCGATCATTCCGCAGCAAAAAACCCTCGCCCGGGAGCGGGTATTGACTGGGCACCAGCCGTCCACCCCGGAACACATCCAGATCACCGTCCCGGTCAAAATCCGCCACCCGAACGCAGGAACCGCTTCGTCTCAGCGTGGGCAGCCGATTCGGAGCCGGACTGAACCTGGCTTTGCCATCGTTCAGATACAAACGATCCTGTAAATACGCGGAGTGATCATCAAACTCATTTGAGCCGCTCACGATGTACAAATCCGCATCACCGTCGCCATCGGCATCGAAAAATACCGCGCCCGTGTCCTCCTCCTGCTTGGGTTTTGATTCATCAGTATAGGACTGCGACCGAAAACCGCTGGCCGTCTGAATGAACAGCTTTCCGTATTGGCCGTAAGCCCCGCCGACAAAAAAATCTGCCAACCCGTCGCCGTTGAGGTCGCCAGCCGCCAGCTTCGGCCCCAGGTGTGAAAATTTATGCGGCAGCAAAACTTCCGTGCTGTAATCCATAAACGGCTCTTCCCGGTGCACAAAATCGACGCCACTTTTGGTGCCGACCTCCGTAAAAAACCGCTGATCGACCGCTGCCGGTGGTTTTGAATAGGATTTGGCCTTCTCATGATTCAAGGTCAGCCGCTGATTCGCCGGAACGTTTCGCCGGACTTCCCGATTACCATCCGGCCAGATCACTTCCAATGAATCAATGCGTTGGTGCGCACCCAGTCCAAAATGCAGCCGGTAGTCCACCGATGACGCGTACCCCCGTGTTACGGCCTGGGCTTGCGTTTGTCGCTGCCCCGCCGTAAAAACCGTAACCAGGCTCCCCAAACCATTCGTGTTCGTTTCCGAGCCGTTCAGCCCAACCGTCAGGTAGTTGGTTTTCAGGGCGGTATTTCGAAGGATAAACGCTTCTTCATTGATGTTATTCACGACCAGGTCCAGGTCACCGTCGTTGTCCAGATCGGCATAGGCAGCGCCGTTCGAGAGGGAGGTTTTGTCCCCAAACCAGGAAGCCGTCGCATCTTCGAACGTCAGGTCGCCCCGGTTCCGGTAAAAGAAATTAACGTTGTTCCAGGACGGCATTTTAGCGGCCCGCTCAATGGTCGAGCGTCGGAAATCCGCCTGTGAATGACCCAATTGCCAGAAATTGACGTTGTAGGCCACAAAATCCAGGTCGGTGATGTCGCGTAGGTAGCCATTGGTAATAAACAGATCTTTGTGCCCGTCATTGTCCAGATCGGCGAACAGGGGCGCCCAACTCCAGTCGGTTGCGTGGATACCCGCCAGTTGCCCGATTTCGGAAAAAAGAACCTGCCCCGCCGGCGTTTTTCCCTGATTGACGTGCAGCATATTGCGCATGTACTGGGGTTCGTAACCCGCCCGCAATTCCATGGCAAACTGCTCGAAATGTCCCGCGCCGGTCATTTTTTTACGCTGCCGGTTTTCGGCGGGCAGCATGTCGAGCGTCATCACATCGGGCCGACCGTCGTTGTTCACATCGGCTACATTGTTGCCCATCGAAAACCGGCTCTGGTGTTTAAAATACGCACCGCTTGACTCGCTGAATGAGCCGTCGCGGTTGTTGATGTAGAGGTAATCGTTGTTCAGGAAGTCGTTGGAGATGTACAGATCCTCCCAGCCGTCGTCGTTCAGATCCGCCACCGCAAGCCCCAGACCCAGCCCATCGTGCCGAATTCCGGCCGCCTGACTCACATCCGTAAAAGTGCCATTGCCATTGTTCCGGTACAATTTGTCGGGCGAAAAACCGCTCCCGTCCTGCACCGCCGGTTCGATTTTATTGGGGTTCTGTACCAGCCCGGTCGTTGTCAGCAGATACGCATCCAGATCGCCGTCCTTGTCGTAATCAAAAAAAGCCGCCTGGGTGGTGTAGGTGGTATCGGCCAGACCGTAGGCTGCGGCCCGTTCCGTAAACCGGAAATTTCCCTGGTTAATATACAACTGGTTAGCGCGTTCCACTCCTTTGTAATTCCCGGCTTTGCAGACGTAAATATCCAGCAACCCGTCGGCATTGATATCAACCATCGTCACGCCGACCGACCAGCCCCGGGGCTGAATCCCGGCGGTTTTCGTTACGTCTTCAAAGGTCAGGCCTCCCCGGTTGACGTAGATTTTATCGCCCGACTGATTGCCGGCGAAATACAAATCGGGCAGGTTGTCATTGTTCAGATCGCCCACCGCTACGCCCGCACCGTTGTACACCAGATGGTAATCAAACAGATTGTGTTGCTCGTCTTCGATCAGCGAGTTTTGAAAGTGAACGCCGGTTTCACTTGACGGCATCCGGGTAAATAATTTATCGTCGGCAGAGTCGCAACTCCACAGGCACAGCAGCAGGCTGAACAGCGAGAAAATGGCTTTCATAAAAATTGGCCGGCGGTTTAGGCAGGATGCGTGCGGGCTTTCGTTCCCTACTAGACAAAACCGGATCCCACATACCCGTCCGTTCCCCAAAAATCCCTGCAAGCCCGAAAACTCACCAAACCTGAAGGGCTTACTTCTGGATAACCCCGGACTGCATCCCGGGCCTTGGAAGCGGCCCCCTGAGATCTGGTGATCAGGAGGTCGAAAAAGAAACCAACTTTTTTTTGAATAAATTATAGTATCCCGGCCCAAACCCGGTCTATCACCCTTTGAAACGGCCACGCAATCCGATGCAACAATACCTTTCGTACACTGTTGAGCAATTCGTCTGGGACAATCTTTTCCGGGACTGGGTACTGCACCCGACTCCCGCAACCGATTCCGCCTGGCAGCAATGGCTGGCCCAAAATCCGGAGAAAACCGCCGTCGTTCAACAGGCCCGCGAGCTGGTGCTGGCCTTGCAGGTACGCGAACCCGAACTGACACCCGCCGAATGGGGTGCTTCCGTCCGGCAGATTGTCGCCCGGGCTACCGGCGATGAGCCCGCGATCCGGACGCGTGGTTCGGACTGGTTTGGACCATACCGCTGGCTGGCCGCGGCCGCTTCCGTGGCCCTGCTGCTGGGGCTTGGCTGGTGGTTGAGGTCCGCAGAGGAGCCGGTTTTGGGTCAAAAAATGGCGGTGCACATGCCCGTTAAAACCGGGTTTACGGAGCGGAGGAACACGACGCAAAAACCCCTGCTGGTGACCCTCGGCGACGGCAGTGTGGTGGTGTTGCAGCCCAAAAGTTCGCTCCGTTTTCCGGCGGTTTTCGAAGCGAAGAAACGGGAAGTTCACCTGGTCGGCGATGCCTTTTTCGAAGTTCACAAAGACCCGCAACGGCCTTTTCTGGTGCTCACCGACGAAATCGTGACGAAGGTGCTGGGGACCAGTTTCTCCGTGCGCGCTTTCCAGAACGAACGGGGCATTTCGGTTAAAGTCAAAACCGGGCAGGTGGCGGTTTTTCACCGTTCCGGTCTGGCCCCCGATTCGGATTCCCAAAGCGGGAAGGTTGTCCTGAAAGCCCGGCAGCAGGTGGAATATTCCCGGGAGAAAGCCCGGATGACCAAAAGCACGCTGGTCGTGCCGACGGCCACCAGAAGCGACCCGGTTTTTTTCCGTTTCGAATTTGACGACACGCCCTTGCCGGTGGTGCTGGAAACCCTGGGCAACGCGTACGGAAGTACGATTCAGTATGACAAAAACCAGCTCAAAGATTGCCCCCTGACGGCCCGGTTTTCGGATCAGTCGCTGCATGAAATGCTCCAGTTCATCTGTACGGCCCTTAACGGCAGTTACACCATGCAGGATGGCCAGTTGATGCTGGATGTGAAAGGATGTAATGATTAAAAAAAAGGTCATTCATGCTGCTACATGAATGACCGGAGTGCCCCCGTGTTGGACGAACCTGGGATCCGGTTTTTGCCGGATACGGGGATGATTTTGCCGAACCTTTATTTTCTAACAAAACCCTTCAAATGTATGAAAGAAATTTTTTTCTACCGAACCCTCTCTTTGCGGTTGCTTATGCGTGTTGGACTTTTACCTGTATTTTTGATGATCTGGGCGGTGGGAACGGCTTTCGCGCTCGACAGTAAAGCCCAGGATCTGCTGACCCGGAAAGTGACGCTGCGGGCCAAACAACTGGAAATCAAGCGGGTGCTTCGGCAAATCGAGCAGCAGACCGATGTTCAGTTTGTGTACAGTTCCCGGCTTATTCCGTCGCGGCAGAAAATTACGTATGAGGTCACCAGCCAGAATCTGGATAAAGTACTGGATGAATTGCTGAAACCACTGGGCGCAGGCTACGAAGTTTCGGGCAAGACCATCATTCTCCGCAAAGAAAACGCCGATGCGCCCGGCACCGGTTTTATACCCACACCTGCGCCAACTGAAACCCCCGTGGATCAAACCGTTGCCGGGAAAGTGACCGACGAAAAAGGCGAAGGGTTGCCGGGGGTCAGCGTGCTCATCAAAGGCACCAGCCGGGGCACCACCACCGACGTCGAAGGCGCGTACCGACTAGTGGTACCCGATCAGAATGCCACGCTGGTGTTCAGCTACGTGGGATATGCTTCGCAGGAACTGGTCGTTGGCGGACGCACCACCATTGATCTTACGCTGTCGGTCAGCGATAAATCCCTGGACGAAGTCGTCGTGGTGGGGTATGGCGAACAAAAGAAAAGCAATGTGACCGGTTCGATTGTGTCGGTGAAAGCGTCGGACATTTCGAAAGTACAATCCCCAAGCTTCGACAACGCCTTGCAGGGCAAGGTTCCGGGTGTTTACGTGACCACCAACGGCGGTCAGCCGGGGGGCGGCATCAGCGTCCGGATTCGCGGAGTGGGGGCCATCAACAACAGCAACCCGCTGTACATCGTCGACGGCGTGCAGATCGGCGGCAGTGACAGCGAAAACTCCAACCCGCTAGCGACGATCAACACCAACGACATCGAATCCATTGATATTCTGAAAGATGCGGCTTCGACCGCCATCTACGGAACCCGGGCCGCCAATGGGGTGGTGCTGATCACGACCAAACGCGGCAACTCCGGCGCACCCCGGCTGAGCGTGAGCAGTTACTACGGCATTCAGAATCCGACCCGCCGGCTGCCAGACCCGCTGAACGCGACGCAGTTTGGCCAGAACATGAACGCGGCATTTGTCGCAGCCGGACAACCGGCGCCGTTTGCCGACCCGAACACGCTGGGCGCAGGCACCAACTGGATCGACGCCATGATGCAGACCGGACGGATTCAGGAACACCAGTTTTCGATTGCGGGGGGCGGGGCCAAAAACAAGTATTTCGTCTCAGCCAATTATTTCAACAACGACGGCATGATGATCCGGACCTGGTTTGAACGGATGTCGGTGCGGGTCAATACCGACAACCAGATTTCCGATAAGGTTAAAATCGGTAACAGTCTATCCATTGCCCGGATCAACCGGCGCGACAATGGCGCGGGAAACCGGCAGTTCATCGGCGGGGTTTTCACCAACATTTACCAGACGCTGCCCACCATGCCGGTTTACAATGACGACGGCAGCTTTGCCGGTCCGACCGACAGCCGGTTTGAGCGCCCCTCAAACCCGGTTTTTGACCAGCTTCGTCCGAAAATCGACAACGAAGATTACACCCTGATTGGCAACTTATACGCCGAATATCAGCCCATCAAACGCCTGGTTTTCCGGACTAGCTTCTCGGGCAACGTCGGAACGGGTTCTTCGTATTCGTTTAATCCCATCTGGACTTCCGGTTTGCTCAACTCGGCGGGTCTGTCTTCCCTGAACGCCGGTTCTTCGATGGGTCGCACCTGGATCTGGGAAAACACCCTGACCTACACGCATGATTTTGGCAAGCACAACCTGAATTTTCTGCTGGGAACAACCGCGCTGGATTCCAAATACCGCTCCGCCAACCAGAGTGCTTCCTTCGATACGGATGCGTTTCAGGAAATCACTAGCCAGGGCGCCAAGTCTCTGAATACCAACACCAATTCGGGCGAAGAGTCGCTGGCATCGGTTTTTGGCCGGGTGGCTTACAGCTACGCCGACCGGTATTTGCTGACGCTGAATCTCCGCCAGGATGGTTCATCCAAGTTCGGAGCCAATAAAAAATACGGGGTGTTTCCGTCCATTTCCGGGGGCTGGCGCGTTTCAGAGGAATCGTTTTTTCCCAAGAACGCGATTGTCAGTGACCTGAAACTCCGGGCGGGCTGGGGTCAGGTGGGTTCGGACGCCATCGGAAACTTCATGTATCTGGCGCGCGTCGGCAGCGGTTTTAACTACGCCTTCGGCAACCAGACCGGGCAGTCGTCGATTGGGGCCGCCCTGAGCGACCTCGGCAATCCGGACATCAAATGGGAAACCGTCACGGAATACAACATCGGGCTGGAATCGGGCCTGTTCAACAACCGCCTGAGCTTTTCTGCCGAATATTTCAACCGCACCCGCACGGACATGCTGCTGACCTTGATTCTGCCCGGCGTTTCCGGTTTACAGTCGACTGTGCGCAACGTCGGCAGCCTGACCAACAAAGGCGTGGAACTGAATCTGGGCTACCGGAACTCGGAGGGCGCCATCCGCTACAACCTGAGCGGCAACCTGACGACCTACAACAACAAAGTGGTCTCGCTGGGGGGCAGCACGGACATCATCGGCCTGACCTATCCGGGTTCGGGCGGGATCACGATTATCCGGGAAGGTCAGCCGCTGGGCGTTTATTACGGCCTGATTTCGGAGGGCCTTTTCCAGACGCCCGCCGAAGTGACAGCCGCCAACGCCATCGACGGCAACGAAGCCACGCCCTACCAGGCCGCCGGAACAGCCGCCGGGGATTTCCGGTACAAAGACCTGAACGGCGATGGCAAAATTGACGAGTCCGACAAAACCATCATCGGCAACCCGACGCCCGCCTTCACCTACGGTTTTGGCGGGGATGCCAGCTACAAGAATTTCGACCTGAGCCTCCAGTTTTTCGGCGTGAGCGGCAACGACATTCTGAACCTGAATCGCACCAGCCTGGAAAGCTCCGGGCGCGCCTGGAACAAAATTGAAACCGTTACCGGCGCCTGGAGCGGACCGGGAACCAGCAACAGCATTCCGCGCCCCATCCTGTCGGACCCCAACCTGAACAGCCGTGTCGCCAGCCACCTTGTGGAAAACGGCTCGTACCTGCGTCTGAAAAACATTCAGTTAGGCTACACCATCACGGGTGCCGGACTGAAAAAACTGGGTGTCAGCTCCGCGCGGGTGTACCTGGCCGTTCAGAATGCGTTCGTGCTGACCAAATTCAGCGGGGTTGATCCGGAAGTGGGGCTCGACGACAACAACAGCGCCCGGGCCGGGATTTACAACGACCTGTATCCGCAGGCCCGTACCTCGTCGCTCGGTATCAAACTTGATTTTTAAGGGGAGACCCAGGAAAAAAGGCAGGTGACAAACGAAAACCGGTTTCGTCCTCCCTTTTCCTTCACTCCGGCTCTTTGTCTGAAAAACAACCAACTCAAAATCTGAAGAAATCATGAAATACAGCATACTCGCGCTCCTGCTGACCACCGTTCTGGTGTTCGGCTGTAAAGAAGAATTTATCACCAAGGAATTCAAAAACGGCGTAGCCGAATCCAATTTTTTCAAGGACGCTAAGGATGTAGAGCAATCGCTGACGGCGGTTTACGACGTCATCGGGCAGAAAGGCCTGTACCGCGAAGCGGTTATCGTGCTGGGGAGCTGCCCTTCCGACGATATTGATGAGAAAACCGGCGATACCGGCGATTACGGTTTTCACTTCAAAAACGCCAGTGATTTCCGCTGGTTCCCCGACAATCCGTTTTCGCGGGCCCGCTGGTACGACGCCTACAAAGGGATTTTCCGGGCCAACACCTTTCTGGAAAAAGTGCCGCCGGTCAACATGGACGAGACGCTGAAAAAGCAGTATCTGGCCGAAGCAAAATTTTTGCGGGCGCTGTATTACTGGAACCTGACGATCACCTTCGGCGACATTCCGTTTTTCACCAAAGTGCTCACGCAGCCCGAATACGCCGATCTGGCCCGCAGCCCGCAGGCCACGGTTTACAAGCAGATTGAAGACGACCTGAAAGCCGCTATTCCGGACCTGCCGGTGACCGCCAGCAATCCGGTGGGCCGCGTTACGAAGGGGGCCGCGCAGGGTTTTCTGGGCCGGGTGTACCTCTACCAGAAAAAATGGCAGGAATCCGCCGAAGCCTCGCAGCAGGTGGTGGCGCTGGGCCAGTACCGGCTGGTTCCCAACTACATTTCCATGTTCAACGGCAAAGCCGATAACAGCCCGGAATCGCTGATGGATTTTCAATCGGTGGGCTTCGCGCCGAATTACTGGGACGGCGGTTCCGAAAATTCAATTGCGGCCATGTGGAGTCCGACGATTGGCTGGGCCAACTGGTATACGCCCAGCGAAGAATCCAAGCAATTGTTTGCGCCGGGTGACATTCGCCGGAAATCCGTCCTGATTGCCGGGGCCACCCCCGCCGACTCCATCGACGTTGACGGAAACGGACCCAAGGTGTTTCCGACCCTGCCGATGCGCACGCAGTATTTCAACAACGCCAACGTCCGGAAATTTCTGCCCGAAGGAAAAATCATGGCGCAGGTGGATAACTTCGACGTAAACTACCCGATTATCCGGTATGCGGAGGTGTTGCTCAATCAGGCGGAAGCCCTCAACGAACTGGGTCGCTCCGCCGACGCGCTAAAACCGCTCAACGACGTACGGGCGCGGGCCCGACTGGCCGCCCTGACCCAAACGGCCCAGGCCAGCCTGCGAACGCTGATCCAGAACGAGCGCCGGGTTGAGCTCGTCTACGAAGGACACCGGTTTTATGACCTGGCCCGCTGGGGGCAACTCGAAGAAAAGCTCAAGAAGAAAGGTTTTGTGAAAGGGCAGCACGAATTCTGGCCGGTGCCGACGGCAGAACTGGATCTGATGAAAAACCTGACGCAGTACCCGGCGAAATAAAACCGCCTATTTCGGTACCCGCGGATTGAAAACCGTCTCCCAACTACGAATGCCGTGGTTGGGAGACGGTTTTTTTAAATTAGGGAATCATTACCCGCGAAATGGTGAACGGCAGCACCGGGGGCGTTGGGCCCATCCGGCGGTTCAACTGACCGTTTACAACCAGGAAATAAGGCCCTGCTTTGGCCATCGTGGTATTGAACAGCAGATTTTCACCAAAACCGGCGCCCACTTCACCCTGCAAATAATCGCTGCTCAGCGTCACCGGAAAAATCTGGTTGACGGCATTCCGCGACACGTACAGTTTGTTGTTCTCGAGCCAGAGGCCATCCCCCGCCGGAACCGGCGTATTCAGCTGGATTTCGGCAATCTCTTTCGTCGCCCGGTCGATCCGGTACAATTTCCCGGATGAGGACACCACCACGATCAGGTACTTGCCGTCGGCGGTTTTTTCAATGCCGTTGGCGTTCACCCCCGAAACATACGGAATCTGTTGATTGGTGAACGTCAGCCACCGCTCGATGTCGCCGGGCTGGGCCGCAGCCACGCTGGTCCGGTAAATCTGCTGGTTCTGTGAGTCCGTGAAGTACACGTAGTTTTCATCCAGAATACAGTCGTTGATAAAACCGGTGGCTGAAAAGGAAGTCAGGTCCCAGTTCTTGAGCAACGAACCGTCGGGATTCAGCACCTGAATTTTGTTCTGCGTGCCTCCGCACACCCACAGCCGCCCCAACTGATCGAGTTTCAGGCCATTGCAGGTCGGGCGGTTTTGCGCAGCGCCGGACGCGAACAAACTCGTTTCCCCGGTTTGCACATTGACCCGCACGATATCCCCGTTGCCGATGCTGCCGGTGTAAAAAACGCCCAGATGCGCGTCGTAGGCAATGCCTTCCGGAAAAAACCGCTCACCCGGAATGGGGTAGCTCTCCAGTTTTACGTCAATTGGAGCGACGATGTGGTCTTTCAGGCAGGCGCTACAGACGGCCAGAAGCAAAAAAATTACAGTGAAAGAACGATACATACGTTGTGGAGTTAGTGGTACATGCTATTGCTAACCGTTACCGGGCAAAACCGTTTAACGCCAGCGGCACTTCCTTATTGACTGGGCAAATCGGTTTCACGGCCCGATCACGGGCGCAACCGGCCGCCGACACTTTTATATTCGAAAAACAACCCCCAAAGGACAGAAATGACCCAAATCGAAAAGTAGCTGCGGCCTTCCTTCGCCTTTACTGCGGTACATCCTATCGCCAAACCCAACGCAATTTTTCGATTGTATGACCTCTTTCAAACCGTTTGCTCTCCTTTCCGTTTTCCGATTGAATTTCCACCGGACCACGATGATCGGGTTGATCGTCACGCTCGCGCTTTTTTCGGGATTCCATCCAACCAACAAACCCACCGCCGTCCGGAAAGCGGATGTGATTATCTACGGCGGAACTTCGGCGGCTGTAACGGCGGCCGTGCAGGTCAAAAAAATGGGCAAATCGGTCCTCATCGTGTGTCCCGACAAACACCTGGGCGGTTTGTCGTCGGGCGGTCTGGGGTTTACCGATACGGGCAACAAACAGGTCATCGGTGGTTTGTCGCGCGAATTTTACCAACGGCTTTACCAGCACTACCAAAAAGACGAATCCTGGACGGGGCAGAAGCGGTCGGAATACGGCAACAAAGGCCAGGGCACACCGGCCCTCGACGGGGCCAACCGGACGATGTGGATTTTTGAACCCCACGCGGCTGAGCAGGTTTTTGAAGATTTCGTGAAGGAAAACAAGCTGACCGTGTATCGGGACGAATGGCTGGATCGCTCGGCGAAGGGTGTGCAGAAACAGAACGGGGCCATCCGCTCCTTCCGCACCCTGAGCGGGACGGTTTACGAAGGCAAAGTGTTTATCGACGCGACCTACGAAGGGGATTTGATGGCGGCTGCGGGCGTTCGTTACCACGTTGGCCGGGAAGCCAACAGCGTTTACAACGAAACGCACAACGGCGTGCAGGTGGGCGTTTTTCAGCACGGCCATTACTTTAAAAAACCGGTCAGCCCGTATAAAATTGCGGACGATCCCAAGAGTGGTTTGCTGCCCGAAATCTCGGCCGATGAACCGGGTCCGAACGGCTCCGGCGACCACAAAATCCAGGCGTATTGCTTCCGGATGTGCCTGAGCAATCACCCCGAAAACCGGGTGCCATTTCCCAAACCGGAAGGCTACGATCCGGCCCGCTACGAGTTGCTGGCCCGGGTGTTTGCCACTGGCTGGCGCGAAACTTTCGACAAATACGACCCGATTCCGAACCGAAAAACCGACACCAACAACCACGGCCCGTTCAGCACCGATTACATTGGCAAAAATTACGATTATCCCGACGCCACTTACGAACGCCGGAAGGAAATCATCCGCGACCACGAACGCTACCAGAAAGGGCTGCTTTACTTTATGCAGAACGACCCGAAAATCCCCGCCGATGTTCACGAAGCCATGCAGCAGTGGGGCTTGCCGAAAGATGAATTTACCGACAATGGCGGCTGGCCTCACCAGCTGTATATCCGGGAAGCGCGCCGGATGCTGGGCGAATTTGTGATGAAGGAAGCCGACGCCCTGGGCAAAACCGTAGTCCCGAATCCGGTGGGTATGGGGTCGTACGCGCTGGACGCGCACAATTCGCAGCGGTTTGTGAAAAAAGACGGTTTTGTGCAGAACGAAGGCGACATCGGTGTGCATCCCGACAAACCGTATTCGATTGCTTACGGCTCGATTATCCCCAAAGCCAGCGAATGCACGAACCTGCTGGTCCCGGTTTGCGTCTCAAGTTCGCACATTGCCTACGGATCGATTCGGATGGAGCCGGTTTTCATGATTCTGGGGCAATCAGCCGCCACCGCTGCCGTGCTGGCCATTCAGGGTAAGACAACCGTTCAGAAGGTGCCCTATCCCAAACTTCAGGCGGTTTTGCTGAAAGACGGCCAGCGGCTGACGCTGTAATAGTACTGCCTTCTCCTCCCCTTATATCTCCGGGAGACCAAAATGCCTTCCTGTTAACTCCAAAAAAAGCACCGCGTCAACGCGGTGCTTTTTTTGTACTGGCCCGATTCGGAAAGAAAGCACCCAAAAACCGCCCTGATTTTACCTTTTCCGGACGCCTGCCAGAATAGGAAATGCATTCGGACTCAACGTGACTGCATTTTTTAACGGTTCAGCGGTATTCGAGACCCGAAAAAAGAATCATCCAACCTGTTCCAACCTTCGGCGGAAGAAACAAACCTAAACCGCTACGACCGGGTGCACGAGATTTAAAAATGCAATTCTAAATAAATAATGATGAACTCGTAATGTAAAAGTTTTTTTCACTCCGGCACGTTTACAGGTGGAGTTCATCATCGCTCTGCCGACCCGGTTTACAGCTAGAATTTCCTTTAATTTCAACAGCTTCCGGATTCCTATTTTAGCGAATACGCCTTGACGGAATTGTGGAAAAACGTTGGAACGAACAGCATCTTGGTTTTTGGATTGTAACCAATATCGGCCGAGTTGATCTTTTCTTTGGACGTATCCATTTTCAATTCGGTGGAGCCATCCGGTTTGATGTGCCAGACTTTCCCGCCCCACTCGGTCACCACGTACTGCTTGTTGCCCAGGGCGACAATGCCGTCAATACCGCCCATGCCTTTGGCGACGGTGCCAAGTTGTTTCGTCGCCGGATTCAGGGTCAGCAGCGAGCCGTCGCCGTTACCGATCAACACCTGATCATTTTCAAAAAGCAGGCCATTGGGGCCTTTCAGCGGAGCGCCGGCCAGCACCAGACTGGTTTTGCCCTGATCCAGTACCCAGACTTTGCTGTCGCCCGAATCGGTAATGTACACCAGCCCTTTCTTCGGATCAACGGCAATGTCATTGAGGAACTTGGCGCCTTCAACGGGATAGCGGTTCAGGATTTTGCCCGTTGCGAGGTCGATTTCCGCCACCTGCTGCATCTCGGTTACATACAACTTGTTGCCCAGAATGCCCATTCCTTTCGTGGAATTGAGGTTCTCGGTAAATTTGAGTTGGATCACCTTGCCATCCAGACCTACTTTGGCCAGGTAGCTGCCTTTGTTCTCCAGGGACGGGCCGCCATTGATGCAGGCGACGTACAACACATTTTTTCCGGGATCGAACAGGACACATTCGGGGGTCCGAAGGGTGGAATCGCTTTCCCAGACCGGTTTCAGATTGATGGACTGCGCCAGACCAGCGTGGTCGATGCTGGACAGAAGGGCGAAGAATCCGATGACGAATAATTTTCTCATGGATAAATGGAGTAAAATTGAGGATGTCGGTCGGCCGCCGGTCTCCCGGGCGACGCGCGGCCAATGTAGGCAATTTCCCGTTCATTCTGGCGAATTTCGGCCTGGCCTTTCAACTTTCAAGCAGAATTCCTATCCTTATGCGTCCGTTTTTACCGTAGTAAACCGCTGGCTCTTCGGAGCTTAATCTTCACCCTTCATGGAACATTCCCACCCGGTTTTTGAACCCTACCGTCCGCGCTTTCATTTTTCACCCCAGGCCCAGTGGATGAACGACCCCAACGGGCTGGTTTTCTTTAATGGAACGTATCACCTGTTTTTTCAGTATCACCCCCATGGCACCACCTGGGGGCCCATGCACTGGGGACACGCCACCAGCCAGGATCTGGTTCTGTGGCAGGAACTACCCGTCGCGCTGTTCCCGGACGAGCTGGGTTGGATTTTTTCGGGCAGTGCGGTGGTGGATGCGAACAACACGAGCGGTTTTGGTCAGAACGGGCAGGTTCCGCTGGTAGCCATTTTTACGCACCACCACCCAAAACTGGAAGAAATGAAATCGGATCGGCATCAATACCAGAGTCTGGCTTACAGCCTGGACGAAGGCAAAACGTGGACGAAATACGCGGGCAACCCGGTTTTGCCCAATCCGGGAATCGCCGATTTTCGCGACCCGAAAGTGCGCTGGTACGAACCGCACCAAAAATGGGTAATGGCGCTGGCGGTCAAAGATCGAATTGCGTTTTACTCCTCCCCCGACCTGAAATCCTGGTCGATGGAAAGCGAATTTGGCAGCGATCGGGGCGCGCACGGGGGCGTTTGGGAATGTCCGGATCTGCTGCCGTTCCGGCACGGTGGCCGGGAGGTCTGGGTACTGCTGGTCAGCATTAATCCCGGCGGGCCCAACGGCGGTTCGGCTACGCAGTATTTTGTGGGTGATTTTGACGGAAAGACGTTTACGCCGGATTCGGCTGATATCCGGTGGCTGGATGACGGACCGGATAATTATGCCGGTGTGACCTTTGCCAATACCGGCGAGCGAACGATCCTGATGGGCTGGATGAACAACTGGCAATACGCCAATCAGGTGCCCACAACGCTCTGGCGTGGGGCTGCTACCGTTCCACGTGAGCTGGGTCTGACCGAAAAAAACCGGCAGTTGTTTTTGACGTCAACGCCCGTTTCCGAACTGGATACGCTGAATGGCCAACGGATTTCGCTGCAAAACCTGAGCATTCAGGCTCGGCTCCCGGTGGAAGTGCCGCTCAAAAATAAAACCGGTTTATGGAAGCTGGAATTGACGGCACCCGCCGACCGTGATTTTGCCATTGTCCTCAGCAACCAGCAGGAAAATGAGCTTGTGATTGGTTACGAAAAAGCGGCCAACAGGTTCTACATTGACCGTAGCCGCGCGGGAAAAACCGGGTTTGAGCCCGGTTTCGGCAAACGGCTCACGGCCCCGCGCCTTTCGCCCGAAGCCAGTCTGTCTATGACTTTGCTGATTGATGTGGCTTCGGTGGAATTGTTTGCCGACAACGGGCTGACGGCGATGACGGCGATTTTTTTTCCGGAGTCGGTGATGACCAGGCTGCTCCTAAGCGCTTCCGAGAATATGTCCATTCCCAGCCTGACCTATACCGAACTTAATCCCTAGCGGTTTTGAAACCGGATGCGGTTGGTTGCGCAACTGGTTTTTTAAACGCCTATCCGCGCGTCGGCTGACTGTCGGAAAGAACGCGCCGGATAATGTCATTAACCGTCTGAAAAAGAACAATACCGGGGTGCGCTTGCAGGGCATCGACCCGCGTGTAGCCCCAGGCAACGGCCCCGAAGGCCAGTGCTTCCGCCTGGGCGGCTTCAATGTCCCGGATTTCGTCGCCGACACACAGGATATCGGCGGATCGAAAACCGGTTTTCTGAATGAGTTTCCGAAATTTCGCCCGTTTGCCAAAAACCGAGGTGCCGCATCCATAATATGAGATCAGGGCGGCATTTTGCGCGCCCAGCACCCGCCGGATGTTCTCCTCAGAGTTGGAGCTCACAATGGCCAGTTGCACTCCCTGAGCCGACAACTGCTGCAACAATTCAGAAATACCGTCGAACAGCTTGATCTGATCAATGTCCCGGGTCATCATTTTGATAAAGGAATTAGCCACAAACGGCATTTTCCAGGCTGGCATGCCGGCCAGTTTCATCATCTGACGGACATGCATGCCCCGCAGTTCATCCACGTCTTCGGGATTGACACGCCGGAAATGGTACGTTTCCGCCAGGATGTTCAGGGTCTTCAGAAAATACGGAAAGGAGTCCGCCAGTGTGCCGTCGAAATCAAAAATGACCAGTTTGTAATTCATGATTCATCAATTATTCGGTCGGGGTTCTTCACCAAAGTCAAGATGTTGTACTTAAACTCTGGCTACCTATTCGAAAATTTAGAAATAATTCAGCTGATGAAATCTTCGTTCAAAAATAGCATTGGCGGATAGTATTCCGGCCTAATAATTTTAAGGAATCCTTTTAGCCCCTATTAAGCTGGCAGGCTAATTAGCGTAAGCGCCGGAGTTCGGAAATGCCAAATCCACCATATTTCTTCCACTCCGGCGCACCGGTTCCTAATGTAGTGGCGGGGCGGCCCGTGCCATAACCTCACTAAATCCATTTTAGGGCATACTTTCGCAATGGCTACCCCCGTTTCTCTTGTTTGAAGGCAAACACAATGGCATGGGCCACCCCACTGGACCTCGGTGAATTTTCGGCCTGCCACCGCGGGCCTTTTTCATGCCAATTGCCTTTATGGTTAAGGTACGAAATACAAAATTTGTCCGCTTCCTTTATTTTTCAATGTCCACTTTTCAGAGCCAAGGTCATTTTATGAACCTCCCCATCCGGCTTACTGGACGATAGTCGGGTCTGTACGATTAGTCGATTATATTTAGGAAACGCGGAACAATGAGAGGCTTTTTTTATACTTGACGACCGAACTCAATCGCCCAGGATGGAGCGCCAATGAGAACCCTCCGGCAGTTTATCGAAGCTGGCCGCCCGGTATCCTCTAGAGACTCAGCAAGTGGTGGCAATCTAATTTAGGAAAAGGCTTTAAGATTCCTCTCCAAAGGTTAAGGGTAGAACCGAAGTGGGCGCAATAATTAAGCTCAGTTTACACAAAACCGGAAGAATGGTAGTTAAGGTGTATATTCTTGTACTAAGAAAGGGAAAATACAACGATTCGTCCACTCCTATCTACAACATTTTGAAAATTATGAACGCCAGCATTTCCCGCCCCGAAACCGAAAACACCATCAAGACCAGACCGGGCATGAATTATCCCCGAGGAGCCCATTTTGATGGTAAAGGGGTCAACTTTGCCCTCTTCAGCGAAAATGCTACGGCGGTTTTTCTTTGCCTCTATGATTTTGATAATCCCCGGCAGGAAATCCATCGGATTCCCCTCGTTGAACGGACTGAGCTGATTTGGCATATTTATGTGGAAGGTGTTAAACCCGGACAGTTGTACGGCTACCGCGTTGAGGGGCCGCACGACCCGACCAGTGGACATTATTTCAACACCGCTAAATTATTGCTGGATCCGTATGCCCGAGCGATTCACGCACCCATTGAGCATGACAACACCTATTTAGGATACGATTTTACCAGCTTGGCTGACAACCGGTATCTGACGCCCAACTTTATGGATAGTGGCCCGGTGGCCCCAAAAAGCGTAGTTATTGATCCGGCTTTCGATTGGCAGGACGACGCGCCACCAACTATCCCCTTCCACAAGTCCGTCATTTATGAACTTCACGTCAAAGGTTTCACCGAGCAAAACCCGGCCATTCCTGATCAGATTCGGGGATCCTACGCGGCTTTAGCCCATCCTGAGAGCATTGCCCACTTAAAAAAACTGGGCGTTACGGCCATTGAGCTGATGCCGGTCCACCAGTTTACGGGCGAAAGCTACTGGGGCTACAATTCCATCGGTTTTTTTGCTCCCCATAATGGCTACGCTTCCGGGGGGATGCGGGGGGAGCAGGTTACCGAATTTAAGCAAATGGTGAAAGCCCTCCACCAAGCGGGCCTTGAGGTGATTTTGGATGTAGTGTATAATCACACCGCCGAGGGAAACCGCTTTGGTCCCACCCTGATGTTTAAGGGAATCGACAGCCGAACGTACTACCGGCAGGTTGAGTCGCAACCGGAATATTACCGGGATTACACGGGCACGGGCAATACGCTTGATTTGACCCATCCCCGGGTTTTGCAATGGGTGATGGACAGCCTGCGGTACTGGGTGAGCGAGATGCACGTGGATGGCTTTCGATTTGATCTGGCCACGGCCCTGGCCCGTGATGAGGCCGAAGCGGGCCGGGTATCTTCTTTTTTAGATACTGTGGCGCAGGATCCCATTCTGGCCCGGGTTAAACTGATTGCCGAACCCTGGGATATTCAGGCCTACCAGGTCGGTCATTTTCCGGTTCGCTGGGCGGAATGGAACGGCAAGTTCCGCGACTGCGTGCGGGCGTTTTGGAAAGGCGATGAAGGTAATGCCCATGAAATGACCTACCGGTTGCTGGGGAGCCCGGACCTGTATGGCAACGATGGGCGCTCGCCCGTACACAGCATCAATCTGGTGACGGCCCACGATGGCTTTACCCTGCACGATCTGGTGAGCTATAACCACAAACACAATCAGGCCAATGGCGAAGATAACCGCGATGGTCACAATCATAACCTGAGCTGGAACCACGGTGTGGAAGGGCCCACTGACGATCCGGCGATTCTTGCCCTGCGGGAGCGTCAAGTGCGTAATTTCCTGACAACGTTGCTGCTCAGTCAGGGAGTGCCCATGTTGCTGATGGGCGATGAGGTGGGTCGCACCCAACGGGGCAACAACAATGCTTACTGTCAGGACAATCCGATCAGTTGGATGAACTGGCAGTGGAACGAGCGGCAGCAGGCCTTGTTTGAGTTCACCACCCAACTGATCGCCCTTCGGCAGCAGGTCCCGTTGCTGCATCGTCGTAAATTTTACCACGCAGATGAAATGGTCTGGCTGCGTACGGACGGGTTACCGATGACCCCGGCCGATTTTGACAATCCGCATACGCGGTGCCTTGGACTACTCATGGATGGAGCAAAGGTAAACGAACACGACAAGGATGGTTCTCTCATTGGAAGGCAAGATGATAAACCCGAGTTACTGCTTTGGCTACTGAATGCCTATTGGGAAGAACTTTCTTTTCATCTCCCCCAGACGGTTTTTGCCAGCTGGGAATTACTCGTCGACACCGGGCAGGGACAGATCAAACCAGGTCAGCTCCTCATTCCTGGAGGAAGTCGATATGAGATACCGGCTCGATCCTCAATCCTGCTCCGGGGACACTACGAATGAAGAAACCGCTGCCACAAGTGGGGCGGTTTTCTGACGGGTGACGGTTGATCGTCTTTCACTATTTTCATCGGATCAGCCGTCCGTTAACTGGTCGTTCGCATCTTAAGCCCTAACTTTTCCAGGTCCGGCCATTCATTCGCGCGGCAAACCGGGGTCTTTCCCGGCATCGTTTTCCCCGGATAGACTGGCCCCCAGCTCCTGACCAGTAGCGTTTAAGATTCCGCCCGATTCGGGTTATCCCCACCCTTTTTAGCTTTTGCCAAACGGGCAGCCGTCGATTGGACTATAGCTTCCCGCACAAACCCTGTTTTTAAATGTTCATAAAAAGAATTTCGGTCAATCAAGGATGCTGCCCCCTGAGCCGCCAGTCCACCCAGCAGCAACTGAAAAATCGCCGAATGCCGATCCGTCATTTCCAGCACTAAAATGGCGGCCGTGAAGGGTGATCGAACTACGCCGGTTAGAAAGCTGACCATACTCACCAGAATGAGTAAATTCTTATCGGCAGGATCAACAGGAATCAGCTGACAAAGACCTTCCCCTAAAATTGCCCCTGCACTGAGTGAGGTGGCAAATATGCCACCTGCTCCACCACTGCAATAACTCAAGACCATTCCAGCAAACCGAACGGGAAAAAGATAGCCCGGTGTGACGGAATTATTTTCAAACAAGAGCCGGTTTATGATGGGCTTACCCGTTCCAATGGCATCGGTACCCAGCCAAAAGGCAATTCCCGCCAGTAGAAAACCGCAACCGAGTACCCACCCGATCTGTCCTGCTTGGCTGCCAAACCGCTGACGGTACGCATTTACCCACAGTAAACATTTGGCCAAAAGCGCACCGGCCAGGCCGCACACTATGGCGATCCCCCCAATCACTCCTAAAATCAAACCAGTGGTAGCACGTACTTTGGGAAATCCTAAATACAAGTAAGGCCCTAATATAGCCTGCGCTGTAATACCGGCAATGATCACTGCCGTAAACACGGCGGTGCGAAAACGGGTAATGTGCGTTTGCGTGAGTTCCTCCACCACGAATACGATACCGCCCAGAGGAGTGTTGAAAGCTGCCGCCAGCCCGGCTGCTCCGCCCGTGATCAGGGCAATCTGCCGGGATAACTGGGGCCATCCTTCGGGTTGCAGCCGATTGATGGCCCGAAAGATCGCTGCCGAAATCTGAATGGTGGGCCCTTCCCGACCGATCACCCCTCCTCCCAGTAACAATACGCCACTGCTCAGGACTTTGACCAGCGCCACTCGGATACTGAGCAGGTAAGCGGTATGCCCGTGGTTTTTCGGACTGGAAAGTTCAATACCGGCCATAACCTGGGGGATGCCACTGCCGCGGGCTGCGGGCGCCAGCTTATGGACCAGGCCCCAGGCTACCAAAAAAGAAATTGGCGTCAAAATAAAAGCCAGTAACGGCTCGCGGGTCAGCCAGGTAAAGCTAACACGTTCCGCCCAGGCAAATAGTTTTTCGTAACCGACGGCGGCTAATCCCGTCACGACAGAGGCCACCCAAAAAGGCAAACTCTGCAGAATCAGCCGACGAACGCGTTCGGTGTAAAGCGGGTGGATGAGATGGCGATCAATCCAGGCTAATACCTGAGCGTATCGAGAAACCTTCCGGAACATGGCAGCCTAGGTTTTAAAGTGTCTTTTGCAAATAACACTTTAATCCAGCTTTAGGATGTCAGAGTACATAGTATGCCTATTATAAAACCGCCTTCAAGGCGACCACAAGGCAAATTTAAGGCGGTTATTTTCCTGAATTAATCCAGAACACCAATTCTTCTCCCTTAATCAGCCTTCAAATTCTTCAATAAGATGTATGAAGTAGCGCTTCTAAGGCAATTCTAAGATTTCCTTAAGCTAGCTCTTATAAGTCGGGGTTAAATTGCATTTTTCTGAGCGACTATTGCACAGAAACTAACCAGTCTTTTACAAACTCCAACCTATATGAAAACTCATCATATTGTTTTAGTGCTGCTTGGATGGACGGGATCAATATGGTCTCCAGCTGCTTTGGCCCAGTCTCCGACTGCGGATGCAGCATCGCTACTAAATTTAGGCCGCTACGAGGCCGCCACCCAAGTACTACGGCGCAACGCTGAGCAGAGTCCATCCATGCAGGCTTATTTTGACGCCGGCTACGGTTACCTGCGGGCAGGCCAACCCGACTCGGCCCGGGTTTGGTTTGAGAAAGGCGTCCCAATGGACCCAAAACGAGTGCCGCTGAACGAAGCGGGTATGGCCATCTCGCAGCTTGCTGAAGGAAATGTAGCGGCTGCCGAAACTCAACTAGCGCAGGTAATCAAGAAAAGCAAAGGAAAAAACGCCGACCTATTATTCCGGATCGGCGAAGCCTATACCGGGTATTTAACACCGGGGAATGGAACGATCAAGACCCGGTATAAAACCGCAGATCCTACAAAAGCGCTGGAGTACCTAAACCGGGCGGCTGAACGCGATAAAAAAAATGCCGCCATCCAATTAGCCCTGGGTGATGCCCATTACCTCCGTAAAGATGCCGGCACGGCCGTTTCACGGTATGAAAATGCCCTCGAATTAGGAATGGAACCAGCCCGGGTTTATCAGCGCATGGGCGATATTTACTGGCAGGGAAGAAACCTGACTTTGGCCGTGGAAAACTACAAGAAAGCTATTGCTGCCAATGAAAAGTACGCACCCGCGTACGGCCAGTTAGCCGAGTTGTATTTTTTGGTTAACCGGTACAAAGAGGCCGCCGGGTACATGGATCAATACGTTCAGGTTACGCTGGATCGGCGGCCTGAAAATCTTCTCCGTCAGGCGCAGTTTCACTTTTTGGCCAAAAATTATCAGAAAGCGATCACCATCATCGACAGCAGCCGGACTGAAATAGGTGCTAATCCGATCATTTACCGGATTAAAGGCTGGGCCTTTTCGTCGTTGGAAGAACCACAAAAAGCCATAGAGAACATTACCGCTTTTCTAGAAAAAGCACCGGACAAAGTTATGCCCGATGACTACAAATATTTGGGCCGGGCCCATTTGGGGTTAGACGTTCCGGGCAATGATTCACTGAAGGCTATAAACGATTCGGTTGGTATCGCCTATCTGCAGAAAGCGGCTCCGTATGACACCACGGAGAACCTCTACAGTGATATTGCCAAGTATTATTACCGGACTAAAAAACATCCCCAGGCGGTGGCTTCCCTGGATTCGGCGGCCCGGTACGGATTTAAGGCCGATATGCAGGACCTGTTTCGTTATGGAATGAGTAACTATACACTGGGTTTCCAGCGCGATAGCCTGGGGAAACTGGTGCGGGATACGCTGCGTTTCGCCAAGGCAGACTCGGCGCTGGCCCTGGCTCAGCAAGGAGCGCCCGATTATGCCCCAACGGTATTGTACCGGGCCAAGGCAAATTATTACGCTTATTTGCCCGAAGAAGTCGTTCAAAAGGGGAAAGCAAAACCGTATTTTGAGCAGTTCATCTCCATGATTACGGACAAAGAAGAGGAGCGGAAGCGGTATCAGAAAGACCTGGCCCTGGCTTTTAAATACCTGATTTCGTACCATGAACTGGTTACCAAAGACGAAACCGCCCGCAATGAATGGCTCCAGCGGGGATTAACCTGGTTGCCGGATAATAAAGAATTGGCTCTACTGGCTACCGCTGAGCCGGATGAGCAGTAAAGATAGCATCAAGCGTAAGTTGCGTAAACCTACCGGAGACTCTTTCTCCGGTAGGTTTTTTATAACTAGTCGATCGGCAATGTTATTTTCTCAAAGGAACCGGTCTTACTGGATAAGCCTGCCTTGGATAATCCATCACACCCCAAAGAGGTGTGCACCCCTTTCCCGTAAATTTTCCGAAATAAAAGTAAGCCATCTCCAACAAGGAGACGAGGGCATCAACCCGTTTTTCTTAGGGTTTCGAACTGCTGGTATCACCCATCCGCATCCGTTCTGGCAACGACTTTTTGAAGCCAGTCATGCCGAGCAATTCGCTCACAGAATAGACATCCTTCGGCTGGCACTTCGTGCAAAAGGCTTCGGGGAAGGGGCATGATCGGCGGGAATCTAATAAATTTCTAATCGGGTCGGTCTGCATCCCTGAGATTTTTTTGCCAATTTGCCCAACTCACCCCAGCGTTCGCCAATGCTTTTGTTCGATCTTTAACGGAAAGCGCTTGGACCATGCCCTGGTTCTACCGCAATCACTCCCTTTCTTAGTGCACTATGACCCCCTATATTATTATCGTTTTTATACTCGGCTATGCCCTCATTACCCTGGAGCATCCGATTCGAATTAACAAAACGGCCACCGCCTTAATCACCGGCGTGTTGTGCTGGACACTCTACATCCTTTCGGCCCAGGACACTGAAGCGGTGCTGGGTCAACTCAGCCACCACTTAGCCGAGATTGCCCAAATTCTTTTTTTTCTGCTGGGTGCCATGACCATTGTCGAGCTTATTGATGTTCACGGGGGCTTTACCATCATGACCGACCGGATCGCCAGTCGCAATCCCCGCACCCTGTTATGGTTAATTAGCGGTTTAACGTTTGTACTATCATCGGTACTGGACAATCTGGCTTCCGCCATTGTCATGGTTTCGGTTACCCGCAATCTGGTGCGCGATGCTGAGCAACGTCGATTAATGGCCGGGATGATCATTATTGCCTCCAACGCGGGCGGGGCTTGGTCGCCCATTGGTGATGTGACGACGACGATGCTGTGGATCGGCGGGCAGGTTACGACCGCTAATATTATGGGGCAATTAGTCCTGCCCAGCCTGATTTGTCTCCTGGTGCCGCTTACCTGGTTGAGCTTCTTTATCAAACCCGTCAAAGAATTAGACGAAAGAACAGATAAAAATTATTTAAGTCGGCCCTACATTACACCCCAGCAACGGCGCGATCGGCGCCATATGTTTGCTACGGGATTAACCGCAATTATTCTGGTTCCGGTTTTTAAGACCTTGACCCACCTGCCTCCTTATATGGCCATGATGCTGGCCCTGGGCGTGGTATGGGTTGTCTCCGAGGTCATTCATGCGGATAAAGACGAGCAGGACCGCAAGCGTTATACGGTGGCCTACGCCCTGAGCAAAGTGGATATTCCCAGTATTCTATTCTTCTTGGGTATTCTGTTAGCAGTGGGTACTTTGGATGCAACCGAAGTTTTAAAGAGTTTGGCCATTGATTTGGACGAGAGCATTGGTAATCTGGATGTGATCGTTTTGATTATAGGTGTAGCTTCGGCCGTTGTTGATAATGTACCCATTGTCGCAGCTGCAATGGGGATGTATGATTTACAGACGTATCCGCCGGATGCTAAACTCTGGGAGTTTTTAGCCTACAGTGCCGGAACGGGCGGTAGCTTGCTGGTGATTGGATCAGCGGCCGGCGTGGCCGTAATGGGCATGGAGAAGCTGGAATTCGGCTGGTACCTGCGCAAGATCAGCGGCCTGGCATTGATGGGCTATCTGGCCGGCGCGTTGAGTTACTTAGCGCTTTATTCCCTGACTCACTAAATCGCTATCGTAGCTCAGGGATCAAATCAAGGCCCTGGGCTGGCGTTTCGGGTTAAGGGTGAAAAAAGCGTGAACCTGGCAAAGCTGGATCGAGCTGGTCGGATTGTTGAATTTTGCATTTGATTCAGAACGGGCAATGCCGTAGAAAAAACCGGGCCAGTTTGGTCTGGAAGATGCGCCTTCCGGGAAAATGGGATCAACTGATTTTAGCGGCTCATTTTCGGTATAACCGACCTGGTGCTGGTAGGTTCCCTGGCTAAGGAAGCGACCTTCTGGAAGTTCTCGCTCAATGGTAACAGGATTCCCCGCCTTTTCCTGATAAGCTTTTATAAAACAGAGTCTGGGTATTCTGGTCTGCTTTCCGACCCTTCTGTAAGATAACCAATCAACTGCCGGCTAAAAGCGTTAGGAGTAAAAAGACTACTATGAATACCCATCTGCGTCAGTCCTGGCAACAATTACAGGAATCCCTTTGGTTTGTACCGGGAGCAATGGTCCTTTTTTCCTTTGGGCTGGCCTATGGATTGGTGGAAGTTGACGCAACCACCAACTGGCAGGGAGCCAAACGGTTTCCGCTGCTTTTTGGCAATGGAGCCGATGGAGCCCGAGGTGTGTTGTCGGCCATTGCCAGTTCCATGCTAACGGTGGCGGCCCTGGCTTTTTCGCTTACCCTGTCGACCATTACCCAGGTGAGCAGCCAGTACTCCCCCCGGGTGCTGCGGAACTTTATGCGCGACCGCATTAACCAATTTATCATGGGCTATTTTGTGGGCGTATTTGCTTATTGTCTGCTGGTATTAGGAACCATCAGGAGTACCGACGAGGGCAAGTTTGTACCCGCTACGGCGGTCCTGGTAGGGCTGATAATGGCGCTCGGAGGAGTAGCCGCCTTAATTTTTTTTATCCATCACATCGCTGAATCGCTTCAAACCGGCACAATCGTGCAACGGATCTATCAGGAATCCCGAAAAGCAATTGATGTGCTGTTTCCCGAACGATTTGGCGAACCGGTTGATGACCCCCAAAAAGCCGAAGCCGCTCTCCACTATGCCGACGAACAGATGGGTTGGTATCCAGTCAAAGCCCAGAAGTCGGGCTACCTGCAATTGATCAACACAGATGGCCTGTTGAAATGGGCTATTAATCAGCGGGTTGTGCTGCGTATGGAAAAAGATATGGGAGCGTTTGTGGGCGAAGGAACCGTGCTCTTCAGTATACGAAGCGGCATGGAACGCCCGGATCCTGCGCAAGCGGACTGGCCGGATGAACTAATGGATTTTGTCAGTATCGGGCGGCACCGCAACATCGAACAGGATGTTGCCTTTGGTATTCAGCAATTGGTAGACATTGCCCTCAAGGCGCTTTCACCCGGTATTAATGATACCACCACGGCTATTATGGCGATCGACTACCTAGGAGCCATTGGCGAATTGCTGGCCCGACGCAATTTTCCGGCCCGGATTCGTTCCGATGGCCGGCATCTTCGGGTGTTACTTAGAAGTATGGATTTTGATCAGTACATGCAACTGGCATTTGATCTTCCGCGCATCAATGCCAAGGGAAATTATGCCGTTTTTCGCCGGTTACTGCAGGCACTCAAGCTGGTGAACGATGCGGTTTCCGGCGAAGAACGCCGGGCCGTCTTAAAAAAGCAGGCCGATCTACTCCTGGCGTACGCTGACCAGACCCTGAGCACTGCTTATGAAAAAGAAAATGTGCATGCTTTATACAAAAAACTTCTGGAAACCTGGTACTACCCACCCGCTCAGTCAGCTGAAGCGGTTTAGATTTTATCAACTCGGTTTTGCACTGAAAAAAATTCGAATTGTTCCTTAGTCAATAGTTGGTCTTTCCTACATCCGCTTGCTTTAAAAACCGTCTAATGAGCAGTTAGGCGTTCACCAGATGCGCCCTAGATACCTCGTATCATTGGTTAACGCCGGGCGCAAGAATGATTGTTAAATGAAGGAAGCTCAACGTAAGCTTCGAAGCATGGGTGTAGATCAGTATCCAAAGCTGGTTGAAAACCGCAACGGTCCCTTCTTTTAAATCTTAAACATTGCAGCCAGCTTCACCGTTCTTCAGGTAGGCAAATCAAATCATTATGAAAATCTTCCGCAGTATGTTGATGGGGTTATTAACCCTGCTTATTTTGAATTCCTGTTCCTCTAAAATGACGTTCCGCACATCCTCGGTTGCGCCGGCCGCTACGGGAGCCATCAACGTAAAAAAAGACAAGAACAAAAACTACATTGTCAAAGTGAACGTTCGAAATCTGGCAGACCCCAAAAACCTGAGTCCGGCAAAAAAAACCTACCTGGTCTGGATGGAATCCAAAGAGAACTCGATTAAAAAATTAGGTCAGTTGACTCCATCCGGCAAGGCCTTACAAGCCGACTTGAGTACGACCACCGTCACTAATCCGGACCAAATTTTCATTACGGCCGAAGACAATACCGACATTCCGTATCCGGACGGGCCAGTCGTATTAACTACTAAATAATGGGCTCTCTGCGTTGCAGGCCGCAACAATTTATAAGCAAAGCACAGCAGACTACCGGCAGCGGCACTATGCAACGGTTAGGGATACAGTTTTCGAATTAAGCGCTCCATACTCAGGCCTTGCCCGATGACCGAAAAAAGAACCACGGCGTACGTTATCGTCACAAGCAAATCTTTCTGAGGAATGGCCTTATCAATTGAGAGGGCCATGGCAATCGAAAGACCACCTCGCAGACCGCCCCAAGTCAACATCAGAGGAGCTTTACTGTCCAAATCGAGCCAGCGCCGGGCCAGCGTGAAGGGAATCAGAATAGACAGATACCTTGCCAGTAAAACAATGGCAATTGTAAGCAGACAAATAGGCCAGTAACGGGATTGAAAATCAATGACCAGCAATTCAACGCCGATAAGGACAAACAAAAGGGCGTTAAGGATCCCATCTAATAATTCCCAGAATTTATCCACATACTCTTCGGTGATATGGCTCATGGCTTTTCCCCGGGCGTACCCACCCACAAACAAACCGGCCACGACCATGGCCAGCGGTCCCGAAATGTGGAGTCGCTGAGCCAGCCAGTAACCTCCCATCACCCCAGCGACGGTTAGCAGCACTTCGGTTTGGTAGTGGTTAATCGAGCGCAGCAACCGAAACAGACCATAGCCCAGCGCAATGCCAAACAAAACCCCACCACCCGCTTCTTGCAAAAAGAATACCACTACCGGGCCCGGTTGTAATTCGGCCTGGCCATTCAAAGCCACCTGATAGAGCGTGGCAAAAATCACCACCCCGACGCCGTCATTAAAAAGCGACTCGCCAACTATATTGATTTTAACATTTTCAGGCAGGGAAAACTTCGCCAAAATACCCAGGACCGCAATCGGATCGGTGGGTGAAATTAAAGCCCCAAACAGCAAACAGAGCGTATACGGGAAGTCAAGGCCCAGCCATTTGGCTCCGTAGTATAGAAACGTTCCGACCAGAAAAGTACTGAGCAAAACTCCGACTAAAGCAAATAACATAACCGACCGCCGTTCCACCCGTAATAGCTTTGTATCGGTATGAAAAGCCCCTGCAAACAGCAGAAAACACAGCATCACGTTGAAGAGTACCTCATAAAAATCAATCTGACTAACCGTCTGCTTAACTAGCGCAAAGCTGGAGGGTACAACGGCGTTAGCTGCAATGAGCAGGGCCGAGAAGCCGAGCGAAACGACCATGATGCCGATGGCATCAGGTAGTTTAAGGAAACGCGTGTTGAGGTAAGCAAACAAAGCCGACCCGACCAGAAGCAGAGTGACGAGGGTAAATAAGTCCATAAAAGAACACGAGTTGTGTACAAGAATACGTTAACTTTCCATTAAAACCAGCGCTAAACACTGGTTGCTCCTAATTATTGGCCCCTGATTTTAGACACCCCCCAATTCCCATCCTCAAAGCGACTCGATACGCTTATCCGTCTAGGCCAGTTTCTTCGTGACCGTTTTAGCTTGGAAGAAGACGAAGAAGACGAAGCGGGCGTGATTCATTCGATCAGCCGGGGAATCGAATTCAGAGGAATCAATCTGTGGACACTTATTTTGGCTATTTTCATTGCGTCGATTGGTTTGACCATTAACTTGACAGTCGTAGTTATCGGGGTCTGCTAATCTCACCCTGTTAGGGACCTTTTAGGCATTTAACTGGGGATAGGGATTAACATCCTGGTGATGATCGAAAGTACCCTGAAAACTTAACCATCGCCGTTTCCATCAGTTTACTGACCTCCACGATTTATTTTTCTGATTCATCCGCTGCAAAGTATGCAATACGAACTGCTAGCCCGCACTTCGCCGGACGTCTGGGATGCCTTTATAGCCATTTTTGCGGCATGACCGGCATTGTCGCCGGATCGCTGCGCGCCAAAGCGACAAATGTGATTCCGGGTGTCGCCATTGCAACGGCCCTGATGCCTCTACTGCTGTTTCCCGCAATTTCCTATAAAAGAAGTATTAGCTGAGGTATGTGTAAACGCGTCGGCCTTCATCCTGCTACCAACACGTTGAACAGCAAGTCGAAGCCCGCACAGTGACACTCATAGCCTCCCCACCTCAACTGATCCAAAAAGAAAATTAGCTTGTTTAGAAGAACTGGAAGCAAGAATCGCCCATGAGATTTAAAACCCGTTGAATTTCGTCAACAATTTTACGGTTGTGAGTGGCGAATAGACCGAAGTGGTAAGAGAAGTAGCCTCCGCCGGGCGAATGAAAGAGGTACAGGCGATATCCAGCGAACTGGCCAGAAACCTGAAGAAAATTTGCCTCCACGGCAGACGTGATGTCAGCATGGTTAAAGGTAACCGGAAAAATAGGCTTTCCTCTACTGGAAAGCGGCAAGCTACCGATTTAAATACCCTAACCAGTGATTACTTGAAACTGGTCAATCATGGCTTTCGGGCCAGGGAAAAAGACTTCACCACTAATTAGTCACCCACTTCGGTACGCAACTGAGCATGGTTGAGGTGATCGCGCAGGATATCGGTAAAGTACTGCTGAATTTATATAGCAACACTTCCTACGTCGTTCAAAAGAAGCAGAAACGGCACCAGCAGATTACCACCTGACAGTGCTGGCCAGCACTCACCGGGCGAACGGAAAAGTAAATATCTGAGTAAAAAATAATGGACTGGGATGCCCGACTCGGTTAAAGCCAAAATCTTCCAGCCCTTTTTTACCGCCAAGCCTACGGCTGAAGTAACTTATTTGAAGCTGTCGCTGAGTTGCGACGTTGTCACCATCGGGGACGGGGCAGTTTGGAAGTGGAACCAAAGGTGGGACAAGATGCCCAATAGGTCATTTAGATGCCAATGTAAGGTCTTTTGCTGGTTTTACCTGTAAGTCATATTAAGGTTTCAGATAGAATTTTGGGGTGGATCATTGTGAGATTTACAGTTTTTAATTCTACTATTCTCAGCATAGTTTTGCCCCAAATACCAATTACCTAATGATTAGTAAAAACTTGTCGTTTAAAAATGTGTTGCAATACAACTTGCAACCATAACAAAAAAGCACTTACGATTTCTCATAAGTGCTTGATTTTGAAGAGCCCCCAGTCGGGATCGAACCAACGACCTACTGATTACAAGTCAGTTGCTCTACCAGCTGAGCTATGGAGGCAATCCGATTTAGCTTTCGTTAAATCTGGTGCAAAAATAGCAATTTTGCGTTTCCGGTCAAACAAAGCAACCTTTATTTTCCCGATCAATGCCATTTAGCTACCTTACTGGGCTTCGCGAATAACTTTCAGCTGGTGTTTCAAATCATCCAACTGCTTCTGAGCCACCTGTATTTTTTTGTCGATATCGGCCCGCAGCTTGTCGGCCCCCTTCGACCGACTGAAGAACTCGATGTTGTTATTATACACCGCAATATCATTCTCCAGCGTCGTCATTTTCCGGCGGATATCGCCTTCCTTCTTATACAGATCCCGCGACGAGCCGGTTTCACGAATCATCTCGGCTTCATTTTCCAGGGTCAGCCGCTCTTTCTCTTTCGAAGAAATTTTGCCATTCGCCCCCACAAAGGTGTTGACCGCGTTGATGTAGCGCTTCTGAATCGACTGCATGTCTTTCTTCGGCACGTAACCAATCTGCGACCACTCTTTTTTGAAATCGTTCAATTGCGCCAGATCCGCGTTTCCGCTCGTGGCGGTGGTTTCAATGCGTTCGCAGAGCGCGATTTTCTTCGCCAGATTTCCCTCGAACTCCCGCTCAACTTCCTGATTCCGCGAACGTTTCTTGTTGAAAAATCCGTCACAGGCTGCTTTAAAGCGCTCAAAAATCGAGTCCTTAAATTTCTCGGGAACCTGCCCGATCGTCTTCCACTGGCGTTGCAGTTCAATGACTTTCTGAGTAGTTTCGGCCGACTCTTCGCCGGATTCCAGAATGCCTTCAACCTCTTCGCACAACTGGGTTTTGGCCTTCAGGTTTTGCTCCCGCTTGCTTTCCAGTTGTTTAAAGAACTCGCCTTTGTGGTGGAAAAACTGCTTCAGTGCCGCCCAGAACTTCTTGCTCAGTTCTTTGCCTTCCTCCCGGGGCATGGGCCCGCGAATGCCGTTCCAGCGATCCTGAATCGTCATGACCTCGCGGGTTTTCTCATTCCAGTCGTTGATGCTGTTCGACGTAAACGACGTAAACGGCACCAGTTCTTCGTACAGTTTCGATTTTTCTTCGTATAACTGCGCTCCCTCCTTGCGGATCTCCTCGTTTTGCCCGCGACGGCGGTCATACAAGGTATCCAGGGCTTGTTTGAAGCGTTGCCACAGGGCTTCCTGCTCCGTTTTGGGCGCCGGACCAATGTGCTTATATTCCTCGAAAAGTGCGTTGGCCTCGTCAATCACGGTTTTGGTTACCGGATTTCCTTCGTTGGCCTGGACCAGCGCTTCCACCTTCTCACAAAGTTCGGTTTTCAGCGTCTGGTTCTTTTTCCGATCGAGTTCTTTGAGTTCAAAATATATATTCCGGTTGCTGTAATAACGGTCGACGAGTGCGTGGTAGGTAGCCCAAAGCGTGGCATTGTGGGGTGACGAAACGTTACCCGCAGCCTTCCACTCATCCTGCACCTGCTTGAAACCGTTCCAGCTGGCTTTCGGATCACCCGCGTTGCTTTCGTCGGCTTCCACCAGTTCCCGCAAGCGACGCAACAAGTCGGTTTTTACGCTGAAATTTGAATCCTTGGCTTTTTCGAGCTGCTGGAAGTAGTGGTTTTTCTGGTCCTTGATCTGCTTGTACAGACTCTCAAACCGGCTTACGACTTCATCCTGCTTGTATTCAAACCCTTCCTCCGACCCGGTTTCCTGGACGTAACGTTGTAGAGCTTCGGCCCGCTCTGCTGCTTTCGATTGATCGAACAACGGACGTACTTCTTTCAGAACCTCATCGGCCCGCCGGTAATCCGCGGCCGAAACCGCATCGGTTTTCAGGGAAGTCAACTGTTTGTCGAGCAAAGCAACCAGTTCCGCTTTGGAAAGCTGGCTGTAATCCGCAGCCGGGGCCACATCGTCCAACTCATGCTCCGACGCTTCGGAAGGGTCATCGTGCAGTTCGACCGAAGCCGTTGGTTCCACCACCGGTTCTTCCGCCGGGGCCTCTGGCAATTCGGGCGCTTCAGCCGTTACGGGTTCTTCTTCGGCGGCCACTTTCTCCACCGCTGTTTCGGTCGAAACCGACGTTTCGGGTTCCGACTCCGTTTCAGCATCAGGCTGCGAATCCGGCTCAGTAACGGATGTCGTTTCTTCCGCTGCCACAGCAGAAGGTTCCTGAGCGGTTTCGTCCGAACCAACGGGCGATTCTTCCGGTTGTGTTTCCGAAACGGGTTCCGTATTCTCCGCACCGGTTTGTTCAGCCGACGCTTCGCCTGGTTCCAGTTCACCAGCCGGTCCTTCGCTTGATTCTACCGCATCAGTCGGCTCAGTATCCGCTTTAACCTCCTGCGGAGATTCCGGATTCTGATCCTTGCGTTCAGTTAATTCTTGCTCTTCGCTCGCCATACGATTTTTGGGAATCGTTACTTTTGCAAAAATACGAAAAAAAGCGGATTATTATTTTTTTGCCTTGTACCCAACGGTTCGAAACCACCAACACATGCACACATCACTGGCTGAACTACGAAAAGAGTACACCCTAAACGGTTTAGACCCCTCGGATGTTTCCGTAAATCCGTTCGCTCAATTTCAACGTTGGTTTAGCGAAGCCCTGAGTGCGGGCGTGCCCGAACCCAACGCCATGCACCTGGCTACGGTCGGCGCCGACGGTCGGCCCTCGGGCCGGATTGTTTTACTGAAAGGATTCGACGAAACCGGTTTTTCGTTTTTTACCAACTACCAGAGCCGCAAAGGCACCGAGCTGGCGGCCCATCCGCTTGCCGCGCTCACGTTTTTTTACCCGGAACTCGAACGCCAGATTCGTCTGGAAGGAACCATTCAGAAATTGTCGGCCGAAGAATCCGACCGGTATTTTCAGAGCCGCCCGCGCGGCAGTCAGATCGGGGCCTGGGTGTCCCACCAGAGCGAAGTGGTTGAAAACCGGGCGGTTCTGGAAAACCGGCAACGGCAACTCGAACAGCAGTTTGAAAACCAGGCCGTGCCGCGCCCCCCGCACTGGGGCGGTTTTTTGCTGCTCCCCGACCGCATCGAATTCTGGCAGGGCCGTCCCAGCCGCCTGCACGACCGGGTGCTGTACCGGAAAGAAAACGACGCCTGGGTGATTGACCGGCTTTCGCCCTAGGAAATTAAGCAGGATGATTCAGGAGTTGTGGAGCCGCTCGGTGAGTTCGCGCCGGAAGGTGATGCCCACGGGCAGGTCGGTTTCGCCGATGTGCAGGATGTTACCCCGCAGCCGCTCGATCTTGCTCAAGGCCACAATGTACGATTTATGCACGCGAATGAACTGATCGGCGGGCAGGCGGTTTTCGAGTTCCGAGGTGGTCAGGGGCGTCAGGAGCATCCGGCCCGGCAGAAACAGTTTGACGTAATTTCCCCAGCTCTGGGCGTACAGCAATTCGTCAAACCGCACCCGCACCCAGTCGGCATCCACTTTAACAACAATTGAATCGACGGGCGGTTTTTGTTCCGCCAGTGGCGCCACGAGTACACCCGGATTCGGAATTGCCAGGTTCAGAACTTTATCGACGGCTTTCAGAAACCGGGGGAACGGAATCGGTTTCACCAGATAATCCGTCACGCCGTAGTCGTAGCTCTGGAGGGCAAACTCGGTATAGGCGGTTGTCAGAATCGTTCGGGGCGTGTGGTTGAGCGCACCCAGCAGCTCCAGACCGCTCAGTTCGGGCATGTTGATGTCCAGAAACAAAAGATCGACGGGTTCCCGGTGCAGAAAATTGAGGGCATCCAGCGCATTGTAACATTGCCCGGCCAGCACCAGCCGATCCACCCGACCAATGTAATTTTCCAGCACGTAGTGGGCGGCAATTTCATCATCCACAATCAGGCAACGAACGGACTCAGCCATGTTCAAGGCGGTTTTAATCAGGCAACGGCCGCTTCTTCGCTCAACGGATGGGGAACGGAACCGTGATGAAGGGGTAACGTGAGATTGACCTCAAACCGTTCGGCGGAAGCTTCAATGAGCAGTTGATGCCGGTTCGGATACAGCATCTGGAGCCGCTGCCGGGTGTTCTCTAGGCCGACGCCCGTCGAAACCGGCGCTTTGGCCCGGGCCGGTACGGTATTGCGCACGAACAACCGCAAATTGGCCTCCTCAATCCAAACCCGAACCTCTACTTCACACGCTTTAATGCCGGCGGTGCCGTGTTTGAAGGCATTTTCGACAAACGGCATCAGCACCATCGGCGCCACCACAAAACCGGCGGCTTCCGATTCCGTCAGCCCCGTAAACCGCACCCCGCACCGACTCCCGACCCGCTCGGTTTCCAGCGCGATGTAGCTCGTCAGAAATTCCAGCTCGTCAGTCAACGGTACCCAGGTTCGGCGGGTGCTGTTGAGCTGGTAGCGCAGCAACTGGGACAACTGCATGATCATGTCGGGCGTGCGGGCGGGTTCGTGGAGACTCACGCCGTACAAATTATTGAGCGTATTAAACAGAAAATGCGGGTTCAACTGCGAGCGCAACACACTGAGTTCCATCTCCTGCATGCACATTTTGTATTCTTCCTGCTGCCGCCGTTGCTGATAAAACCGGTTAACCAGCAGCGGCACATTAAATAGCAGCAGACTCACCGTCGCGCTGGCAACCGTGTACAGGTAAATCAGGCCGGGTGTAAAATCCGGTTTTAAGATTTCCGTGCACAGCCAGTCGTTGACGTACATCATCAGCACCGAAAACAGCAGCAGCGTCGCGACGGCATAAAAACCGTACCGGCGGGTTTGTTGCCGGTCGAGCACCTTGGGCAACAGAAAAAACCGCTGAAACTGCGCGTGGCCGTACAACAGGCTAAAATACAGCAGCTCCCGCAACAGCAACGAACGGGAGTTGATCAATTCCCAGGAAGTCAGCGAGTTGAGTGCGAAGAAACCCAGAAACAAAAAGGCTTCCTGCAACCAACGCCGACGCGTACACGATTGAATGCGTTGTAACAACATAGTATCTGAATCGATCAACCGACAAAATAAGAGCGGCCTAACCAACCGGGCAAGTTTAGATGACCAATTGCATTCGTCCTGTTCCGGACGGCTTACGTCATCTAGGCCGGCTGGCTCCGAACCAATCCCGGTTTTTTTGCGTCGCTAGATAAAATCCATCATCCTCTGGCAGCGCCATGAAAACGTTTTATTTCAATTATTTTACCCCTCTAGTTACGTTTTTTTCATCCACCCGAAAGCGGTTTTTTCTCCCAACTCCCTTTCCCCCCAGCTTCAGTATCGCGCTCCACGGTTTCCTGCTGCTGATGGGTTTGTCGGGCTGCGGTTCTTCAACGGAACAATCCGCTGCCACCTCCCAGATTCCCACGCTGCCCGTTGTTCAGGTCAAATCCTCAACAATGACTACGTACCAGGAATTCCCGGCCACGCTCGAAGGTAAGGTAAACGTCGAGATTCGGCCGCAGGTGGAAGGCTATCTGGAGCAGATTTACGTGGACGAAGGGGCCGCCGTACGTAAAGGCCAGCCGCTGTTTCGCATCGACGAACGCAGCTACCGCGAACAACTCAGCAACACCGAAGCGAATTTGCTGATGGTGATTGCCAACCAGGATAAGGCCGCACTGGAAGTGGCCCGGCTGAGTCCGCTGGTGGAAAACCAAGTCATTTCCGAGGTCCAGCTCAAAACCGCCCAATCGGCTCACACAGCGTCCAGGGCTGCCGTCGGACAGGCCCGGGCCATGGTCAGTACGGCCAAAACCAACCTGAGTCGCACGGTGATCAAAGCGCCGGTTAACGGTTACATCGGCCGGCTGCCTTACAAACCGGGCAGTCTGGTGGGCCGGGCCGAACCCCAGCCGCTGACTACGCTCTCGGACGTTGGGGAAGTGTTTGCGTACTTCTCGATGAGTGAGGTCGATTTCCTGCAATTCACCCGGCAGTCGGCGGGCCGCAGCCTGGCCGACAAAATCCGGCAGCTACCGCCGGTCGAACTCCTGCTGGCCGATAACCAGCCGTTTGGCCAGAAAGGCCGGATTGAACTGGTGTCCGGTCAGTTCGACAAGGCGATGGGGGCCATCAGTTTCCGGGCGGTTTTTCCGAACGAGCTTGGCTTGTTGCGGTCGGGCATCACGGGGCGCATCCGGATTCCGCAGGTGCACGAATCGGCGGTCACCGTTCCGCAGGAAGCGACCTTTGAGCGGCAGGATAAAGTCTTCGTGTTTGCGCTGACCGACAGCAACAAAGTACAGAGCCGACCCATTCAACTGCTGGGCAAAAGTGGCAATTTCTACCTGATCCGCGAGGGAGTCCGGCCCGGTGAGCGAATTGTCAGCGACGGTCTGGACCGGCTTCAGGACGGCGATTCCATTGTTCCGAAACAAGAAACAACAAACCATGAACTGACGAAAGCCCGGTAGCCACTCCTTCGCATCCGAAGGTTCTGGTACCCGGTTTTCTCACCTATTTTTCTTTCGCCATGTTAAAAATATTCATTGAACGACCGGTTCTGGCAACGGTTATCTCGATTCTTCTGGTCATTCTGGGCATCATTTCCCTGCTGACCATGCCCGTCACCCAGTTTCCCGACATCGCCCCGCCGAGCGTTCAGGTTACGGCCTCCTACCCCGGTGCCAACGCCGAAGTCGTCGCCCGGTCCGTTGCCACGCCCCTCGAAGAATCCATCAACGGGGTGGAAAACATGACGTACATGACCTCCTCGGCGGGAAACGACGGTTCGGTAGCGATTAACGTCTTTTTTAAACTGGGCACCAATCCCGATCTGGCCGCCGTGAACGTGCAAAACCGGGTCGCCAAGGCCACGAGTCTGCTGCCGACCGAAGTCGTGCAGGCCGGGATTGCCACCCAGAAGCAGCAGAACAGCATGATCATGATCTTTGATCTGACCAGCGATGTGGCGATTTACGACGAGACGTTTTTGCAGAATTACGCCAAGATTAACATCATTCCGGAATTGCAACGGGTCACCGGCGTGGGTCAGGTGATGGTTTTCGGCGTAAAAGATTACGCCATGCGAATCTGGCTGAAACCGGACCGGCTGGTGGCCTACGGTTTGTCGGCGCAGGAAGTCCTGAGTGCCATCCGGGAGCAAAATTTGGAAGCCGCCCCCGGCCGGATCGGGGAAAGCAGCCGGGAAGCCTTTGAATACGTGATCAAATACAAGGGAAAGTTCTCGAAGCCCGAAGAATTTGACGAGATCGTCTTGAAAGCCAATGCCGACGGTTCCACCATTCTTTTAAAGGATGTGGCACGGCTGGAATTTGGTTCGTTCACCTACAGCGGAGATACCAAAATCAACGGAAAACCGGGCATCGGCATCGCCATTTACCAGGCCGCGGGCTCCAACGCCAACGACATTCAGATTGCCATGCTCGGCATCATGGAGAAAGCCGCCAAAGCCCTGCCGAAAGGCGTTCATTATTCGGTGGAATACAGCACGAAAACCTACCTCGACGAGTCCATCGATCAGGTGACGCACACGCTGGTAGAAGCGTTTATTCTGGTGTTCCTCGTCGTCTACCTGTTTTTGCAGGATTTCCGCTCAACGCTCATTCCGGCCATTGCCGTGCCGGTCGCCATCGTCGGCACGTTCTTTTTCATGCAGCTGTTTGGGTTCACGATTAACCTGCTGACGTTGTTTGCCCTGGTCCTGGCCATTGGGATTGTGGTGGACGACGCCATTCTGGTGGTGGAAGCTGTGCACACCCGGATGGAAAAAGGGGGCAGGTTATCGGCCCGTTCGGCCACGCTGCGGTCGATGCAGGAAATTTCGGGGGCTATCGTTTCGATCACGCTCATCATGGCCGCCGTTTTTGTGCCCGTCGGTTTCATGGATGGCCCCGCGGGGGTTTTCTACCAGCAATTCGCGTTCACGATGGCCATCGCCATTCTGATTTCAGCGGTCAACGCCCTGACCCTGAGTCCAGCCCTTTGCGCCCTTTTGCTGACCAACCAGCACGCGGATGACGACCATTCGTCCGGCAAGAAAGGCTTCCTGGGCCGTTTTTTTGCGGCTTTCAACGCCGGATTCACGGTTGTTACGCGCCGGTACGTGGGAACGATCCGGATGCTGATCCGGCACAAATGGGTCGGTCTTAGTGGACTAGCACTCGTCATTGCCGTCACGGTCTGGCTGATCCGCACCACGCCGACGGGGTTTATTCCATCTGAAGATCAGGGCTTTATTGCCTATTCGCTCAAGTTACCGGCGGGCGCTTCGTTGCAGCGAACGCAGAAAGTAACGACCAATGTGGATGCGGTTTTGCACCGCATTCCGGCCATCAAAAGCCATTTTGCCATCAACGGTTTTAACATCATCTCCAATTCGGCCAGTCCCTCCTACGCAGCCGGTTTTATTAACATGAAGCCCTACGCCGAACGGGGTACGATTCAGGATTTAACGCAGATTGTCGATACCGTCAACCGCGAACTCGGGCGGTTTAACGAAGGCCGGATTGATGTTTTTACGCTGCCCACCGTACCCGGTTTCGGCAACGTCGACGGTTTTGAGCTGGTGTTGCAGGACCGCACGGGCGGACCGCTCGATAAACTCAGTGCGACGGCGACCCGGTTTGTTGAGGAACTGGGAAAGCGCCCGGAAATCGGCGCGGCCTTCACGACCTTCGATACCCAAACACCCCAGTTTTCGCTGGAGATTGATACCAAGAAAGCCAAGCAACTCGGCCTGTCGACCAGCGATATTCTGCAAACCATGCAGATGTACTACGGCAGTACGTTTGCCTCCGATTTCAACCGGTTCGGTAAATTCTACCGGGTCATTGCCCAGGCCGACAGTCCCTACCGCGCCGACCCGTCGTCGCTCAACGGTATTTACGTCAAAAATGCCACGGGGCAAATGGTGCCGATTACCACCGTGGCTGCGCTGAAGCGCGTCTACGGTCCCGAAGCCGTCACCCGCAACAACCTTTTTAATGCCGTGATTATCAACGGCCAGGCCGGGCGTGGTTACAGTTCGGGCGATGCCATCAAAGCCGTGGAGGAAGTGGCGCAAAAAAGTCTGCCCACCGGTTTTACCCACGAATGGACGGGCATGACGCGGGAGGAAATATCGGCGGGCAGCCAGTCCGGGCTT
The DNA here is from genome assembly GCF_054780775.1 of Larkinella ripae. Taxonomy (NCBI): domain Bacteria; kingdom Pseudomonadati; phylum Bacteroidota; class Cytophagia; order Cytophagales; family Spirosomataceae; genus Larkinella; species Larkinella ripae. Next base: position 374,566 of record NZ_BAAGVR010000020.1, read on the forward strand.
ATTTTCCTCCTCAGTCTGGTCTTTATCTACTTCCTGCTGGCGGCCCAGTACGAAAGTTACCTGTTGCCGCTGGCCGTCATTCTGTCCGTGCCGACGGGGGTGCTCGGCGTGTTCTGGGCCATCAATCTGGTCGGCATCGACAACAACATTTACGTGCAGGTTGGCCTGATTATGCTGATCGGTTTGTTGGCGAAAAACGCCATTTTGATTGTCGAATACGCCGTGCAACGCCGTCGGACCGGGATGCCGCTCGTGGCCTCGGCGCTGGAAGCCTCCCAGTTGCGGCTGCGTCCCATTCTGATGACTTCCTTTGCTTTCATCGTGGGCCTGATTCCGCTGATGGGAGCTACGGGTTCGTCGGCCAAAGGCAATCACTCCATTAGCATCGGCACCGCCGGGGGTATGCTGACGGGCGTCGTTCTGGGCATTTTCATCATCCCGGTTTTGTACGTCATCTTTCAGAAATTACACGAGAAAATCAGCGGCTTTAAACCGGTTCCGCAAGCGGAGACGGCGGCCGAAGAACTGTATACCAACCATTGATCGAATTCCATCCTTCTATGCAATCCATACGAATTTTGGGCGGGCAAACGCTTCTGGCTTTTGCCTTTCTCCTGCTTTCTCTTTCCGCCTGCAAGGTGGGGCGCAATTACCAGCGCCCGACCCTTGCGGTTCCGGATCAGTTTCGCTCGGCAACCATAACGGATACCCACACGGTCGCCCGGCTTCCCTGGCGTCTATTTTTTCAGACCGCCGAATTGCAGCAACTTATCAGCACGGCCCTGACCAACAACTTCGATGTGCAACTGGCCGTCAAGCGCATTGAAGAAAACAGCGCCTACGTCCGCCAAACCCGGTATGCCCTCCTGCCATCGGTCAACGCACAGGTGGCCGCTTCGACGATTACTCCGTCCAAAAACAGCCTGAACGGCCTGAGTCTGGAAAACTTTATCGGCAGCCGGCACCTGGAAGATTACTCCGCGAACCTTGGCGTCTCCTGGGAGCTGGATATCTGGGGCAAAATCCGGCGGCAGAATGAAGTGACGCAGGCCAATTACCTGCAAACGTTTGAAGCCGCCAAAGCCGTGCGCACGGCGCTTGTCGCCAACGTCGCCAACGGCTATTTCAACCTCTTGTTTCTGAATGCGCAATTGACTATCGCCCGCCGGAATCTGGCCCTCAGCGATTCCATTGTGCGCCTGATTGGTTTGCAAAAACGAAGTGGCGATGTGACCGAACTGGCCGTCGACCAGGCGCGGGGGCAGCAGCAAACCGCAGCCCTGCTCCGCTCGCGGCTCGAACAGGCCATCGTGATCGAAGAAAACGGTCTGCGGCAGTTGCTGGGCGATATGCCGGGCAGTATTCCCCGGTCCAGCCGCCTGGAAACCGTTCCGGTGGCCGACACCCTGCAGGTTGGTGTTCCGGTACAATTGCTAGCCAACCGCCCGGATGTGCGCGCCAGCGAACTGAATCTGGTAGCCGCCAACGCCCGGATTGGGGTAGCCGAAGCAAGCCTATATCCGGCGCTGGTGATTTCGGCCAGTGGCGGTTTTAACGCTTTTCAGGCCAGCAACTGGTTTATGTTTCCGGCTTCCCTGTTTTACAGCGTCGCGGGTGGGCTGACGCAGCCGGTTTTTCAGCGTCGCCAGCTTAAAACCCAGGTCGAAGTGGCCCGGATTCAGCACGATCAGGCCACCATCCAGTTTCGGCAGGCCATTACCAACGGGGTGCGGGAAGTGGCCGATGCCCTGGTGCAGGTCGAGAAGCTGAAGGAACAGGAACAGGTGGCGGCTGCGCGGGTGGCAACGTTGCAGAAAGCGATTGCCAACGCCCGTTTGCTTTTCGCCAGTGGTTTGGCCAATTACCTGGAAGTGATTACGGCCCAGAGCAATGTGCTACAGGCTGAACTGATACTCGCAGAAGTCCGGCAGCAGCGGTTGAGTGCGATGGTCAGTGTGTACCGGGCGCTGGGGGGCGGGTGGCAGTAAGCGCACCCGGGTAAGCGGAATTGATTTGGCAAAGTGCTTACGAGGCCGTTAATTCAAGCTCTTGACTGCACCTAACCGTTTCTCCATGTTTTATAACGTTTTACCCGTTGAGCCAAAGTCCGTCGCCCGGTGGCCGGTTTACGTAATCACCGGCTTCGTTGGATTGTTCATTGTCGTGGTCCTGGCCATGTGGGTTTTCAGTCACCTGAATAACGGTCAGGCCATCGACACAACCGCCTGGATTATTTTAGGAGCCTGCCTGCTGCGGCTGCTGACGGTTGTAATCGCGCTGGCCAGCATTCAGTCATGGGGTGAACAACTTCCGCAATGGATGGTCTTAGGCGGTTTGAGCGGATCCGCCAGCGCCCAGCTCATTTATCCGGCCGCCGAACTGGTGGTGAAACTCCTGATTCTGGTGGGTCTGGTAAGCCATTCGACTCAAGGGCTGGGAAATATGTCGGCGACGGGCTGGTTCAATCTGGCTGCGGTTTGGGTGATCTTCGGTTTACCCGGTCTCCTGTTTGCCAAAGCAGCCCAAAATTACCAGAAACGGAAAGCCGCTCCGACTACCTGGATGTGGATCGGCGGGCTATCGGGTATTAGCGGCCTGTTTCTGATCGGTTTCTTGATTGGATGATCCAAAGGCCGTTTACTTAAAACCGCCTATATCAGATCAAACATATTCTTCACCCCGATCGTCCGGTCCACCGTGAAACCTTCGCCGTATTTAACCCCGATGACGTGGCCGAACTCTTCGGCGCGAGCGCGGAGGAATTCCATGAACTCCTGGCTGGCAATGTAGCTCATGGGTTCGTTGCTGTTGGGGTCGTAAAACTGGCTTTTGTAAGCCAGCAGAGATTCTTGTTTTTTCGCGTAAAAATCGGTGATGTCGACGATGAAATCCGGCTTGATGTACCGATCCTGAATCAGGTGATACACCACCTTCGGGCGCCAGGCTTCCTGCGCTTCGCCGGTGGCATCGGCGCCCAGGTTATCCACGGTTTTGATTTGCCGCAAGCCCGAATAGAAGCAGGCGTCAACGATCAGGCTCGAAGCCCGGCCGTGGTCGGGATGGCGGTCGGTGATGGCGTTGGCAATAACCAGTTCCGGCTGGTATTTCCGGATGGCCGCGATCAGGGCCCGTTGGTGTTCTTCGTCATTCCGGAAAAAACCGTCGCGGAAGCACATGTTTTCGCGGACCGACAACCCCAGAATCCGGGCGGCATCGGCGGCTTCCTGCAACCGGATTTCCGGCGTTCCGCGCGTACCCAGCTCTCCGCGGGTCAGGTCCACGATGCCCACTTTTTTACCCTGCGCAACTGCCGAAAGAATCGTTCCGGCACAGCCTAATTCGGCGTCGTCAGGATGAACCGCAATAACCAGTAAATCAAGTTTCATTCGTTCGAATGGCCAAGTAAACTCCCCTTAATGAACTCGCAATTTCTGCCCCGGTTTAATGCGTGAGCGGGTAGACATGTGGTTTTTCCGGGCGAGCGTTGAAGCCGATAACCCGTACCGCCGGGCGATGCTGGTCAGCGTTTCGCCCGACCGCACCCGGTGCAGCACCGTGCGTTTGTACCGGGGTTTGAATCCGGACGTGCTCACGCTTTTTCCGCGCAGATAATCCCAGACGGAGGCCGTTAAAATAAAATGGTCCGACATCAGCGAATTGGTAGGAAAATCGTAGAGAAACGTCGGGCTGAAGGGATTGCCTTCGTAGCGGGTTTCAAAATGAAGGTGCGAGCCTGAGCTGCGTCCGGTGCTGCCGCCAAGCCCAATCTGGTCACCCGCTTTCACCAGTTGCCCGGATTCGACCAGCGCTTTGGACAAGTGACCGTAAATGGTTTCCAGACCGTTGAAATGCCGAACCAGCAGGTAACGCCCAAAACCGCCCCCGTCCCAGCCAACTACCCGCACCAGGCCGTCGAAAGCTGCATAAACCGGGTCACCGGTTTCCAGGTCCAGGTCCATGCCTTTGTGCCAGCGGCCCCACCGCGGACCAAACATGGAGGTCACTTTTCCATCGACTGTCGGCGCCGACCAAAACCGGTTTTGCGCCGGATCGTATAAGCGCAGGTCAATAACTTCGTCAAACTGGAGGGGGTCAATTCCGTACGGATCAACATTGTGGGGGTCCCAGATCGCAAAATAATCGGCGATTTTCACCCAATCGTCCCCCACCTGCACCGAATCAATGTATTCCACCACGGCCGGTTCGCCTTCATCAATCGTCGAGGTATCTTCCGCAACGACGGGATTAACTTCCTTTTTGGGTTCGAATTGATTGTTATAGCGCAGGTTGGACGGCTCCTGTTCAAATTCGTCTTCCGGTTCCTGGGCCGATTGCTGCGTGGGGCGGTTCGGACTTTCGTTCTCGGTTTTCTTTGGCTTGATGCTCAGGTTCTTCTTGAATTTTCCTCGTTCCTGCGCTTCCACGGTCGTTACGCTTGCCAGACAGCAAACGCTGGCCAACAGCCACCAGACTGCCAGTTTTCTCATCCTCGGGGATAAAGTTTGCCAAAAGGAATGATGAATGATGGGCTATGAATTGGCTGACGCACCTCATTCATACCCCGTCATTCATCATTCGTTCTGTGGTGGTTAGAATCTCTTTACACTTCAGCGTGCATTTCAACTTCTTTCATGGCCAGATACCGCTCGGCGTCCAGGGCAGCCATACAGCCCGTGCCGGCTGCCGTGATGGCCTGGCGGTATATATTGTCCTGCGCATCACCACAGGCAAAAACCCCCGGCACGCTGGTGCGGGTACTGCCCTTTTCCGTGATGATGTATCCTGTTTCGTCCAGTTCGAGGTACGGTTTGAAAATATCGGTATTGGGTTTGTGACCAATGGCCACAAAAAAGCCCGATACATCCAGAACCCGTTCTTCGCCCGTCACCGTATTCTTAATCAGCGCACCCGTCACGCCCTCCTCACCCAGCACCTCTTCGGTTTCGCTGTTCCATAAAATCTCAATATTCGGCAGCGATTTTACGCGGTTCTGCATAAACTTCGACGCCCGCATTTCATCGCGACGGACAATCATGTAGACCTTCCGGCACAAATTGGCCAGGTAGCTGGCTTCTTCGGCTGCGGTATCGCCCGCGCCAACAATGACCACATCTTTTCCGCGGAAGAAAAAACCGTCACAAACCGCGCAGGCCGAAACCCCCAGGCCGTTCAGGCGCATTTCCGACGGCAGGCCCAGCCACTTGGCCGACGCTCCCGTTGAAATAATGACGACATTGGCGCTGATTTCCTGCTGATCATCCACCACGGCTTTGTGAATCGGTCCGGTAAAATCCACCGCCGTTACGACGCCGTAGCGAATGTCGGTGCCAAACCGACGGGACTGTTGTTCGAGGTCCATCATCAATTGGGGACCGTTGACGCCTTCCGGATAACCGGGAAAATTATCAACTTCATTGGTGATGGTCAATTGACCGCCGGGCTGCATTCCCTGGTATAAAACGGGTTTCATGCCCGCGCGGGATGCGTAAATGGCGGCTGTATATCCGGCCGGGCCGGAGCCAATAATCAGGCAATTGACGTGTTCAGTGGTCATTGGATGACAAAGAATTGAGTGTTTAATCAGGTTGGGTTTCCGGGAAAAGGGCCACCTGCCACTGAAAAAACAAGCGCAAAGATGCAAAAAATTCCCGGCACAACCAAGTTGCCGGTTTATGAACACGTAACAACGAAAAATGAATAAGAAAAGAAAAAACCGGCCTCTTCTGCCCCATTTTCTTTTCACGATTCAGGGGTAAGGGGTCATAAGCATTCACAAAATTCGCCACTCGATCCGCCGGTTCTGCTTCCGGTTTTCGTCCGTTGTGTTGGGGGCCAGCGGCCGCGTTTCGCCGTAACCGGCTGATTTGATGCGCGCCGGGGCAATCCCGGCTTTTGACAGATAGGCCACCACCGACTGCGCCCGCTTTCTGGACAATTCCAGGTTGTTGGCCGTACCGCCCTGGTTGTCGGTGTGTCCGGAAACTTCAATTTTAACGGCGGGATTGACTTCCAGAAATTTCACCAGCCGGTCGAGCTCCGTCCGCGATTTCTCAGCCAGGTCATAGCGCCCGGTTTCAAAAAACAGGTTGTTCAAGGTCTCTTTGGCCGGTTCCCCGCCGTCCGACGGCTTGATCGGTTCCAGCGGCACACTCACCGTATACCCTTCGCCTTCCCGCTTTTGGGTGAAATCGAACGACAGGCTTTTAAACAGATAACCGGGTCCAACGACGTACAGTGCGTACTCGCCCCCGGTCGGCAAAACCGCCGTGTATTGCCCGGTTTGCGGGTCGGATTGCACGCGGGTGACCAGTTTATTCGTCGCCAGATCAATCAGTTCGATAATCGCGTTGAGCGGTTTTTTGGTGCGGGCATCGGCCACCAGCCCTTTCAGGTAACTGACCGGACGCACCTTCTGCCGCAGCGGTTCCGGCAAATCGAACACGTAGAGTTTGGAACGCTGCTTGCCGTCCGTTGCCGACTGTTCCTGCGAATAATAGGCCCGCGCGCCATTGGCCGACACGAACAGGGCCGCCTGATCGTCGGAGGTGTTGATGGGATAGCCCAGGTTCTGCGGATTCGACCAGCCGGAAGCGGTGCTGTCGGCCACGAACAAATCATACCCGCCCATGCCCATGTGCCCTTCCGAGGCAAAAAACAAACTCAGGCCATTGGCGTGAATAAACGGCGAAGCTTCGTCGAACGGCGTGTTGATACGCTTCAGGTTATACGGTATTTTCCATTTGCCATCGTCGCCCAGCTCGCTGCACCAGATGTCGCGCCGACCCACGCCCCCTTTCCGGTCGGAGACGAAATACAGCCGACGGCCATCCGCCGACAAAGCCGGTTGCGACTCCCAGGCCTGGGTGTTGATGGCCGGACCAATGTTTTGCGGATCCGACCAGGTGTCGCCGGTTTTGTGACTGATGTACAGATCGCAGCTTCCGAAACCGGTGCGCCCCTGACAGGCCGTGAACACCAGCGTCCGCCCATCGGCCGAGAGCGAGGGTGTGCCTTCGTTGTTGGGCGTATTGATGTGGGTCGAAATGGATTCGGGTGGGCTCCAGGTTTCGCCCTTCTGGGTCGAAACCATCAGATCCTCATCCCCTTCGGGTTTCAAAACCGTGTAGACCAGCGTCTGCTCGTCGGCGGTCAAAACCGGGAAATACTGCGAGGGAAACGCCTGTACCGTAGCCGACAGCGGTTGCGGTTTTACGGCCAGCGGATTTTGAATGGCCTGCGCGCCAAACCGGGCGGTTTGCAGCAACCGCTCGACCTTTTTCCACTGCAACGAATTGGGAGGGAACAGTTTCTGAAACCGCTCGATGCCCGGAATGGCGGCCTGGTAATTCCCTTTTTTCAGCAAATAGGCATTGACAAACTGATAGGCCAGTCCGGTCGTGGGTTTGTCGGGCTGCTGCCGGATCGCGCGCTGGTAAACCAGAAACGCCTGCTCGGGTTGCCGCATAAACTCATACACCTGTCCCAGTTTCAGATACGCTTCGGTATACCCCGTATCCCGTTCGACGGCCTGATGAAACAGGTCCAGCGCTTCGGGCATTTTCCGCTGCGACAAAGCATCGACGGCTTTCTTGTAGAGGTCAACAGCTTTTTTATTTTGGGCAACGGAAGAAGAAAGAAATAAAGGAAGTAAGGAGAAAAGGAAGAACGCGACGAAAAGAACCGTTCTTCTGTTCCCCCTACGCTCACTTTCCTCCTTTGCCCTGTTTCTTTTTTCTTCCTGCCCTACGGAATCTCCATGAATTTGTGTGTTTGCAACGATACCTGCCATTGCGGATGCTGTTTTACATACTCAACGATAAGAGGTAGCATTTCATTGGATCGACTCCACTCCGGTTGTAAAAACAATTTGCACGGCGGTTGCAGCCTTTCCACAAAGGATTCAGCAAACGCAAAATCACTCCGGTTGTAGACAATAACTTTCAGTTCGTTGGCACGACTAAAAATGTCTGGATTTGGTTCTTTGAATTTCTTGGGTGAAAAACAGATCCAGTCCCAGACGCCACTGACGGCATAAACCCCCGACGTTTCGATGTTCGTCTGAAAACCGGCTTTTTTTAGGGCCAGCGTCAGGCTGGTCAGGTCGTGCATCAACGGCTCCCCGCCCGTAATAACCGCCATCCGGCCCGGATGTTGCAGGGCTCCCGCCACAATTTCAGCTACGGAAAATTTAGGGTGGGCCTCCGCATCCCAGGACTCCTTGACGTCGCACCAGTGGCACCCTACGTCGCAGCCACCGAGCCGGATAAAGTAAGCGGCTTTTCCGGTATGCGCCCCCTCGCCCTGCAGCGTGTAGAACGATTCCATGACCGGCAGCCGCTGGATGGTGTCAGTTTGTTGATCCAGAACTTGATTCATGCCGCAAAGTTACGGAATTTGCGGGCGATGCCTTACGTGTTCACCCGGCTTTCGGAAGCCTTTATGAAATACCGCCTTTTTGCTACGTTCCTCGTCGTTCCGGTGCTGGCCGGACTCTGCGTCCTGCTGATCAGTCATACGCCCCCGGCTCCGGCCCCTAAGCCCAATATCGTCTTAATTATGGCGGATGATCTCGGCTGGGGTGATCTCTCCTGCTACGGCGCGACCGACCTAAAAACGCCTTCCCTTGATAGCCTGATGAAAGCCGGGATGCGGTTTACCCGGTTTTACGCCAACAGCCCGGTTTGCTCGCCCAGCCGGGCCGCGCTGCTGTCGGGGCGCTGGCCGGAACAGATGGGGGTGCCGGGCGTCATTCGGGATGATTCGACCGACAGCTGGGGCTACCTGGCGCCCGGCCCGCTTCTGCCCAATTATTTGCAGCAGGCCGGGTACCACACGGCGCTGGTGGGAAAATGGCACCTGGGGTTGGAATCGCCGAACACCCCCAACGAACGCGGTTTTCAGGAATTTGACGGTTTTCTGGGCGATATGATGGATGATTATTACACCAAACAGCGCAACAACCACAATTTCATGCGCCACAACCGGCGGGTGATCAACCCGCCCGGGCACGCGACGGATGTGTTCACCGAGGGAGCGATTCGGTACGTAAACGCCCGGAAAGGCAGTTCAAAACCGTTCTTTTTGTACCTGGCCTACAATGCCCCCCACAATCCGCTGCAACCGCCCGCCGAATGGCTCGAACGCGTTACCCAGCGGGAACCCAACATCGACCCGACGCGCGCCAAACTGGTGGCCCTGATCGAACACATGGACGCCGGCATCGGGCGGCTCCTGGCTACGCTGAAAGCAAACCGGCAACTCGACAATACGCTGATTGTGTTCACGAGCGACAACGGCGGCTGGGGACCGGGCAAAGCCAACAATGGGCCCGTTCGGGCGTTCAAAGGAACCATGTACGAAGGTGGGCTGCGGATTCCGGCGGGGGTAGCCTGGCCGGGGCAGGTCAAACCAGGTCAGGTGTCGGACGAACGCTTGCTGCTCATTGACTGGCTCCCGACGTTTCTGGAAATTACAGGGCGAAAGGCCATCGCCCCACTCGATGGAAAGTCGATCCTGAGCCTGTTAACCAGCAGCCAATCAGATGGTTCTGCGCTTGAAAGCATCCGACAACGTCCGCTTTTTTTCATCCGGCGCGAAGGCAACGACAGCTTCAAAGGCCTGACGACGCAGGCGGTTCGGCTGGGCGGCTGGAAGTTGCTGCAACCCAGCCCCTTCGCACCCTTTGAATTGTATAACCTGAAAGACGACCCGAAAGAAACCACCGATCTGGCCAGCCGGGAAAAAGCGAAAGCCGCCGAATTGACCCGCCTGCTGATGAACCACATCCGAAAAGGCGGTTCGGTGCCGTGGCAGAAAAGAAATTAAAAACCGGTGCAACGCGCGCGCCCGTTGCGGCATCTTATCAGCATCAATACGACACATTATCATGCAAACCAACTCTTTTTTTTTAGTTGCCTTATTTCTCGGGATGATGGTTGGAGGGGCTCAGGCCCAGTCGGTCACCAAACAGTTCAGCATCAAATCCTTTGATCGAATTGATGTAGCCAACGCCATTGATGTGGAGGTCCGCAAAGGCAGTTTCGATGTGGTGGCCGATCTGGCCCCCGGCGAAACCGAATACTTGTCCGTCAAAAGTGAAAATGGGGTACTCGTGGCCCGTTTCAACCGCCCGGCGGGGCACTGGACGCCCGGCAAAAACCGCAAATCGCCCCGCTTGCTGATTACCATGCCGGCTTTGCGGGGCATTACGATGTCCGGCGCGTCGGACGGTGAGGTAAACGATTCGTTCGACAGCGACGAGCTGGATATTACGTTGTCGGGCGCGGCCGATTTAACGATGAAAGACATCACGGCAAACCGCATCCGGCTGAAAGCATCGGGCGCATCGGACACCAAACTGCGGGGCAGAGCGCGGCTGCTGGACGTGGAAATTTCGGGCGCTTCCGACCTGTCGGCGTACGATCTGACCGCCGAAGAAGCCATCGTTAGGGCATCGGGGGCCAGCGACGCGTCCGTAACCGCCACCAAACGACTGGAAAAAAATTCGCGGGGCGGGGCCGATATTTCCTACCGGGGTAATCCGCAGACCGTGATTTCGAACCAGAAAAAATCGGATGACTAGACCGAGCCGCGCATCCAGTGGACCGACTCCGGCGCCATTTCCAGCCCCACCAACTGCCCGACCTGGATTTTGTCGTTGGATGAAGCCAGAAAAGTGAGACTGACAAAGCGGTTCATTTCGACTTCCACTTCGATGAACGCGCCTTTGAAAAAGAGGTTGCGGATGGTTCCGCCAAACCGCCCGCGGTCGCTCAGCCGGATGTTTTCGGGGCGCACGCAGGCCAGCGCGTTGGGTTGATAGGCGTGAATAATTCCCATCAGGGGCAGGTGCTTGGCCCGGATCAGGTTGGCCGGTCCGGTCATCTGAGCCACGTAGGCGTTGTAGGGGCGCCGGTAAACTTCCATCGGTGACCCCATCTGCACCAGTTGCCCATCCTGCAAAATACCGATTCGGCCCGAAATGGACAGGGCATCGGTGGAGTCGTGGGTGACAAAAAGGCAGGCGGTTTTTTCGTTGCGCACCAGATCGAGCAACAGGCCGCGAATCAGCTCCCGGTTGGGCAGATCGAGGTGGCTAAACGGTTCGTCGAGCAGCAGGGCCGCCGGTTTTTCGGCAATGGCACGGGCAATGGCCGTCCGCTGTTTTTCGCCCCCCGACACCTGGCGCGGCAAGCGGTGCTGAACCGACTCCAGCCGACACAACTGGATCAGTTGTTCGACGCGAAAATCCTGGTACCGCTTTTCGTAATACCGCAGGGCGTACGCAATGTTGTCGCGGACGGAAACATTGGGCATCAACTGGTATTCCTGATGAACCAGTTTGATGTGGGCGTGGCCCGGAACCAATTGCTCCGACGGCCCTTTGATCCGCTCGCTGTTGAGCTTCACGACGCCCTCGGTGGCATCGGTTAAACCGGCCAGCAGGTTCAGCAGCGTGCTTTTTCCGGAACCGCTGGCCCCCACCAACCCCACAACCTCACCCGGTTTTATGACCAAAGAAACGCCCCGAACAGCCGTAACGTCCCCGAACGATTTTACAAGTTGGACTGACTCAAGCAATTGTGATTGACCTTTTTTCTAAACGTGCAGTAATTTATCAATCAGCGACTTACCTCTCCTCTAAACCAAAACCAACTGCGCCGAAGCCGTAAAATTAATGATTTACCGGAACATCTTGCTGGTAAGATTTCCCCGAATAAGAAAAATAATTTTGCACCCCGGTTCGGGATCATCCGAGCGTGGTTTCTCCGCACTTCGACCCACCAAAAACGAGAGACGGGGCTTCCTACCGTTTCCCCAGCCAGTAGAAAAACAGAACCAGCAACAGAAATCCAGCAATCAGCAGCGCCACTTTCCAGGCCGATCGGGGTCGTTCGCCCGCGATCTGGCCTGTCTGCCCGTTGACCAAAAACCGGTATTGCTTGCCATTGTACACGTACATGCAAATCCAGAGCGGCAACAAAATGTGCTTGAACGTCTGGTTACTCAAGGTGGTATCAACGGTTAGATTCCGCTGCGTATCGCCCCCCAATTGCGAGGCACAGGCGTTTTCTTCGCGATTCCGGATCTGGTCTTCAGCCTTTTGGGCACTTTCCGGCAGATCGATACTGTACACCTCGGCTTCCCAGCCCAGCAAAATGCGCGGATCGTAGTCGACCACCTCCTTTAAATCATAGCGGCTGGCTTCCTGCACCTGACTTTCCTGCTGGGACAACTTCCGGGAAGCCATTTCGAGGAGGTCGTCGTAAAAGGCCTCGTGCGAACCAGAACGGTATTCCCACCGCACCCGCTGTTGCTGCTGGGTGACGGTTTTTCCGTTCGCGTCGCGCACCTGCACCGGAACGTAGTAATAAAAACCGGCTTCACCCGAAAATGTCGAGTAGGCCTGCGCATCGAACGTCCAGAACGGAATGTAAATTCCGTGCAGGTTGTCCAGCATGGCCCCGGCTTTCAGATCCGAGGGAGCCAGCCAGCTATCGCCCACCCAGCTTTTGAACCGTTGCAGGGCCATTTCCTTCGATATGCGAATCGGCAGCAGTCCCGCCGGTTCGATCAGCCGGGTTTTCTGGGCGTCGGGGTTCACGTTTTTGGACCCGCAAAAGGCGCAGGAGATCGTTGGGGTGTCGAAGTTGACGGTCGTTTTGGCCCCGCAGTTCTGGCAGGTGAACAGCCGTTTTTCTTCCGTCGGCGCGTTGGGCAACTGCCGGTCCTCCACCCGGAACGCGAGCGGATTTTCGTGCAGGTTGTTTCGGGTGAACGGAATCGCTTCGGTGTTGCCGCAGTAATCGCAGCTCAGCATTTGTTTGTCGGCCGAAAATTTCAACTGCGCTCCGCAGGTTTTGCACGGCGCCCGGACTAAATCAGAGAGTTCGGATGGGGATTGCATGAAAAATGGAGGAGAGGATAAAAGGGAGGAAAGGACCAGAGGTAAAGAGCCGGTGGAAGCCCTTCCTCCTCTCCTCCCTTCATCCTCTCTTCTTTATTTTTATAATCTCGCTAACAATTCAGCTTTTTTGGCGGTAAACTCTTCCTCGGTCAGAATTCCGGCGGCTTTCAGTTCGCCGAGTTGTTTGAGCAGGTTCATCACCTCGCCCTTATCTTCTTTCGGGGCCGGCTGCGGGGCGTTGGCGGCATTGGTGTTCTGCATGAAATTGCCCAGTCCGCCGAGCAAAACCGCAGCGCCCCCGGCTCCTCCGCTTTCGGCGGCATCTTCCAGCGCCACCCCGGCCTGAAACTGCTGAAAACGGGCCATATCGCCCACCATATTCATCTGCGTGGTCTTGTCAAGGAAGGCTTCGACTTCGGGTGGCAAACTCGTATTTTCAACGTAGAACTTGGTCAGTTCCAACCCGTAGCCCGTGAAATCGTTCTGGAGCAGGGGCAGCAGTTTGTCACCGATTTCCTTGTAATTCCGCGACAGGTCGTACACCGAAATCCCGGCTTCGCCGATGGTGTCGGTAAAATTGGTCACAATGGCCGACCGCAGCTGATCTTCCACGTCGCCGATCCGGACGATGGGCGTGGTTCCGGCAAACTCCTTAATAAACTTCCCGGCATCCGCCACCCGCATGGCAAACACCCCGAACGCCCGTACGCGCACCTGTTTCAGTTCGGGGTCGCGGACGATGAACGGATTTTGGGTTCCCCACTTCAGGTTGGTGAACTGCTTGGTCGAAACAAAGTAGATATCCACCTTGAAGGGCGATTCAAACCCCATTTTCCACGACCTGAGCGTGGTCATGATCGGCATGTTCTGCGTCGTCAGTTCGTAGCGGCCGGGCTGGTAAATGTCGGCAATGCGGCCCTCGTTCATAAAAACCGCCAACTGCGACTCACGCACGGTCAACTGCGCGCCGTACTTGATGTTGTTGCCGTTGTCCGGAAATTTCCAGATCACCGTATCACTGGAGGTGTCGACCCAGTCGATGACCTCGATAAATTCGTTTCGGATGAAGTCAAAAAGTCCCATGTGTTGTTGTCGACAGCCGGAGCGGTCGTCCTAAAGGGTTTACGTTTACGTGCTCAATTCTACACAAAAAAAACGAACCCGGCTGGATTCGTTTTTTTGAACGGTTAGAAAGTTACTTCCGACGTGCTGATTTTCGGGAAAAGCGGAAAACAAGTGTCCGCCCGACCGCTACTCCCGCCAGCCATAGCGCTCCTTATCCAGCAGCAACAGGCACATCAGCCGGTGAATCCGCAGCTCTTCCGGGGGCATCTCGCCAATAACGAAATGAAAACCGTCCCTTTCGCTGAAATGCTTTTTATAATTCAGCTCGTTGAACGCCTGTAACGCTTCGTACTTCTCCTGAACAAAGGCGTACGTCCGTTCGTCCAGGTACGCAAGTCTCTTTTTCAAATGCTCGGCGGTCGCCCGGGCCGGTTCATCCAGTTTCCGGCTGAAATAATAATAATCCGGCCACAGGTGCGTCAGTTTGAGTTGCAGCAGCGAAATCGTCAGCGCGTTGGGCATAAAGGTGCGGGCAAACCGAAAATGAGTGACGAGCAGGTGCTTCCGGTTTTCGATCAGGTACCGCTGGTATTCAGCCTTTAAAAAATCGACTTTCGTTTTCGTTTCCGGCAAATGGGTCAGCGACAGCAAAAACCGCTCTTTGAAAAAATCGGGCAGAAACTCGTTTTCGTAAAACCGGATTAACTCCTGGTTGTAGGCAATTTCAACGTTTTTGGCGCGGTCTTCTTCCATCAACCCGGCCTCCGTAGCCTGAAGAAACGCCTTCCGTTTACCTTCGTAGTCTTTAAATTGCGCTTCGGTTAGAATGGCTTTGAAAGCAGTCCACTCGTAATCGCGTTCCTCCCATTCCGAAAAATAATCCGTGGTCGAATAGGCGTTTTTGGATTCTTCGAACGCATACACCCGTTCAGCCTGATCGAAGGCCAACTCCAGGGCGTACTGGTTCCGGTAGCGGTCCTGTACGATGGTTACCAGCTGATTGTAGTTTAAAGCGGTCATGGAGTTTTCGCAGTAAAAACCGGGGTTGATCGTTAAAAAAAGGATTTCAGCCCGATTACTTCGCCCGCAGATACTGCGCCGGCCAGGCGGTTTCGGCCCCGAGTTGCTGAGCCGCGTGGAGCGGAAAATACGGATCGCGCAGGAGTTCGCGGGCCAGCAGCACCAGATCGGCCTGACCGCTGGCAATGATTTCGCTGGCCTGCTCCGCCGTCGTAATCAGACCCACGGCGCCGGTCAGCATCCCGGTTTCTTTTTTAACTTTTTCGGCAAACGGAACCTGGTATCCCGGGCTGAGCGGAATCCGGGCACCGGCCACGTTCCCCCCACTCGAACAGTCGATCAGATCGACGCCTTTTTCCTTTAAGATGGCCGACAGCGCCACCGCATCGTCGGCCGTCCAGCCGCCCTCGGTCCAGTCGGTAGCCGAAATCCGGACGAACAGCGGATACTCTTTCGGCCAGACGGTTTGCACCCGTTCGAGCAGTTCGAGCAAAAACCGGGTGCGGTTTTCAAACGATCCGCCGTACTGGTCGGTCCGCTGGTTGCTCAGGGGCGACAGAAATTCGTGGATCAGGTAACCGTGCGCGGCATGCAGCTCAATGACCTTAAAACCGGCTGCCAGCGCCCGACCAGCCGCAGCCACAAAATCAGCGATTACTTTTTCCAGGCCCTCAGCGGACAATTCCAGCGGTTCGGGCTCGGCCGGACTGAACGGAACCGGACTGGGTGCGACGGTTTGCCAGCCGCGTTCGTCGTCCGGGGCAATCGCCTTCCCACCATCCCAGGGCCGGTTGTGGCTGGCTTTGCGACCGGCATGGGCCAGTTGTGTACCCGGAACCGCGCCCTGCGCTTCGATAAAGGCGGTAATGCGTTTTAGAAAAGGCAGGTGCTCGTCTTTCCAGATGCCCAGATCATCGGGCGAAATCCGGCCCTCCGGCGAAACCGCAATGGCTTCGGTCATCACCAGGGCCGCGCCACCCACGGCCCGGCTGCCCAAATGGACGAGGTGCCAGTCATTGGCAAAACCGTCTTCGCTGGAATACTGGCACATGGGCGAAACCGCAATCCGGTTTTTAAACTGAATGCTTCGTATCGTTAATGGACTGAATAAATCGGGCATGATTGCAAGGAGTGTGTCTTTTTTTAACCCTGTCGCACCAAAAGGAGTTCAGCAAAACCGGCCGGATTGCTGAGCAGTGGCCGGTTTTCGCTGTTTCAGCTCGGTTTGGTTACTTGCCTTCCACAACGAGCCACTGGTAGCTTTCGGGTTCCAGCTCAATCACCAGTTCCGCTTCGTAGTTTCGATTGAGCGGATAAGTTTTCGGCTTGCCTTCGCCCACCCGAATGGCGGCTTTTTCGCTCAGGCCGGTGTAGTAAAGGGGCAGTTTGATGGTTCGGCTAATTTTGGTTTTCAGCGGGTTAAACAGCATTACCAGTCCTTTTTCGCCCAAAACCGGGTTGACATGCATGATGCCGTCCCAATCCCGCCCGTCGGCGCGCCGAAGGTGAATCACATCGGAATTCAGGATGGGCCGGTACTGCTTGTACCAGTTGATCACGCGCTGGACGGTTTGCTTCGTTTCGTCGGTGTCGTACAAACGCGGACCCCGGTAACAGGCCTGAATGCCAGCGCCGTAATACTGCATCATCAGTTGTTCGTAGTCCTTCAAATGATGGCTGAGGGGCTCCAGAACCGCTTCGGGGCCACCGCCCTGGTATTTGGTCAGCGGCACAAACCCCCAGCCCATCGAGGGCGTTTTTTCCCAGGTTCCGTCGTAAATGTTCTGCCGGTTCAAGATTTTCTGCTGCTCCCGCGACAGCGAAAAGTTCACCTCCCGGTAGCCGAGCGCAATTTTGTGCGAACCGTCCATGAAATACCAGTCAGGCGCGTTGACGTAAACGCCTTTTTCGTTCAAAAACCGGTACAAACCCTTCTGCATTTCCATCTGTACCCATTGCGAATCCTCCAGTCCCTTGTGGCCGGGGTGTTTCACCGACGCGCAGACGTCGCCGGGATACGGGCCGTCGTGTTCCAGCAGATCAAAGCCGGTTTCGGTAATGAATTTCTTTAGTTTGGCGAGGTAGGCAATGCCCCAGGCGCTGGCCAGACAGGGCGCGTGGCCGAAGAAAGCGCCCTTGTCGGGCAGGCCGGTTTTCGGGTCGATCACGTCGGTTTCGTCGTCGATCCGCCGGCTGCTGAACAGCGAGTACCCGCCAATCAGAATTTTTTTGCGGTGTGCATAATCGGCCAGTTCCTTGAATTTCCGGAGGTTTTCGGGGCTGTCATCTTCCATGTTCAGGCCACTGCCAAAACTCAGAATCACCATTTCATACCCGGTTTCGGCGCATTGGTCAATCACGTTCCGAACTACCGCCGGGTCGGTGCTGACCAGGTGCATGAAAATCGGGTTCTGGGTGGTCCAGGGCGCGACGGTCCGGTAAAACTGCCGCCGGGCCAGCCCGTTCCGTTCGCGGTCGTAGGAATCCAACAGGAGTTCAAACGTGCGGATGGACGTGTAGGTCTGTTTCGGCTCCAGGTCAACCCCGACACCCAAAGTAGGATACACTTCGAGCAAACAGGGGGTTTGAAAATCGTAATTGACCTGGGAGGTATAGAGCGAGTCGGTTTTCCAGTGCGTGGCCTGATCCGACAGATCGTACCGCATGGCGTTGTTGAATGCAAAGTTGTTTTCGATGTAAAGCCGTTGCGGTTTTTTCATCTGCTCGGGCTTGCCCACCACCGCCGACTCCTCTTCGGGCGTCGCCAGCACCTCGTTGATTACCTGATTAATGTGGAGCGGTTTTCCGCTGTTGTTTTCCACCGTCACCCACTTGCAGAGCGTCGGAATCCGGTCGTACAAGGCGTAATGGACTACCACGGCGACCCCCTGCAACTCCGGCTGGCGGGCGGTAAAGGTCAGGCTCAGTTCCTGCCCGGTGGGCGGTTTTGGATTCATCATCCAGGTCCGCGACGGTCCGTTCAGAATGGGCTTCAAGGCCGTTACCTGAAAACTTTTGTATTGAAAATCAGCCGGATTCGCTTTCAACCCGTCGATCCATTCTTCTTTCAGATACGCGTGCTCCGTTTGCCCGTCCAACCCGCCGACCCGGTATTTTTTGCCGTTCAGGACCACCACCGCTTCCAGTTTTACGGACCGGATGAACTGCTCGCTGGTGGTCAGATTCCGGTAATCAATCGTTGCCAGATTGGGGCTGATGCGAAACCGCCGGATCAGCAGGCCATTGGACAATACCAGTTCCTGGCCCTGATTGGTCTGAAACACCCCGGCTTTCTGCAACACCGGGGAAATCAGCCAGTCGCCTTTAAAAACATCGGATCGGAAAACCGGCAAGGAAGTGAGTTGCGCCAGGCCGGGAAAGCTCAGGCAGCAGAGCAGGAAACAGGTTTTGAAAGGCATGGGTCTGGGCGGTTCGGAAGCCGGGAAATTACAGCTTTTTAGCCAGTTGACCAACCGTCGGCAAAACCGCTCACCTCCCGTTAACGGCCAATAATTTTGACCAGCGACCCGCGGCTCACTTTATCGTCCGGGCGCAGGCTGTTGAGCACGCCCAGCTCCTCCAGCCGGTTCGATGGCATTCCCAGCGTGCCCATTACGTCCCGAAAGGTGCCCTCGCGCGAAACCGTCTTGACCTGAACCCGTTCGGGTTTGCGGTTGATTTTTTCCGGATCGGTCAGCGCCCGGAAATTTTCGGCCACCGGGCGGAACGTGCGAAAGGCGCCCTCAAAATCGCTGGCCGTGGCCAAACCGTGCAGGGCGTAAATGGCATTGCCGTACTGAATCAGCCAGGTGCCAATCTGAAGCGTCGTCTTCGGATCCTGCGGTTGCTGCGGCTGGCCCTGTTGCTGCGGTTGTTGCTGCTGCGAAATGAGGACGTAGGCCGGATTGCCGTTGATGGTCGTTCGCTGGTTTTCCAGCACCTTCAAACCTAGTTGCTGCACCAGCGTCTTGGAGGCTTCTTCGAGCGAGTTGCCT
Source organism: Larkinella ripae (assembly GCF_054780775.1). Classification (NCBI taxonomy): domain Bacteria; kingdom Pseudomonadati; phylum Bacteroidota; class Cytophagia; order Cytophagales; family Spirosomataceae; genus Larkinella; species Larkinella ripae. The sequence continues at coordinate 393,553 of NZ_BAAGVR010000020.1, forward strand.
TTTGCCAGCATTAAAATCATGGCCGATTTCCCGTCTTTGGCCGCCATCTGAAACTGGGCGGGCGAATTCTGGTGTTGCCAGCCCTTCGGAACCGGGAACTGGAATTTGAGTTCAGGGTGGTAAAACATGTCTTTTTCGACAAAGCCCTGGCGGGGATCTTCGCCGTACAGAATGCCGTCGATCATCCGTAAATACCGGTCGCGTTCCACCTGATACGTGGCTTTGTTCTGTTGCTGGTAGGCCGTCGCCATTTCGTTGACCTTCGAATTGCGGTTGGCCGGATCGGGGTGCGTCGACATGAACGTGGGCACCTGCTGGCCCGCATTGTCGGAAATCCGCTTGATGGTTGAAAAGAAATTGGCCATCTGGTGCGCGTCGTAGCCGATTTTACTCGAATATTCGACCCCAATTTTATCCGATTCCGACTCGTGATCGCGGCTGTATTTCAGTAAAAACAGACCCAGGCCCTGCTGCAAAGCTTCGAGGTTCTGGCCCAGTTGCGGCACCAGAATGGCCCCACCAATCATCCCCAGCGTGCCCAATAACTGACCGGTTTGCTGCCGGGCCGAATGGCGGGCGGTAATGTGACCAATTTCGTGACCGAGCACCCCGGCAAATTCCGCTTCGTTGTTGAAGTGCGCCATAATACCGCGCGTGAAATAGACGTAGCCTCCGGGCACGGCAAAGGCGTTGACCACCGGCGAATCAACGATAAAGAATTGGTACGGCAAATCGGGGCGGTGCGAAACCTTCGCCATTGCCTTGCCTTTCAGGTTAATAAAATCCGTCAGTTTCTTATCGTCGTAAAGCCCCATGGTGGAGACCACCGACGGATGGGATTCTTTGCCGATGGCAATTTCCTGTTCCGTTGACATCAGCGACAGTTCGCGTTTGCCCGTAACCGGGTTTCGGGAACAGGCGGAAAAACCGATGAGTGCAGTCAGGAGCAGCCAGCGGGAGCAAGCAAATTTTAGCGTCATGGCGAGATGGTTTATGCAGATTCGGCCCTTATTGACCCAAAAACGGCCAAATCTACTGAAATTGGGCTAATTTCAATAGGAACCATCAACGCCCCCCCTTTTGTTTGAAGGACAGGCAGTGGCCGTTAGGAAGATTTTCGGTGAAACCCAAAAACCGGTTCCGGTTTGGCATTGCCTTTGCCCTTTTCTCCGGGATGATGCGACCCGGTGCGTCGTGCCCCCTTAATGAACCCAAAATTGACTGTTCATGAAATTTCTATTCGTAAGTTCACTGTTGTCTTTGCTCCTGATCGAGGGCTATTCCCAGTCGAAAGTCGTCAAAAAAACCAGTGCTTCAGCGGCCACCGACGGATACACCATCAGCGGTTTTTTGAAGAATGCCGCCAATAAAAAAGTCATCTTAACCGAAAATTCTTTCTACAAGACCCGCCAGCATTCGGACACCACGACGGCAAATGCCAGGGGACAATTCTTGTTTAAGGGCAAGCTGGACGAGGTGGCTTTCTTTACCCTGAAAGTAGCCGACAAACCGGGTCAGCAGCATTTTTATTTGGAAAATTCGGCCTTAACCATCCGGGGTGATGCCGACTCGCTCTGGGCCGCGAAGGTTACGGGCTCGCAGGAAGAAAACCTGCGAAAAAATCTGGAAACCATGATGCAGGATACGGCCATTACCAACCGGTACAAACGCATTGAAGCCCGGTACGGCAATGCCCGGGCCACCAACGATGCCAGCGGCATGCAACTGGCTCGAAAGGAACAGGAGACCGCCATTCAACAGGATCAGGCCCGGTTTAAAAAATTCATTTCCGATCACCCGAACCGTGCCGCCAGCGTCAATGTCCTGGGGGTTCTCCTGAATCTCAACGATATTGCGGGGGCGGATAGCATGCTAACGAAACTGGAAACGATGGAAATTGGCAAATCGCAGCAGGCCCGGTTTTTTCGGCAGCAGATCGACCTCATCAACCGCTTCAACGTGGGCAAACTAGCACCAGAATTTGCCCAGACCGATACGCTGGGCAAGGTAGTCAAGTTGTCATCGTTTAAAGGCAAATACGTGCTGGTCGATTTCTGGGCGAGCTGGTGCGGACCGTGCCGGGAAGAAAATCCGAATCTGGTCCAGACGTACCAGACCTTTAAGGGCAAGAACTTCACCATTTTCTCGGTTTCGCTCGATAACAACAGGCAGAACTGGTTGAATGCCATCCGGAAAGACAACCTGACCTGGGCGCACGTCAGCGACCTGAAAGGCTGGAAAAATGAAGTGGCCCAGCAGTACGGTATCAACAGCGTTCCGGCCAACTTCCTGCTGGATCCTTCCGGAAAAATCATCGCCCGAAATCTGCGCGGAAACGATCTGAGTAAAAAAATTCAGGAGCTGGTGCAGTGAGGTTACCGGTTACCGGTTTTTGGTATACGGTTTTCGGTATTGGGCTTGGCTCTGTTGATTCAAGTCAATACATAAAGAATGAATAGCGAATTTCGAACACTGAAAACCGTATACCGAAAACTGTATCTCACCGCCTGACTGGCAGGTAAATGTGGAAGGTCGCGCCCTGATTCAATTCGCTTTCGGCCCGGATGATCCCTCCGTGGTTCTCCACAATTTTCCGGCAGAGTGCCAATCCAATGCCGGTTCCGTGGTAGGCTTTGCTGTGGTTCAGCCGCTGAAAGATCGTAAAAACGCGCTCGGCATACTCCGGTTCAAAACCGATGCCGTTGTCTTTCACCTGAATATGAACGTACGCAAGGGCCGGATTCAAACCGGGTAAAAGAACCCGTTCGGCAGGCAAAACGGGCGCGGAGGAAATGGAAATGAGGGGATTTTGCGCGGAAAACTTTAGGGCATTCCCGATCAGATTGGAAAACAACTGGTGAAGGTGCGTCGGGTTGCCTTCCAAAACCGGCAGAACCGACCAGCTGAGGGTGGCTCCTTTTTGCGCAATCAACAGTTCAAAATCCGTCTCGACGTTGGTAAGTACCTGGTTCAAATCCGTCTCCGTAAACTGGTCATCCGTATGCGACAGCCGGGAATAATTCAGCACGGATTTGATCAAATCCGCCATGCGCTGCGCCGACGTGCTGATTTTGGTCAGGTACTGACCCGCCGTCTGGGCATCGTCCAGATTCAGGTGTAACAACTCGGCAAACGACTGAATTTTGCGGAGCGGTTCCTGCAAATCGTGGCTGGCGATGTAGGCAAACTGCTCCAGGTCGTGGTTGGTTTTGATCAGTTCCTGGTTGCTGTCGTAGAGTTCCCGGGTTCGCTGCGTCACCATTCGCTCCAGCTCGTCAGCCATTTTTTTCTGGTCGTCAACATCCGTGCTGGTCCCGATCCACCACTGAATCGGGCCGTCACCGTCCCGCACCGGCAGCGCCCGACTCAATTGCCAGCGGTATTCGCCGTCGGCCCGGCGGAACCGGTGCTGAAACACAAAATCGCGGCCGGTTTTCAGGCTGTGCCACCAGGCTTCGGTCGTCGCCTGGCGTTCGTCCGGATGAATCAGTTGGAGCCAGAGCTTTTCCGGCTCCACTTCCGCCGACACCCCTGAATAGTTGAAAACCGACTGGTTGAAGTAGTTCAGCCGGCCCGCCGAATCGGCCGCCCAAACAAACTGGGGCATAAAATCGGCCAGGAGCCGAAACCGCTCCCGGCTTGCTTCCAGCGCTTTCTGGGCCGCCATTTCCGGGCGCAAATCGCGCATAACCGCTCCCACCGCCATCGGCAGGCCGGTTACCGGATCATCGATGCGCAGGCAGTTGTTGTAGAGCAGCAGAATTTCGCCGGTTTTTCGGTTCCGGACAGAAAATGGGCCCGACCAGCGACCGGTTTTCATCACCGTGGGAATGATTTCAGAACTGACAAACTCGTATTGTTCCGGCGTGTGCAAATCCGTGATCGGAATTTGGGAAACATTTTCCTGCTCGTCGATGCCCAGCAATAGTTTCCCGGCTTTGTTGATGTAGGAATTCCGACCGTCCAGTTCCAGCACCGCCATCAGATCGACGCTGTTTTCGATCAGCATCAGCAGTTTCTGCTCGTTTTCGCGGGCGCGTACTTCTTCAGTAATGTCCCGAAGGATGCCGTTAAACCGGTAGGCAATTCCTGATTCGTCAAAAAAAGCCTTGCCTTTCGCCCGCACCTGCCGTTCCTGCCCGCTCTGTCGGTTAACAATCGTATAATCAATGTTATAGTTACCTCCCGAACCGAATTGCAGGGCGGTTTGAATGGCTGCGGACACGCGTTCCCGGTCTTTTTCGGCCATGGTTGCAATGGCCAGGCCCAGATCAATCTCTTCCTCGGGTTTCAGACCAAACCACGCTTTCAGCCGGTCATTGCCCGTAAACCGGTTGGTGGCCGGATTCAGGTCCCAGGCACCCAGTTCGGCGGCTTCGATGGCAAACTGCAACTGATCTTTGCTTTCGCCAAGCGTTCGCAGATTTAGGGTCTTTTCGGTAGTTTCCGTACAGGTCACAAACACCCCACCGACCTCGCCCGACTCATCGTGCACCGGGCTGTAGCTGAAGGTCCAGTACCCATCCTCGACCCGGCCATTGCGGTAAATCGGCAGCAGTAAATCTTCGTTCCAGGTCGCTTCGCCCCCACGCATCACCTGATCGATCCACGGTTTAATGGTGGGCCAGATTTCGGGCCAGACCTCCGCGCCCCGCTGTCCCAAAGCCACCGGATGTTTTCCTTCGGCCCCCAGACTGGGCCGGTAGGCATCATTGTAAAAGCAGATTAATTCCGGCCCCCAGAACAGGAACATGGGAAACTTGGAATGCAGGATAATGCTTACCGTAGTCCGCAGGCTTTGGGGCCAGTTTTCGATGGGTCCCAACGGGTTTCGGGACCAATCCACCGATCGGATCAACTCACCCATTTCGCCCCCACCGGCGAGAAAGGGATACCCAGGGGGCGGATTCTTCGTTTTCATGAAAATCCGCTTAGGCCATCGGCCGGTCCAGCAACAGTTTCGATAACCGGGCCGTCAGGGTTGAAATCAGGGGCGGTTTTGTCAGGAAATCCGACGCACCCAGGGCTTTGGTCTCCTGAATATCCCGGGGTTCGGACGAGGTCGAATAGATGATAATGGGAATGTGCCGGATGCGGGCAATTTTCTTCAGTTCCATCAAACACTGCTTTCCGTGCATGCGGGGCATGTTCAAATCCAGAAAAATATATTGGGGCCAGAAATTGTCATCCTGTTTCAGTTTTTGCAGCGCTTCTCCACAATCGTCGGCAACCACACAAGTCAGGCTTGGGTCCAATTTTTTCAATGCCAACGTAAACAATTCCTGGTCGTCTTCGTCGATCAGAAAACAGGTAACGTGTGCGTTCATTTTGTACAGTAAGATGGGTAAGCTTTGCGAAGATATTAAATAGTATTGATGAAATCAGGGAAGCCCTTCATTTACCAAAAACTTTCTAACTTACCGCCCAAACGCGCTCCGGCGTTCTTTTCTGGTTGAATACAGTTTCCTTTACTCACTAACACCCCGCTTTAAAAATGCACCTTCGCTCGCAAGAATGGTTTGGCCGCACCGGTAAAGACGGTTTTATTTACCGGGCCTGGATGAAAAACCAGGGCTTTCCGCACCATTTGTTTGAAAGTAAGCCGGTTGTCGGCATCTGCAATACGTTTTCTGAATTGACCCCCTGCAACGCCCACTTTCGCGACCTGGCCGAAGCCGTCAAGCGGGGCGTCTGGGAAGCGGGCGGTTTTCCGCTGGAATTTCCGGTGATGTCACTGGGCGAATGCCAGATGAAACCGACCACCATGTTGTTCCGCAACCTCGCCAGCATGGACGTGGAAGAGTCGATTCGGGGCAATTCGATGGATGCCGTGGTGCTGCTGTGCGGCTGCGACAAAACCACGCCTTCGCTGGTGATGGGCGCGTGCAGCGTCGATCTGCCTACGCTCGTGGTGTCGGGCGGTCCCATGCTGGCCGGCAAGTACAAAGGGCGTAACATCGGCACCTCCGACCTCTGGCGGTTTGCCGAAGCGAACAAAAAAGGCGAAATGTCGCAGGAGGAATTTGTGGCCGCCGAAGCCTGCATGGCCCGCAGCCAGGGCCACTGCGCCGTGATGGGAACGGCCTCGACGATGGCCGCCATGGTCGAGTCGCTGGGGTTGGCCCTGCCCGACAATGCCACCATTCCGGCCGCCGATTCGCGCCGGAAAGTGCTGGCCCACCTGGCCGGAATGCGGGCCGTGGAACTGGCCCGGCAAAACATCCGGCCCTCGCAGATTCTGACCCGGCAGGCGTTTGAAAATGCCATTATGGTCAACGCGGCTCTGGGCGGTTCCACCAACTTCATCATTCACCTGACGGCCATCGCCGGCCGGATGGGCGTGGAATTGTCGATTGATGATTTTGATAAACTGTCGGCCAAAATTCCGCTGCTGGCCAATTTGCAGCCGTCGGGCGAGCATTTTGTGGAGGATTTATTTTACGCCGGTGGCCTGCCCGCCATCATCAATGAATTGAAACAATTCCTGCACAACGACGCCCTGACCATCAACGGGCGAACGCTGGGCGAGAACTGCGCCAACGCGGAGTGTTACAACCGCGAGGTGATTGCATCGGTGGCCGAACCGTTCAAACCGGAGTCGGGCGTGGCGGTTTTGCGGGGCAATCTGTGTCCGAACGGGGCCGTTATGAAGCCATCGGCGGCTTCTCCCGAACTCATGCAGCACACGGGTCGGGCGGTGGTTTTCGAGAACATCGACGATTACAAGAAGCGCGTGGATGATCCGGACCTGGACGTTGATGCCTCCTGCGTGCTGGTACTCAAAAACGTCGGACCGAAAGGCTATCCCGGAATGCCCGAAGTGGGGAACATGCAGCTGCCGGCCAAGGTGCTGGCGCAGGGCGTACACGACATGGTCCGGATTTCGGACGGACGAATGAGCGGCACCGGTTTTGGAACGGTCGTGCTGCACGTTTCGCCGGAAGCCGCCGTTGGCGGGAATCTGGCGCTGGTGAAGGATGGCGATCTGATTACGCTGGACGTTGAAAACCGCCTGTTGCACCTGCACGTCGAGGATGAAGAACTGGCCCTCCGGCTGGCGCACTTCAAACCGCTGGATCTGGGCTACGACCGGGGCTACACCCGGATGTATATCCGTCACGTTTTACAGGCCCACGAAGGCGCGGATTTCGATTTTCTGCAAGGCGGTTCCGGGCCAGTGGTGAAGCGGGACTCGCACTGATTTGAGGTGAACTGTTTCGCGGAGTTGAGCGGAGGAAAAAGAGATAAGCGGAGCCTCTGCTCACCTCGTTCCTACTCCGCTCAACTCCGCGAAACAATTTTACTCTTCTAAACTCCTTCCGCCACCTTCTTCATTTTCTCCAACCCGGTTTTGGACACGGCCAGCGCGTCCTGCGCGTAGTAGGTTTTGTTGAAGAGTTCCAGCGACAGGACGATGGTTTTGCCGGGCGTTTTGATTTGCTTCAGCGTTTCGCGGACCGGCCCAATGCCGTCGCCCGGATACACCCGGTCGGCGTCGACGATGGTTTCGCGGGGCGGATTGGTCGGGTAATCGTTCAGGTGAAACACTTCGATCCCCGGTTTTCCGACCAGCGGCAAACTCGCCGGGCTGGAACCGCCTTTGTAGAGGTGGTAAATATCGAGTAATACCCGCGCCGACGGATGGCCGCTTTCGACGGCGATAAACATCACCTCGCTTAATTTATTCAGGTTTTTAGAACCGCCCCACAGTTCGAGTTGCGGCACCACCCCGGTTTTATCACCGAGTTCGAGAATGGTCCGGTAGCGTTCGGCGGCTTTGCGCAAATCCAGACCGGCCTGGTTGGTGGCGCCCATCGGGGGAGCCGCCGTGCGCTTGCAGCCAATTTCGGCCAGCAATTCCATCTCCTTTTTGAGTTGCTCGACGCCCTTGGTCCGGGTCGTTTCATCATCCACAATCCACTGCGCAAACCCGATGGCGTTTTCGACTTTCAGCCCCAGATCACCCAGCAACTTCCGGACATCGGCGGTCGAATGGGACTTCAGGTAATCCTGAAACGAATTCATCCAGATTTCGACGTGGCGAAAACCGGCTTTGGAAGCCACCTCCAGTTCTTTGACAAACCCCAGGTTTTGACCCCGAATGGTGCTCACATTCAGCGCGTAGGCAAAAGGCGGAGGATCTTTTACGAGGGTGGGCTCGACAGTAGCGGACATGGCGGAAGAGGATAAGAGGGCTCCGCCGGTTGTGGCGGCTAAAGCAGCAAGAGTCTGACGACGGTTCATGCAGGATTTGGAATAGACGTTGAAGGGCGAAAAATACGGAAAAGAGTCAGGAGATAAAAGAGAATTAGACAAGAGAGGTGAGCCATGTCGTTCACCTCACCACCTGCGCCAGCTCCTGCCACGAAATCAGACCGATGGCCAGAACGGCCAGTCCCAACCCGATTTGGTTGAGCACCAGCAATCGTTCTTTGAAAAAAACCGCAGCCGCCAGCGCAGCCACCAGAATGACCCCGATATTATAAAGCGGGTAGACAAAGGCACCGTTGCCGCCAAACTGGGAGAGCGCCAGCAGCAGGGTGTAAAAACTCAGAAAGTTGGGTACACCCAGCGTAACGGCTCCCACCAGGTTCCGGAGTTCGATTTTTTCAGCGCCCTGAATGGATCGGTAAGCCAACATGATAAAACCGGCAGCAATCGCTCCCAACACCATCGTGAGCGTCACCTGCAAGGTTTTATCGGCCGACGGAATGTACCGAAGGTTCATGTAGTTGATCATCGTGTTGGTGATGCCGTACAGTAAAAAAACCGCCACTGGCAGGAGCGTATTCCAGCCCAGCACCCGGACGGGCTGACCTTCTTCTTTTTTAAACGTGCTGAGTCCGACGGCCACCACGGCCAGCACCAGACCGATGTAATTCAGCGCATCAAACGTTTTGCCGCCGGTTTCAAAAACGAACAGACTGAAACAAACCGGCACTACCAGCGACATGTTGTTGGCCAATGAAGTTGCCGTGATGCCCATTCGCTGCGTCGAAATTCCCGACAGAATAAAGGTGATGATGAAACCAACGCCCAGTCCCAGCGCCAGCCAGGTCCAGGTCTGCGCAAAATCAATGGAAAACGGCTGGTTGCGGGGCAGCAACAAAAAACCGGTCAGGAAACAAACCGGGTAGTTGAATACAATGGCCTGAAACGTATTGACCTGAAACCGCGGGAAAATCCGAAAATTAAGCAGCAGCACGACCGAGAGCAGAATGCTCAGGAGCAGAAAAAGCATGGCAAGGGAATAAAGAAATGGAGTGGTAAATGTAAAATGGCGAACGCTAATTGCCAAAATGTCCCCTTACCTGCAATTTGAATGATGAACGATGAATGGGCTACCGCACACGAATTCATCGTTCATCATTCCTACTTCATCATTCTAAAACTTACTTTCCTTTTGGCATCAATACCGCGTCAATCGAATGGATGGTGCCATTGGTGGCTTCCAGATCGGCCCGGTTGATGGTGGCGGCATTGCCCTGGTCGTCCGTGATGGTGGTCACGTCGCCCTGTTTGCCAACGGTCAGCGTGCCGCCGGTGACGGTTTTCAGCTTCTGACCATCCTGCAACTGATCCGCGGTGTAGTTTCCTTTCACGACGTGGTAGGACAGCAGTTTCACCAGTTTCGATTTGGAAGCCGGTTGCAGCAACCCGTCAAAGGTGCCGGCCGGGAGTTTGTCGAAGGCTTCGTTGGTGGGCGCAAAAACCGTGTATGGTCCTTTTCCGGCAGCCTGGTCGTCGAGTCCGGAAACGCGCAGCGCCCGGAACAGCATCGTGTGCTCGGCGGACCGGGCGGCACTGATGGCCAGATCGCGGCCCGTTGATCCACCCGGTTTCATGCCACCGCGGGATTCGCGCCCGGCTCCCATGGGGCCGTAGGCGTTCCCGCTGCCCTGAGTCGATACGGAGGTGTTGCTGCTGGGCATCACGCCCGGCTGGGTAGTAGCGGCTGGCTGCGTTGCCGAATTCCGGTTGGACGTAGTGTCCCGAACTTCAACCGTCTGAGCGACAGCGACTTTTCCGGCGCCTACGAAAAGGCCCATTGCCAAGGCAACGGCGAGAACTGCTTTTCTTTGCATGATTGAAAATGGTTTGTTGAACAAAAACGTTGAGAAAATACCATCAACTTTTAACACATCCCGCCTTCAAATTGTTGTCAGAATGTAGTTGGGTTAACGGGGTAGCCGACGGAATATTTCATTTTCAGCCGCCGTAACCCGCTAATCTTATCGTAGAAAAAGACCAGGATGAACATCCTTTGTCAAAAAAATGTCACCTTTGCTTTTTATTCAATTCGTACATTATGCAAATTTCCAAACACAAAGTTGCCGGTATTCATTACACCCTGCGCGACAACGACGGTAATGTTCTCGACTCCAGCGAAGGACGCGATCCTCTCTATTACCTGCACGGCGAGGGCAACCTCATTCCGGGGATGGAAAATGGGCTGGACGGCAAATCGCCGGGCGACAAGTTTCAGATTAAGGTGCCGGCCGAAGACGGTTACGGTGTCCGTAATGCGGAGATGATCCAGGCCGTTCCGATCAGCGCTTTTGGTGGTCAGCCGGTTCAGGTGGGCATGCAGTTTCAGACGAACCAGGGACAGGTTGTTACGGTTACGGAAGTGGGCAACGAAGAGGTAACCATTGACGGAAACCACCCACTGGCCGGTCAGGAATTGAATTTCGATGTTGAAGTCATTGACGTACGCGATGCTACGGACGAAGAGGTCATGCACAAACACGTGCACGGCCCGGGTGGTCATCACCACTGAGCCGCTGCCCCTGAACACGCTTTTTAGAATTCAGACTCGTAGATGCAAAATGTAGGATGCTGACTGTGAATGTGGTTTCAACCGGGGTCACTTTTCCATTTACGATTTTACATTTTGCATTTATAATTCTTAATTAGGTTCTGTTTGGAATTCCCCCAACTTCTAAACCGCATTCTACCTTCCAACCCCCTTCTTCCTGCTCCCATGAAAAAATTTACCGTGTTTCTGCTGAGCGGTTTTTGCGCAGCACAGGTCTTTGCCCAGACCACCGCGCCAACGCCCGACCTGCAAATAAAAACCGCCGTGCTGGCCGCTCCGACCGACAAACGCGATGGGGCTACAGTTTACGGGTATTCCGGGAAAAATGAACTCGTTGTGCTCCGCAGAGGCACAAATGATTACGTCTGTTTGGCGGATGATCCTGCTCAGAAAGGCTTGAATATTTCCTGCTACCACAAAGGGCTGGAACCATTTATGGCGCGGGGCCGGGAACTAAAGAAAGAAGGGAAAAACCCGGCCGAAATCATGAAAATCCGGGAAGAAGAAGAAAAAGCGGGCAAATGGAAAATGCCCAAACAGCCCTCCTCGCTGTTTGTTTACTCCGCTCCCGATTCCAGTTATAATGCGGCAACAGGTGAGGTAAAAAAAGGGTACCTGCGTTACGTGGTTTATATTCCCTACGCCACCGCCGAGAGCACCGGTCTGCCGCTCAAAGCCGAAGCGCCGGGTATGCCCTGGATCATGGACCCCGGCACGCACCGGGCGCACATTATGATCAATCCGCCCCGGCAGTAGAAACAGTTCACGGTTTTCGGCAGCTGACGCACACTACCAACGCGTCAGCTCCAAACCCTTGTCCCCCGTAAACCGTAAACCGTAAACCGTAAACCGTAAACCGTAAACTACTGGTTTGCTTCGTTCATTTCCAGCGTTCTGGCTTCCGCCCAGCGCATCCGGTAGGCATTCATGGCGGTTTTACCCAGGGCATCCAGCAGGCGGTAGTTGACCACCAGCCCCACGGCGGCCCCAATGCCCGGAACAAGCTGCGCCATTTTGGCCAGATCAATATAATCGCGGTATTCCTGCTGGAAAGTGCGCCAATCGAACTGGTCGATGTCATCGGGGAGCAACTGACTTTTCGCCTGCCAGTTGGTCATCTGGTGGTAAACCGCCTGGCGACGTTCCTGACTCGAAAAGGCCAGCTGAAAAATGTGCATGATGTAGAGCCGCTCCTTGTATTCATTGATCGGGTACCCGTACATGGCCGCGATCTCGAACAGCAGTTTCATTTTCAGGGCCAGCAGAATCGGGAAGTCGGCCAGACCCAGCAGCAGACCACCCGCACCGGTTACGCCCCCCTCCGCAGCCCCGGCGGTTTTGTAGAACGTAATCCGGTCCCGCACCCGTTCTTCCCGTTCCTCCAGCGACAAGTGGTGCAAAACCGGCTCGCGGGTCAGGAACTCCGCACCGAACAAAACCGCCCGCGTCATCTGCTTGATGGTGGCGGTGATGGCCTGATGGACTTTCTCAGGAATGATTCGGTTGATCCGGGTTTGCAGATTTTTGGAAAGCCGGTTGATCGCCGACGGTTTGCGCATCATCTTCACCCGCCAGGTGTTCAGTTCGCGCACAACGGCGTCTTCGTAAGGTGACATAGTGGTTTGGTGATTTCGGAATCAGCGCGGTCCCTGCCGCCGGTTGTTTTGCCGAACGCCGGTTCCCAGTCTGGCGTTGTTCGATACCTTGTTATACCCTTCAAACGTGGAATTTTCCACCGTTGTATTGAACGAATCGAGACTTAGTTGAATGGCGGTTTTGGTGCTGTCAGTGGTAACAAACCGGCTTCCGTCGGTGATCCGACTCTGCTTGATCCGGGCACCCACAATGCCGCTGTTGATGAAATGGCTGTTTTTGACCAGCAATTCGGTCAGTTGGCCGTTGTAATACCGGATGTTTCCGCCCCGAAACGTCGCCCCGTTGACCGTAATTCGGCGCGAACCGGAATTTTCGTAGCTAATGTACGCATCCCTGTCAAATTCGCAACCGGGCCCGATGATGGTTTCTTCGCTGGTGGAGGTGCCCCCGCCGTAGTTGGCAAACGAGTTGCGGGCCACCGTTTTCAGGGTTTTAACGTTTCGCAGGGTGACCGGCCCGCTGAACGTCAGCGCCCCGTCCGTGTCGGTGGCTTCCAACCCTTTGCCGCAATTGCGGGCCGTAAAACCGGTAATCAGGATGCGGTATTGGTGGTGCAATCCTTTAACCGCGTTGACGCAGTTTTCGGCTTCCCCGTTCTGAATCGTGGCTTTGACGCGCTCCGAAATGCCAAAACCCACCCGGTATCCGGTAGCTTGGCACTGGGTCCAGGTTACCCGGTGGTCGGAGTCGGTTTGTTCGCCTTCCGACCAAAAACCGGCATACGGGCTGGTTCCTTTGGTGTTCCGGGCAACACAGCGCACAAAGACGCTACCCGGTGCATTGTCGCTGTCGAACGCATCGCCCACGCAGTCGGTCACGGTGCAGGATTCGAAGCGGGTGTTTCGGGCGTATCCACCGGCAATAAAAGGGGATTTACCCCCCACGTCGTGATACCGTTTTTGTCCGATGGCCCGGCAATTCCGAAACAGGTTGCCATCGGAAGGCGCCTTGGTTTCACCCGCATTAAATAATTGATTTTCAACCACAAACGTCGAAGCATCAGCCTTACTGATCGACACGCGGTCGGCCCCGCTGGCCGTACACCCGCCGAAATAGATGCCCCCCTCAATCGGGCTTTTGTCGCAGTCGATGCTCAAATCCCGGATAAAAACCGCCTTTTTCGCATTAGCCCAAAACGCGTAGCCCCGCTGCGTATTCCTGATGATGAACGTCCTTCCGATCCCGGCCCCCTGAATACTGATCGACGAACCGGTTATTTCAACGGGGCCCTGCACAAACCGCCCGGCCGGATACGTCAGGGTGCCGCCACCCTGCTTTTTCAGCACGGCAATGGCCCGGTTTGCTGCCTGGTTCAGCTCCGTTTCACCCGGTTTTTTATGCGTCAGAATCGAAACAACGGGAAGTCCAAAACCGGCTGAATGCCAGAGCAATAGAATTACGAATTGAATCCAGAAGGGACGAATCATGCAGAAATTCATTGGTTTGTCGAATTATTCTGATGGCATTGGCGTTAATAAACTACAATCCATCTTACTTACTGACAAGTTAATCAACGTTTTATGAAAAAAGCGCTGCTGATTTTCTTTGCCATCTTGCCCTTCAGCCTTGCCAGCATCGGCACCACGGTCAAACACATGGCTCACTCGGCACTCGACCGAAACAGCCTTTGGTCCGGGATTCACTCTGAACTGAACCTCGACAGCATCGGCCTTCGTAAGGAGGTATTCGACTATGCGCTGCGCGGGTTGCAAAAGACCAATTTTCCTAAATCGGTACTTAGTATTGTCGATTTGAGCCAGCCCTCAAGTCACAAGCGGCTGTACGTCATCGACCTTGAAAGTCATAAACTGCTGTTTCAGGAGTATGTGGCCCACGGCCGGAATTCGGGCGAACTGATGGCGGCCACGTTCTCCAACACTTCATCGTCTTTCCAGTCGAGCCTGGGTTTTTACCAGACGCTCGGCACCTACCAGGGCAAACACGGTTTATCGCTGCAACTGCAAGGCCTGGAACGCGGTTTCAATGATAACGCCTTCAGCCGGGCGATTGTGATGCACGGCGCCGATTACGTTTGCGAGGACTTCATCCGCCAAACCGGTCGGCTGGGACGCAGCCAGGGGTGTCCGGCGGTTTCCAATGCCAGCAGCAAGGCCATTATCCAGGCCATTAAAGGCGGTTCCTGCCTGTTTGTTTATTCGCCCAATCCGAATTACATCCAGAAATCAACGTTTCTGCTGTAATTACATCGGCCGGCCGTCCAGTCCGTACACGTCGCGGTAGGCCTGTAGCTGCCCTTTTTCATCAACATCGACCCGGTTGTACACCACAAAAACCGGGAAGGGCTTGGGCAGTTTCAGGGTCTGCGGTTTCTGATCGACCATGCAGCGGTTCATAAATCCTTCGTCCAGCACCGGTTCTTCCATCAGGTAGTTGGCCAGTTCAACCGGTTTCTGCACGCGCATACAGCCGTGGCTCCGCCAGCGGTCGGACGTCAGATCGAACAGATCCCGGGCGTTGGTGTCGTGCAGGTAAATTGCGCCGGGCCCCGTTAGGTTAAACTTGATCAGGCCCAGTGAGTTACTGCAACCCGATGCCTGCCGAAATCGGTACGGAAAATTTTCGGCGGACATTTCATCCCATTCAATGTCCGAGGGATCAACGACCTGGTCTTTTTCGTCCAGCACTTCCATATTCTGGTTTTCCAGGTATTGCGCGTCGGCCTGCACTTTCGGCAGAATCTCCTTGATCCCGATGCCGCGCGGCACATTCCAGTACGGATACGTGATGATATCGGTCAGATAGGTGGTAAAAAACGGCGTTTTGGCGTCCTTCTTGCCCGCAATCACATCCATCGGCAACAGGCATTTGCCGCTGCGATCGTAGATATTTAGCTGGGCAGCGGGAATGTTAACCACCAAAAACCGGTCAAATTCAAAGCGATTCAGGTACCGGTAGAAATTCAGCGTTTGCCGGACGTACTTAGCCGTGTCGTAAACGGCGGCTTTTCGCAGCCGGAGGTAATGATTAACCAGCGTGGTGTAATGACCAAAAACCGGGGTTTTCTTCAGCGAATCCAGCGCCGATTTGCCTTCGTCTTTTTTCAACATGGCAATCGCCCAGACGGTGTCGACTTTTTCCGGCAGCTTGGTATACGTGATTCGGGACGGTTTTAGGCCGTAGCGCAACTCGAGCAGTAAACTAGTGAATTTCTCACCAAATTCTTTTTTGGTATCGGTTTCCACGAATGCGTAGCGGGCCGTGTCGATGCCAACGGAGTCGGCGGCCCGGCACAATTGGCGCATCACCAATTCGGCCTGGTCCCGGTTCCAGCCCTCGGCCGGCACTTCATTTTTATTCAGTACGCCAAAATGTTTCAGCGTAAACCAGCCCACAAACAACACAACAACGGCACTGGCAATCAATATGATTATATTACGGCGTTCCATACTTCACAGTCTCAACACAGGTTATACGTATGTATAAAACGCCAATTGGGTCCCCGGTGTTTACAAAATGGCGGTTTTCGGGTAAATAACGAACTGCAAAAGCCCCGGAGGTCTGAACCCCGGGGCTTTTTATAGTGGTGGCTTTGCTAAAAACCTGTTATTTCCGCTTGCTGCCAAATAGAAACATAACCGTGCCGACAATCAGTCCGATGCCTACGGCCCGGGCCACGTGGAACGAAACCGGGGGCGGCATATCGACAACACCCTGCTCGTCCGTATGGGCGGGCTGCTTGACATAGCGACCGCCTTTAGGCACTTCTTTTTCTTCAAAATTATGAATCAGATCTTCCAGCAGCTGCGGCAGTTGGATGCCCCGAATCGCTTTCCCGTGGCCGGTTCCGGCTGCGGTGGGATTCAGGGTGGCAATTTCCTGAATGGAACGTTTGGAAGCTACCCAATCGAACGTGAAATAAGCCGGGGGACCGTGCAATTCCTCTTTTTGCGTGGCTACGGCAATGGCCGAATTTTGGTTTGTATTGGTAAACGCATCCCCCGCAATCAGGACCCGGTCGCTTTCCCGAAACAACGAAATATGGCCGGGCGCATGACCGGGCGTGTGAAGTACCCGCCAATCCGGCAGTTCAGGTATTGGCCCTTCCGTCGGAAGCGGCCGGACCCGGTCGCCAAAATTGGAAGGACCCGTGGGAAACATCCACGACAGATACGCCATTGCTCCACCTCCCACGGCCGGATCCGGTGGTGGATAACTGGATTTGCCCTGCAAAAAGGGCAGTTCCAGCGAATGGGCATAAACCGGAACCGCGCTCCACTCCTTGAGCAGCGATTCGAGTGAGCCGGTGTGATCAAAATGACCGTGCGTTAAAACGATGGCCTGCGGAGGATTGTTCTCCCCAAATAATTCCCGGGCTTTCTGCCGGATGGAATCGGCTCCGCTGGGCGTACCCGCATCGATTAACACCCATTTGGCGCCCGGCTGAGGTTCGCCAATGAAGTAAACGTTGACAAACAGGTTCTTGATTCCTCGCACATCTTCCGCAACATCATACGGACCCAGTTGATGACTGACTTCCGGATTTTCGATCGTTTGACTTTCCATACCCCTCTTTAGGTTTTGTTTATTTCTTAACCCATCCGGTACCGAATTGTTGGTTTTCGTTATTGATAGTTCCCGTCCGTCATATCCTGTCCATTCGTCCTTCGTTATTCAACATTCATGATTCGATATTCTTTTGTTTCTCTCACCGGGGTATTGGTCGAATGAAGAATGGTGAATGGTGAATAACGAAGGATGAAATGAGTAGGAAGGACACGAAGGAATGGCTGTGCCGAAACATCCTCTTCAGAGTAGTTCCTACTTACAAATTTGTGTATCTTTACGGCCGAAAACCGCCGTTGAGAATGCGAGCTCTGAAAGTGACCAAATACAGTCCGATTTTGCATGAATTGCGCGCATCATGGGGCGTCCTCCAGGCCGGTAAATACCTTCTGACCGAGTCGATGCAGAACCGGGGTCCTCACGAAGATTTTTTTGCCTATCAAAACGCCGTTGCCGAAATCGGGCGCATCGAGCGGAAACTCGAAATTCTGTACGACGAAATTCAGGCCGTTGAACTGCTCCACCAGGCCGCAATCCTGACCGGTAATTACGAAGATATGCCGGGCCGCAAACGCCCGAGCGATAACCAGTCCATGAATTAATTCAGTACCCGCACGCCCCCTTTGCGGTATCGCTCCAGTACTGACGGCGAAGCGTCCGAATCGGTCACCAGCACCTGAATCAGGCTTAGCGGAGCAAACTGCACGTATTTGTCTTTTTCCAGTTTCGTCGAATCACACAACAGATACACTTCCGCGGCCTGGGCAGCCATCGCCAGCGTCATTTCAGCTTCGGTTTCGCTGTGCGCCGATAAGCCATTTTGCGCCGAAATACCGTCCACGCCCAGAAATGCTTTGTGCGCCCGGTAGCGGGCAATGTGTTCGTTGGCCATCAGCCCATGAACCGCCTGGCGTTTTGCATCCACTTCTCCTCCCACCAGATTGACCGTCACCTCCGACTGCATCAATTCATTGATAACCGGCAGTGAATTGGTAATCACCCGGATACGCTTGTTGCGGATAAACTGGCACAAGCGAAAAACCGTGCTGCCGCAATCCAGAAAAATAGTATCGCCCTCCAGAATTTCCTGAGCCGCCAGCCGGCAGATGTGGTCTTTGTTTTCGGAGTTCACGGCGGTTTTGTTGACAAACCTAACGGGATTTGCCGCCAACTGCACGTCCATCGCTCCCCCGTGGGTCCGGTAAATCAAGCCATCAGCCGCCAGCAGAGTCAAGTCCCGGCGAATGGTAATTTCCGATGTTTGCAGCAATTCGGCCAGTTCTTTCACATCAACCGATCCGCGCTCCCCGACCGTTTGTAAAATAAGTCGCTTTCTGTTGGGAAATCTCATAGCTCTATTTTAAACCACTCAACGCGCATTTTTGCGCTGCGGTAACTAACGAGGTAACTACGCCCGGCCCGGAATCAATACATCCACCATCATTGACGCCACTTCATACTCACTGTAACGAGTGTGACGAAAATACTGATGAGGAATCGTAATAACCGGATCGGTGCAATCACCCGTGGTGTCGTTAGTTACCTCTGGAAAATTTTCAACGGCAACTTTCAACGTCTGGTTGTGGTCTTTGACCGTCTCCAGCAGTTCGTCTTTGAACTTAAGCTCCAGCTTCATTTTCTCTAATTCCCGGTCGGCTTTTTCGGTGGCCTGTTTAATAAGCACCTGTGTAGCTACCTCATCGCTGGCCGATCCGCTTCCCACTCCCCCGCTGTCTGGTAGCCCGGCATTATCAAATCTTCCCGATGCCAGAGCATTCAAGTTTACATCATTCGGCCACTGCTGATGCAATGCCGCGAATACATCCCAGGTTGGGTGCCGTTCCTCTAAAGTAATCTGACGAAGCACCTGATAATTCAGCCCCGTCGCCTTAGACACCTCATTAGCACCACCTTTCGCATTGATCAACGCGGTGGTCCACTTTCGCAATTCATCCTTTACGGTCTTTTCCATTTTATTTTTAGCATTTGTATAATTTGTTGTTGCGTTTTATTTAGCATTTGCTTATTATTGTGCTAATGTTTAGTGAACGTATACATAAACGTTTAATAAATGATTAGCTAACGCAGAGCAAACGTATACAAAAACAATGAGAACCGCAAAGAAAAATTACACAAATGCTCAATTGGAGTTATTATACGGTAGTATAAAGGACACCAATTATACCAATGAGGTCATTGCCGTTCTGGGTGAATGGGTAAAATCGGGCGTATTGCCGAAAAAGTTTAAGAAAATCGACGCCAACCGCGTCCGCCTGACGGTGCATCTTACGATCCGCAAAATCGAAGCCGATAAGGCCGATCCTGAGAATACGGTAAAACAATACTACATCGAGGAAGTCTGGGACGCCATTGTTGAAGTCCTGAAACGCCGGAAAGCAAAGGCCCAGAAGAAGACTGCCCAACTGGAAGAGGTATTCGCTTAGCAATCGCTCACCATGCAGCCCACTTACTTCGCGGTCATACCGGCATCGGTTCGGTATGATAAGGATTTGCCGCCTAATGCAAAACTACTTTATGGAGAAATAACCGCACTGGCGAACCGGGAGGGCTACTGCTTTGCCAGTAATCAATACTTTGCCGAACTCTACGATGTGGACAAAACGCGCATTTCCAAATGGATTTCAGCCCTGCAAAAGAAAGGATATGTAAGGGTTGAAATCAACCAGGATACCTTCCAAAGGCACATCCGAATCCCAGCTACGCCGCTGTTTGAAGCGCAAGACCCTTGTCCAAAAGGACAAGCCCCCCCCTTGTCCAAAAAGACAATAGGGGTTGACGAAAAAGACAATACCCCTTGTCCAAAAGGACAATATAATAATACAGTTAATACTATTGATGATGATGTTGAAGGCGAAACGCCAATTTCGGAAACTTTAAACGAGGTTTTGCTGCAACACCAGACAACCCTATTAGCCGATAAGGAATGGGTTCACAACTGCGCCCGCTCGCTGTCGATAACCGATAAGCAGTATCACGACTACGTTAGCCGGTTTATTGCCCGCCAGATGGCTGAAAAGCGCGAAAGCTGCCGGGTCTACAGCGAATGTAAACGCTGGTGCTACAACTGGATTCAGAACAAAATGACCATCGACGGGCCACCGGGAGAGAAAAAAGGTCATAAGGCCCAGGTGTACGCCGGAGTGCTTCAGAATCAAACCACACAACCTAACCGCATCCGTCAGGAAGTGCCCGATTAATGGATCTACACCGCAACTATACCGGCTACCGGGGCCGCTGCCGCCGGACGCCCGACCTGGATCCGCCCGAAACGCCCGATCCGCTGATTGTCGAAATCCTGCAATCGCTGGAACCGCTCAAACCAGACAACTTACTGATTCTTGAAACCGCAGAGGGACTTCTGCCTTACTACCTGGACCAATGGGGACCATCGACGCCACCGAAAGAGAACTGATCGCCATTTGCCTGACGCAGCGCGGAGCTTTCCGCGAGGTGGCTGTGATGATTCAAAACCCGAAAATCTTTTCCATTGAGCACGGGCCCAAGATTTTCACGGCCATGCAGCAATTACACAGCCGTAACCTCAACACCGACTTAGTAAGTGTCAGCAATGAATTAACCCGGCTTTACGGAGAAACCAACACCGACCACGGTACCTGGTTAAACCTGCTTACGCCCTTCATTAGGGCGGCCAACCGCTTTACCGGAAACATCAGCTACAAGTGCGAAATCCTGCTTCAGAACGCTTTGATTGAAGACGTTTTGCATACCTCCACCTGGGCCATCAACGAAGCCCAGATTCAGGGCACCAATCCGCACGAATTGATCGACGCGATGATTAAGCGGCTGTCTGACGCTAAAAAACGCCTGTCGATCGACACTGACATCACCTACTCAGATTACCTGAATGAAGCCGTTACGCTGGCTGAACAGGCTGCCAAAACCGGCGATCCGATCACTGGTATAAAGACTCTGTTTGGTGAGCTGGACCTCTATTTAAAGGGTTTGCAGCCCTCCACGCTTACGATTATGGCCGGCCGGCCCGGGATGGGAAAAACGGCTGAAGTGTGCCAGATTGCTTACAATACTGCCTTTAAGCAGGGTATACCAACCGCTTTGTTCTCGCTGGAAATGAACGGGGTTCAGATGGCCCGCCGGACGCTGGCCATTGACACGCAGTACAAAAACGGCGAGGTCATGTCGGGCTGTGACCGGCATGGCAACCCGATCAGCATCCTTAGTCTTCGCAGTTCGGCCGAGCGGTTAGGCAAAGCGCCTATATTTCTATTCGATAAGATCCGCACCCTGCCGCAGTTTCGGGCCAAAGTGACGCAACTCGTTGATGAAGCCGGTTTAAAACTGGTGATTGTCGATTACCTGCAACTGATGCGAACCGGCGGTAAAAACGATAGCGACGGTTATAGCCGGGTTTCCGAGGTCAGCCGGGAGCTTAAGGAACTATCCATCATTCACAACATCCCAATAATTGCCCTGGCCCAGCTCAGCCGTTCGGTAGAAACCAGAGGTGGGGATAAACGGCCGATGCTTTCGGATTTGAAAGAATCAGGATCCATCGAGCAGGATGCCGATAATGTTATCTTTCTCTACCGGCCTTCGTACTACGGCATCACGGCAGCGGCCGACGGTAGCCCATTATCCGAAAACGACCTGTTTAACATCGTCGCTAAAAACCGAAACGGTTCCACCCACACCCAGGAGGGCGGCATATTGCTACACTATACTCCGGCAAACAACCGGATCAGAAGCACCGATTCACCAACACCAACCGAATTTTAAACCAGCACAGCCATGTTCGGACTACAGATTTACGAGTACAAAGGCCATGTTATTGAGTTTGAAGTCGTCGGCGGCCAGGTCTACGCCAACGCAACTACCATGTGTCAGGCGTTCGGCAAAAAGCCAGTCAACTGGCTGGCATTGCCAACGGTGAAACGCTATGTGGCTGCTATTCAGGCAAAGTCAGAAAATCTGACTTTGGTCCTTACGCGCCAGGGCGGGCTAAATCCCGGCACATGGATTCACGAAAAGCTGATTTTAAAGCTCGCTCAGTGGCTGGACGTAGATTTTGAAATCCAGTGCGACGAATGGGTGTCCGAACTGGTCAGAACCGGAAAGGTCGAGTTGCAGCCGCCCGCCGAACTTTCGCGCAAGGATATGGCGATGATGATCTACGAAGCCGAGGTTGCCAAAGAACGGCTGTTGATTGAGAACTCCAAGCTAAAGCAGGAGAATGAAGTGGCCCAGCCGAAAATTGATTTTTATGATGCCGTTACCGACAGCAAGGATGTGGCTGATTTGAGCAAGGTTGCTAAAATTCTAAATTTTAAGAATATTGGCCGCAATAAACTATTTGAAATTTTGAGATTAGAAGGGGTACTGCGAACGAATAATGAACCGTACCAGAAATTCGTTGATTGTGGCTGGTTCCGGGTGCTGGAAACATCCTGGTCAAAACCGGACGGTTCGCAGCATGTATATTTTAAAACCGTCGTCTTTCAAAAAGGAATCGATGCCATCCGGAAAATTCTGTTAAAAACCGGCTCAGTATGAAAAACCGAAATATGCCTGAGAAAGAAATGGTGGCCATGGTGTTAAACCGCCTATCCAACCATTTCCATATTTCCCGGGAGGTGTGGGGTACCCATTTTACCGGAAAAAAGAAACGGATTGATGCTATTGTAAAACCGATCGACAATTCCGGGTGGAAAAATCCGGATGTAGCGTTCGGCATCGAGTTTAAAAAACCGTCGATTGAGCACGATATTCGGGATGTAACTGGCTTGATCCGGCAGGCTTATGAATATCAGTATACAAAATTCGACGGTTTTGGAACGGTTCCGGTTTTAATTTGCCCACTACTTCTCCATCCGACGATCGAGACCGGACAAGGCTATTCATTCGTCCGGAGGCTGATCGGCGAATTCGGTTTGGGTGAAATAAAAAACGATCACCGGGGGCTGGCGATCGTTTTTAAAGCCGACCATACGATCTGGTCAGAAAAGCAAGGCATTTCGCTGGGCCGGACGTGGGCTTTCGAGGCGAATTATTAAGCTGCTTGTAAAAATCGGTCTGGCATTTCGTCGTACGTTTTTCCGTTCAAGGTGCGTCCAGTTTCTTTTTTATTCCTACCACCCCACTGTTTAAAGAAAAATTTAACGCCGGCTAATTCACATTGATTTAAAATACTCTGTACCCATTCTTCTTTCATTGGTCTGGCTTTTGGTCCTGACTCACCGCCAACTATTACCCAATCTATCCCGGTTAAATTAATTTTTTCAAGTGGCCCCAGCAGCGGTTCAACGGACAAAAATTTGGTCAACGCACTCGAATTACGAAGTCCATCAATGCGTTCCAATACCCGTGCATCTTCGACCGAAACGCCCATCCAAATGTTAGGGGTCCACTTTAAATATGGAGAATATTTTTCAAGAACGTCACCACGTTTTGTCAATACTTGAAACGTATGCTTAGAACAGTCATTCATTACATTGAATACTTTTTGAACAAACTCCAAAGGGACGTTTTTATGGAACAAATCACTCATGGAATTGACAAAAACGGTTTTGGGCTTTTTCCATGAATAAGGAACATCAAGCGCATCTTCATGCAATGCCAATTTAAAGCCATTTTCATACTTTTTTTGACCCATGGCCTTTAGCCTTTTTGCCATAACTTCGGCATAACAAAACTTACAACCGGCCGTTAATTTATCGCATCCAGTTGTAGGATTCCAGGTCATTTCGGTCCATTCAATTGAAGACTGAGCCATACTTATATTTAGGGAAAAGTGAAGATTAATTCATCACTACAGGTAAAGCTATCTTTTCTTTTTCTTTTTTCAAGCGGCTTATTACATGTAATATATCCATTTTTTTCTAAATAAACAAGAGCATTTTTATAGTCTGTTGGGCTATAGTTAGTTCCACAATGAGCTTCGTAATATATGTCAATACATTTTACGGCTTGGCCACTATGTTTCTTCAAAATTTCCTTCCATAAATCATCAAAAGAATATTTTGGAAACAACGTCTGTAGACGGTGAATCTTTTTTTGATTTGGATTATAGGAATAGGAAGAAATTTGCCCGATTTCAAAGTTACTTTCTTTAGCCATAATGCTCTTCATCATTGTATAAGCTAATTGATTTTTGGAAACAAAAAATACAAAATGACTAGTCTTTACGCCGTCTTTTTTGTAGAATTTAAAGTAAATCGAATATTTGCCGCCGATACTTTTTAAAGCGTCCTGCATAGTCAATAATATTAATTCTTCTCTTTTTACAGGATGTAAGCCTTTTACTTTTTCTTTTAATTCGACTATTATATCATCACCAAATATCGGATTTGAATTTTTGTGTAAAACGGGATTATTTAAAATCATATTGATACGATTGTAATTAAAAAAGAAAATACAATCGCAACCCCAATCTTTTAAAATATTGCCTATTAATTTTAAACTTAAACCTTTATAACCAAAAGGATCAACAAATAGGAGTGTAGGAATAATTTTATACTTTCCGAATTCAGCAGCCAATTCATCGCCTACCTTCTCATTCCAAATTTGCGGTTGATACCTCAGCGTATCTACAGACTCAATTTCACTTATTGCTTTTGTGAGGGCTTCAGTATGCTTCGGATTGCTGTCGTTGAAAATAGTGATTAACCTTTGACTAATTTTCGGATTCCTAATTGCGCCTTCTATAATATGAATAGGGGTTGATTTATCTCCACTCTCGTATTTGCCCGTTCCAGAAAATAAATCAACGTAAGCTAAAGTTTCTTGTTGCGACTTGGCGATTATTACGTTAGCCCACGCCCAAAAATATTTCCTTACAATTTCAGTCTTCGTTTTTGAAACCTCGGTCGGCGCTTCAAAGAAATCATCTCGTACATCCATAAGTATAATTCGATCATAGGATTGTACAACCTAGCAATTCTGATCGGCTTTCGCAAATCGCTACACGTTGATTATTAATCAGTTAGCAATCGCTAAGAAAATATTTATTCATTTGCTAAAAAATAATTAAGCATTTGCTTTGTATTTATTTAGCAATCGCTTACATTTGTCTATACCAATTCGCCAGCCACCCCGCCACCGGGCGGGCTCCAGCAGGGAGACCAGATAGACAGCTATGTTCCAGATTTCTAACGCCAATTACGTAGTCGATTACCACACCAGGACTGCGCTTTACGGACCAATGGATTCGCAGCAGGCTGTCGATTGGATTAACTCCCAGCAGGAGAATAGCGTGAAGTATGCGAATGAGTCCCGTTACTCGCTAGCCAAATGCGGCAAGTACCCCAGAACAAGATCGGGCGAAATGGCCCTTATGTCTGATCTGGAAAAGACGCCACAATTTGAATTAAAGCCGAAGTCGAAGATGTTCGGACCAGCTGTCGTATACGATAAAATTCCCGCCTAAGCCATGACAACCGACCTCAACACCCTGGCGACCACCGCCCGCCAGCAGATATTCTCCGCGCCCGCCGGACAGGTGGCGTGGGCTGTTCGCCGGTGGCTGGACATCCTTGTGCTCAGATTCCAAATTGAAAACCGCAGATAAGATGAATGCTGAAATCAAGACGAAATGGCTGGCCGCGCTACGGTCGGGAGAGTACCAGCAGGCTCAATGTGCACTCCGTGTGGTAAATCTGAAAGGGGAGTATCAGCACTGCTGTTTAGGCGTTCTTGCTGACCTGATCGATCCCAAAGCGTGGCAGATAATGAATAGCCGTAAGGCATATAAACATGGTGTAGATGGGATTTCTTACCCTTCGCAAAAAGTCCTTGAAAAGGCAGACCTCGCTTACGATAACGCCAGCGAACTAGCCGACATGAACGACTGCGGGCAAACCTTCCTCGAAATCGCCGACTACATCGAAACCAACTTCTGACCATGAACACCATCCTCAGCATCACCGCCGTATTCACCCTCTGCCTGCTCATCATTTGGCTTTTCATCCGCAGCGGCAAACGGCAGATGGCACCGCCCCGCGTCAGGCGCCCGGACCCGCTGGCGTCCAAGTTCCGGCGGATGCGATTGCGGGGGAGACACTGGGTTAGGGT
>NZ_BAAGVR010000021.1:0-1325 GCF_054780775.1 Larkinella ripae
TGTCAAGTGTCGAGTTTCGTAGAGAGTGCTTTAGTTGGTTTTGGACAGGGCAAGTGAGGGCTGACGGGTCGCCCAGTACGCACCCTCGATCTCGGCCGGTGGACGTTGATCAAGCTCCCCGTGGAGGCGGCGCTCGTTCCACCAGTCCACCCACTCAGCGGTCGCGATCTCGAGATCATTGATCGACTGCCAAGGGCCAAGATTGCGGACGAGTTCGGCTTTGTAGAGCGAGTTCAGCGCCTCGGCCATCGCGTTATCGTAGCTATCGCCCTTGGACCCGACGGACGCGACGGCGTCGCATTCCGCGAGCCGGTCGGCGTAGCGAATCGCTCGATACTGCACGCCCCTATCGGAGTGATGCGTCAGCCCGGTCAGATCATGGCCGGCTCGCTGGCGCCGCCAGATCCCCATCCGGAGCGCGTCGAGTGCGAGATCGGTGTAGAGCCTGGTGGAGACCTGCCAGCCGACGATCATGCGCGAGTACACGTCGAGCACGAACGCGACGTACACCCACCCTGAGAAGGTGCGCACGTAGGTGATGTCCGCGACCCACAACTCGTTCGGGCGAGTCGCGATGAACTGCCGGTTCACCAGATCGAGCGGGCGGCCGGTCTCTGGGGCCGGTTTCGTCGTCCGAGGGCCCTTCGCCCGGGATATCCCACGGAGTCCGAGTTGTCGCATGAGGCGGCGCACCGTTGATTCCGCGACGCGTTCGCCCTCGCGCCTCAGCGCGGCGTGGATCTTCCGCACCCCGTAGACGCCGTAGTTGTTCTTGTGGATACGGGCGATGTTCTCGCAGAGGTCACGGTCTCGGAGTTCACGTTCCGAGGGTGGCCGGTGCTTTGCCGCGTAGTAGCTGGATGGGGCGATCTGAGCGGGTGTGTCTTCGAGAGCCCGGCAGATCGGCTCGACCCCGAACTCGGCGCGATGCGCGTCGATGTACGCGGTCTTCTCGCTCATCGTGAGGGGCGGTCGAGCTCCGCCGCGAAGAAAGCCGAGGCGGACTTCAGGATCTGGTTCGCGCGGCGCAGTTCCCGGTTCTCACGCTCGAGCTCTGCGATACGGGCCGCGTCGTCGGTGGTTGTGCCGGGGCGGAGGCCCTCGTCGATCTCCGCGTTGCGCACCCACTTCCGGAGCGTCTCGGGAAGGAGATCGAGTTGCTTCGCGATCCGGGTGATCGCGCCGTCACGAGTCGCGGGGTTCTTGCGGGCCTCGAGCGCGAGGCGGACTGCGCGTTCGCGGATCTCTGCGGGGTATGGGACGGGCATGATGCCGGGGGTTCCTTTCGGTACAGGATTACCCTCCATCAAACACGACACGATTCA